>CAYWGJ010000165.1:0-6676 GCA_964457835.1 uncultured Anaerolineaceae bacterium
GCACTGGACCTTTAACGAGTTCGGGCTGTCGGTCTACGCGCGCACGGCAGACCGGGCGCAGACCCTGGACGCGCTGAATTCGGACTACGCCCTGCCGTACACTGCGGCAGCGCCGCCGCTGTCGGGCTTGTCCGCGCTGTGGCAGCCGCTGACGCGTTATCAAGCGGGGGACAGCGCGCACTTCATGCTGTACTGGGACGCCCCTGCACAGCCGCTGGCTTTGACGCTCAGCGGGCCGGATGGCCTGACGCGCGACCTAACGCTTGACGTGGCCTCGACGAATCGGCAGGTGTGGGCGCTGCCGCTGACGATGGACCTGCCGGTGGGGGCGTATCGGCTGCGCGCGGATACGGGCGTAGCGCTGGCCGATTTTGCGATTGTGGACAACCCCCTGACGCGCCTCAACGTGGTGCCGGACGCCCCCATGACCCAAACGTTGAACTGGATGCTGGGCGACTCCATCACGCTGCTGGGCTACACCCTGGATGCGGAGTTGGTTCAGCCGGGTGATGAGGTGGCGCTGTGGGTGTATTGGCAGGCTTCCGCCCCGGTGTCGCAGCGCTACAAGGTCAACGCCTTTTTGCTGGGCACGGCCTTCAACCCGGTGACGGGCGGTCCGTTGTGGGCGCAGGACGACAGCGAACCTTACGACGGCGCGGTACCGACGTCCGCGTGGCCGCCGGGTGTGACGCTGGTGGCGCGCTATGCGCTGCGCCTGGCCGATGATGTGCCGCCGGGCAGGTATGAACTGGGATTGGTGCTGTATGGACTGCGGGGCGGTGCGCGCCTGCCGGTCTACGATGCGGACGGCGCGGCCCTGGGCGACATGGCGCTGCTGCAAAGTGTGTCAGTGGGGGGCGAATAGGCCCAACAACAGCGAAAAAAAGCGCGGGCGTGGCCGTCTGGGTGACGGCTGCCGCGCTGCAACTTTCTTCTATGAATGGGGCCTAGTTGGGGTGTCGCTGCTGTGGCGGCTTATTCCCAGGTGGACACGACGGAGTTATCGCCGCTGAAGGGGTTGGGGACGTAGCGGTCGGCTTCCCAGTCGTTCTGCCATTCGGTCTGGTCGATCAGGTAACGGAACTGGTACTCGCGGTCACGGTCTAGGTTGATGGTGACCTTGTAGCGCCCGTCTTTGAGGCGCTCCATTTCGGTGGCGGTCTCGTTCCAGTCGTTGAAGTCACCTACCAGGTGTACGCTGTCGGCCTCCAGGCTTTCAGGCGTGTAGAAGGTCACTTTGCAGATCGGCTTGGTCTTGAGAAACTGCTTCTTAAGCACGGCACTTACTCCACATGAAAGTTGGATGAGATTACTGCGCGGCCCACATTTTAACATAAACCCCACAACTGGCCAGGCCGATTTTTCACAAATGCGGCGCTCATAATTCTACACGCGGGATTTCGAGGGTGGCCGTGCTGGTGTTGGGGTCGGGTTTGATGAAGTAGACGGGTTCCTCGGATGCTTTGCCTTTCATGGGCATCTGGGCCAGGCTGTGGTAGTCGGGACGTCCCGCGGTGACGTAGGTGCGTTCGTCCAGGGCGATCAAGCCGACGGGTGCCAGGCCCTGCAAGCGCGAGGCGACGTTGACGCGGTCACCGATGAGGGTGTATTCGCGGCGGCTGCTGGAGCCGATCAGCGCCAGCAGGACGCGCCCGGTCGCCAGCCCGATGCGGGTGGGCATGGGGGTGCCGCCGCGTGATTCCTGCTGGCGGTTGAACATGTGCACGCGGGCCATGATGCGCTGCGCGGCGGCCAGGGCGTCGTTGGCGTCACGGAAGAAGGCGAACATGCCATCGCCCATGAACTTGTCCACTTCGCCGTTGTGCTGGTAGACGATGCGGCTGAGCATGTTCATGTACAGGCTGAGCGTGGCGATGAGGTCGTCGGGTTCCAGCGATTCGCTGAGTTTGGTGAAGCCTTCAACGTCTGTCATCATGATGGTCATGACCTCGTATTCGGGTTCATAGCCACTGTCGCTGATGAGGAAGTCAGTCTTCAGGCTTTCCCAGGCGCTAGTAGACAGGAAGGAGCGCAGGATTCCTTGGAGGTGTTCGATTTGCGTCAGGTGGTGGATCAGCTCTGCTTTTTGGCGCTGCATGGTGAGCTGATTTTCGACGCGGGCCAGCACTTCTTCCATCTGGAAGGGCTTGGTGATGTAGTCCGCGCCGCCTACCTGGAAGCCGCGTACTTTGTCCTCGGCGGTGTCCAGGGCGCTGATGAAGATCACCGGGATGTGCAGGGTGGCCTCGTCGGCTTTGGCACGCTCGCAGAACTCGAAGCCGTCCATGATAGGCATACTGATGTCCAGCAGGATAAGGTCAGGTTGAAGCTGTTTGAGGTCTTCGAGGGCTTCGCTGCTGCGTAAGTAGGTGGCGGTACGGTAGCCGCCTACCTTAAGGATGGTGTCGAGCATGTCCAGGTTCATGGGGTTGTCGTCCACCAACAGTAATAAGGCGGAGTCGGCATTTTCTTCTGGTTGTGAGATGGGTTCGTTCATGTAGGTTGATCTTTTCCGGCGACGATATCCCTATTGTAAACGTTACAGCACAGAGCGCGAGTCAGGATTGCTTGTATCGGCGCAGCGGGGGGGCGTTCGGCACGGTTTTGGGCAAACCGCCCTTGACTCGGTACCGGCGCTGTGCTATCTTGTTTTAACAACATACACGTGCCTGTAGCTCAGCGGATAGAGCGCTTGTCTACGGAACAAGAAGTCGGGAGTTCGAATCTCTCCAGGCACGCATGAGAGGATCGGAGTCGAACCGATCGGTCCAGGTAGGACGCCCACATAGGCGTCCTTTTTGTTGGCCTCAGTTTCCCGCGTGGAGGTGCGCACCGCGTTGCTCAGGTAGGCGAAGGGCGCTTGCAACTCCAAGGTGACATTTCCATCCGGGTCCACGATGACCCGCGCAGCCCCGCCGCACATTACAGCGCGGCGGGGGACACACCCACTTAAGCGGTGCTAATCGGAAGGTGAATACAGCATCACCCTGCCGCTGTCACCGTTGACGGCCAATGTGCTGCCATCCGGGCTGAAGGCAAGGGAATAAGGTGCTGCAAATGTAGGCAGAGGTTCACCGATTTGCCGCGTGTCACGAATCTCGCGTGTATCAAACAGCCAGACTTGGTCTTTTCCGCGTATCCCCGCCGCAAGCAGCGACCCATCTGGAGAGAAAGCCAGGCTCCGGACCGGGCTGCTTGGTTCCACGCGCTCAACGAGTTGTTCACCGTTTTCAGCATCCCAGATACGGATGACACCTTCATCCACATCACTGCCCGTGGCCAGGTAGCGGCCATCCGGGCTAAAGGCCAAGGCCCAAACCGCATCACCGGGATGGGCTTCAAGTGTAAGGTTCCGCACACTCGATGTGTTCCAAATCACAACGGTACCCTCAGCATAACCCACCGCTAAGCGCCGCCCATCTGTTGGATCAAAGCGGACGCTAAGCGCCCTGCCGTATCCGTCGCCTGGGGACGACAAGACGGTCTCAACAGTGCTGCTGCCATCGGTCGGCCAGATGCGGACAACATCATTGGTGCCGTCCAGTGCCGCCGCGATGTCTTCACCATCCGGACTGAAGGCTACGGCGTTCACATTACCCGTGTACTCGCGAGTTGTGCGCTCAAAACGTCTGACTTCCTTGTCACCTTCGCCGGCTTCAAGGTCGTACAGGCGCACAATGTCGTCCGCACCACCAGATGCGATGATGTTGGGGTTGCTCGGGTCCACAGCTACGACCGTCCGGCCATTGCTGTGAGTTCCCAACCGTTCCGAGTCGCCGGTCGCTGTGTCCCACAGTATCACGCTGCCATCGTCATAGCTTGCGACAAGCTGGGTGCCATCCTGGGCCAATGCGGCGGCGTGTCCACGAGCATTAACGAGCGGTATGGGGTCTCTCTGTGCCTCACGAGACTCCACATTCCAGAAGCGCAGGAAACCATCATCGCTGATCGATGCCAGCAGTGTGCCATCAGGATGCAGCGCCAACCGTGTGGCCGTCCCAGTGTCGGTCAGCGCTTCACCATCTTGTTCCCCTGTAGCGAGGTCCCAGAAACGAATGGACCCACTGGTGCTGGAAATCAAGAACTGGCCGTCGTGCGTGTACACCAGATCCCAGATCTGGGCTGTGCTATCACTGCTCATCTCGTACAACAGTTCGCCGCTGGGTGCATCCCACACGTAGATGATACTGCCATAGCCACCTGCAGCCACTTGTGTTCCGTCCGGACTGAAAGCCACCGACCGAAAGCGCTCACCATCTCCCAGCAAAGGTTCAAACACGCGCTCCTCATCGGCTGAAACATCGTACACGGCCAATGCCGCGTCTTCGTCTTCGGCGCGTCCCACAGGATAAGCCACGAGATTACTGTCCGGGCTGACAGCCACGGTCATATCACAGTTATCAGCCTCGGTGGACTCAAACAGCGGGATGTCATAGTTCGATATGTCAAACAATTGCATTGACCAGCACCCAACCGTGGCCAGCAGCCTGCCATCCGGGCTGTAGGCCACGCCGCGCGCCCAACTTGTATAAGCAGCATCAAGCGGGTCCCCAGACGGAGCGCCGCTGGCCACGTCCCAGAATCGGATTGTGGTGTCTGCGGAGGCGGAGGCCAGCGTGGTACCCGTTGGGTCAAAGGCAACCCCTTGAATCCAAGCGGTATGTCCTTCCAGTGGGCGCGGTTCAGCATCCGGGCTATTCGCGTCTACCAACCACACTATTCCGGCGTTCGTACTAACCGCCAAGGTATCGCCGTCTGGCGACCAGGCGATGTGACGCTGGCGACCGCGCCCGAAACCTTCCGTCAAGGTGACCTGGGCTGCGTTTTCCGCTGTGATCGCATTCCCTGGCGGGGGGGGGGTAGGGTCGGGAGGCGGAATCAACAGCAGTGCCACGCCGATCAGCACGACGACCACCAATGCGGCGATCCATCGTAAGGGCAGGCGGCGTGGTGCACGGGTCTGGTTTAGCCTGTCACCGATTCCAGCGGGGTCAAACGCGCTTCCATACTGCCGTACATGTGTCTTCCAACGGTCACGCGCACGATCATGGGTGGTTTCGTGGTCAGCGAGTTCGGCCACTGCCTGGTAGCTGGTTATCCGGCCCAACCATTCGTCACAGTCGTTCCCCCATTCGCCATAGTCAATGTGTTTCACGTTCATCAGCTTGCTGCGGGCCGCATCGAACTGCTGCTCATTAGCCAGGCGGCGTGCTTCCTGGAACTGCTTTGCCAGGCTTTCGCCGCCGGTCAGTGGCTCAGAGGGGCGCTGTACGGCGATATCCGTGTGCTTTTTCCAGTCGATTTGTTCGTAGGCCTCGTTGATCTGTTCCCACATCTGCTTGGGATGCGCTGCATTATAGAAGAACCATTGATAACGGCGTGGAAGCTCCGGTGGAATCTTTTCGGGCGGCTGGTCTTCGAGAATCAGAGGTAGAATGGGCCGCTGACGGTCAGCAGCATACTTTAGTTCCGCACGACAGTACGCCGACTCAACAGACTTCTCAGAAATCACGAACAAGAAGACGTCGCACCATTCGATCTTGTCAAGGATGGTTGCCCACCAATCCGCCATAATGGGGATATCCCCATCCCACCAGACTTCGTGTCGGTTGCCACGCAAAAGCTCAACGACTTTGCGCACCTCGTCTTTCCTGCTGCGTGAATAGCTTATGAAGAACTTCGCCATCAACCCCTCACAAATCCACTCGACCGCGCTTAATCGATGTGTAGCAATCTAACACTTTAATTGCCAGAAAGCAAAACTGTCGCACAATACCCGACATCAGACATGTCCTCGCACCACCTGGCTCGCTGGCGCGCAAAGACTTACCGGCGATCCCCGCGTGCGACTGGGAACGCGCTGCGCCGTGAGTCCCGGCGGCAATGGCGCGTCGGAGCCGGACGAGGACACGCCGGCCTCGCCGGGGGGCGGCTGACAACCGGCCTGTTTTGACCTCCGGTCAGAAACCGCCGTCACTTCCAGCGCGTGGGACGGCTCACGCCGCCCTACGTTGTGCCGCCCAGCAGAATCACCACCGACTCGCACAACACACCGACAAAAAACGAGGACCGGAGTGTTTCGCCGCCAAACGCCGCGCGCTGATCCTCGTCAAACAGATTGAGAACGGTATGACACATGGACACCACAAGTTAGAATCCGGGGTCGGTTCAGTCAGTCCCGTATATTGCGAAACGGTCAGCAACTCCTCCTTACCATCAATTGAATACTGGTTAATTTCCCAGACAAAGTGCTTGTTACGTTCAACTCGCCGGTGCGCAGGAGTCTCCTCAAGCCAATCCACACCGGCGTCTTTGTATTCAGGATACGGGCGTAGGTTATCAAGCATCGCTACAGCCCTTCGAAGTAGGTTTTGATCTTCTGTGCCATCAACTGGCGGCGGGCGATGAGAAAATCGGAATAATCATCGACAGTCATGTGTTCGATACCCTGTGGGATGCAGTTCATCGCTAGATTCTCGGCCAGCTCATCCAGGTCAACGATGTTGCCGTGCTGCATGTCCCCGCCGTTGCACTGGGCGATCGCCTCACCGAAGTAGACTGCCGCTGCTGCTCCACTTGCGCCATCATACGCTGGATGCGCTTGTGATTGACTGCCCAGCTCGCCCGCCTCAGCAGGGCTGTCAGCCGCCGGTAGCCATAGGTCGGATACTGTCCT
>CAYWGJ010000166.1:0-6659 GCA_964457835.1 uncultured Anaerolineaceae bacterium
CGCCCTTCCACTTTTCGCCTTCTTCAATTAGCAGGCGCGGAATGCCGTTGTAGATGGGGTAGCTCAGGCCGCTGTCGGGGCAGTGCAGCCAGTGCGGGTTAACCAGCTCCAGGCGGCCTGGGTCGTCACGGTCGGCGTAGTGGACGGCTACCGGGCAGCGCAGCAACTCCAGGGTGGCGGGGTCAAACTGGTACTGCGGTTGTTCGCTCATGGTTGATGCGGCTCCATCGGTCAAGTGCGTCATGATGCAGTTGAGTATAGCACACAACGCAAGCAGCGGACCGTTTTGGCGTGGGTCCGCTGCTTGTGGCGTTTATTGGGATACAGCAAGGCGCATCCGGGCTGCCGCGTGGGGCGCTGGTTTAGCGCTTGACGACTGCCGGCTCCGGCTGCTGTTGGGTGCCGCGGCCTTTGGGCTGGCTGATGAGGTGACGGCGGCGGTTGTCGCGGTTCTCACGCATCAGGTCGGCTTGGTGTGCCTTGGCCCACTGGAGGGCGATGTAGTCGTGATTAATCATGTGTACGTCTCCATTGCTTTATCAGGCAGGCGGTGGGGCCTACGCTGTCAACAGTCGCTGCTGGGCTGAGCACTAGCGTGTCAGCGGCTGACTCTAGCGGGTCAGCTTGTCGATAATGACCGAGAAGCGCTTACCCTTGTCGGCATCGCGGGCGGCGCGGCGCAGGGCTTCGGCTTCGGTCTCGCGGGCCAGTTCTTCACGGCGGATGCTGGTCAGCTTTTCGTTGAGGTATTCGCTGTTCATGTTCATTACGGTTTGTCCTTTTGCGCTTTTAAGCCGGTAATCGGCTTGCTATTTACACACTTGAAACAAGATTCGGCGCTGGTTTTCGTACACTTTGTCGGACCTGCGCCGCCTAAAAAAACCCCCAGCCCTCGTGAGAGGGACCAGGGGAACTGTGTCGTTGTCCTGCGCGCCGCTGGTGATCTAGCGGCGGGGCTTACGGCTGCTGTCGTCGCGTTTCAGGTCGCGGCGGAACTGGTCCTGTGCGATGATCGCCAGGCGGCGGTTCGGGTCTTTCTCGGCCATCAGCTCAGCGCGGCGGGCGCGCAGCCACAGGTCGCCCAGGAAATGTGTCGGCATCATGTTAGTGCTCCTTACTGCTATCCGAACGACAACTACAGCATATAGCAATTTGGGCACTTTTGACAAGGGGGTATGCTGATCTTTTATGTAAATTTAACAAGTGTGGGTTGACCGAAGGGTTTAGGTAGGCGGATTGACCGCCGTAAGGCCGCCGTTGTGCTGACTGTCTACTAGGCAGCGCTTTCACGCTATCACACAAGGAGCTAAGCCGTGATGAAATTTATGTTAAGTTTTGCTGTACTGGTGCTCATCAGCGCCGCCGCGCTTGCGGCCGGGCAGACTCCGGCGGAGACGCCCATGAAGCCCACCCCTGTCTACACCTATATCAGTGCGGACGGCAGCCGCCTGACCCAGCCCCAGCGCTTGGGGGCCGATGACCTGGGCATGATGATGGCCAACGCCTATCGCCTGCTGCTGCCGGAGGACGTGGTGCCCGTTTGGGTGCTGGGTCAACAGGCTGACGGCGGCGCGCTGCACTTTGTCTATGTGACCGAGGACGGGCGCGCGGGCACGCTGACGCTGGACCTGGACACCGGCACTTTTGAAGCTGATGCTGCGCCGATCCTGACCCCGCAGCGCGTGCCCTGGATTCCCAACGTGGACCTCAGCGCCTTTGACCTGGCCGATGCCTCCCCACTGACCCACCCGGTCTTAGCGGGGGCGCGTCTGCTCTATGTGACGGCGGACGGTGACCTGGTGATGCTGGGGGCCGATGGCCGTGTGCTGGGCCGCCAGGCGCTGAATGCCCTGCCAGACGCGCGGGTCGTGCTCAGCCCGGATGGGTTGCGTGCTGCGCTCTACGTGGATGCCACCGCGCGCTATGACCACAACGTGCTGGGCGACGGCATCGAAGCAGGCGGAATCGCCGTGCTGCGGCTGGACGACCTGCGCGTGACGGCGCGCATCACCTTGGACCCCGACACGGGCGCGGTGTTTGAGGGCATTGCGCCCGTGTGGGCCGACGTGGACGGCGACGGCAGCCTGGACCTGATCGCCACCCGCAGCGATTATCAGGGCGGCGCGCAGATCGTGGCCTACAACGCTGACGGGGGTCAGCGCATCGCCCAGAGTGACCCCATCGGGCGCGGCTACCGCTGGCGGCATCAGCTCGCCTACGGGCCGTTTGCCGTGGACGGCAGCATGAACCTGATTGCGGTGCGCACGCCGCACATCGGCGGCATTGTGGAGGTCTTCCAGTACGATGGGGGCGGGCGGCTGTTGGTCGTGGCGGAAGCGCCGGGCTACACCTCGCACATCATCGGCACGCGCAACCTGGACATGGCCGCCGCTGCGGACTTCAACGCGGACGGGCTGCCGGAGTTAGTGGTGCCCACGCAGGACCGCCTGAGCCTCACAGCGCTTCAGCGCAGGCCGGGCCGCGACCTGGGCATTGCCTGGACACTGCCCGTAGACCCCGACGACGGCGGGCGTGTGGTGACCAACCTGGCGGTGATCCCGCTGGTGGGGGGGCGGCTGGCGTTGGCGCTAGGCTTGGATACCGGGCAGATTGTGGTGTGGGTGCCGGAGGACTAAGCGGCCATCATGCCGAACATCAGCAGCGGGGTAGCGACGCCCAGCGCGGCTCCGGCGATCACTTGGGCGGGGGTGTGGCGCTCCAGCTTCAAGCGGGCTGCTCCCACCAGCAGCACCAGCGGCATCACCAGCAGACCGGGCACCACGCCAAACAGCAGGCCCGCCGCGATGGCCGCGCCCGCGATGCTCATGGCGTGCATACTGATCTGCCACACCAGGGTGATGAGCGCCATGAGGCCGATCTGGATCAAGGTGAAGAGCGTCAGCAGGGGCAGCACCGACGGCGCGCCGAGGAAGCGCAGCGTCCACCAGGCAGCGGTGGTGCACAACAGCGAGACGATGAAGGGCCGCAGGCGCTGTTCACGGACCTGCATGTGAATGTCCGTGATGCGGCCCTGGCGGACCATCCAGCCGATGTAAACGATGGGCAGCACGCACACCATACTGATGTAGATAGCTGCCCACAGCAGGGCCTGCTGCTGCGAAGGCGCGTCGCGGAAGGCGATAGGCAGCGCCAGCGCGCCCCACACCACCGGTGGGCTCAAAACGTCCGACACCAGGCGCGGCCAGCCCATGCCTTCGCCGCTGTAATACCGGTGCAGTGCCGTCCACATGTGGATCATTGCGTGCCCTCACGGATTGCCGCCAGTCACTGCATACTATACCATACCGCCTGTGCGGTGCTGCGAGTATTCGATGAGGAAAGGTGCCATGAACGATGAAACCAGCGGTCAACTGATGGGGGCGGGCTGTGCCCTGCCAGAATATGCACAGACGGCACTGTGGCTGTGCAGCGAAGCGGAGTCGGTGCGGGTAGAAGGTCCTGTCGGGCTGTTTGAGCTGAGCGCGCCCGCGCCGCTGTTGTGGCTGCGTTGGGGGCACCCGGACGGCCCCGTGCTGGCGGCGCTGCACTGGGAGCCGGACAGCCTGGGCTGGGACGGTCAGGTGCGCTTGGGCGGCAGCGTAGAGGCACTGCACCTCAGCGCACAGATCACGACAGAGATGGCGATTGGCGTGCTGCATCTGCTGGGTGGGCCGCTGGTGCCGGATGCACGCCCTTACCCAGATGCCGCGCTGCGCCATGACCCCGCCGCCTACAACGCGCCCAGCTATCTCGAAAGCCTGGACGACACGCCCACCGGGGCTGAGGCCAGCTTAACAACCTGGCTGGTCGCTGACGACGACCCGCTGCTGACGCTGGCGCAGGATGCCATGATGAACAATCAGCGGGTGTGGTTCTGCGGGACGCTGGCGCTGGACGACACCCCCTGGCCGGGGCTGATGGCGCTGCCCCTGCTGCTGGAGTCGGTGACGGTGTAAGCCAGCTCACAGCAAAGCGGCGATTTGCTGCACGTTGTGGCTCACGTCGGTCAGGTCGCGCGCGAGTGCCAGCACCAGGTCGGCTTCCAACAGGTGCACCAACCCGGAGTCCCGCGGGGCAGCGATCACGACGCGGCGGGCCTCGCGCACGCCTGGCTGTGTCAAGAAGCACAGCAGGGCTTCCTGTTCGGACCGTAAGCTCTTCAGGTCCAGCACCACCAGGTGCGGCAGGGCACTGTGAAAGCTGTGCTGCGCTGCGTAGAGGGTTTCGGCTTCACTGACACGCAGGCCGTAGCCGGTCAATGCGCCGCTGAGGGTGATGCGCTGCTGGGTGTTGTGGTGGATGACGAGCACGTTCATGCGTGACCTCTGCTTTCGAAACTTAATACTACTCTTCGTAACTATTATAAGTCGAATCGTATGCTTTAGAAATAGGACTAAAGTCCTATTAGTGTGATTTTGAGGCGTTTTTTCAGCTTATTTACGGCTTGCTTGACCGCTGACACCGCTTTCCGCTATACTATAGGTGCCGGGGACGTGCTCCGGTTTTGTCCACAGGCTGCGCTCGACACGACCCATACGAAGCGTAAACCCACAGCGATAGGCAGTGACCCATGCCGCAAAGAGACTTCACCGCATTAGAGTACGTCGTGCTGGGACTCATCAGCATGGCCCCGCAGTCCGGCTACAGCATCGTCAGCTACTTTGACGAAGGCATGTACAGTTGGAGCGCCAGCCCCGGTTCCATCTACCCCATGCTCAAGCGCCTGGAAAAGCAGGGGGCCATCGAAGGCGAAATGGAGATCAGCGACGAATCGCGCCCGCGCAAAATCTACCGCCTGACGGCCATAGGCGAGTCGGCGCTGGATGAATGGCTGGCGGAAGTGCCCAAGATGCGCCCCTTCTATCAAGAGCGCGAGATGGCCCTGCTGCGCTTTCAGTTCATGCAGCAGCGCTTCAGCGTGCAGCAGACCCTGAAGTGGATCAACGCTTACTTGGACCTGGTGCGCATGGCCGACGCCCACCGCGACTCCTTCGCGCGCGGCATGGTGGACGCCATGAACGAAAGCGGCACCTACGACGTCTACAGCCAGCTTGTGCTGGAGGCGGTGGTGATGGAGCACAACACGCTGCGCACCTGGCTGGAGATGGCGCGCAGCCGTCTGGAGGCCTTGGCGATACAGACGGGTGAATACCCGGCGGTGCGGCGTGCAGCCAGGGATTAAGCGGCGGCTTGTTTCATCCCTTGGCGACAGTTGACAAATTGTTTACATCTTCTGCGCCGCTTCTGCATCCCCACCGCGCACCAACGGGCAATGGCCCCGGCAGGTCGGGCGGCGCGCGCCCCTAACATGATCGACGGTCGGCACAATGACGCCCCACACCACATACAGGGTGTGGGGCGTTTTGCTGCACGGGCGCTGCTGCACGGGCGCTGCTGCACGGGCGCTGCTGCACGGGCGCTGCTGCGTTTTAGAAGGCCAGCGTTGAGGCCGGGTTCGTGCGCGTATTGCCGGAGAGAATCTCGAAGTGCAGGTGCGGCCCCGACGAGTTGCCGGTGTTGCCCACCAGGCCGATGATCTGGCCGGTGCCGACCGTCTGCCCACAGCTCACGTTGACCTGGCTGAGGTGGCCGTAGAGCGTGGTGAACGGCCCGTGCGAGATGACGACTGCCAGCCCGTAGCCCCAGTAGCTGCGCCCAGCGAAGATCACGTTGCCGCCGTTGGCCGCGTAGACGGGTGTGCCTACCGGGGCGGCCAGGTCGATGCCCTGGTGCCAGGCGCTGAAGCCGCGTGTGACGGTGTAGGTGCCGCGTGCCATGGGCTGACCCCAAGCTGTACCTGCGCCGCGCGCTACAGCACCGCAGCTCCCCGGTGAGCCAGACTCAAACTGTACCGTGTTGCCATCGCCGCCAGGGCCGCCGCCGACACCGCCGCCTTCCAGCGCTGGCGGGGACCAGTCTACCGCTTCCGCCTCGCCGCCGGGGATAAAGATCGCCAGGCCGCTGGGCGGGATCGCCTCCGGGCTGAGGCCGCGCAGCGCGTTGTACTCCGAGTCGATCACGAGCAGTGGATCATCCACCTTGTAGCGCGCCACAATGTCGGCAATCGTCGCCTCACCGACGGCAATGTGCACCACGCCGTCCGCCGGGGGAATCTTGAGCACGGTGCCCGGCACCAGCGTCCACAGCGCGGTGCGGTCGTTGGACCAGGCGATGCTCTCCGGTTCCAGGCCAAAGCGCAGCGCAATGTCGGACACGGTGTCGCCGCGTTGAATCACATAGTCGATGACTTCGTTACGCGGGCGGTCCGGGATGATGGTGAAGGGGTCCAGGATGCTGCGTGTGATGCGCAGGGTATTGGGGTCGGCCAGCGGCGCAACGGGCGTTTGCAGGTACGCGGCTCGCTGTTCGGCGCTGAGCGTAGGCAGTGCGAAGACGCTGTCTTCGGCTTCGGGTAGCGCATCGTCCATACCCGCGATGACGTCCGGCAGGCTGGTTTCACTGTCGGTTTCACTGTC
Organism: uncultured Anaerolineaceae bacterium; assembly: GCA_964457835.1. Classification (GTDB taxonomy): domain Bacteria; phylum Chloroflexota; class Anaerolineae; order Aggregatilineales; family Phototrophicaceae; genus CAYWGJ01. The sequence goes on from CAYWGJ010000166.1 coordinate 6,477, forward strand.
GGCATTGTTTGGCGTGTCGGTCGGCGTGATCGTTGGCGCGGCGTCCTCTGTGGTGGGTACGCCGGTGGCTTCGCTCATCTGGGGCGCGGGCGCGGAGTCCGGCGGGGTCAGCAGCAGCAGCACCGCGCCCAACGTCAAGCCGAAGGCAGCCAGCAGCGAAATGAGGCTCACCAGCCGCCGCCG
>CAYWGJ010000167.1:0-6640 GCA_964457835.1 uncultured Anaerolineaceae bacterium
CTTCGGGATGCGGGCACCCAACTGGATGAACTTCTCCGGCTCCTTGAGGAACTCCACCACTTCCTTGAGTTCTTCCTTGGCTTCTTCCGCACCGGCGACATCAGCGAAAGTGACCTGAGGGCGCTCCATGTCGCGGGTGACGCGGGCGCGGCTGCGGCCAAAGTTCATGGCCTGGTCCTGTCCCGCGCGTGAGGCGCGCATCATGCGCCAGAAGAACCACACGATAATGATGGTGGGAATGCTCACTAGCAGCAGGTTGAACAAGATAGCCGAGGAATCATCACGCGGAGAGCTTTCGTAGTCCAAGGACTGCCACTGCCGCTCCGTAACGCCCAGCGCGTACATCTCTTCGCGCAGGTTGACGCTCGGCTCTTTGAACATGCGGAAGACGCGGTTGTTGGCCGTGGTATTGCTCTCGATGACGGCCTGGTCACCGTTGCCGCTGACAGTAATGCGCGTCACGCTGTTGCTGCGGATCAAGTCAGCCAATTCGGTATAGTTGATGGTGCTGGACGCCGAGAGGCCGCTGTTGTTGCTGGCGAACATCAGTAGGAAGAGCACGACAACGACACCGCCGACGATCAGCCAGACGCGCTGCGGGTTGCCCAACGGGGAGGGCGTACCGCCGCTGCCGTTGCTGTCCTTCTGGCGGTCATCTTTCTTCTGTGGGGGTTCTGGGGGTCGGTTATTCACACCGTTTCTCCAATAAAACCAAAGCGCTTACAAAACCCTATTGGTGGATAGGTGGTGGTTGATTCCAGGGCCGTGAGCCGTTGACACAACACGCGGTCCCTGGCTGAAGCCACGCCCCTCATTATACACAAGGCTGTATTAGATTGCTGTTTAGAAAAAATGCGCGTTGCTCACCTCATGCCAACACTTGCCCGGTTGGGTGTCGTCATGGGCGCTGAATACGCTGGCTGTGCAGCACGCGGCTGGCGCTTTCCAGCAGGGTCTCCAGCATGTCAAACACCACCCCCCCCGCGTCGTCCACCAGGCGGATGCGCCCCTGCATCGCTTCGTGCAGGCCATCGACCATGCGCCAGGGGTTTTCGTTGCGGCCATAGCGCACCAGGCGGTAAATCGACAGCCCGCCCAGCACCAGCGGCATGTAGATGTAGTTCAGATCGGCTTCACCGCGGCCACCGGTCCACTGCATAAAACGCTGCGCATATTGCAAACGTTCATCCATGCTGCCTAGATTCTCATCAACCTTGGACTGTAGAACCTTGAACGCCATCATGATGCTTTCGTAGAGCAGCTCTTCATACACGAAGTGGGCGATGATCTCATGGCGGTCGTATTCCATCTCCAGCGCTTCACCCCGCTGAGTCGCGGAGGCCAGCACCTGGCACAAGGCCACAAACCAGCGCGTGCGCTCAATGTCTACGTCGGGTTCCAGGGTAGGGGCTTCGTCCAGGGTATAAGCCATCATCATGGCAATTGCCATCACCTCAGCGGGGTGCAGGGGCAGGCCATAGCTGGCGAAACGCTCCTCGGTGACTTGGCGCAGCGCGGGGTAGGCACTGCCGTGCTGGGCGGGGTCGGCCAGGGCGCGGGCTTCGTCCAACATGCGGCGCGCCTGCTGCACCTCCTGCGGCATGACGTCATGCTTCCACAACGGCTCATAGCGCACCTTGGGCATATGATCCACTTTGGGCATCTGCTGGGCGGCTAGGTCGAACTGCGCGGTGACGATCTCCGCCGATTCGTTCCAGGAATGCGCGTTAAACGCCACATCGCGCAGCACTTGCAGCTTGAAGGGCGAAATGGACAGCATCGACGAGGGCGGGCCGCCGCTGGGCGGGCGCACGAACTGGGCATCTTCCGGCACGCGGAAGCGCACGGCCACGCGCATCGGGTAGGAATCGTTGGGCGGTGTAGGCGGGCGGGCAACGACGGGCATCCGCAAAATGCCCACTTCGCCGGGGTCCAGCTTCAGGCTGATCTGCGATTTCGGGGTGTCGATGAGCACCGGCTTACCCCCCTTGCTCGACGTCGGCAGGCGCAGCGCCACTTTGACTTGCATAGCCTGATCCACCATGTTTTGCAGCACGATCAGCGTCTCAAAGGGCTGATTAAGAAAAACCTGCTGCGGAAACACGCCCACGGCGATTTGCAGCTTCTCCATGCTGAAACGCTTCCCACCGGTAACAGTCCCTAGAATGTCCGGGTAGAAGGGCCGAAAACTGTTGCTGGAACGGTTCGTGGTATTCTTGGTGGCCATGGTCACCGTCCTCACTCTCTCAGGTCTCAATCGATGTTGATCGGGTAGCCGTACTTCAGCAGCATGATCTTAATCACGCGCACTGCCAGCGCGAACATCTCTTCAGTTTCGGGGCTGCGCTCTCGCTCGTGCTTTTCCAGCAGGATGGGCAGGTCATCCAGGATGTTCTTCAGGTATTCCTTAGGCATCACCACCAGGTCACAGATGAGCACCCCGCCCAGCACGACCGGCATGACGCTCATGAAGTCCAGGCGGCCCTGGGCCAGGCTTTCCACCAGGTCCTCACCGAAGGCCTGCACCTCCGTGTCGCTGCCCATCTCCAAGCCTGTAGCCTGCTCGATCATGGAAAAGGCCAGGGTCACGGCGTCCTTCAGCAGATCAGGGTAGTTGTAAAAAAGCAGCGCCCGGATGGGATACTTCGCCGCGCGGCGGTCAATCTCAATGCGGCGCAGCAGCCCCAGCGACCAATGCGGCAGCTCCAGCGCTTCGTCGCTGACCAAGTATTCCGCCTCGTTGACCAACTCGCGGGTGTTGAAGCTGGGCATGGGGTAAAACTGCTCACGCACGTTGTCCGGCACGTTGGCAGCCGCGTATTCCAGCACCACGGTCAGCAGCCGGGTCACCAAGCCCAGCTCATCCTCTTTCAGCGGGTAGCCGCCGGCACTAAAAGCCTCTTCTGTTTTTTTCTTCAACGGATCGAAGCTCTTCTCACGGTCGATGCTGGGCAGCACCAGGGTTTTCATCTCTTCGTGGTACTTGCGCAGCAGGCTGACGTCTTCGTCAAGCTGATAATCTTCCATGGTCCACAGGCTGGTCCAACCCGGTTTGAGGCTGGCTTCGTCAACGCCGCCCTCCAGCTTACCCGTCAGCACGTTGAAACTGACCTCCAGCGCGCCGCTGCGCAGCCGCATTCCAGAGGCCTGTGCCGAAAAGCTCAACTTGCGCAGCGCGTCAATGGTGTCCAGGCGTTCCTGGGGCACTTCGCCGAGGTCGGGGGCGGCACCACCTTCCGGCAGGCGAATGCGCTGCGCCTTTTCCAGGGCCTTAACACCCAACTCCACGCTGACCTTATAGCCGCGACCGGGCGCGGTGTCGGCTTCGATCATCACCGGCAGCGACACGACGCCCACCTCAGCCGCCTGCATTCCCACGGCCAGGCGGCTGACCTTGGCAGTAAAGCGCCCCTTCTGCTTACGCGCATCGCGTTCGGGCAAGTGCAGCGTGACACTTACGTCTACCGGGCAGTCCGCGGCGTTTTGCAGCAGCAGCACCATGTGAATGGGGTGCCCAGCGCGGGCAATGCGCGGACGATTGGCTAGCGCAGCCTGCAAAACACCGGTGTTCAGGCGCGGGCCACCGGTGATGTCCCCCAGCAAGTCTGGATAGTTGAGCTTCAGTTTTTGCGCCATTGTGTTATCACCTTCCAGCCGGCGTCGAATAATCACACTATTATAAATGCAGTCCCGCTGCACATGCGCGCAGCAGCGGCTTAACTGCTCAGCCTGTTATTACAAATTTACAACAGAATCGACGCAGCGATGAGGGGCCAATGGTCCCAGTGTGGTTAGAATGAGGTACAAAAGTGTAAAAAATCGGGAAAAAGCGGAGGAAAAGCCAGTGAAAAGATGAAAAAACAGGTCACCGTGCGGGTGACCTGTTGACCGCCGACGCTTGAGACGGCGGGCCTAACTGTGCTGGGAACACTGGAACCAATCCGAACTTCACCCCTCTCCTAATGCTCCATTCCTTCGAGCAATCTCATACCCTCATCGCACTCGTGCAGTGCGCTTCTCAAACCACAGCAGAACGACTGGCATTCACGCTGCTGCGTCGTGACGTGGCTTTGACGGTGGACTGACGAGGAACGTGCTCGATCAGCCCACCTTGAAGCACCGCCGCGGAGGAGGACGGCGCTCCCATCAAGCATAGCATGGGTTCGGCCTCCCGTGGTTTCGCGGCACAAATCGTTCATCTGCTTAGCGCGGAGGTTTGAGAAGTGACTCTCATTTACGCAATGACCAACCACAAAGGGGGTGTGGGCAAGTCCACATCCGCCACGAACATCGCCTTTGGCCTGACCGGATTACTCCGGCGTGCTGGGGCGTGATCCCTAGCCGAACACCGTGCGTGATGGGTGTGTGAAGTGTATACTGGCCCGATCCACCCGTTTACAACCTTCGAAGAGGATTAGGACAATCCGAAGGTCGAACCTGCCGCACCCGATTTCGGTCTGTAAACCAATGCCCGGCACAGAACCGGGCATCGGGATCAATCAGCGACCAGCGATCTCAATCAGTATTCTTGAAACTTCTGAAGGCTCTGTCAGCATCGCATCGTGGCCTGCACGGATTTCGTAGGTTTTCCAGCCAAGCTCTTTAGCCTTATTCTCAAAGGCTGCGAGATAAGGGAATTCACTACAGCGTATGAAAAATTGTGGAATAGCTTTTGATTGCGGGTTGCCGATATGGACGGACTCTTCAAAGGTCAAGATAGGCGTATAGACCATTCTGTTCTTGAGCCATTCAACATCCTGTGGTTCTATTACACCGTAGTCCTGCGGTATTCCTGGAGGGAGCAGCCAGCCCTGGACACCATCTGCCTGACCCTTTCCGGTGTCATCTACAGCTATGCTACGATAGTATTGCTCACTTTCTGTGCCAATAATGTCAAACAAAGACTGTTGATTACCCGGTATGAAAGCATCCAGATACACCAGGCTGTGGAGCCGCTCCGGCAAAACTTCCGCAATACCGCTGATAATCAGTCCTGAATAACTATGGCCGACCAGGATGATATCGGTCAGATCGTGTAACTCAACAAGATTAACAATTTGGTTAATGTGCCTGTGAAGTCCAACCTCTTTACCTGGAGGGGTGTTAATGCTTTCGAAACCCTCAAGCGTTGGTGCGAGCACAGAGAACCCCTCTTGTTTGAGTTTCTCTTCGACTCGATACCAGACTGAGCCGTTGTGCCATGATCCGTGAATGAGAAGAAAATCTGTCATGCCTATCTCACTTTCTATCCCCGATGGGGTCTATATCCCGGTACAGATTTCACCCATGTAGCGCAGCACGCCCTGTCCAGTACCCATATTGACCGCACCAAACTCGGTTAGTGTGCCAGTTGCCTCAGCGTAACGGCCCGTGCCGCCGACGATGGTCTGGGTCTGCTGCATGAAGAACAACCCTTCGTCAACTGGAGTCAGGGTCGCTTCATCTGTCGTCATCAGCATATCACCCGCCTCTGTGACAATGACATGCGCCAGACTCAAAGACATGATGTTTGCTTCACTTACGGTCTGATCAAGTATTACGCCACGCACTGCGCCAGTCAGGTCACCGCTTAAAACAGCCAAACCTGTTGTGGGATCAACGAAATTGATCAAAAAAGTTCCACCGACGGTTTCACAAACCGTTACCGGGGCCTGGGCTGAAGCCGCATTGATGCCAACAGATACCAACAGCAATACACTGATCAAGCCGAGTATGAGTTTGTTCATTTTCTGATTTCTCCTTACGTTTGAACAATTTGAACGTCATACTCATTTTGTCGAATAACGGATGCGGCAGCCAGAAGTGAGGTTATACTGGTATCAGAACTACTTGTTTGAGTTAGGATAAATAAAATGCCTCAAAACGAGTTGCGGCGTAAGTCACTTTCGGAGTTTTTGAAATCTCGTCGAGCGCGTATCGCGCCAGAAGAGGTGGGGTTACAGAGCGGGAACCGACGTAGAACGCCGGGTCTGCGCCGGGAAGAGGTGGCGCAACTCGCGGGTGTCGGCGTGACATGGTATACATGGCTTGAGCAAGGGCGTGAGATTACGGTTTCGGATGAGGTTCTTGAGAGCATTGCCTGTACGTTAAGACTTGATGCTTACGAAACGCATCATCTCTTCGCTCTCGCCAAACGTCACATCCCATTAAGTGACAAGCCGTCCGAGAGGCAGTGGGTCCCTACGTATATCGATCGGATGGTGATCCACCAACAACCATATCCTGCATTCATTATCGGACGCTACTGGGATATTCTGGCGTGGAATCAATCGGCTAATCTGCTGTTAGGTGGTCTGGATCGTCTGCCTCCAGAAGAACGCAACCACATTTGGCATATGTTCGTCAATCCGATGGTACGCGAGGCACTGGTCGATTGGGAACAACACGCTCAGCGAATGATTGCTGAATTTCGAGCAAGTTATGGGCGATACATTGATGATCCACCCTTTACGGCATTGGTCGATCGATTGTCTGCTCGTAGTGTTGAGTTTGCCGCGTGGTGGTCAGACCACAATGTTGTGGGACGTTTGAATGTCCGCAAAGAATTTGTTCATCCGCAGGTCGGGTCACTAATGTTTGAGCAGGCAACACTCGTTGTCAGCGATGCGCCTCATTTGCGTCTGGTTGTGAAGATACCTGA
>CAYWGJ010000168.1:0-6587 GCA_964457835.1 uncultured Anaerolineaceae bacterium
CTTCGAAGCCGAGTATCTGGCGCAGATGTGCGCCACGCTGATCTTCCTGCTCTCGCCCGAGCGAATCGTGCTGGGCGGCGGCGCTTGTTCAAAGCCATGGCCGCGCGCCTCAAAGAAGGCGAAGGTGACGTGCCAGGGTCCGCGGGGATGGCTAAGGCCCGCCTGATGCAGCTTACCGCCCTGCGCGACAGCGAAGATGCCCCGCTGGACACTGACGACAGCGACTCGCTGCTGGCACTTTGGACACCGGACGACACCGATGACGATGCCGCGCTGCTGGCCCAGTTCAAGCAGGCGCTGGCCCACGAGGACCGCAGCGTGCGCATGGCGGCGGTGCTGCATATCGCTGAACAGCACAGCGTGGCGGCCCTGCGTGTGATGCTCAATGCCCTGGTGGACGACGAGCTGCTGGTGACCGACGTGATCGTGCAGGCCTTGGTCAAAGCGGGGGATCGCGTCGCGCCGCTGCTGCTGGACTTTCTACACAGCCCGGATCGCACGCGCCAAGCTGTGGCGGTGGACATGCTGCGCCTCTTGAAGGACCCGCGTGCCGTGCCCAGCCTAGCTGATCTCTTGGCCGACGAAGCGCCGGTGCAGGCAGGCATGGTCAGTGGGCGTATGTGTGACCTGGCAGAGCGCGCGCTGCTGGCGATCAGCACGCCGGAAGCGCTGCAAGCTGTGCAGACCTGGCGTAAGCGTGTGTTCCAGGCGCACGCCGCCGCCAATCACCGGGAGCCGGGCCGCTACACGCCTTATGCAGATGCGCCTGGCACGCCGGATACCGATCCGTCCAAGCCTGCCACGCTCAAGCGACGCTTCAGCCGCTTAGTGGCGGCGATGCGCGGCGATGACTGGCAGGCGCGTCAAACTGCTGCCCGCGCCATCCAAGAGCAGGCCCGCGCCCTGAAGGACCAGTCCGTGCCCACTGTGGTCGCTTACCTGATTAGCCTGCTGGACGACCCGCTGCACGAAATCCGTTGGGCGATGGTGGAGGCCCTGGCTTGGATACGGGACGCGGCGGCGGTCCCGGCTTTGACTGAACGCCTGAATGACTCGGCGTGGACGGTGCGCGTGGCGGCGGTGCGTGCCCTGATGGAAATTGGCGATGTGAGCGCGGCAGCGGCCCTGGCTCCGCTGCTGCACGACCGCGAGGTGAGCGTCCGTGAGGCGGCAGTGGAGGCGCTGGGCAGCATTGGCCGTCGCCAGGACGTGGATCACCTGCTGGACGCGCTGGCTGACTCGGAAGAATTTGTGCGGGCGGCAGCCGTGGCCGCGCTTCAACGGCTGGGAGGCAGCAGTGCGGCGGCGATGCTGGCAACGACCGCCCTCAACGACCGCAGCGTGCGCGTGCGGTGGCTGGCAGCGGACGCCCTGGCGGACATGGCCGGCCCCAGCGAAGTGCGGGCTATTGCCCCCGCGCTGTATGATACCAGCCGCCCCGAATGGGAGGACAGCCGCGTGTGCGACCGCATTGAGGCGGCTTTGATCCGCATCAACTCGCCCACCAGTCAGCACTTCCTGACGGACTGGCGCGCGCGTCAACAACAGCGCGATTAAGGATTGTGCCCTGCTGCTTCGGCAGTGCCGATGTGTTTTACCCGGTAAGCAGCATCCATGTGGAAAGACGTGCTCTTATGCGATTGTTTATCAGCTATGCCCGTGTGGACAAACCTTACTGCATCCAGATCGTGAACATGCTGGACGTGCACGACATCTGGTATGACCAGCGTTTGTATGCCAGCCAGAACTGGTGGAAAGAAATTCTCAGCCGTCTGGACTGGTGCGAGGGCTTCGTTTACCTGCTGTCACCGGACTCGGTGCAGTCGGACTACTGCCGCCGTGAGTTTGAGATTGCGCGCAGCCTGGGGCGGCACATCTTCCCGGTGTTGATCCACCCGGACACGCAAATTCCAGAGGCGCTGCGTGAACTGCATTACGTGGACCTGAGCCAGGGCGTCACGCCGGAAGCGGTCAAGGCGCTGCTGGACGGCATCTACAAGGCCGAATCCAGCCGCCGCGAAGCAGAGTACGGAATGGACCTCAACAGCATGTCGCGCAGCCAGGTTGCGCCGCCCATCGTCGATGACGCGCGCATCATCACCCTGGCTGCCGAGGCCATGGAAGAGGGGCATTATGACCAGGCGGTGTTCTTTTTAGGGCAGGCCAAGGCGCGCGGCTACAAGTCGCGGCACATCAACCTGGACGCGCTGTTGGCCGAAGCCGGGGCCGCGCTGGAGCGCCTGAGCTACTTGCGCGACGCCGAGCGCGACTACAAAGTGATTGCCGACCTCATCCGCCTGTCAGCCACGCGCAAGCTGGGCTGCGAGTCGCTGCGGTCTTTCCTGCGCGACTTTCCCACGTATGACCCGGACGGCCTGCGCGCGCAGTGCGAGTCACAGGGGATGCCCATGGACCCCGTGCCCGCCGATGCGGGGGCGTCGCCTCATGCGCTGCGCGGCGAACCAGCCCCGGATGTAAGCGCTGCGCCGCTGGGCCATACGGTCTTTGATCGTCCCGGCGGCGGTCAAACGTTGATCCAGCCGCCACAGCCGCGTCCGTCCCTGCCCATGCTGGAATGGGTGCAGGTGCCGGGCGGGGACCTGCGCGTTGAAAGCGATGCGGCGCGCTCGGTGGGGCCAGCCCTCTACGTGGACAGCTTCTCTATGGCGAAATATCCCGTGACGAACGCACAGTATCAGGTCTTCTTGGATGATCCTCAGGGCTACGCCAATACGGAATGGTGGGACTATGCCCCGGAGGCCTGCGCCTGGCGTGACGAACATCCGCAGCCGGAGCCATCCGCGTATAAAGGCGAAAACCGCCCGCGTGAGATGGTGAACTGGTATGATGCGGTGGCCTTCACCCGTTGGCTGAGTGCTTACCTGGGCGTGCGCGTCACGCTGCCCACGCTGGAACAGCGGCAGCGGGCGGTGCAGGGCGACGACGAGCGCGCTTACCCCTGGGGCGATGCCTTCGACAAAGCCCGCTGCAACACCCGCGAGAGCGAACTCAAGATGACGACCACCGTAGATCGCTATGAGGACGGCAAAAGCCCTTACGGTATTTATGATCTGGTCGGCAATGTGTGGGAATGGTGCCTCAACACCGAGTCCGGTGCGGATGGACCACTCGCCCTGACCGGCAGCGCCAAGCGCATCGTGCACGGCGGGGCTTTCGTCAGCCCCAGCACCCGCTGCCAGGTGGCGTTCTATTACGCACTCAATCCCAACACGCTCTACGCCTCGATTGGCTTCCGGGTGGTGCGGCTTTAGGCGCGCGCGTAGGTATCGCCCAGTGCCCCAGAATTGACCCAGGCGGCCAGCGTTTCGCGGGCGTCTTCGTAGCCGCGCTGGAAGATCGCGTCGGCGGCGTCCAGCTCAAAGAGGCCGTAGTCGCTGACGGGCGGGCGCAGGATCAAGTCGGCTGGGGCCACCTGACGGTTTGTGGCCTGGATGCTCCACAAGGCATTAGCACGCAGCATCACGGTGACGATGCTGGGCGCTACGATTTGCCGACGGCGGAAGGGATTGATGCGGTTGAGCAGGATGCTGACGCCCGACACGGTGTCGTCATAGTTGAAGTGCGGGAATTCGCGCTTGGTAAAGCCCATGTCCACGGCGATGACTGTGCCGTGCTTACCCACGACCCCTCGCATCACATCGGCAGGGGTGTTGTTGAAGCCGCCGCCGTCAATGAGCAGGTCGTTGTTTTCAGCCACGGTGGGCGGATGAATACCCGCTAGGGAGCTGCTGGCGCGCACTGCCTTGTGCAGCGAGCCGTAGTCCATGACTTCCATGCGGGCCTGTGTCAGGTTGGAGGCGATAGTAAAGGCCGGTCGCCACAGGTCCTCGATGTCCACGCCGCCGAACATGGCCGCGTAGGCCGCGTTCAGCTTTTGCGCCGTGGTGAAGGCCACGAAGGGCAGCGTAAACTGAAACAGCGTGCTGCGCTTGAGCAGGCGCTCGCGCGTTTCTTCCATGATGCGGGGCACGTCCCACTCCAGGCCGTACTGCGCGGCTACGACGGCACCGGCACTGGTGCCGCCCACGTAATCAACCGCCACGTCCAACTCTTCTAAGGCCTGGATGACGCCCGCGTGCGCCGCGCCGCGCATCCCGCCACCGCCGAACACGATGCCCACGCTGCGCCCGCGCACCGCCCGCACCAGCCGCGCCAGGTCCGGCTTGTGGTCCAGCGCGACGTGATGGTGTTGGGCGACGCGCGGGCGCTTCTCCAGCCAGCGGCGTGTGCCTTGCGGCTGCATGTCCCGGCGTGGCTGCACCAGCACCAGCGACTGCGGCGGCGTCAGCTCTGGCTGATCCAGCGCGGCTAGGATGCGCTCAACCACACTGAGGTCAGCATCGCCGTCTGCGCGCGCCACGATGAGGATGTGGTCGGCTTGCAGGATGATGCGCCGCGTCCAGTTGGGGTAATCCGGGTGCGAGTCGCACAACAGCGTCGGGAAGGTGAGGGCCTGCTGTTCGAGCCAATCGACGAAGGCGTAATCGTCGGCCAGCTCTTCGAGCGCGAAGCCGTTGTTCTCCTTTACGCCGGCATCCACCTCCGGTGCGGTGAGGCGTTTAATGGGAGCGCCGAAGGGATCAAAGGCGGCCTGGAGCTGTGGCGTGAAGGACTCGGCCAAGGCGGGGTCGGCGTAGAGCAGGGCCACCAGCCGCGTCCGGCGCAGCGCTTGCCGTTCTGCCGTGGTGCCGCGCAGCCGTTCGATGGCCTGGTACGCCAGCGAGCGCAGCAGGATCGGGTGGGCTTCGGTGAGCTGGTCAAAGGCCGTGCGCGAGAGCAGCACCAAGTCGCTGTCGCGCAGGCCGATGACTGTTGCGCCGTGCGCTTCACCGGTGAGCAGGCTCATCTCGCCGATGAGTTCACCCGGCCCCAGCGTGGCGATCACGTGCAGTGCGCCGCTCTGTGCGTCTTCGTGCTGTACGCGCACCAAGCCTTCCAGCAGCAGATACAAGCCCGTACCTGCGTCCCCGGCTTGGATCAGCGTTTCGCCGCGCAGTAGGTAACGCCAGCGCAGCCCGCCGATGACTGCCGCGTACAGCGGGTCCATGGCCGGGCTGGAGTCGGCATGTGGTGGGCGCAGTGCGGCGTCAGGCGGTTGGCCGTAGGCTGACTCATAGGCGCTGCGCAGGGCAGGGGCATCGACGCCCAGCGAAGCGCAGGTCTCCGGCGCGGAGTCGCGGTCGAAGGCCCAGCGTTCGGCCATCAGGTGCAGCACAGCGGCGCGTTCAGCGGGATCATCGGGCAGCAGGAAGCGCCAATGCTCAGTGTAGGCTTCCAGGTAGGCCGCGCTCAGTGGGGGGCGGGCCGCCTCGACGCTCTCCCCCGCCTGGCGCAGGATCAGTGCGGCGGCAGTGTGCAGCTTGGAGAGAATGTGCGCGGCGCGGTTTTCAATCAGCGAGACGGTCTTCTCGGCAGGGGTTGGCGGCATGATAGGAGTCCTCTGGTGGATGCGATTTGTGCAGAGGGTAGCGCAGGCGGGCGCAGACGGCAAATCGACCTGGAAACAGCCTTTGTCCTGTGATACCCTTCCTGACCCGTTATGAAGTCTTAAGGAAGAGCTGCCATGCCGCTGAGCCAGGATGAGCGTCCGCTGGGAGAGCTGAACTACGCCGAATTTGCTGAGCGCTACGCCCAGATCGCCCGTGACAAAGCGCACAACGCCCATTACGAACGCCCCGCCACGCTGTCCTTACTGCCGGATGTGGCCGGGCAGCGCGTGCTGGACGCGGGCTGCGGGCCGGGCTTCAATACGCGCTGGCTGCTGGATCACGGTGCGCAGGTGGTGGCCTTCGACGTAACGCCGGACATGGTGCGCATCACGCGCCAGGCCGCCCCCGACGCCGAATCCGTGTACGTCCATGATCTGAGCCAGCCGCTGCGTTTTGCCCAGGATGCCAGCTTTGACCTGATCGTTTGTCAGCTTGTGCTGGACTACATTGAAGATTGGGGGCCGGTCTTCGCTGAGTTCGCACGTGTGCTGAAGCCCGGCGGCCTGGCGGTGATGTCGCACGGGCACCCGCAGAGCGATTATGACTTTTGGATGCGCAAGGACGGCGACGTCGATTACTTCGCGGTGGAGCTGCGCGAGGCGATATGGCATGGCTTCGGCGAACCGGCCCCGGTTATCCGGGCGTATCGACGTCCGCTGGCGGCTATGCTCAATCCCTTGGTGGCTTCGGGGCTGCTGCTGGATCAGGTCTTGGAGCCGAAGCCGGTGCCCAGCTTCGCGGACCATGATCCGGAGCGCTATGAGCGCCTGCTGCGCAAGCCGGGCTTCATCGTGATCCGCGCACGCAAACCGGCGGCTCAATAAACGTCGAAGTTTCGGTCTTGGTCCGGCAGCAGATGGGGTGTTTCGGCCAGGCGTTCCAGGGTCCAGGTGCTGTCGGGCTGGCGCTGCACGACACTGATGGAGGTATTGCCGTAGTGCACGCGGCGCAGGGGCTGGTGATCGGGGAAGAGCGATTCAAGGACGACGGCAATGGTACCGCCGTGAGCCACGACGACGTACAGCCCGTCCTCGGCGGAGGCGGCCAAGTCGTCGAAGGCAGCACGGGCGCGGACCA
>CAYWGJ010000169.1:0-6568 GCA_964457835.1 uncultured Anaerolineaceae bacterium
ATGGCACGCCCTGTTCACTTACAGATAGGGTCGTATGCGCAAAAAACCCGACGTTGTATTATCTTCCAACACTCCTATAAAAGAAATTGACCGGCCGTTGATCTCCGAATACCGATTTCATCGCCCAACCCCCTTTTTCCCCAGTTTACCCATTCTCAGACTTATGGGTAATGTTTAGCCTTAGGGCGAGGGCTTGACTCGCCAACAGGGTCTAGCACAGCTCAGCCGCCGACTTTGATCTCTTTGCCGTCCACTTCAGCGCTGAAGATGAGTCCGGCGTCGTTGGCGTCAATGCGGACCTCGGTGCTAGCAGGCGGGTTAGCGCGCAGCAGGAAGTCGGCCAGGGGTTCACGCACGCTGCGGCGGATGATGCGGCGCAGGGGCCGCGCGCCGTATTCGGGCTGATCGTTCTGCGCCAGCATCCACGCCAGCGCCGCGTCGCTGAAGCTCAGTTCCAGGCCGCGTTCTTCGGCCATACGGTTTTCCTTTTTCAGCAGCAGCCGCAGGATCAGCGCCAGCGCGTCGTCATTGAGCGCGTTAAACATAATCACTTCGTCCAGGCGGTTGAGGAACTCCGGGCGGAAGAAGGTGCGCACGTCCTCCATGGCTTCGTCGCGCACCGCGTCGGTGATGACGGGCACGGCCAACGTAGTAGAGCCGAGGTTGCTGGTGAGGATAATCACGGTTTCGCTGAAGCTGACCGGGTTGCCGCGCCCGTCAGTCAGGCGGCCTTCCTCGATCACTTGCAGCAGGATGTCCATGATGCGTGGATGGGCCTTCTCTACCTCGTCAAACAGCACGATAATGTAGGGCTGCTGGCGCACGCGCTCGGTGAGCTGGCCGCCTGCTTCGCTGTCTACGTAGCCGCTGGGGGACCCTAAGAGGCGGTTGAGGCTGCTCTCGTCTTTGAATTCGGACATGTCCAGGGGCAGCATGGCGTCTTCGCTGCCGAACATGAATTCGGCCAGCACTTTCGCCAGCTCAGACTTGCCCACGCCGGTGGGTCCCAGGAAGAGGAAAGCCCCAATCGGGCGTTTGGGGTCTTTGAGGCCCACGCGCGCGGTCTTGATGGCGCGGCTGACGCTGATGACGGCTTCGTCCTGGCCGATGACGCGCTCTTTAACGTGCTCGACCATGCTGGCGTAGCGCACGCGCTCGTCTTCGCCCAGCTTATTCACCGGGACGCCGGTCATCTGGCTGGCGGCCAGGGTGATGTCTTCGGCGTCCAGCACGTTGTCGCTCAGGTCCGGGCGGAAGGCCAGGTGAGCCTGCTGGCTCATGCTGACCATGGCGGCGGTGCGGTGCAGCAGATGCTCCGCGCTGCGTGGCAGGGGCGTGGCGGTCAGATAGCGCTTCGCCAGGCGCGCGGCCAGTTCCAACGCTTCCTCGCGCATCTCCAGGTCATAATCGGCTTCGAGGTGCGGGCGCAGAATCTTGAGCATCTCAATGGTTTCTTCGACGCTTGGCTCCGGCACGCGCACGACCTGGCTGTTCTCGCTGATGGCGCTCATCACGGCCAGGCGCTGCGCGTATTCCACCTCGGTGGTGGTGCCAATGATAACGGGGTCATCGGCCAGAAAGGCCTTCTGGATCAGCGGCGCGGACTTGGTGAACTGCGCCTTGATCGGCCCGCCGAAGAAACGGTGCAGGTGCGGGATAAAAAGGATGCCCCCGGCAGCCTTGCTCATGCCGGCGCGGATCGCTTTCTGGTCGTTATCCAGCAGGGCGGTTTCATCCACCGTGACCAGGCTGCCCAGGCGGGCCGGCCCCTTGCCCTGGCTCATCAGCAGGCCCAGGCTGTAGCCCAGGGTGCGCTTGCCTACGCCGTCCTCACCGATGAGGATGATGTGTCGATTGACCGCCTGCGAGAGGATGTTTATCACGTCGCGCAGCAGGTCCTCGCGGAAGTAGACGGCGCGCATATGGCCGTGTTTGGCTTCTTGCACGACGTTGCGCGTGGTGCCGTCGGGGCGGCGGCGGACCATGCTGTACTCGGCGATGATTTCGGTAATCGCTTTGGGCGTGATGCCGTATTGGCGCAGCAGGCCGCTGGTGCTGATGCTGCTTTCGGCCATAACCGCCAGCACGTGGTCGGTGTCGATGCGCACTTCGTCCATGGTGTTCGCAACGCTGAGCGCTTCGTCCAGCAGGATGATGGTCTGGCGGGAGAGGGTGGTTTGGCGGTTGCCGCGCGCCACAAAGTCCAGGCTGCCACTCTGGTCACGGCGGGTTTCGGCGGCCAGTATCACCTGGCGCTCCAGGCGTTCGATGTCCAGTCCGCGCGAGTCGGCAAAGACACTCAGCAGACGGGCGGCGGCGGTGTCCTTGCTGCGGACCAGGGCCAGCAGCACCAGCTCCGGCATGATGTTGCTCTTCTTGAATTCGCTCTTCAGCGCGACCGCTTCATTGAGCACCGCGTTAAGGTCTTTGGACATCAGGTCAGGGTTCATTGTGCCCATGGATCATTGCCCCAGGTGGTTGCTTGGTCGTTGAGTGCATCTAAGCGTCTCGTTGCTACAAACTTAACCCGAATCCCTGCGTGACACAAGGTAGGGACCGGCTTTACCCGGTGACCCGTTTCCCCATGGCGCTGCCTGCTTCCAGCAGGGCCTGCACCGCGTCGGGCGTGGGCGCTTCGGCGTAGACGCGCAGCACTGGCTCCGTGCCGCTGGGACGCACCAGCAGCCAGCTTCGATCCGCCAGAATGAACTTCACCCCGTCACGCTGATTGACCTCCTGCACCGACTCGCCGTTAAGCACGCCGGGCGCGCCGTCCACCAGTGCGGCCATGACCTCGGCTTTGGGGCGCTGCACACTCAGCTTGGCGTCAACGCGGGCGTAATGTGCCGGGCCGTACTGGGCCTGCAAGTCGGCGATGATGGCGTGCAGCGGCGCGCGCGTTTGTGCTATGACCTCCAGCAGCAGCAGGCCCATCAGCACCCCGTCGCCTTCCGGGATGTGCCCACGCACGCCGATGCCGCCCGATTCTTCGCCGCCGATGAGCACGTCATGCTGGCCCATCAGGTCGGCGATGTGGTTAAAGCCCACCGGCGTCTCGTGCAGGGTTAGGCCGTAGCTTTCGGCCAGCTTGTCAATCATGGTCGTCGTGGAGACGGTCTTCACCACGTCGCCGCGCTGCCCCTTGACCTCCACCAGGTGGCGCAGCACCAGCGCGAAGATATGGTGTGGGTCCACGAAATTCCCTTGGCCGTCAATGGCCCCGATGCGGTCGGCGTCGCCGTCGGTCGCCAGTCCCACGTCTGCTTGACCCTGCTGTACGGCGGCTAAAAGCGCGTTCAGGTGGCGCAGGATCGGCTCTGGGTGGATGCCGCCGAAACCGGGGTTCAGCTCGCTGCGGATGTCAGTCACGCGCGAGCGGGTGCGCGCCAGGATCGCGGAAAAGGCCCCGCGCCCTGATCCCCACATGGCGTCCGCGACGACGTTCAGCTCGCGCTGGCTGATCTGGTCCAGGTCGACCAGGTTTTCAGTGAGGTGCTGGTAATACACCCACGAAGGGTCAAAACGGATGACACGCTCGCTGCGCATCGCCTCGTCCAGGTCCATGACCTGTGGCGCGCGCCCGGCGGCGGCGTTGGCCTTGAGCTGTGCTTCGATGTGCTTCACTTCACTGGCCGCTGCCGAGCCGCCCTGCGCATTCTTCACCTTGAAGCCGTTGTAGCGCGGCGGGTTGTGGCTGGCGGTGATGATGATGCCGGCCTGTGCCCCGCGCGCTTTGACATTGTAAGAAATGACAGGGGTCGGCGCGTCAGTGCGGGTGAGCCAAGCGGTGATGTCATTGGCGGCCAGCACCGCCGCCACCTGCGCCGCAAAGCGATCCGACAGGAAGCGTGTGTCATAGCCCACCACCACCGCCAGCTCGTCCTGGTCGGCGTGCTGCTGGCGCAGGTCATCCGCGAAAGCCTGGGCCACTAGGCGTAAGTTGCCAAAGGTGAAGGTATCGGCGATGACGGCGCGCCAGCCGTCTGTACCGAAGTGAATATCGTTCATCGGCATCGTCCTGTGCGTTTGCGTGCGTGTTCAGCGTGGAAGTGTAGCAGAGCCGCCGCGCGCCACCCAGGACCAAACCACAGCCTATTGCGATAAAACTAGGGAGCACACATCATGACGTTTCAGGAACTGCTGAAAGCCCCCGCCCCCAACCAGCGCGTGCTGACGACGCTCAAGGCGGGCGGAGTGGGCGGCCCCACCACCCAGGCGGTCGAAGGCCAGCAGGCCGCCAAGCTGCAAATTCACCCGGACCTGCTCAATTTTTTCTGGGGAGAAGTGCCTGAACTGCTGCCCGCCGACGCCATCCAGCGCGTGGCGGCGGTGGTCTACGGACAGGCGGCGCTGGTGCACCCGGAAAGCGGCGTGATCTTTGCGCTGGCGCGAGGCCGCGATACACTGGTGATGCGCCTGCCGGAGGAAGAACGGCTTTGGGCGCAGCGTGCGCCCTTCGAAATCGGCAAGATGTGCAAGATCAGCCCGCCGGACAAGCCCGCCACCGCCCCGGAACTGGGCGCGGACTGGGCCTATCTGCTGCCCTTCATCGACGACCGCATCCCGATGTGGGCCGTGCGCGCATATGCTTATGCGGGGTAATTGAGTCGATTACGGGGTGTGAGTATCAGGGTTTGGGAACGGTGAATTTAGCGGCGCTGACCCTTCCCTTTTTCAACGGCGGGCAATGGCTGCGCAGCAGCTAGGGATGGGGTTTGAATCAGGTCCATGCAAATCACCACTCCCGACACAGCCCCGTAATCCGCCCATTGCCCCACGCCCGGCACCGGGCGTATAATGACGCTCACCTGACAGCCAGAACGGAACGCCGCCGCGCCTCATGAGCCAAGCCCACCTCCCCCCGGCCCCGTACATCGACACGCCTGCCGCCCTGGAGTCGCTGCTGCGTGACCTGCGCGCCGCGCCCCTGGTCGCCATCGACACCGAGTCCAACAGCCTGCACGCCTACCAAGAGCGCGTGTGCCTGATCCAGATTTCCACCCGCCAACAAGACTACATCCTCGACCCACTGGCCCTGGACGGCCTCAGCGGCCTGGGCGAAGTGCTGGCTGACCCCGGCATTGAGAAAGTCTTCCACGCGGCGGATTACGACCTGGCCTGCTTGCAGCGCGATTACGGCTTCACGGTCGTGAACCTCTTCGACACGATGATGGCCGCGCGCGTCGCGGGCTACAAAGCCTTCGGGCTGGGCCACCTGCTGAAGACGCACTTCGGCGTCAGCCCGGATAAAAAGCATCAGCGCGATAACTGGGGGCGGCGTCCGCTGCCAAAGGACAGCCTGCGCTATGCCCAGATGGACACGCACTTTCTGCCCCGCCTGCGCGACATCCTGCACGAGGAGTTGACCGCCATGGGCCGCCTGGAAGAAGCGCTGGAGGTCTTCAGCGAAGAGGCCGCCCTGGACCGTGAAGCACCGGGGCGCGGCTTCGACCCTGGCGGCTTCTGGAAGCTGGCCCTGCCCAACAAGCTCACCCCCGAACAGGCCGGCGTGCTGCGCGAACTCTTCGCCCTGCGCGACGACGTGGCCCGCGAACTAGACCGCCCGCCCTTCAAAGTGTTTGCTAATAACGCCCTGGTCGAAATCGCGCGGCGCGCCCCGGTCAGCAAAGGGGATTTACAGCGCATCAGCGGCCTGAACGCCAACCACGTCCGCCGCTACGGCAGCGCGATTCTACAGGCGGTCACGCGCGGCCAGGACTCCCCCGCCCACGCACCACCGCGCCACCGTCCGCCGCATTCCATCATCAGCGAACGCTACATCGCGCTGCATACCTGGCGCAAAGAACGGGCGATTCAACGCGGCGTGGAAAGCGACGTCATCCTGCCCAAGCAGGCGCTGTGGGCACTGGCCGAACGCGCCCCCACCCACATCGATGAGCTGGCCGCTATTCAGGGCTTCGGCCCCTGGAAGCGCGCCCACTACGGCCAAGAGGTGCTCGCGCTGCTGGCCGATTTCACCGAGTCGGTGGGCGACCACGTGTCCGGCGAGGACTGAGCCTGCACGCCCACCCGGCGAAGTCATCACACGAACAGGAACAGGGAGTCTCATGCCCATCACCATTACCGGCGTCGTGGAGCGCGTGACCTACTTCAACCCGGAGAACGGCTACAGCGTGCTCAAGCTGAAGCCGGACCAAGCCGCCTACCCAGATGCTATCGCCCGCGACGGCACGATCACCGTGGTGGGCAGCCTGCCGGAGCTGGGACCCAACGAGTCGGTCGAACTCAGCGGCGAATGGACTGAGCACCCGCGCTACGGCAAACAGTTCCAGGCCGAGCATGTACGGCCCATCGTGCCCAGCAGCACCGACGGCATCCAACAGTACCTGGTCAGCCTGCCGGTGAAAGGGCTGGGGCCGCGCACCGCGGAGAAGATCGTGACGCACTTCGGCGTGGAGACGCTGACCGTGCTCAACCGGGACCCGGAGCGCCTGACGGAAGTGCCAGGCCTCAAGCCGCACATTGCCAGAGCGCTGGCCGAAGCCTGGCGCGCCAACGCCGCCTCGCGCAGCGCCTTGATCTTCCTGCAAGGCTTGGGTGTGGGGCC
>CAYWGJ010000170.1:0-6531 GCA_964457835.1 uncultured Anaerolineaceae bacterium
GCCCGCCATCCGCGCAGCCATCCGCGCCGCCATCCGCGCCGGAGCTGCCCATCCTGGAGGACGACCCGCCCACCGGGGACAGTACGGCGCTGATCCGCCGAATGCTGCCAGAGCGCGGCAAAGACAAAAGCGGACGACAGCCGCCGCTGCCGCCCGTGCCACGGCTGGGTAAAAAGCGCGATGAGGACGACCGTTCGACCTGATGCTCAGCTTACGTCGTTGAGGTAAGCGTACATCTGTTCTAGGGTGATGAGTCCGTAGTGTACGTCGCTGACCTGTCCTTCGGCGTCGATGATGTAGGTAGTAGGCAGACTGGTGATGCTGTATTGGTTGCCCGCACGGCCACCGGGGTCCAGCCCAATGTCTACCGCGCTGAGGTCCATGTTGTGCTCACGCAGGAAGTCATACACGCCGTCGAGGTCGTCGTAGTTGTTGGCCGCGATGACCGCAGCGCCATTTTCGCCCTGCTGCTTGGCGAAGGTCTGGAAGTCCGGCAGTTCACGGATGCAGGGCGGGCAGTAGCTGGCCCAGAAGTTCAGGAAGACGACGCGCCCCTGATAGTCTTCCAGATTCAGCGGGCTGCCGTCCAGGCCGGTGAGCTGGAAGTTTGGTGCCGGGCCGCGCCCGAGGTTGGCCTGCTGGACGCTGCTGCTGTCGGTGCTGCTGCCTTCACCATTGGCAAGCAGCAGCCCCAGCGCGAGGGCAATGCCCACAACCGGGATCACCAGCAGGATCACCAGGCTGGGGGCGGCCTGCTGCTGCGCGGCGGCCTTCTGCGGGTTCTTTTTCTTCGACTTGTTGGCGGATTTGCTAGCCATTGACGGGTCCTTGATTGTATTGGGTGTCTATGACTCAAGAAGCCCTACAAGGCGCAGGGCTTACTTGAGTCCGGCTCATTCATGACGTTTGTCAGGTCAGTTACAGATGGTTGAGTCTGGGTCCAGGCCGCCGGCGCTTTGCACACCGCAGACCGTGGTCGAGAACAAGTTGCCTATAGATGGTCCTAGGATCGTCAAGATTACGATGACGGCTACGGCCACTAAGGCCAGGATCAAGGCGTATTCCACCAGGCCCTGACCGCGGCGCGTGTCCGCACCGATGACTGCGAGGGCCGTATGTAGGTATTGAAAGGCAAATGAGAGCGTTGAGTACAGCATATCGAATCCTCTTCAGGTATGATTGGATAATGATGGGTGGGCGGCGACTCATAGGCAGCCCTGGAGCGACAGCGGCATAAGCACCGATAACATACAGAGGCGCTGGCCGCATCAGATGTAAACGCAGACAGCCTGGCACGCGCAGCATAAAAGTCGGCTGCTGCTGCCAGTATGACATAACTCTAAAATAACTATAGCACAGGACTAAAACACCAAGAATAAAGAAAGTGAATTTTTTGTCTGCGAATTGTCAAGATGACCGGCACCCCCTGAGTCCGTGACGGCATCGCACACGAAAGGACACTGCTATGACGCGCATTCTAGTGACCAATGACGATGGCGTGCACGCGCCAGGCCTACTGGCACTGGTTCAAGCCATGCAAAGCATTGGGGACGTAACCGTCGCCGCGCCTGCTACTAACCAAAGCGCCAGCGGTCACAAGAAGACGCTCTTCCAGGACATTCCGGTGACCCAAACCCAACTGATGGACGGCACCCCGGCTTTTTCGGTCAGCGGCTCCCCGGCGGACTGCATCGCTGTGCTGGCTTTGGGCATCTACGACAATTGGCCCCCGGACCTGGTGGTTTCCGGTATCAACCGTGGAGCCAACATGGGCCAGGACATCACCTACAGCGGCACCGTCACCGCCGCCTTAGAAGCGACCATCAACAAGGTGCCGGCAGCGGTGGCCGTCTCGTTGGAGAACCGCCACGCGGATGCTATCGAGGATTACGCGGTGGCGGCCCAAGTGGCGACCAAGGTCGTGCGGCGCACCTTGGAGCAGACAATCCCAACGCTGACCATCCTCAATTTGAACGTGCCCGGTGGTCCTTCAGTCAAAGGTATTCGTTTGACGCGCCAAGGCCTGCGCATCTACCGCGATGAGCTGGCCGCCAATGAAGACCGCAGCGTATATCGTATCGTCGGGCCGGAGCCGGGCGGTGACGTGGACCAGATCGGCACGGACCTGTGGGCGGTGCACAATGGGTACGCCAGCCTGACGCCCATCTACCTGGACCTGACCGCGCACCGCTTCATGGCGGAGTTGGCTGCCTGGGACCTAACCATCTAAGGCGGCGCTCAAAGCCAGATAAGCGTTGCGGAAAAATCACAGCCCGACCGCCTCAACAGGCGGTCTCTGCGTGTTATACTGATTACATTGATCGCTTCAGAACCGTAGGGTGACATCATGCAATACTTGATCGATGGTCACAACCTCATCGGCCAAATGCCGGACCTCAGCTATGAGCACGCGCATGACGAGGCGGTTCTGGTGCAGAAGCTCAACGGCTTTGTGGCTGCGGTGCCTAAAGCGCGCTGTGTGGTCATCTTTGACCGGGGCAATCCTGGCGGTTCCTCGCGCATGTCCACCAGCAAGGTGGATGTGATCTTTGCGCCGCACGGTTCCAACGCCGACCACCTTCTCATTAGGCGCATCCAGAACGTGCGCACCCCGGATGAGTGGACGCTGGTGTCGTCGGACAATGTGGTGCGTGCTATGGCAAAACGCCGCAAGATGCGCCTGATGGGGTCGGCGGACTTCGTGGCGCTGATGCGGCAGCCCCCCATGAAGCAGAAGCCGCGTTATCGCAGCTTGGCTACCGACCCGCGTCCCAAGATTCCACCCGGCCATGTGGACGACATGCTGCGTCTCTTTGAGCAGCGTAACCCCGACGACTCACAGGACGATTGAGCTAGCGAGGCCTGTCATGCCCAATATCACGCTGTATCCACGCTACAAGCTGCTCATCACTTACGACATTCAGCCGGGCAAACAAGATGCCTATTACCGTTTTGCATTGGGGGAATTCGTGCCGGGACTGCGCAGCATGGGCATTCACATGCTGTCGGCGTGGCATGTGGCTTGGGGTGATTATCCAGAGCGACAGTTGGTGTTCGTCACGGAAAGTGCCGAGGTGCTGCAAGCGGCCTTCGCTAGTGACCGCTGGCAGCACTTAGAGGAACGGCTGCGCGGCTTTACCACCGATTACACACGCCGGGTGGTGCACTACGCCGCGCATTTTCAGTTTTGACCCCGCTGTGCTTCAGCCGTCGCTGCCGTCCAGGGGCACCAGGCAGCGGTTATCCGCTTCGTTGTCTTCACTGACTGCGGGGCATTCGGCCAGCACGACGTTGTTTCGGCGCACTTCAAAAGTTGCTCCCTCGCTGTTGTCAATCCAGAAGGTGCGTGCAGTCTGCCGGAAACCGCGTCGTGAGGCGCAAATCTCAGCCGGGAAGGCGTTGTCGGGTAGGTTGACGAAGAGCGTGGACCACACCTGATAGCAGATTTGTGTCGGTATGCGGCTGATTTCTCCCACGCCGGTATCCCACTCGCGCGCCTGGAAGCTGCCCCCATTGCCCACGAAAACCAGCCCACTGATGTCGATGCGCTGATTGCTGCGGTTATAGGCCACCAGGGTGCGCCCGTCATAGCGCAGCAGCAGGGCGGGTTCATCGTTATCCACCGCGTCAATCAGCGGGGTACCGACGATGGTGGGTGTTTCCGTCGGCGGTAGCTCGGTGGGCGTATCCGTCGGCGGCAGCTCGGTGGGCGTATCCGTCGGCGGCAGCTCGGTGGGTGTTTCCGTCGGCGGCAGCTCGGTG
The DNA here is from genome assembly GCA_964457835.1 of uncultured Anaerolineaceae bacterium. GTDB lineage: Bacteria > Chloroflexota > Anaerolineae > Aggregatilineales > Phototrophicaceae > CAYWGJ01. The sequence continues at coordinate 3,763 of CAYWGJ010000170.1, forward strand.
GGCGTATCCGTCGGTGGCAGCTCGGTGGGTGTTTCCGTCGGTGGCAGCTCGGTGGGCGTATCCGTCGGTGGCAGCTCGGTGGGCGTATCCGTGGCGCTGGCGTCAGGCTGATCGATGGCCGCCAAAGCGGACGCCGTGTTGGTCTGTGCAGCGGCAACGACCGCCGCATCACCACCGTCGTCGCTGCCCAGACCGCTGAGGACCAGCAGCAACACGGCGAGTACTGCCACGATCAAGAGCAGCGCCCCGATCAGCAGGCCGCGGCGGGAGCGCTGCTTGGATTGTGCCTTCATCCGTGACTCCAGCAGGGCCTTCTGCATCGATGGATCGGTGGGCACCGTAGGAGCTTCGATGTCCACGCGCCCCGCGCTGAAGCCGCCCAAATCCGCCTGCTGCATCTCACGCGTGCGGCGCGGGTGCTGGGTGGCGTCCTCTACCTGCGGCTCACTGTCAGCGTCTGCGGCGGCCTGCGATCTCGCCGCTACAGCCTTGGCGTCGATGTCTTCTAGCGAGACGTAAGGGTTGGTGTCGTCTTGTAGGTCGTGGGTCTCTTCATCGATACCGGCAGCAAAAGCGCGGGCTAGCGCTTTGACGAAGGCCTCACCGCTGGCGTAACGACGGGCCGGTTCTTTGTCCAGGGCCTTGAGCACCACCGACTCGACTTCGGGTGCGATGTCCGGGTTAAAGCTGGAGAGGGGCGGCGGTGGGTCGCTGATGTGTTTGAGGGCCACGCTCATGGCGGAGTTGTCGTCAAACGGGACTTTGCCGGCCAGCATCTCGAAGAGCACCACGCCCAGCGAATAGAGGTCACTCTGGGCGGTGGCCTGCGCGGAGTTCACGGCCTGCTCCGGGGCGATGTAGTGTACGCTGCCGAAGGTGTTGCCCAGGGTGCCTTCCTGGGTGCGCAGCGCCAGCCCGAAGTCGGTGAGTACCGCGTGGCCGTCGGCGGTCACCATGATGTTGGAAGGCTTGACGTCGCGGTGGATAACGCCCTGCTGATGGGCGTAGTCTAGGGCTTCGGCCATGTCTTGCATAATACGCAGGACCTGGGCGTGGGTCATGCGGCGCTCGCGGCGGTTGAACTCTTTGAGGACCTGACGCAGGTCCCGGCCATCGATGAAGACCATTGCCATGTAGTAGAGGTTGGGCATGTCCACCAGTGATTCGGTGCTGCCGAACTGGTAGACGCCGACGATGCGCGCGTGATTGAGGCGGGCAATCGCGCGGGCCTCGCGCGAGAAGCGCTCGCGGTATTCAGCGTCTTCTTCGTTGGGTACGGTGCCTGGGTCAATCACCTTGACGGCGGCGTAGCGGTCCAGGTTTTCATCATAACCCTTGTAGACCTGCGCCATGCCGCCTTTGCCCAGGATAGACACAATTTTGTAATCGCCCAACTGTTTCCCGATGAGGTCATTTTGCATAGTGACAATCCCTGGTGTGTTTAGTCGGTGAAAGGCGCAGTATAGGGCATGTGTGACAGCGCGATCTCCGGCCTGCTGCGTTCATCATGCTGTGCCTGCCCATGTTTTTGTGGGTGCGGGCATTATAACGAATATCACCGCAAAACACAGGCTGTGCGACCTCTAATAATCATACCGCAACTCTGGTTGTGAACCATTGAGAATCATCATCCCATCATCCGCTGCGGCTGAAGGCTGAGGTCCATGTAAGCCCCGTATTTGGGGGGATACGTCAAGACTCTTTTGGCAGCAACTGTGCAACAATGGATGTATCGATCATTGAGCAGTGTGTGAGGTCCCACAAACTAATGGCCGCTGCTGAACACCAACGTGCATACACTTATATCAAAGCCGGGGACAAGTCATCGGCGCGCCAAGTGCTGCGTCAAGCCCTGGACCGTGACCCCAATGACCTGAAAGGCTGGCTGTTGATGGCCCGCGCCGCCGATACGCGCCAACAGCGCGCTGATGCGCTGTATCATGTGCTAGACATAGACCCCGGTCACCCGCAGGCCGCCGAAGCACTTTCCCACATGGGCCTGGACCCGCGTAAGGCGAAGCGGGGTGGTGCGGCGGCTTTGGCTCCGAAAGCGAAGCACCGCAGCAGCAGCAATAACGGCCCCGTGCTCATCGTGATTGGCATTGTGGTCGGCATAATCGTCTTGGGGGTGGTCGGCTTGATCGTGACGGCCAACACCGTGGGAGTCAGTATGGGCAATGCCTGGACCGAAACCTTGTCCGAGCTTGAAGCCATGGGTGAAGGCTTTACCATGACCTTTGAAGGCAGTGTCAGCGACTATCAAGGCTCCATTGCGCTGGGCGACGCTGCATTGGGGGCAATGCCGTCTTTTAATGATACCAATCACCTCTACACCTATGAAGGCAGGGTCGGTGAAGTGCGTACTTTCACTGTGACGGCGCGAGATGGCAATTTCGATCCTATGCTGCGGGTGCTGGACCCCAACGGGAACCTGATTGCTGAGAACGACGATATTGCGTTTCCGGACAACATCAATGCTCAGGTCGTGGTGACTTTGCCCATGGACGGCACTTACAGCTTGATTGTAGGCGAGTTTGGCTTTGATGGCGGGGCGTATCAAGTCAACGTGCAGTAAGGGCTGGGTGTGCACCAGGCGAACACACAGATTGAGTCAAGAATCAGCATACCGCGCGGGGCGTCAGTGGTGGGCGCTGTGCCCACCGTCAGCCCTTGAGCCTGCACACGCTGCGCTGGCTGCACCCGCGCCGTGTACTGAAGAAGCCGCTGCTGCCGGATAGCCTGCGCTTACAGCATCCCCGCCAGCGCCGC
>CAYWGJ010000171.1:0-6490 GCA_964457835.1 uncultured Anaerolineaceae bacterium
ACCCGCGATCTCCACCTTGACAGGGTGGCATGTTAACCGCTACACCACGCCCCCAATTTCTTGGGCAGTATAGTGGGGCCTGATCCACTTGTCAAGACAAACCTCGGCACTGTAGCAGAATGCTACAATCTAACTGATGCGCCATGGTCGCTGAGGCTAGCCACCATTATAATTGGGATACTTGACCACAAAAGTAACAGGAATGCAGTGTGGGCTTATGATCCTTGTGACGGGTGCCGCCGGTTTTGTTGGCCGCAGTCTGGTGCAGCATCTGCTGGATACCAGGCGACAAGTGCGTGTTTTGCTGCCAGAGGCGCGCGTGCGGCGGCTTCATCGGCGCGGCCAGCCTGACCCCTGGACCCCGATGCCCGAAGTGCTTACTGGCGCGCTCACCGACGAAGAGACCGTCTACCGTGCCGTCAGTGATGTGCACGTCATCTTTCACCTGGAAAACGCGCAGTGGTGGGGCCGCCCGCGCAACCTGGAGCGTGTCGAGGTAGTCGGTACGCGCAGCTTAGTGACCATTGCGCGTGCTGCTCGTGTGGGCCGCATCATCACTTTGAGCCATTTGGGGGCGTCTCCGGTCTCGGCTTATCCGCTGCTGCGCATCAAAGGCCAGGTTGAGGACATGGTGCGTGCTAGTGGATTGGCCTATACTATCATTCGGTCCGGCGTTGTGTACGGTCCAGAGGACGCCTTTATCAACAACATCGCTATGATGCTGGGCGTTAACCCGCTCTTCTTCTTGATGCCAGGGCGCGGTGAGGTCGTGCTGCATCCCATTTACATTGATGATCTGGTACAGGTACTTGCTAACGCGCTGGAAACGGTTGATGTCGTCGATCAGACGATTGCAGTGGGGGGGGCGGAATACACCACGCTGCGGGACTTGGTGCACACCGTGATGCGAGTGACCCGCATGCAGCGGGTGATTGTGCCTGTGCCACCGTATATGATGCGCTGGACCACAGCCCTCTACAGCCGGGTATTGCCACGGGCGCTCGTCACGCCGCAGTGGTTAGACTTGCTCGCGACCAACCGCACCGCCCGCCTAGGCAGTGCCTACGAACACTTTCAAGTACGCCCACGCCGCTTGGAGGATACGCTGTTAGAATATTTGCCTAACCGACGTTACGCGCTGCGCGCTGGACGTTTTGCTCTGCGCCGCCGCCCGCGTGAGCGCTGATGACACAATGCTTGCACGACTTGAGGATATGCTATGCCTGAAATACAGTACCGCCCGCTGACTACCTTGGATGAGATGTTCGAAGCTGCTGCACTGCAAAAGGTCTACTGGGGGCATCACCCGGATGCTTTGGTGCCAGCTCACATGATGTTCACTATCGCCAAGTATGGCGGGCATGTGCTGGCTGCCTTTGACGGCGCACAGATGATCGGTGTAATTATTGGTCTGTTGGGCAGTAACGTTGTGGAAAGCAGTGATCGCCCGGCAATGGCAAACCTGGTGTTGGCCTCTAAGCGTTTAGTTGTGCTGCCCGAATATCGTGGAGAGGGCATCGGTTTTAACCTTAAGCTGATGCAGCGCCAGGCGGCCATCAAGCAGGGGGTGCGCATGGTCGTGTGGACCTTTGATCCGCTGCTTTCGCGTAATGCCCACCTAAACTTGCGCAAATTGGGTTGTGTTGTGCAGCGCTTTATCCCCAATGAATACGGTACTAGGCCAGACACCGGCTTGGTGACTTTGGGAAGTTCAGACCGGCTGCGCGCGGAGTGGTGGGTGACGCATCGTCGCGTCGATGAACGCTTGAATGGCAGCCGCAGCGATCTGAAGCTGGCCCAATACATCGAAGGGAATGCCGTAATCGTGAACCCGGCGCGTTTTCATGATGACTCCGCTCAGCCGAGTGCTGTGATCCGCCAAGCACCAGGGGTTTTTGCTTTGGTAGAAATTCCGCTGAACTTCGATGCTATAGTGCACAGTGACGAAGGCTTAGCGCGTGCTTGGCAAGTTCACATCCGTGAGGTGACGCAGATGCTTTTTGCCTCCGGCTACATCATCACGGACTTCCTGCGTGACCATCATGAGGGGCGTGAGCGTGGCTTTTACCTGATGAGTTACAATCGTGGCTTCGAGTTCAGCTTGAACTAAACAGCGGTTTGATTGGAGACACCTTATGATAGAGCTACAGCCTATCACTATCACGGACGTGACGCTGCACCCAGTGGCCCTGCCCCTGCTGGAGCCGCTCAAGACCAGTTACGGTGCGGAGCCGTTCAAGTCTGCGGTGATTGTCGCGCTGCACACGGCAGAGGGCGTTGTGGGCTGGGGGGAATCGCCCACAAAGATGCATCCCAGCTACAGCTACGAAACGATGGGTACGGCCTGGCATGTGCTGAAGGAGTTTTTAGTTCCGGCAGTTGTCGGTCAGCGCATCAGCGATCCTACGACTGTGCCTGCCTTGCTGCACCACACACGTGGGCACCCGATGGCGAAGTATGGTCTCGAGTCTGCGGTGTGGGATGCTGTGGGCAAACACAACGGTCTATCACTGGCCGATCTTTTTGCGCGCTATCTACCCGAAGACCATACCCCGCGTGAGTCGGCCCATGTCGGCGTGAGTATTGGCATTCAGCCCACACTTGAAGCGACCCTGGCGGTGATCCAGAACCGCGTCGATCAGGGCTATGATCGTGTCAAGCTGAAGATCGCGCCTGGGTGGGATGTCGAGTTAGCGCGCGGTGTCCGTGAGATGTTTCCGAACATCTTGCTGATGCTGGACGCCAACAGTGCCTACACCCTGGCGGATGCTGAGCATCTCAAGCAGTTAGATGGCTATAACCTGCTCATGTTGGAGCAGCCGTTGGGCCATGACGACATTTACGAACACAGCAAGCTCCAACCACAGCTCCAGACGCCCATCTGTCTGGATGAGAGTATTCATACGCCTGGAGATGCGCGGCTCGCGTTGGCACTCGGTGCGGCGCGGATCATCAATCTGAAGCCAGCGCGGGTTGGCGGCTACACCCACAGCCTGGAGATTTACCGCATCTGTGTAGCGCACGAAGCGCCGTTGTGGATTGGCGGCATGTTAGAAACCGGCATTGGGCGGGCGGCAAATCTGGCCTTTGCGTCACTGCCTGGCGTCACATTGCCCTGCGACATCAGCGCCACAGATCGCTATTACGTCCGTGATCTGACCGATCCACACTTTGTGCTCAGCGAAAACAGCCGTATCCACCGCCCGCAGGGGCCGGGCATTGGCGTAACGGTGCTGCCTGAAGTGTTGGCAGATGCTGAGGCACGTTGGCGTGATAACCAGCCCTACGCGGAAGCCTCCCAGTTATGATTTACTCCGACCGCGACATCCGCCGCCTGTTGGACGAGGGCCGCGTCAAGGTGGCGCCTGCGCCGGATTTAGAAACGCAGCTCGGTTCCTGTTCGCTTGACCTGCGCTTGAGCACGGAGTTCAGCGTGTTTGAGTACAATCGCCACCCTTTCGTTGATGTGCGCGATCCGGAGCAGTCACGCGACATCATGAAGGCGCTTGTTGTACCGCCGGATCAGCCCTTCGTGATGCAGCCACGCAGCTTTGTGTTGGCGATCACGCAGGAGCGGGTGGAGCTGCCTGATGATATCGTGGCCCGCCTGGAAGGGCGCAGCAGCTTAGGCCGCTTGGGGATCATCGTGCATGCGACTGCCAGTGTCATTGACCCAGGCTGGCGTGGGCGTATCGTCTTAGAGTTGGCAAACCATGGGCAGATGCCGGTGGCGTTGTATCCAGGGATGCGCATTTGTTCCATCACCTTTGAGCCACTGTCTTCACCTGTCGAGCGTCCGTACTGGAAGCGTGCGCAAGCCAAGTACCGCGATCAGCAGGCCCCGCTTTCCAGCAAGATCGCTGATGATCCGGAGGCCACCTGATGCGCGTGTATCTTTCTGATACATTCCGGGCATTGGGGCTGCGCTTCGACGCACCAGCGGATGGTGATGCCGGCTATGACCTCTATGCCATGACTAGGGCTGAGATCGCGCCGGGGCAGGTGGTTCGCATTCCAACTGGCGTGCACCTTGAGATTCCACAGGGGTATGTTGGCCTAGTCAAGGATCGTTCCAGCATGGGCCTTAGGGGGCTGCACATGCTGGGGGGTGTTATCGACAGCAGTTATCGCGGAGAGGTGCAAATCCTGATGTTGAACACGGGTGCGTTGCCCTATGTCGTCGCAGCAGGGCACAAGGTGGCGCAGATGGTTGTGCTTCCTGTTTACACGCGGGCCGTGATCCCCGTCGAGGCGCTGGACGCACTGAGTGAGACCCTGCGCGGTGCGGATGGCTTTGGGTCCACAGGAGAGTGAGTCAGTGACGCAAAACGACCTCATCGGTAAGCGTGTATCCGTTTTAGGCGAACAAGGCTGGCTGGAATTGGTGGACCTGATGCCGCACCCCGCGGCGGATGTCAGTGGGGATTTAGCCATCGTCAATGCAGCGCGTGTCAGCTTTTTGGGGGAAAGCAAAGGGCCAGAGCGCGACAAAAAACTGTTGTTTTACCTGCTGCGTCATCGCCATACTTCGCCCTTTGAGATGGTCGAGTTCAAATTTCGGGTGCGTGCTCCGCTGGTGACCTGGTGGCAGTGGGCGCGTCATCGAACCTGGAACTTCAACGCGCAGTCCGGGCGCTATACCCCTTTTGAAGAAAATGATTTCTATCTGCCAGCCGCGTGGCGACGCCAGGCACAGGACAATAAGCAGGCGAGTGACGGTGTGCTGGAGTCCGAGGCGGACCGTGCCCTCACGGAAAAGCTGCGTGTTCATTATGAAAATAGTTACGCACTTTATCAAGAGGCGCTGGAAGCTGGCGTCTCACGCGAAATGGCGCGGCTGTTTCTGCCAGGTTTCAGCGTGTATTACACATGGGTGGCAAAAGTAGACGCGCATAACCTGATGCATTTTCTCAAGCTGCGGATGGCCCAGGATGCGCAGCTTGAAATCCGCGTTTATGCCGAGGCCATCTACCGTGAGTTCTTCAAGCCCTTGCTACCCTGGACGGCGGAGGCCTTTGAGCAGTACGTACTCAAAGGCCCCGCTTGAGTCCAGGCGGTATGTGGGCCTGTTTTAGCTACCTAGCTCTTCGGTGGCTTCAGGCTCAGGAGTAGGTGTCGGCGGTTCGGGCGTGTTAAGCTCTACGCTGTAGTCTAAAACAAGGCCGGGACCTGGTTCAACGACACCGATGCGCTCAACTACTACTTCATAGCCACCTTGGCCGACCACACTGCTGATCTCTACTTGGTAAGTGCCGGTTGCAGGCAGCAGTACATTGCCAATGTAGGAGTCTAGTTGGCGTAGGTCCGTCACTTCGGTGCCCTGATCGTCATTGCGTTCCATGAGTACGTTGTTTGGGTCGAAGAGAGCGATTTCGGGGTCCAGCAGGCTGTCTTCTGTGGCGCTCCCGATGATGTTGACGATTTCGCCTACGCTGCCTTCAAACATGATGGTGTTGCGCTGGTTGGCGAGCAAGCTGCCACTGAAAATCTCACTTCCAGCAGCCGCAGTGTTTAGGGTGCCATAATCGCGCAGCACCAAACGGAAGCCGCCGCTGTCGTCGCTGCCGAACCCGCGGACTTGAATCAAATAGTCGTCATCTTCAGGGATGACAACCTGTGGAATCAACGGGTCGAAGTCACTGTAAAAAATAGCAAAGCTCTCAACGTCATCGCTGATGGCAATGTTGCCCGTGGTCTCATCGAGCGTGTCCCGGACAGCTAGGCGCAGGTCAACCTCAGCGTCATCCGCGACCGCCCCCACTGCGAACACGCGCCCGCCGTCAAAACGGCTGGTCAACCGGTAGCGTTCGCCCAATGCGAAGCTGCCCTCGATTACCGTGATCTCGCCTAAACCCAGCGGTCCTGGATTGCCTTCTTCCATGCTGACGACGACACGGCCTGTGCCGTTGGTATCCGCGCGCCACACGGCTAAGTTGTACGCTCCAGCCAGCAGCAGTTGGTCGTTCAGTATCGCGTCAGAGGCACTGCGCGCTTGGGGGGCGTTGGGGTTGTTGTTCAGTGTGATAAGCTCGCGGCTGGTGCCATTGCGAAGTTCGAAAAGGCTGACTACCGGGTCCGTACTCGGATCACCGTCCTCTGCGCGGGCAATGATGGTAACCGCTTGCGGCGCGTCCAAGCTGAAGCTGAGTAGTGTGACGTTCGGTGTTTCTTGTGAGGGCGGGGTCGTGGGCACGTCCAACGTGAGGGTTTGGCCGATGGTGATGGTCTGCGGTGTGTCTTCTTGGGCGCTGATGACAGCGCTGAGGCCTAGAAGCACCAGCATTCCCAGCAAGATGGTGATATGTGTTTGTCGGTTGATAGATGTCACAATGATCTCCTTCGGTCTTATGGGGAAGGGGGCAAGGTCAGAGGGTATTATAAGAGGCTTCAGGCAGGTGCGAAATACCCACACATGTAAACGGGGAGTGGTGAATTTCATGGATAGACGAAATTGATGAGATGTGCCGGATAACCTGGAAAGCGCTGGCGA
>CAYWGJ010000172.1:0-6424 GCA_964457835.1 uncultured Anaerolineaceae bacterium
ACCCCACCCGCAGCCATACTGGTGCGGCGCAGGGCGGCATTGGCGCGGCACTGGGTAACAAAATCGGTGATGACGCCAACGAAGACTCGCCCCTGTTTCACGCTTACGACACGGTGAAGGGCGGTGACTACCTGACCGACCAGAACGCCGCTGACGTGTTGGCCCGTGAAGCCATCGACGCTGTGATCGAGCTGGAGCACATGGGCTTGCCCTTTGATCGCACCGACGAGGGCCGCATCAGTCAGCGCCGCTTCGGTGGGCATACCAAGGGCTTCGGCGAGAGCCTGGTCTACCGCGCCTGCCACGCCGCTGACCGCACCGGTCACATGATCCTTCAAACCCTGTACCAGCAGTGCATCAAGAACGAGGTGGAGTTCTACGACGAGTTCCACGTTGTGGATGCACTCTTCAACGAAGGCAAGTCCGTCGGCGTAGTGGCGCTGGAGCTGGGCACGGGTGAATTCCACGTGTTCCACAGTAAAGCCACACTGTTTGCGACCGGCGGCTGGGGCCGCTGCTGGCAGGTCACCAGCAACGCCCACAGTATGACCGGGGACGGCGCGGCGGTGCTGATGCGCCGTGGCATTCCTATGCAGGACATGGAGTTCTTCCAGTTCCATCCCACCGGCATCTTCAAGATGGGCATCCTCATCACCGAGGGCGTGCGCGGTGAGGGCGGCGTGCTGCTCAACCGCCACGGCGAACGCTTCATGGAGCGCTATGCCCCCAGCGTTAAGGACCTCGCCAGCCGTGACGTGGTGAGCCGCGCCATCTACATGGAAGTGCAGAACGACAACGGCATCAAGGGCCAGAACTACGTTCACCTGGACATCCGCCCGGAAACCGTGAACCGCTACTACGCCGAAGCAGGCGAAAGCAAGCGCATCGACCGTGACTACGTGGAGCGTAAGCTGCCGGACATCCTCGACTTCTGCCGCACCTACCTGGGCGTGGACCCGGTCAAAGAGCCGATGCCCGTGCAGCCCACGGCCCACTATGCCATGGGCGGTATCCCCACCAACGTGGACGCCGAAGTGGTCATCGACGAAAACTGGACCGTGCTACCCGGCCTGTACGCTGCCGGTGAAACGGCCTGCGTCAACGCGCACGGGGCTAACCGCCTGGGGACCAACTCCCTGGTGGACCTGGTGGTGTTCGGGCGTCGCGGCGGCATGAACATCGCCGAATACGTCAAGACGGCGGACTTCACCCCGCTGCCGCCTAACCCCGCAGCGGACATCATGGCTGAGTTTGAGCGCCTGCGCAGCGCCAGTGGCAGCACCAAGCCTTATCATCTCCGCGAGCGGATGCAGAAGATGATGAACGACAAGGTAGGTGTGTTCCGCGTTGAGAACCTGATGCAGGAAGCTATCGACGAGCTGCGTGAGCTGCGTGCGCTGTATCAGAGTGACCTGAGCATCGATGATCGTGGGCAGAAATTTAACACCGATCTGCTGGAAGCCTGGGAGCTGGGTAACCTGCTGGACCTGGCCGAAGTGACCGCCCTGAGCGCCGTCAACCGCACGGAGAGCCGTGGCGCGCACAGCCGCGACGACTATCCCAAGCGCGACGACGAAAAGTGGATGGTGCACACTTTGGTCTTCCAGAAAAACGAGACTGTCTACACCCCGGCTGCTGACTTGCGCTACAGCCTGAACACGAAGAAGAAGGTTGACCTGTCGCTGGCAGAGACCGACGAGCGCTTCAAGCCCAAGGAGCGCGTGTACTAAGACGGTTTCACCACGGGCACGGTGGCGCGGCTTGACCGCTGTGCCCGTTTGTGTGGCCTTGATGGCCTCAACTCTTTCGATTTACCGTAAACACAAAGGGATTTTGCGTACCCATGGATGTGACCTTTAGAATCCGCCGTTATAACCCGGAAGTTGCCGGGCAGAAGAAACCCTATTGGCAGGAATTCACGCTGGATAACGTAGACCCCACCGATCGCGTGCTGGAGCTGATGCACCGCATCAAGTGGGAGCAGGACGGCACGCTGGCGTTCCGCCGCTCTTGCGCGCACGGCGTGTGCGGCTCAGACGCCATGCGCATCAACGGCATCAACCGCCTGGCCTGCAAGGTGCTGATGCAGGACCTGGGCAACCCGCAGAAGGTGCAGATCGAGCCAATCCTGGGCCTGCCTGTGCTCAAGGACCTGATCGTGGACATGGAGCCGTTCTTCGGCCATTACCGCGAGGTGATGCCTTACTTCGTCAACGACGAACCGGTGCCTGCGGACGGGCGCGAACGCCTTCAGACTCAGGAAGACCGCGAGAAGTTCGACGACAGCACCAAGTGTATCCTGTGCGCGGCTTGTACCACGTCTTGCCCCAGCTTCTGGGCCAATGGCAAGTACGTCGGCCCGGCGGCTATTGTGCAAGCGCACCGCTTTATCTTCGACACGCGCGATCAGGCCGCTCAAGAACGCCTGGCAGTGCTGGCGGAGCCGGATGGTGTGTGGCGCTGCCGCACGATCTTCAACTGTACTCCCGCCTGCCCGCGTGAAATCGAAGTGACCCGCGCTATTGGCGAAGTCAAGCTGGCGATCCAGCGCGGCGGCCCAGAAGGTGTGATTAAGGTCAACTAAGCGCAGTACTGCGTCAAGTTTGTGTTCAAAAGCGGGTTCGGCCTAGGGTTGGACCCGCTTTTGGTGCGCCGGTGCTGCGGCGTTAACGCAGGTCTAATTGGCGGCGCGTATCCTGGAAGGCGTATACGCAGTGAGGATGGACTACGCATGTTTGATGATTACGATTATGACCTGGACGATATTCCCCCGGCGGATGAGTGGCTTGTCGCTGAGGACGCCGCGTTGCAGCCGGATGATGGGCCGAATGCCTGGAAGCGCACGCTGTTTATCATCATCACGCTGCTGACGATTCTCGCTGTGGTGGGCACGCTGTATCTGCCGGGGCTGTCCTTCAGTGTGGAGCAAGAGCGCCGCCCGCCGCCGCCAACTCCTACTGCGCTGCCCCGTGCGCATCTGCCGGACAGCGTCCCCTTCACCCTGAGCTGAGCACAAAAGGGGCGGATCATCGCTGACCCGCCCTGCGTTATTGTCTGTGCTGCGCGCGTGCCCACTTCTGACTACTTCCAGGGCATGACCACGCGCGGCTTGCTGCCTTCCGTTGGTGGGCCGACCACGCCGCGTTCTTCCATCACATCAATCAGGCGGGCCGCCCGTGTGTAACCGATGCGCAGCCGCCGCTGAAGCAGCGACACAGAGGCTTTGTTCAGGCGGCGCACCAGCTCCACCGCTTCTTCGTACATCTCATCTTCCTGGCCGTGCGCGCCGCTAGCCATACCGGTCGCGGGTGCGTCGTCGTTGTCCGCTTCCCAGAAGGCCTGCTGGAAGTTAGGCGCGGGCTGTGGGCTGTCTTCTGCCTTGACGGGTGCGGCGCTGGTGTCCATCGTCAGGGCTGCGATGGACTGCTGCGGCGTGTCCTTGGGCTGCTGTGCCCGCCAATAGCGCGTGATGTTGTTGATTTCCATATCCGACACAAACACACCTTGTAAGCGCTGCGGTGCGGGGGCATTGCCGCTCATGTAGAGCATGTCGCCCTTACCCAGCAGGCGTTCCGCGCCGGGCTGGTCCAGAATGACGCGGCTGTCCACACCACCCGCCACTGCGAAAGCGATACGCGCCGGGAAGTTCGCCTTGATGAGACCGGTCACCACGTCCACAGAGGGGCGTTGGGTGGCGATCACCAGGTGGATGCCGGTTGCACGGGCCAGTGCCGCGATACGGGTGATCGTGCGCTCGGTTTCGTCCGGGGCCAGCATCATCAAGTCGGCCAGCTCGTCGATAATCACGACGATATAGGGCATCTTTTCCTGGTTAGGCCCTAGGTGGTTGTTGTAATCCACGATGTTACGGGCTGCCGCCTGGCTGAACTTCTTGTAGCGCTCGTCCATCTCGCGCGTGACCCACTTCAGCACGCCGATGATGCGCTCCAGCTCCACAACGACTGGGGCCACCAGGTGCGGAATGCCGTTGTAGCCGGTCAGTTCCACGCGCTTAGGGTCTACCATGATGAACTTCACCGTTTCGGGTGAATTTTGCAGCACAAGGCTGGTGATGATCGAGTTGACGCAGACGGATTTACCGGAACCGGTGGTGCCCGCCACCAAGAGGTGCGGCATGGACGTGAGGTCGGCGGCGACCGGCGTGCCGTCTACGCTTTGTCCCAGGGCAATCGCCAGCGGGGATTTGATGCGTTGGAACTCGCGCGATTCCATCACATCGCGTAGGCTCACCAGCGAGGCCTGGTCATTGGGTACTTCCACGCCGACGAATCCCTTGCCCGGCACTGGCGCTTCGATACGGATGGCCTTGGCCCCCAGCGAAAGCTGAAGGTCTTTGTCCAGTTGGGCGATGGCGCTGACTTTGACGCGGCTGCGTTTGTTGTTGCGCCCGATGATATAGTCCGGTTCCACGCCGAACTGCGTAATGACCGGGCCGGTATTGATCTCCACCACGCGGCCCGGCGCGCCAAAGCTGGAGAGTGTCTCTTCGATGTTGCGCGCCTTTTTCACCAGGGCCTCGCGGTCAAAGTCCTGTTCGGAGCCAGAGGACAGCAGCACGCGGTAATCTGGGAGCTGCCAACTGCGCGGCACGTAGCGTTGTGGGGAGGCGCTGCTGCCTGCATCGCGGACGGCATTGAAACGCGGCCCGTCGCTGCCTTCTGCTGATGGGGCTGCACTGCCAGAAACGACTGCCCCGCCACCGGGGATCGGGGACATGGGCGGCATGGTCGGTGCTGCACTGCTGGCTAACGGCGATGCAGGGGTGGCATCCGGCTGTGGCTCAGGTGCAGCCGCTTCTTGTGCGTTGGGCTGATATTGCCCGGCGCGCAGTTGATTGAGGCGTTCTAGGCGTTGGGCGGCTGGGTCCGGGTTGGGTTGCGCTGCCGGTGCCTCAGTGGGCCGCTGGAAGGCGGCGCTGTCTGTGCTGCTGGGTGCTGTTGTGCCCGTTAGGGGCACGGATGGCGCTGTTTCGTTAGGGGCCGTAGTGGGCGTCGGCGCAGCGCCGGTAGGTGTTGGTGGCTGTGCGCTGATGGGCATGGCAGGGGTGGCCTGTGGCTGAGCCGTAGGCGGTGTGGGCGTCGCTTCTGGTTTGCCGCGTCCCAGCAGGCCGCCCAAGCGTCCGCCCAGACGTCCACCTGGTACACTGCGCGGCTTGGGCGCAGTTGATGCAGGCGTGCCTGAAATCGGCGCGGCAGGGTGTGCTGCTGCTGGAAGCTGCCCGGCTGCGGCTTGGCTTTCTGCCGTGACCGTTTGCCCACCCATGCGGATGGGTATGCTGCGTTCTTCGATGGGTAGTTGGATCGCGTCGCCGTTGGTAGAGGCCGGCAGCGCGCCGGGGATGCTGCCGGGCAAGGGCTGCGCAGCAGCAGATGCAGGCAGGGGAGGCGCTTCGGGGCCGCTGACCGTAATTGACTCCGATGCGGTGGCTAATGCCTGTTGCTGAGCCAGCAGTGCAGCGGCGGCGCGCTTCTGCTTGCGGCGCTGGCGGGCAATCTGGAAGCTGCGCCAGACGCTGACCACGATCACCGTCAGCTCGGCGGCGCTGGTGCTGGTGATGAGCATCAGGCTGACGACCAACCAGCCCAGCACGACAAAAAAGCCGCCCAGCTCGCCGATGTTATTCACCAGCAGCAGGTAAAGCTCTGTGCCCGCAACGCCGCCGCCGCGCCCGGACTCCCGCACGTAGAAGCGGAAGAAGTCCACGTTGCCATCATAGATCGGGTTGAAGGCTTCGGCGTATTGAAACACCACCAACAGCCCGACGAATGCCATGATGATGCCGATGACGCGCTGGAGTTCGATGGTGGGGGCTTGGTCGCCGAAGTTACGCGCGATGAGCCAGGCACCCACGGCGAATAAGGCCAGCGGGATCGCGGCTGCACCCCAGCCGAGGTTGGCTGCCAGCAGCGCGTTGATCTGCCCGGTGAGTGCGCCCTGCTCAGCGGAGAGAGCGCTGAAGAAGAGCATCAACGCAGCAAAGACCATCACCACGCCGAGGATGTCGAGCTGGCGGTCCAGCGACAGGCCCTGTGCGTTGAGCTGCGGGGTTTTGTCGCTTTCGGCGGCTTGGCGCGTCTTGCTGACGGGTGCTGTGCGGCGGCTGTCTGTTTCGGCGGCTGCACGGCCACCGACAATAGGAATGCTTTGAGTCACACGGGCGAAGAAACCGCCGCCGCTTGCCGCCCGCGTTTCGGACTTCGGGCGGGCGGGTTTGTCCGCAGTGCCGGGTGAGGCTGCGCCCGCGGCGGTGTCTTTGCTGCCTGCCATTGCGCCGAAGGGCATCCCACTGCGGCGTGATGAAGCGCTGCTGCTAGGCGCGCTGCTGGTGGGGCTGGTAGGTGTGCGCCCCATGCCGGGGCTGCTGCTGCGATACGGCCCCGTGCTGCTGGACGCGGAGCTGGCC
>CAYWGJ010000173.1:0-6288 GCA_964457835.1 uncultured Anaerolineaceae bacterium
AATTATCGCGAGGCCCTTCAACTTTTACTTTAGCGACTTTGCAAAAGCCTTGGTTACGGGTGCGCGCCTCATCCACCATTTATGCGATTCTGATGCAGCACATATGGACGTGCGTCCGTTTATTGGCTATGTTTTAAGCCACAAACGGACTAAGGTCCGATTGTATGGTAAACCGTCACTCAATCACTAAAAAAGGGAGACAGCATATCATGCCCACTTGGACCATTGATCCAGCCCACAGCGCAGCGAACTTTTCTGTCAAGCACATGATGTTCAGCACCGTGCGCGGCAGCTTTACCGAAATGAGCGGCAGCATCCAGTACGACCCCGCCAACCCCGCCGCGTCTTCTGTGGAAGCCGTCATCCAGACCGCCAGCATCAGCACCGGCGTGGCCGACCGCGACAATCACCTGCGCAGCGGCGACTTCTTCAACGCTGAGCTGAACCCGCAGATTACCTTCACCACCACCCGCTTTGACCTCAAAGACGAGACCAGCGGCACGCTAGTCGGCAATTTGACCATGGCCGGTGTCACTCAGGAAGTACCGATCAGCGTGCAGCTTCTGGGCAGCGGCACCAGCCCCTTCGGCGACCAGCGCACGGGCTTCGTGGGCACGGCCAAGCTCAACCGCGAGGACTTCGGCCTGACCTGGAACCAGGCACTGGAAGCCGGTGGTGTGCTGGTAGGCAAAGAGATTCACATCGAGCTGAATATTCAGGCAGTTCTCATCACTGAAACTGAAACCGCTTAGTCCCTTGTAGGCGATAGCTCTATAGACCATCCCCTCAAGGTCAAGGACATTCCCCTTTCAGCCGAGCCGCCCTTCCCCTCCCGTAAAGGAATGGGCGGCTCGGCGATTCTTATGCCACGGACAAAGCGCTCCGGTCAGCCGACGGGGGCGCTTTTTGCTGAACCAGCGGGCACATAGCCCTATTCCTCTGGCGGGGCGTCCATCAAGTCGTCGTCGCCTGCCGCGTAGTCCTCCGTGCTGCCGGACCCACCGGGCACCGGTGCGCCCATGCCGAGCTGCTCGCGGATGAGCTGCTCAATCTCGTCGCTGAGCACTGGGTTCTCGCGCAGGTACTGCTTGGCGTTCTCGCGGCCTTGACCCAGCAGGCCGTCGTTGTAGCGGAAGAAAGCACCGCGCTTTTCGATCACGCCCAGCTCCACGCCCAGGTCCACAATTTCGCCCAGCTTGCTGATGCCATTCTCGTAGAACATGATGTCGAACTCCGCCTCACGGAAGGGGGGCGCGACTTTGTTCTTGGTGACGCGTACCTTGGTGCGGTTGCCGATGGTCTCCCCACCCTGCTTGATGGCCTGCACGCGGCGGATGTCCAGACGCACGCTGGCATAGAACTTCAACGCGCGGCCACCGGGCTGCGTTTCGGGGCTTCCATACATCACGCCGACCTTTTCGCGAATCTGGTTGGTGAACATGACCGCCACGTTGGACTGCTTAATCGCACCGCTGAGCTTGCGCAGGGCCTGGCTCATCAAACGGGCCTGTAAGCCGACGTGGCTGTCGCCCATCTCACCTTCGATTTCCGCACGCGGCACCAAGGCCGCTACACTGTCAATCACGATGATATCCAACGCGCCGGAACGCACCAGCGACTCGGTGATCTCCAAGGCCTGCTCGCCCGTGTCCGGCTGGCTGATGTAGAGGCGGTCCACGTCTACGCCGATGCGCGCGGCGTAGATGGGGTCCAGGGCGTGCTCCATGTCGATGAAGGCCGCCAGCCCGCCGCGCTTCTGGGCCTCCGCCACCACATGCAAACACAGCGTTGTCTTACCCGACGATTCCGGGCCGTAGATTTCCAAGATGCGCCCGCGCGGGATGCCGCCTACGCCCAGCGCGATGTCCACTGTCAGCGAGCCGCTGGGGATGATGTCCACGTTCAAGTGTTGTGCCTCGCCCAAGCGGACGATCGCACCGTCACCGTAGCGCTTGAG
Source organism: uncultured Anaerolineaceae bacterium (assembly GCA_964457835.1). GTDB lineage: Bacteria > Chloroflexota > Anaerolineae > Aggregatilineales > Phototrophicaceae > CAYWGJ01. The sequence continues at coordinate 1,958 of CAYWGJ010000173.1, forward strand.
GATGTCGCCCACGGTGGCTTCCAGAGCCTTGGCCTTCTGCTCGGTCTGCTCGTCGGCAAACATGCCAACACTCGGTTCTTCTTTCTTCGTGCTCTTGCGTCTCGCCATGGTGCCTCTCCCTGGGCTGATGCCGAATTGATCGATGCGTGCTTATGTAGTGTAGAGCGCTTTACGAGATGCGCCAAGTATCGCACAAAAGTTCTAATGATACAAGCCGCAATTCCCCTAATCCTTAGGCTTTTTCCTGACTTTTGCGCTGCATTGTCCCCAGTCTGGCGCGCACACGCCCCAAGCATGCTATACTCATTTCCAGACCTCTCATGGCCGGTTTCAGCTATAAGGATAAGGACGCCATGGCATCGCTCTTCCAGAAGATCAACACCCTCATCAACGCCAACTTGCACGGCCTTGTGGACCGTGCGTTGGAAGCCAACTCCGTCAAGGTGTTGGACGAATACATCCGCCAAGCGGAAAAGAACCTCGAAGCCCTTGAGGACTCCGCTGCGACCGTGGGTGGCACCGTGAAGACCCTCAAGCGCAAGTACGAGGAATTCGCCGCCGCTGCCGAGAAGCTCGACCGCGACATCGACAGCCTGCTGCTGGCGGGCAAGCAGGACCTGGCCGCTGCGGCCCAGGCCGACCTGAACACCAAGCAGGAGCTGGCCCAGGAATACTACGAGCAGTGGCAGGAACAAGAGCGCCAATATCAACAGATGCTGGACATGCGCCGCAAGCTGCAAAGCCGCCTGACCACCATCAAGCAGGAACGCGAGCACCTGCAAGGCCTCATCCAACTGGCCGAGACCAAGAAGATCGCCACACGCACCATGAAGGGCCTCGACGGCCTGGCCGCTGCCGGTGACGCCGAGATCAGCAGCATGAGCGATCAAATCCGTAAGCGTTTGGACCAAGAAGACGCCCGCATGGAAATGGCCTCGCGCAACCTCAGCGACGAGATCGACGAAGCCATCCAGGGCAGCGATATTGATCGCCAGCTCGCTGAACGCATGGAACGCCTCAAGAAGCAAAGCGGCGACTCCTAAGCGACCGGCTGCGCGCGACCGATCAGCAACAGGACAAGGGTCTGCCAGGCGTAGGCCCTTGTTTGTGCTGATACAACGCTGCGCCGCGCGTCTGCGTACACGTATCATGCACAGCAATCACACACATTGACTGATTACCCGGTGTTGGAAGGCGAGGTAAAGCGCAATGGAAGATAAGCAGGTAGTGCGTCAGCGGGCACTGCGGGCCGTGCTGACCAACGCCCTACTCAGTTGGCAGGTGCTTTTCACCCTGCTCTTCAGCGTGGTGCTGTTCCTCTTCGTGGACATCACCGCCATCGAGTTCTGGCAGGACTGGTTCTGGCTGGTGCTGGGCGGGCTGGCCGCAGCCGGCTTCATCGCCGCCAACGCCACCGACCCGCAGGCCGCCCAAGAAGCCCTCACCCGCCAGTTCGAAAGCCAGTACAACCTTAACAAAATTCGCAGCACGGTCAGCCGTCGGCGTGTGCAAGATGCCCTGGAATACCGCCGCAGCATGGTCACGCTCGCCAAAGAAGCCCGCGGGGCCATGCGCATCCAGCTCTTGCAGACCGTCGAAGACGTCAATGACTGGATCAGCCACATGTACGCCCTGGCCCAGCATATCGACAACTTCGAGGAAAACGACCTGGTGCGCCGTGATATTCAGCGCGTGCCCGAACAAATCCGCAAGACCAAGCAGCGCCTGGAAATTGAAAGCAACGAGCTGGTGCGCAAAGACCTCGAAGGGCAAATCCAGCAGTTGGAGCAGCAGCAGGCCAACCTGGAGGCCACGCTCAACAGCGCCCGCCGTGCCGAGATTCAGCTCGAAAGCACCCTGTCCTCACTCGCCACCATCTACGCGCAGATGGCCCGCTTGGGCACCAACAAGGTGGATAGCAGCGGCGCACAGCGTCTGCGCCTGGAAATCCAGGATGAGGTGTCCAGCCTGCAAGACACCATCGACGCCATGGACGAGGTACATGCCCAGTCCCTGCGCCTACGCTGAGGCCGCGCGACAAAGGCAGCGATCAGCGGGGGCGGCGGTCGTCAGCCTGTTGGCTGGACGGCGGCTCTTCCCCCGCGTCGCCCTCGGTGCCCTCATCCAACACCGTCACCTCATAGTCCTGCGCATCAATGCGCATCGTCTCGCCGCGCATCTGCGCTAAGTGCTGCTCCATGATGTGGCGCGGCACGGACATATGAAACAGCCGCACCGCCAGTAACGACAGCCCCACGTCATCAATCAAGCCCACCAACAGCAGAAACTCCGGGATTAAGTCCAGCGGCGACAGCACGTAGAGCAGCCCCGCAAAGGGGATCAGCTTCGTCCAAGGGTTCACGCGCGCGTCCTGGATCAGCCGCCAGGTTAAACGCAGTTGAAACCAAATGTTACCGGGGCGTCTATTCACCATCGAACAACCTTATCTTATCCACGTTCCACATTATAACGGGATTACGCAGCGGGCCGCCCTCAGGTTGCATGGGCCGCCACGAATGCCGCCGCCCGGCGAAAGACCTCGGCGTGTTCCAGGTCCTGGGTGAGGATGTGGCCGCTGCGCGTGAAGTGGGCCGTCTCCACAGTGGCGCTGCCCACCGCGCTGCGGATCAAGTCCTGGCTGACGGGGGCCACCACGTCGTCGATCTCGGAGTACATCAGCAGCAGCGGCGCGCTGACCTGGGGCAGGTGCTGGCGCGTGACCTGCATCAAGCGCAGGAGCTGCTCCACGGCGGTGGTCGGCCACAGACCATAGCGCACCCGGCCCAACACCGGCTCGTGACGGCGGGCCTGCTCTTCGCGCAGGTATTCCGGAAAGGCGCTGCGGTCACTTTGATCAGTGAAGGGGCGCAGGTACTTCAGCACGCGGACCTGCGACAGCGACAGCGAGCTGCGCAGCTCGATGGGCGCGGCCATGACTACCAACCCGGCCAACGCGTACTCGGCACCCAGCATCAGCGTCAGCAGGCCGCCCATCGACAGCCCACACACGACCACACGCTCGCACTGCTGCTTCAGCAGATGATAGCCGTCCAGGGCGCTGGCGTACCAGTGCATCCAGGTCAGGCCCGCCAAATCATAGGGATGGGTGCCGTGGCCCACCAGCCGCGGCGCGTAAACGGTGTGCCCCTGCGCGGCCAAGTGCTGCGCCAACCACTTCACCTCATGCGGGGAGGCCGTCAGGCCGTGCAGCACCAGCACGCCCGTCGCCCCTCCGCGGTAGAAGAAGGGTTCCGCCCCCGGCATGATGCGCGCAATCATCGCGGTGTCGTTCATTGGCTGTCTTCGTCCTCTCGCAGCTAGACTCCTCGGCTTCCCTGAAGTCTACCCTGTCGGCGCGCTTCAGTCCACGAAGCGATACTTGAACAGAGTCCACAACGCAATGGGAGCGTCCACCCAGCGGATCTTCTTGCCCTCGTCCCACTCGCGCCCGTTGTAGGAAATCGGCACCTCGTAGATGCGAATGCCCTGCTTGAGCACCTTGGCGGTAAACTCCGGCTCAAACTCAAAGCCGCGCGCGTGGATGCGCATGTTTTGGGCCACCTCACGGCGGAAGACCTTGTAGCAGGTTTCCATGTCGCTGAGGATGGCGTTATAAAGCACATTCGTGAACAGGGTCAGGCCACGGTTGGCGACCATGTTCCAGAAGTTCATCGCCTTGCGCGGGCCGCCCAGAAAGCGCGAGCCATAGACCACCGTAGCGATGCCTTCTTGCAGCGGCTTGAGCAGGATGGGGTAATCGCGCGGGTCGTATTCCAGGTCCGCGTCCTGAATCAGAATAATGTCGCTGGTGGCGTGGCTGAAACCGGTGACCAACGCGCCGCCCTTGCCCGTGTTGCGCGGCTGATAGATCACGCGCACGTCGGGCAGGTCTTGCGCTTCCAGCTCACGCAGCACCTCGCGCGTGCCATCCGTGGAGCCATCATCGACGATGATGATCTCTCGCGCCAAACCCACAGCACGCACGCGGTCCACAACAGATAAAATAGTCGTTGCTTCGTTATAGCAGGGAATAACGACGGTCAGGGTCAGCGGCTGTGCGTTGAGCGCCTGCGCGTCGGCCAGGGCTTTATGATAGGTCATGATGCCTCGTCTAGTGTGCTGATAGCGGCGTAAACGCGTGCATCATAGCACAGGACGCCCTCAGGGGTCCAGATGGGCCAACACCAAGCCCACTGCCGCCGTCCAGGGCATGATCTGAAACTCACCGTCACGATGCGCAGCTCGCAGCTCGGCCTCAGTCAGCCACAGCAGCTCTTGGTCTTCCAGGTCATCGGAGGGCAGGCGCTCCTGGCCGGGCACGGGGGCCGCAC
>CAYWGJ010000174.1:0-2295 GCA_964457835.1 uncultured Anaerolineaceae bacterium
GTCATGCGCGGGGAGGACGCGCCCACGCTGGAGTCGGCGGCGGAGAAGTTCAACCGCATGTTGGGTGATCAGGGCATCGTGGACACGGCGTCGGCGGCGCGTACTTGGTCGCGGGAGCAGGGCGGCGTGCCGTCCGCTCAGTGGGAGCCGGTTCAGCCAGGGCTGCTCGACCGCCGCGAGTCGACGGTTCCGAACCGGGAACTGGACACCGCCCCGCTGCCCGCATCACCGGACCTGGAGCTGTAAATCATGAGCCGACGCCCAAACCTCACCCCCTGGCAGGAGCTGGAAGAGCAGGCCTATCACGCTTACCGCGAGTGGCCGCTCTTCCTCAAGCTGCGCCTGCGCGAGCTGCGCCGTCACCTGCCGAAAGAGGCCTTCGCCAAGCCCCCCGATCCCCCACCGCAGGATGTGGCACTGCTCAAAGAGTATGGTCTCATGGGGGATGGAGAGGACGATTAGCGCGGCGGCGGCAGCTTGTCGCTGTAACCCCCCGCCTCCCGCAGACCCGCGTCCAGCCGAGCCAGCCCCGCGCTCAGTTTTTCGCTGATGTAGGCCTCGTTCCCGTGCGTGAGCAGGTAGGTTGCCGCGAGCGTCAGCGAGTCCGCCGCCGCCAGCAGATCGTAGGCCGTGCGCGCCCGCCACCCGTGGACCGCACTGGCGCACTGCACCGCCCCTTTCAGCGCGTCTTGCGCCGAGCGCGCCATCAGCAGCGCCCGGAAATGCAGCCCGATCTCGGCGGTGAGGTCGTCCGCGTCGCGCTCGAAACGGGCCAGATACGCCATGATCGCCTCGACCGTGGTCAACATCAGCCCGTGCAGGAAGCACAGCCGCACCAGGTTCACCGGCGCGTCGGCCCCATCCGGGTGACCACAGAGCGCCAAGGCCGCGTCCGTGACCGCGTTCATCAGCTCAGCCACGATCCGCGCCTCACGGTCCACCCGCAGGTCAGCCGCGATCTGCTGTGCTAGGTCCTGGTAATGCGCGTTGTCGTACAGCCGGTGATACCGCGCCAGCCCCTTAGTCATGACGCACCTCCGCAAAGTCGCTCAGGCGGAACAGCGCGAACTCTTTGTCGGTCAAGTGACGCACGCGCTTAGCCACGGCGTACACATCGTCGAAGCGGATCTGGCTTTCGCCGTCCCACAGGCCGCCGTCGATCAGCCGCCCCGCGATCTTCACCGCCTGCTGATAGGCTGCGGCGTCGTCGGGGCCGCTGGCGATGGTGATGCAGCGCGCCTCGACCTGGCGCGTCCCCTGGCGCAGCGGCACGTCCACGGTCGGCAATTCCTGTTCGGCGGCGTGCAGCAGGGTGGGGTCGGCGTCCAGCGCTTCGATCCGCAGCAGCGCGTCCCGGATGGCCGACGCGATGTCGCCCGCGTTCACGTAGTGGAAGTCGTAAGTCTGCGTCAGGCCGCCGCGTGCGATGTGCAGCGTCCCGGACTTGGACAGGTGCCCGGAATCGGGCAGGGTCAGGGTGATGATCGTTTCCATGGTGCATTCTCCTTTAGATACAGCCCGTCGTAATCGGCAGGCAGGATACCCAAACAGGTACATAGGTCTTTCAGTAGGATTCGGCCATGTCTGCCGAAGCAGACGCCGACGCCGTGCGCCGGGCTGAAGCCGAAGTGTGCACCGGGGCGGTCGTGCGCGTGCCCACACGGACACCGCGCCGCGATCCAGCCGTTAGATTTCTGGTAACCGCCGTGCGTGCGGATCAGCGCCGCACTCACCGCGTCGATCAGCGCCGGGTTGAGCCGTCCGGCTTGTGGGGATGGTTGGCGTATCTGCGACTGTGGCTTTGGCGGTTCGCTCACCGGAAACGCGGCCAGCGAATAGCGCCGGTCGGTCAGCGTGATGACGTGGCACAGCCCACCCCGGTTCGGCTTCGTGTTGCGTGATCCTGGCAGGCGAAGGCTGTGCGCGGCGGACAGCCGGTCCCCGCCGAGCCGCTGGCTGAGTGCGCGAAGCACCCGCCCTGCGCGGGCGAAGTCGTTGGTCGGCGCGTCCAGCCACCAGTAAGCGTGGAATCCGCCGCCGCTGTGGACAATAGCCGAGGGCGGCGGGTCGTGCGCTTGGATGCGGGCCAGCGCCTGCGGGTCGTCCACGTCGGCGAAGAGCGCGGGCAGGGCGGCCAGGTCAGCCAGACCGCCCCGCCGCCAGCGCCCCAGTCCGGGACGGCGCAGCGCCACCGCGAAGTACGCCCCCCAGCCCAGCCGGTTCGCGGCATGGAGCCGGTTCAGCGCGTCGTCGAGTTGTGCGCTGTCGCACAGCGGAACGTGCCGCGATGGGGTG
>CAYWGJ010000174.1:2305-6278 GCA_964457835.1 uncultured Anaerolineaceae bacterium
GGATGGCGGTCCGCGTGAGGCAGGCGGCGGGGTAGGCATCGCAGCGGCCAAACAGCGCCGCCAGGAACTCAGAAGAGCGCAAGCTGCACGGCCCCGGACTCGGCTGGCTCAGGCGTGGCGTAGGCGTGAAACGGGGTGATTTTCGCGGCTTCTTCCTCTATACAGGGCCGATCCACGACGCGCAGCGCGGGTGCGACTTCTGCCAAGCGCAGCACTTCCGCGCAGACTTCGGCCTCACAGCCGGGAAAGACCACACGCTCACGTCGCAGCCACGCGGTCAGCCCGTCTGCATCGTGACCCGCCGCCAGCGCTGCTGCCAGTTCCCCTTGGAGTTCGAGCCAGTGTGCCGGGTCCGCCACGAGGTGCACGCGCTCCAGGTAGGCCCGGATCGCACCGCTCAGCCTGACGTTTTCTTGCAGCTTGGGCAGCAGCGTCAGCGTCGGTGCGGCGGGTTCCGGTTCGGATGCTTCTGCAAGGATTGGCAAGGCTTCGGCGGTGGTTTCCACGTTCCAGAACGCCGCGTCTTCCGCGTCGATCTGACCCGACTCGCCCGCGTCGGTGAAGAGCGTGCGCGGGTCAAAGAGTGCGTTGTCCCCCGCGATGGCGCCCAGCAGGGCCTCTTCCAAGCCGCCTTCACCTTCTGTGAGCGCTTCTAACCCCGTCAGGCCTACGTCACCGACCAGCAGCTTGGCCGCCCGCTGCTTGCGGCTCATCAGATGTACAGCGGTCTGCTCCATCGTGCCCTCGTAATAGAGGTAGATGACCTTGCAATGCGTATGCTCCTGATTGAGCCGGTACGACCGGGCCGCCGCCTGCATCAGCGTGCTGAGGTTGAACACCAGCTCGTAGTAGATGATCGTCGGCGCAAAGATCAGGTCTAGGCCGGTCTTCGTCAGCTCCGGGTTACAGATGATGACGTTTACGCCCTGCGCCACAGCGTTGTCGATCACCTGCTCGCGCCGTTCGGCCTGGACCGTGTTCTTCAGGATGAACGGCTGCGCGCCGGGCACGTGTTCGCGGATCAGGGCCTCAATGCGCGGCTGAATGTCGCGGGTCGCGGTTTGCCGCAGGTACACGACGCAGGGCCGATCCGCTGCCAGCTCGTCGCGCAGCAGGTCAATCAGCGCCTGCTCCTTGGCGTAGACCCGCCTTTCGCCGTATGACGGAATGTGCCGTACTGTGTGCGCCTGCTTCTCACCGGTGAGCGGGTGCTTTATGTTGTGGACCACTTCGTAAGGCCGGAAGGGGGCGTTGGCCCAGCCCATGGCCCACTGAAGGTACGCACCGCGAAACGTTGCGTCACCTTCCCAGCGGCGCTGCACCAGGTACTCCTTGAGCACCGCCCGCGTGCCGTCGTATTCTGAGAGCGTATCGGCGTCCATTTCCACCGGATGCGCGACCTCTTCGTAGCGCGGCAGCCACTTGCCCAGGTCACCGAGCGAGAAGTAGATCGTGTGGTCCAACATTTCTGCAACTAACAGCGGCGAGATGCCGGGGGCTTCTTCGTAGGGCCGCTGATACGTGCGCGTGCCGGTGTAAGCGCCGGTGTTACTGTCAAATGTCGGGCGCTCTTCCACGACCTGCTCGCGCACGCCCATCACCGACACCCAGCGCGACTCGGCGCGCCCGCGTGCTTTGCCGCTGGAGTCGATCACCTGTGGCCATCCTCCGCCGCGCTCTTTGCGGCTGAGCCGGTCCGCGCCGCCCCAGTTGTAGGCCGCTTTCACGCGGGGATTGAGGTGGTATTGCAGGTTGAACAGTGACGACGACCGCCCGTTGAAGGGCGTGCCGGTCATCGCCAGGACCTTGCGCGCCGTGCCTGCCATGCGCCCGAACGACTCGCCGTTGCCCGTATCGGACGACTGCGCCTCGTGGACCTCGTCCCACACCAGCAGGCCGACGCGATCCGGGTAGACGCGCTTCAAGTAAACGTCCAGGCGATAGCGCGGATTCTTGCGCGGGTACTTCTCGCCTTCGCGGGGCATGGAGCCGCGATCGCGGGCTTCCTGCCATAACGGACTGTGACAAACAGCGCAGGTCCGCCGCCCGGACTTCAGCCACGACGCGCTGGCTGGCAGGGTCGCGCCCTTCTTTTCTTGCGTCACCTGACAGCCGCAGGTCGGGCAGTGCGGCAGGCGGTCCTTAACGACGCGCTGACTCGCCGTGCAGCCGTCCGGAATTGGGGCATCGGGCCGCCACAGCGCCTTAGGCACATTGCGCCAGATGACAGCAGGCCGAAATCCCGCGCCGAGCTTAGTCATGTCGCGCTTGATAAGGCCGATCTTGGCGATTCCGGGGCCGCGCCGCGCTGCTTCGCCCATAAAGGACCGCATGTCTTCAGAACGCTACAACTAAACCAAATTCAAAGGCTTTTGATTTAGGGGACGTGGCACGGGCATTTACCCGTCTCAACCCCGCTGATTTTGTTTGTCCTGAAGCCGCACCAACTGACGAGACATCTGATGATGCCTCCGAGGATTAGGTGTGGCTTCTTTTCATATATAAGGAGCAAGACAGTGGCAAAGCGCAAGAACAGCAAGCAGTCGGATACCACCATTCAGCCGGGCGACACGCTCACGGTCGGACTCGACATCGGTTACGGTGTCGTCAAAGCCGTGACAGATCGTGCCGCCATCGCTTTTCCGTCGGTCATGGGTCACGCCCATGAGATTAAGTTTCAGCAGGACACCATCCAGCAGAAGTACCCCGGCGACCAGATCACGGACACCGAGGGCAAGTGGTTCGTCGGCGATCTGGCGATGGCGCAGGTTCCCGCCGGAGAACTGTTACGTCTACGGGGACGCACTGCCAACGAGAAAACGATGGGCAATGCTTTCCGTCTCCGTCTCGCCAAAGTTGCCGTCGGCAAACTCGTGCAAGGGGTGTGGGGGCGGGATGCCATCCATCTGCGTTTGGCCGTTGGGCTGCCAGTGGACCACATGCGGGACGCCGATGAACTCAAGGAGACGCTGCGCGGCCAGCACCTCATCCAGACCGACGCCTGCGAGGTCATTGCCAACGTCACCGAGGTCATGGTCATGCCCCAGGCTTATGGTGCGATCTACTCGCAGATGTTGACACCCACCGGCGAACTGAACGTGCATCACACCTACATGCGAACCGGGGTGTGTGATGTGGGGACATACACCGTGGACATCGCCCTGGACGACGACGGCGAGTTTATCTCATCCGAGAGCGGCAGCGTGGAAGGTGGCGTCTACACCGCCCAAGAGCGCATCGCTTCCATGCTGGAGCGCGACTACCGCGAGAAAGTGCCCTACAAGATCGTGGAGCAAGTTCTGAGAACCGGAATCTTCACCGCCAGCGGCAACCCCATCGACTACAGCGACGAAGTGGAAGAAGCCCTCGCACCGCTGCGAAGCGCGACACTCGGCCTGATGAGCGAGAAGTGGCAGCGCGGTACGACCGTCGATGTGATCTACCTCAGTGGCGGCGGTGCAGAACTCGTTTACGAGCAGGTGGTCGATGCCTATCCGCAGACGAAACTGGTCGCTCACGCGCAGATGGCGAACGCCAGAGGTTATCTGCACTACGCCAACTTCACCGCCAGAGCTTAAACGGAGGAAGGCGGTTTTACGTGTTTAGACATCACGTTTAGACACGTAAAACCCACTTGAGAGGACACATATGCCGAAACGACGACTGAAGAAACGGAACTACCGGATGATCGCCTTCAAGGTCTACTACGACACCGATGAAGACATTCTCGACTGGTGGGAGGGGATCGAAGCCGGAGAACGCAGTGACGCCATACGCGATCTTATACGCGAGCAGTTGGGACAGCAGCCAGCACGTCAGGCAGGGAAGATCATCGATCTGCCGGAGCTGATGGAAGTGCGCCGCGACACGCTCTGGATCAAGGACGCGCTGAACGAGATGCCCGCCTACCTGGAGCGGGTCATCCAGCAAGTCGCCGCGACCGCACAGGTTGGTGTAGGACATCCCGCCAGGG
>CAYWGJ010000175.1:0-6259 GCA_964457835.1 uncultured Anaerolineaceae bacterium
CGCGCTGAACTGCTGGCTGCCTCGCCGCCGCTGGGCCTGGAAGAACCAAAAGCCGCACCGCAGCTCAGCCCAGAAGAGCTGGCCCTCTTCACCCGACCGGAAGCGCGTGCGGCTGACCTCAGCGGCATAGGCAGCGTGCTGCCCAAACGCGACGCCGACGGTCACATGAAGGTTGAGCGCCCCGATGGCCGCATCAAGAACTATTTCCCGGTCGGCGACTTCAACGAGGCCAAACGCAGCGCCCGCCGCGATAAAGACTTGCCCGCACTGGACCTGCTCAACGTCGGCGAGATCATCCTGCCGGAAGAAGAAGAGATCAACAAGAACGTCGTCTTGATTGAGAACACCCTGCTAGAATTTGACATCGACATCGACGTGGTAGACGTGCGCATCGGCCCGACCGTAACACAGTACGCCGTACAGCCCTTCCACCGTGACAAGACCGGCGATTCGGCCCGCATCCGCCTGAGCAAGATCGCCTCTTACGCCAGCGACCTGGAATTAGCGCTGTCGGCCAAGCGCCTACGCCTGGAGATTCCCGTGCCAGGACAAAGCTACATGGGCATCGAAGTCCCAAACAAACAGCCCAGCGTCGTGACCCTGCGCTCCGTCTATGAGTCACGCGGTTACTACGAGCGGGCGCAGAAGGTCAAGTCGCCGCTCTTTATCCCGCTGGGCCGCGACGTCTCCGGCGCACCGGTGGGTCTGGACATCGGTGGCTGCCCACACCTGCTCATCGCGGGCACCACCGGCTCCGGCAAATCCGTCGCCATTGCCGCCCTGACCACCGCCCTCATCATGGACAACCCACCCGACCAAGTCAAGCTGGTGCTGATGGACCCCAAGATGGTGGAGCTGTCGCGCTTCAACGGCCTGCCGCACCTCATCGGCCCAGTAGAAACCGAGCTGGACCGCATCATTGAAGTGCTGCGCTGGTGCACCCGCGAGATGGACCGCCGCTACAAAGTCCTGGAAGAAGCCGCTGCGCGCAATATCGCCGACTACAACGCGCGCATGGGGTCCCGCCGCCGCCGCGAGGCCATGCCCTACATCGTCATCATGATCGACGAGGTGGGCGACCTGATGATGAGCAAGCCGGAAGAGACCGAACACGCCATCACCCGCCTGGCACAGATGGCCCGTGCCGTCGGGATGCACCTGGTGATCGCCACACAGCGTCCCAGCACCGACGTGATTACCGGCCTTATCAAGGCCAACTTCCCCACCCGTATCGCCTTCTCAGTGGCTTCCGGCACGGACTCGCGCGTGATCCTGGACAGCATCGGCGCGGAAACGCTGCTGGGCCAAGGCGACATGCTCTATCTAGCCCAGGATGCCGGCGGCCCACGCCGTTTGCAGGGCTGCTACGTCGGGGACGAAGAAGTACGCGCCGTGGTGGATCGCTGGAAACAGTGGCGGGCCGATCAGGTCGCGGCGGGCAAGCTGAGCAAACGCACGACCGCCCCCTGGGAGCGCGGCCTGACCCGCCGTGAGTTCCTCGCCGAGACCGACCCCATGCTCGAAGACGCTATCGACCTGGTGGTACAGGAACAAGACGCCTCCGCCTCGATGATCCAGCGGCGGCTGGGTCTGGGCTACCCACGCGCCGCCCGTATTATCGACCTGATGGAAGAACTGGGCATCGTGGGTAAGGCCCAAGAAGGCACACGCAGCCGCAAGGTCTTGATCGCGCGCGGCAAGGACCCATTCAAAGACATCATCGACGAGCGCAGCAGCGATTGATTAGACCGCATCACCGCGTTGCAGCCAGGTGACCCACTCCGCCAGGCTGCGGTGCGGCACGTCAGCGGCAGGCACGCGCGGCCCCAAGGCGCGAATGCGCTCCGCCAGGGCAGCGGCGTCAACGTCCGGGCGCTGTTGTTCATCAACGCGGCGCAGCGCGACGAACAGCCCTAAAGCCAGCGCCGTGTGTCCCCGTTCATACAGCACCTGCCCCGCCGTAAACAGCCGCCCGGTCACGAAGGACAGCTCGTCCACATCGTGCGCCTCCACACAGCGCAGCATGGCCTGCACCGCATCCCAAGCCTGGTGCAGATGCCCGGCCTTAAAGTCGTACTGCGCGGCGTTCTGCCAATGGAAAGCGGCAACGCGCATGTTGCTTAAGGCTTCCGCCGCCCCTGCCGCTTGACGGTAGTAGTCCCTGGCCTGTTCCCAATCTTCGCGCGCGGCGGCGGTCTGTGCCAACTGCCCATACGCGGAGGAAACCCCGATACGGTGGCCCAAATCCTGCATCAGGCGCAGGCCCTCACGGGCGCGCTGTTCGGATAATGCCAAGTCACCGCGCGTTCGGGCTGCATCCGCCAAGTTGATCAGCGCAGACGAAATCCCCTGAATGTCATTGAGCTGACGACGCAGCGTCAGGCTTTGGCTGAGGTAGCTTTCAGCGGCGTCGATGTCGCTGCGCTCCAGGTTGATAACGCCCAGGTTATTCAAGATGCGGCCCAGAGCGATGCGGTCATCTTGTTGGGCGATGATGGCGTGCGCACGCATGAAGTGGTCATGCGCCGTCTCAATTTCACCGGACTGATACGCGGTGATGCCCAGGTTCATATAGCCCAAACCGACGTACAGGTCCGCGCCCACCTGACGATACAGGTCCTGAGCCGCTTGGAAATGTTCGGCAGCTTCACTGATCCTGCCGCTGCGCAGCGCCACCTCACCGACCAGGACAGTCAAATGCGCATGGCCCATCGTGTCGTCGGAGGCGTCGAAGAGCGGGCGCGCCTGCGCGTTGAGGGCCAACACTTCGTCAAACTCGCCCAGGTTGAAGTGCACCTTGCTGAGGCCCAGCAGCACTTCGGCACGCACCGTATCCGGGGAGTCCGCGCGGGCCGCCGCAATCTCGGCGATCATCTGTTGGGCACGGCGATAGAGCGTACCCGCTTCGCGCGCGTTGCCGATGTCATTGGCCTGCCGCGCAGCCAGCAAGATGTAACGGGCTTCGTGCTCCGTGGCACCTGCCACGGACCAATGCCACACCAGAGCCGCGGCGTAATCGTCCAGTTGATCGGGGTAGGCCTGCTCGATGGCGTGGGCCACGCGGGCGTGGATGCGCTGCGCGGCCTCTCCTGAAAGCTGGTCCAGTAGGGCCTCGCGGATTTTGTCATGGCTGAAGCGCCACGCGCCGTCGGCGTTATCCAGAATGGCCGCGTTAACACAGGCCGCCAGCCAGTCATCATAGCTGAAGCCCGGCGCGTCGTCCGTCACGATGACGTGCAGCACGGCAGGGTCAAGGCGGCGTCCCGCTACCGCCGCGACGCGCAGCAGGTCCCGCATAGGCACCGGTACGCGCTGAATGCGCCGCAGGATCACCTCACGCATCCCACCGCTGAAGAGCTGCGCGGGCAGGGTCTTCGCGCCGATGTCATGCAGCCGCCCGGCGTCTTCTGCCAGCGTCCGCAGCACCTCCACCACGAAAAAAATGTTGCCCTCGGTCTCACGGCGCACGAAATCGATCACGGCCTCGCGGGCCGTGGTATCCCCCAGCATCGCTTGACTGAGCCTTGCGACCTCTGCATCGCTCAGGCGCTTCAGCAGCAGGTGATGCGCATCGGGGAATGCAGCGGGCAGGTCGGGCGTTTCATCGCTGCGGTAGCTGGCGACAATCATCATGGGGTGCGACTGCGCCAATGCCGCCAGCCGTCGCAGCGGGTCCAGGGAGCTGCGCGCCCACTGCACATCCTCCAGGATCAGCAGCAGCGGCGTCTGCTGACGGGTAAACAGACTGACCAGGGTATTGATGAGGTAGCTATGGCGATCGGTGCCGGTGGGGCCACCCATGACCGCCGGACGCTGGCCCAACAGCGCAGCGGAGTCCGGCAAGATATCATGCAGCACCGCCGCCTCCTCATCGCTGACGGGGGTGTCCAACAGCAGACGACGCAGCGGCTCGCGCCACATGTGCAGCAGCAGGCTGCTTTCCGCCGTGGCCTGCCCGCGCAGCACCAGCACGCCGTCGGTCATAGCCTGGATGCGCAGCTCGTCCATCAAGCGGGATTTGCCCACGCCGCTCTCGCCGCCAATCAACCAGACGCTGCCGTGATGAGCATCGAGCTGTGCCAGCGCCTGCTTGAGCAGAGTCAGCTCTGCATCACGCCCGACAAAGCGCGCCGATTGCAAGAAGCTCTCGCGCACGGCCTCGCTTTCCGGGGGCAGGGCGATTCCGGTGGCGGCACTCAGGTCGCGGGCCGCATCCAAAGCTGACGCCGGGCGCTGAGCGGGGTCTTTGTCGAGCAGGCGCGCCATGATCCCATGCAGAGAGGGCAGCATGACGGCGCTGTCGGGCTGGGTGGGGGGCAGCGACAGCTCGGGGATCAGGCTGATGTCCGGCTCGGTCTGCATGATGTCCAGCAAGAGCTGGGTGGTGTCGCTGGTGTTGTAGGGCATCTGGCCGGTCAGCAGCTCATAGGCGATGATGCCCACCGCATACAGATCAGCCGCGGGGCTGGCAGGCTGGCCGCGCAGCATCTCCGGGGCCATGTAGAGCAGGGTACCAGCGGCGTCTGCCTGGGTTTGAGTCTGTTCAATGGCGAGGCCGAAGTCCAAGAGTTTGAGCTGTCCATCAGCCGTGACCAGCACGTTAGCCGGCTTCAAGTCCCGGTGGATGATGCCGCGCTGATGCAGATACGCCAGGGCCAATAAGAACTGAATCAACAGGGTCAGCCGTGCCTGAATGGGCTGGTCTTCCGTGGCGCGGCGCAGGTCCTGGGCCTCAGCCAAGTAGTCCATGGTGAAGAAGGGCACGCCTTCCGCGTCGAAGCCGTAATCCAGCACGCTGATGATATGCGGGTGTTTCAGCGAAGCCAAGGTGCGGAATTCCTGCGTCAGGGCTAGGCGGGCGTCGTCAGCAGAGCTGGCATCAGGCAGCCGCAGTACACGCTTCAAGGCGACCATTTGCCCGGTCAGACGGTCCAGCGCGCGATAGACCTCGCCCATGGCACCACTGCCCAAGGATCGTTGTAACTGATAGCGGCGGCCCACAAACGGCTCATTGAGGTCGGTATGCGTCATCAACAATGCTCCAATAAGATACCCTTTAGCTGCGTGTGCAGCACGATACAAGCTGTATTGTACCGCAAAGCACAACGGCTGGCCCATTGTATTTGGGGCCAGCCGTTGGTATGGCGTTGTATCCAGTTATTGCGGCTTCAGTCGTCCGCTGTGCTGTTTGGCTTTATTCAGCCAGCAGCTCGCCCGTGACGGGGTCCACGCCAGTGGTCAGTTCGCCAGCGGCCAGCATCTCGAACACTTCCTGTACCTGGGCGATGACGTCTTCGGGCACGTCGGCGTCGTGCGAGGGCGCGAAGCCCACGCCGTTGACCGTCGCGTCCATGATGTACATGCCGATAACAGGCCAGCCTTTGTTGCCCACGCTCAGCGCGTCGAGCATGTCATACACGCCCTGGTCCACGCGCTTCACGGCGCTGGTGATGATGTTCTCGGCACCGGGGGTTTCACCGCTGCCGAAGGTGGTGAGGTATTCGTCCTGGTCCACACCGATCACCTTGATGCCCTGCTCAGCAGCACGGGTGATGCCGCCCGAACCGGTCGGACCGCCCGCACCGAAGATCACGTCAGCGTCTTCACCGATGAAGTTCTCGGCAGCCTCGCCGCCCTGCTGCGGGGCCAGGAAGTCGCCGATGTACACGCCCAGGATTTCGATGTCCGGATTGATGTACTTGGCCCCCTGCTCAAAGCCATTGCGGAACTTGACCACAGGCGGGATTTCTTCACCGTAGATGCCGCCGATCACGTTGCTCTCGGTCATCAGAGCGGCCATCACACCCGCCAGGAAACCGGCCTGGTCTTCACGGAACTGGATGCCGACCAGGTTGGCGGGCGGCTCCACGTAGAACTGGTCCACGCCAATGAAGTAGGTGTCGGGGTTGGCTTCTGCCGAGGCCAGGGTCGCATCGGCGATCAGGAAGCCCACGGTCACAATCGCGTCGTAGCCGTCTTCCAGGCAGATGTCGATATTGGCCTGGTAGTCCGCCTGGGCCTGGGTCTCGATAAAGGTGGAATCCAGGTTAAAGTCTTCCACAGCGCGAACCATGCCATCATAGGCCGACTGGTTGAAGGACCCGTCATTGACGCGGCCCAGGTCAGTCACCAGGCATACCGAAGTGATACGCCCGCTGTAGTCCAGGAAGGCAGCAGCTTCTTCGTCAGCAGCAGCTTCTTCGTCGGCGGCTTCTTCGTCAGCAGCAGCTTCTTCGTCAGCGGCAGCTTCTTCGTCAGC
>CAYWGJ010000176.1:0-6255 GCA_964457835.1 uncultured Anaerolineaceae bacterium
CGCCGCCCTGGACGCGCAGCAGGCCGCCGACCTCAGCGTGCAGCTGCTGCGTGATGGCCTGTGGGCCGAGCCGCTGCTGCCCCTAGCCGAACAACTCGCCCGCAGCCTACAACAAAGCCCCACCTTAGCTGTGGAGCGCGATGTGAATTGGCAACTCATCAACGTAGCAGAACACAGCGACGCCGACGCCATGGCCCGTGCCATGACCCGCCGCGTGTTGGCCGACATTGAACGCCATGACGATGAAACCCGTTTGATCGACGAAATGCTGCGCCTCAGTGAACGCATCACCTGGAGTCCAGCGTCACAGGCAGCACTGATGCATTGGTGGCGCGACTTTGCCCGGCAGCAGCCACTGTCACGCTTGCAGCAGTTCGAGAAGCAGCTGAGTGGAATTAAAGGCGTGGATGGCGTGCTGGCCGTGGTTGAGACCGCGCTGGCGCTGCGTCGTGTGCTGGGTAAACGTTCTCTGGAAGACTTCGCCGACGCAGTGGGCACGGCCTACCGCTTGCTGCAATCCCTCTCAGAAGCCTTTGATCCACTGGGCAAGACCGCCGCCCGCCAGCCCCTGCGCTTCGACACGGACACTATCCGCACCGAGCTGGACGAACGCCAAGAAGAACTCACGCCTGATGAGCGCAAAGTGCTCGCCAAGAACCTCAAAGAGCTGGGCACGTTGATCGCGTCTATGGCAGAGTACCGCTCAAAAGCATCATTAATCCGCCGCGGTGGCGAAGTGGAACGGAAGCTGATCGAAGGTGACCAGCTCCCGCAAAGTGCCATTGACACGCTGAAGTGGCTCAGTGGCTACCTGGATGGCGTGCACCGCGACGAAGAGACGGAAAGCGGCGGCTGACTCACGCCGTTCACGCTAAACCGACGGCGCATTGCTGCCCAGACGAAAAGGATTGAAATTGGTGTCGCGGTCGTAAACGTCCAGGCCCTCGGCGGATTTCAGGCCGCGCACCACCCGCAGCGTGAGCGGCGTCATGAGGACTTCAATGCCCACCTTGAACAGGTAATTAGTCAGGATGAGCGACACGATAATCTCCCAGGGAAAGACGCCCAACAGCGCAGCAATCAAGATAAAGCTGGTCGTGTCCACGCCCTGACCGACCAGCGTGCTGCCAATGGTACGGCCCCACAGCCAGCGCCCAGCGGTCATGATCTTCATGCGGGCCATCACGTAGCTGTTGCTGAAGCTGCCCAACCAATATGCGGCTAGGCTGGCGACGATCAAGCCGCTGATGCCGCCCAGCACGCCGTTATAGGCCGCCTGGCCCACGCTTTCCTGCCACAAGGACTCGCCGGGCAGCGCACCGGCCAAGGCCGTGAATCCGACCAGCAGCAGGCTGGCGGCGAAGCCCATCCAGATGACGCGGCGCGCACGCGCGTAGCCGTAAACCTCGGTCAGCACGTCGCCGAAAATGTAGGCAATCGGGAAGACCAGCGTCCCGGCGTCGAAGACCAGCGGAATCCCCAGCAGGCTGGCGTTCAGATCGATAATCTTGGCACTGCTCAGCAGGTTGCTCAGCAGCAGCACGGTGACGAAGGTCGCCATCACGAGGTCGTAGTACTTGAGCGGTTTCATGATACATGGTCTCCTGAGTGTGCACACGACTGTATGGTCGAAGCAAGAACCGGTGTGCGGCAAAACAGGCCGCCCCGGTGGACGCTGCTGATGCTTGGCCTTCATCGCCAAGGCCGTCGGGGGCTTTTCGCCCAACGAGTCGGCGCAAAACCTCGCTGAGAAGGTACGGCTATGCCTCTGCTGCGCCAAAATCCAGCGGATGCTCCTCACGCGCGGCCCCTAGATAGGCGGTTTCCTGTTCTACGATGTCCGGTTCCAGCTTGGTAAAGAGCGGCTGTGGTGAGCGCAGTGCCTGCCCCGGCTGCAAGTCGCTGACCTGCCAGCGCCCGACAGCCTGTGTGCCGTCGTAGACCAGGGCCTTGTGGCTGCGCGTAGACTCGGCGTATTCCTTGATGTCCAGCGTGCCAAAGAGCTGCCCGTCATAGCCCAAGTAGTCGTGCAGGCGCTGCGCACTGTGCGGCAGATACGGGGCCAGCAGCACTTTCAGGTTGTCGATCACGCGCAGCACGGTATAGACCGCGCGCGCCGCGTCCGCCGGGTCTTCCTTGATCGTCTTCCAGGGTTCGCGTTCGTTGAGGTAGGCATTGGCGTCGCGGACCAAGGCCATGGCCGCTTGCAGCGCATCGCGCAGCTTGACCCGCTCCAGCAGGCCGCCGATCTCATCGAAGGCCGCCTCAGACTGCGCAATGATGGCCTCGTCCGCCTCAGTGAGCACGTCATAGGCCGGGACCTGGCCGTCGTAGCGCTTGTAGGCGAAGCCCAGCATCCGGTTGACCAGGTTGCCCCAGGCGGCCACCAGCTCGTTGTTGACGCGCGTCAGGAAGCCTTCCCAGTTGAAGTCAAAGTCGGAGGTCTCCGGGAAGGTGGCGGCCACGTAATAGCGCACGGCGTCCGGCTGATAGCGCTCTAAGATGTCGGGAATCCACACGGCCCAGTTGCGGCTGGTGCTGAGCTGCTTGCCCTGGATATTGACGAATTGATTAGCGGGCACGTCATAGGGTAGGTTCAGCGCCTTGGATTCGTCGTCCTCGTAGATGCGCCCCACGCCCAGAAGCTGCGCCGGCCAGATCACGGTGTGAAAGGGCACGTTGTCTTTGCCGATGAAGTAGTAGGTTTGGGCTTGGGGATCGTACCACCAATCCTTCCAGGCATCCGGGGTGCCGTTGTTCTTGGCCCATTCGATGCTGGCCGTCAGGTAGCCATTGACCGCTTCAAACCACACGTAGATGCTCTTGCCTTCCCAGCCTTCCAGCGGCACGGACACGCCCCAGTCCAGGTCACGGGTGTAGGCCCGCCCACGCAGCCCCTCTTCCAGGCCCTGTTTAATCATGTTACGGGTAAAGTTCAGCACGGTATGCCGCCAGCGGTCCTGGTTTTCGTCCAGATAGGCCAGAAGCTGCTCAGCGGTCTTGCTCAGGTCCAGGAAGTAATGCTCGCTCTCCCGCACGACCAGCTTGTCGCTGGCATCGAAGCGGTTGTGTGGGGCGATCAGTTGGGTGGCGTCCATCAGGTTGCCGCAGTTGTCGCATTGATCGCCGCGCGCGCCCTCGTAGCCGCAGATGTAGCAGGTCCCCTCCACGTAGCGATCCGGCAGGAAGCGGTTTTCACGCTCACTGTAGAGCAGGCGCTGCGATTCTTTGTACAAGTAGCCCTTTTCCAACAAGACGGTGAATAGGTCCTGGGCGACCTGATGGTGATTCTCAGTGTCGGTGTGAGTGAACAGGTCGTAGCTGATGCCGATGTACTGCTGTGTAATCAACATGCGCTCGTGATAGTGCTCAAACACCTCGCGCGGGGACACGCCGCGCTTATCCGCCTCCACCGAGATGGGGGTACCGTGCGAGTCGGAACCGGAGACCATCAGCACGCGGTTCCCAGCCAGGCGGTGATAGCGCGCGAAAACGTCGGCGGCCAAGTACGCACCAGACAGGTGGCCGATGTGTAAGTCGCCGTTGGCGTAGGGCCAGGCTACCGAAACGTGAATCGTCTTGGGCATGGGTTCTCTTCTCCAGGTGTGTGTGCAGGTGCGGCGGGATAGAGCAGCAAAAAGCAGAACGTAGTCAGCGCATTCGGGGCATTCGGTGGGGGTGATTGCGGTGACTCAAGTCTGCATGCATGATCGTTAGTTACTCCATGATTGATGCAGTCAGTATAACGCATCGTGGAGCAAGGGGCTAGTACTTGGGCGTGCTGAACCCCGCACGGCAGGGCACATCACCCTAGTGCACAGGTTCAGCACACGCACTTCAGAGTCTAAGCGCGAAAATGCTTCACGGCCAGCTCAACACTCTTCTTCGGGCTGACCTTGAGCTGTACGTCCTCCAGGTAGCCTTGCTCGTCAATGACCCAATGCGAGCGGATGACGCCAAAATAGGTCTTGCCATACATGGACTTTTCGCCCCAGGCGCTCAGCGCGTCCAGGACTTCATGGTCCGGGTCACTGAGCAGATCGTAGGGCAGGCCTTCTTTTTCCTGCCAGGCCTTGAGCGCATCGGGGGCATCCGGGCTGATGCCCAACACCACTGCCCCGGCATCCTGGAAGACGCTGTAGTTATCGCGAAAGCCGCAGGCTTGGGTGGTGCAGCCGCTGGTACCTGCCTTGGGATACGCGAAGAGCACGACTTTCTTACCGCGAAAATCACTGAGGCGCACAGTCTCGCCGTCCTGGTTGCTGAGGGCGAAATCGGGCGCGGGACTGCCTGCTTCGGGCATGGGGTTATCTCCTGTGTGGTGATGCGGATCACTGTGCTGAGTATGCCCCAAGACGCTTAGCCTTGTGTGAGGGGCAAAGGCATGAACGCCATGGACACAGCCCCTCATGGAATCTTCACCTCATCTCGTGAAAGATTGCGCAAAGGGCACGCGTCACATAAATACGCGAATCCGCTCTTTACTGTTAATCCACAAGGACCAATCGCATGACGCTTCCTTCTGTAACTGTAGAGGTTCCCTCCCGTGACCGTGTGCGGCGCTGGAGTCCCGCTGAAGTCAATGCCCAGATCGACGCCGACTATCAAGCGGCCCTCACCCGCTACGCCGAGTACACGCCCGAACAGATCGACGCTCGCTTAGAAGAACTCAGCACAGTGTGGAGCTTTGAGCGCGCCATGTTTGCCCAGGGCGGCATAGTAGGGCTGACAGGGCTGCTGCTGGCCGCCATCCAGAATCGCGGCTGGCTGGGCATGACTGCTTTTTCGCTCAGCAGTATGATCCTCTTCGCGCTGATCGGGTGGTGCCCACCCGTGATCGGGCCACCCCGGCGTCTCAAACTGCGCACCGAGGCGGAAATCCACCGCGAGATCATGGCACTCAAAGCCTTGCGCGGAGACTTCCAAACGGTGTATGCTTGACGTAACAGCACCAGTAACGCTAGACAACCCCGCATTAACCATTCTGTGACTTGTTTCAAAGGGCACACTGCGGGTTAGCGTGATACCCTGATGCTGTACAGATTTGTAACATTACTGTTGGAGAAATGGCATGTCCCAGCCCTCACTGCGCGAGTCGCGCCGGGTATTGCGCCGCATTCAAGACCACTGGAACCGGGCCAACGAAAAGCTGGGGGCGGTGCGCCATCCCTTGGGCGTGGTCGATGTCTACGTACACCCCGACAGCATCACCGCTGACCTCAACTACGTCACGCCGCGTCGCAGTACCGCCTGGGTGTCCGTTAAAGAGCTGCAACAGGGCATTGACTTGTTGCGCAGCCGCGAACGCCGCGCGCGAGTGCTTTACATCGAGGGTCTATACCCGCCCATGTTTGCGCGCACCATGCACGACCTTGACCTCTACGTAGAGCGCGAGGTCCCTCTGATGGCCTATGAACACGATACCACTGTGGCACTGCCCCGCATCAGGCCGCCGGGCGGCGTTACTTTGGACGTCGTGAATGACACGCAGGGTATGGCGCTGTGGTGGTACGTCTACCGCAATGCCTTCTTCGAAGTGGTAACGACAACGGCCTCCCCGGTCGTGATCGGCCAGGACGTGTGGCGCAGCATGAACGGCAGCCAGGTCAACGCCGTGATGTATCGCCAGGGCTTCCCAGTCGGCGTATCGCGCATGAGCGTCTTCAAAGAAAGCGAAAGCGCCCAGGTTGTGGTGATGTCCATGCTGCAAGAGCAGCGCAGCGCCGACATGCTGCGCACCCTGTTGCAATCGGCGCTCAGTGAGGCCGTACAGCGCGGTGCTCAGTTGATCTTCACAGCGGGCAACCATGCCGTAGACCGCGAGGTCAGCCGCGAGGTGGGCTTTGTGGACCGGGGCAGCCTGGTGTGTTACGCTGATGGCAAGCCGAGTCAGCACAAGGACAGCCCCTATGACTCAATGGAGCACCCTGTTTTTACCATCCGCTGAAGCTGAGGCCGTGACGGACGCCCTGCGCGCTGCGCTGGTACCGCCGCACTACGCCCCCTATGACCCCTTCAGCCTTATCCCTGGTGATGCCTACGCCCACGCTGTGAAGGGCTTTGTAGCCCCAGCACAGGGCGGCTGGACCCGCGTGATTGCCGCCCCAGAAGCCACATTCCCCGACGCACTGCTCCGCGCGCTGTCTGCGCTGGAGCCGCTGCTGTGGCTGGCCCTGGACGGCGAGTCGGCACGGATTGCCGCTTACGTCAGCGCGGCGGCAGCCGACCCAGCCCTGGCCCTGGCCGATCACCTGC
>CAYWGJ010000177.1:0-6075 GCA_964457835.1 uncultured Anaerolineaceae bacterium
CCAGCCACAGTCGGTGCGAGTAGAAGTGCGCCGCGTCCGGCAGCGTCAGCGCACGCGCCGCCGCCAGGTCCTCAGCGGAGTCGCTGGCCGGCACGCCCACCAGCCCGGTGGATGCAATGCTGATCTGCGGCGTCAGCTTGGACTCGGCGTCCAAAGCGCGCGATGCCTTGCCGTGCGCCATGGCGTAGTGATGCACCATACGCGCGATATAGGTCCATTCCAGCTTGATGCCGGGCGCGTGCTCGCCGATCTCGTGGCCCATGCCGATGTGGATACCCGGCTCGTTGAAGGTCATCCAGTGCTGCACGCGGTCGCCCAGCTTACGCCCCAGCAGCCCGGCGTATTCCGCGAACCAATCGGCGCTGTCCCGGTTGAGCCAGCCGCCGCGCTCGAACAGGGCCAGCGGGTAATCCCAGTGGAAGAGTGTCACGTAGGGCTGAATGTCGGCGGCCAGCAGCGCGTCGATGAGCTTGTCGTAGAAGGCCAGGCCCGCCTCATTGACCGTGCCCACGCCATCCGGCAGCACGCGCGGCCAGGACACCGACAGGCGGTAAGCCTGAAGGCCCATTTTCTTCATCAAAGCCACATCTTCCTCATAGCGGTGATAGTGGTCACAAGCCACGTCACCCGTGTGGCCGTGGAACACTGCGCCGCTCTGGTGACTGAAGCGGTCCCACACCGACAGCCCCTTGCCATCGTCGAACGCGCCGCCTTCGATCTGGTACGAGGCTGCCGCCGCGCCCCACACGAATCCTTCTGGAAATGCCATGACTGCCATCCTTTGCTGTGTGCGTCAAAACATGCTCGCTACGATACACCAAAACGCGCGCCAAGGTCAGGTGCATCTGTCCCGGCGCGCGTAAAAAGGGGCTTGTATTGCGGTGGACTCAGTCCATACGGATCGACTGCGCCAGCGCGTCCGTCTGGGTCTGCGTCAGTGCGCCGCCCTCGCTGGCCAGCAGCACCAGCAGCACGGTGCCGCTGCTCGTCTCCACGGCATACACGTACACCAAGCCCAGCAGCGAGTCGCCAGTCTGCGCGATACGCCGCCCGTCAACAATGGCGCTGCTGACCTCGGTCATGACGGACTCAAAGCCCAGGCTGGCGATGACGGTGCGCACCAGAACCTCGGCATCCACCTGAGTGCTGACGCTGAAATCTGCTGCGACGGCCTCCGGCAGGAAGATGTAGGCCAGGGCATCACCGGCGGGCAGCTCGGTACCGTCAAACACGCTGTTCACCGCCGCCTGAGAGGACCCCAGCACAAAGCGCAGCGCGTCTTGCGCTTGGGACGTCCAGCCGGCGGGCGCATCAAGGGTCAGGCCACCCGCACTGAAATTGGCGCTGGGGGCTGCATTGCTGCCGCCATCATCCTGTGCGGATGCCCCACCGGAGGACCCGCCGCCGTCCGGCGCATAAACATCACGAGTGCCGACGTGGAAAGCCGCCACGTAATCGCCGTAGGTACCCTGTTCATATGAGGTAAAGCGCCAGGTGAGGTAGGCGTCCGCCTGTAGGTCCAGCCCCAGCGTATTCAGCGGGATAATCATCATCGCATCGCGTGAGCCGCCGCCCAGGGTGCGGTCGCCGCTGCGCGAGATGTAATAGCCCGCGCCCAAGTCGTAGAACTCGCCCCAGCAGTAGCCCGCACCGCCCGCGTCATCACAGGCCATCAGCGCGCTATCATCCAGGCGCAGCGGCGCGTCGTTAGCGTCCTGCACGCGCAGATAGGGGTCCAGGGCGCTGGTGACGGCGATCATGTACGCGGCGGGGTCCAGGCCGGCGGCCTGCACGTTGGGCGTGATGCGCAGGCTGAAAGGGTCGCCGGCGCTGCCACCGCTGCCGTCCGCCGTCGTGACGGCCAGGCCCTCAACCAACAGTAGAAATTGCCCCTCCGCGTTTAGCGGACTGCCGACGATCACGGAGACGTTGCCGAAGCCGCTGCCGCTGTAGGAAAACGGAAGCTGGGCACTGAAAGGCGAAACCGCCACCAGGCCGGTCGTAGGCAGGTTGAAATCGTAGAAGGCTGCATCGCGGAAGTCGTCGTTGCACAGGGTATTGCCGCGCGCATCGCGGACAGCCAGCACCGGGTCAAAATCGCCAATGCCAACGGCGGTGGCGGTGTAAGTGAAGCCCGCGCGCATGTTCACCACCAGCTCCACACCGTTGTTAAACGTGATCCCGTTCGGGCAGGTAACGGCCACACCAGGCGCAACCAGCCCATCCTGGGCCGCAGCAGGTAGCGCCAGGCTCAGTAAGCCGATCATCAAGCCCAAAATCAGCATGCGATGCATCACAGACTCCTTTGCATTCGGCTATGCGTGTTGAGGATGCTTCACCCTAGGTTATAGCATGTTTGCGCCATACGCGCGCAGCCCCGTCCCCGCGATGCAAGGCCGACCACCGCGCACTGCCGAGTTGCTCACAATCAAGTTGATGCTGTGGATTGTCTCCATAACCAAGGTACCCCGCGCCGATTGCCGCATACTTTCAGTATATCACGCGCTATCATCGCCATCCGTGAAGGTGTCCAGCAGCGCCATGACCGCCGCCCACAGCAAGGGCAGTTCCACACGAACCACATCTCAGATACGATCTAAGTTCAGCCGAAAATACTCATGTGTGATGATATTGCGCAGCCCGGTGATATTGCGCCAATCTATGCCCGGCTGAAGCTGTTTGACCTCATTGGGAAGCACGCGCGCCGCTTCACCGATCATCATCAAATTCATGTTCACTGCGTCGATGCGCAAGCGATCCGCCTTGAAAGACGCCACATCTAAACCATCGGTATAGGCCTGAATGCGATCTATCGCTTCCAGCATGTCATTCAGATATTGGCGCGAATCCCTGGGCATAGCGCAGTTCCTTCATCAGCACATCGCGGATTTCATCGCGCAGCAGGTGTGCTTCACCAAGGTCTACGCGCACCTGTAGGCTGTCCTCTAAAAAGTGCCAGACTGCCATGAAACGCTGATAAGAGGGATCGGTCATCGTCACCAGCAGGTCCACGTCGCTGCCTGGGCGCTGATCGCCACGCGCATACGAGCCGAACAGCCCGATGCGCACCACGCCCATCTCACGCAGGGCTGCCGCGTGGGACTCCAAAAAGGCCAAAATCTGCTCGGCTGTGAGGGGCTGTGCGCGGTATTTTCTCTCCATGAAACCACCCTTCGCTGACTGCTGCCTACCCTCAGTGTATCACGCCAGGAAGTCGCGCAGCGCCGACATGACCACCTGCGGATGCGTCACAAAACAATCGTGCTCTCCACCTTGGACCACCCGCAGCCGCGCATCCGGAATCCGCGCTGCCGCCGACTCGGCAGCACGCAGCGGCACCAGCGCGTCCCGCGTGCTGTGGATCACCAACGTCGGCGCGCGCAGCGTTTCCAGCGCCGGACGAAACTCTCGCGACTGGCGAATGTCGTTCTCGTAGCCGGGGAAGCGCTGGCTGGACGGGTTGGCCGCGACAATGGCGCGCAGCATCCGCCGCGACTCCGCGTCCGGGGCACGGAATCCCGCCGCCGCCTGTGACCCCAAGCTGATGAGCCAATTAGCGCAGTCCCAGCGGATCGTCAAGGCCAAGGGAGCTAACACGCGATCCACGTAAGGCGGCAGCGGCCCGGTCAGCGCGTTTGCCAGCACCAGACGCTCCACCCGCGCCGGATGCCGCAGCGCCAAGCTGAGGGCCGTCATGCCGCCCGCCGATAGGCCCGCCACCACGACGCGCTCAAAACCCAGCGCATCCAGCAGCGTCGCCGCCGCGTCCGCCATGGCCTGCGGCGTACGCCCGGTGTCCAGCGGCGTCCGCAGATAGCCCGCCCGCGACACGCCGATCACGGTGCGCCCCGGAAAGCGCGGCGCGACCGCCAAGGCCGTGTCGAAGCCGCCCATGGCCTGATGCAGCACCAGCACCGGCAGGCGCTGCGGGTCACCAGGCTGCACGCCGTATTCCAGCGGGCCAAAGCGCGTGAGGATCATCTGCGAGTCACGCGTCGGCCCCTGCATCGCCCGCTGACACGCGGTCCACGCGCCCAGGGTCAATGCACCACCCGCGACCACCCACCGCTCCCACACCCTTTGCTCACACATTGGCGGCCTCCGGCATTGGCGGCAGAAAGTCCGGGTCGTTCTGCCGGGCAATCTCCACAATTTCAGCAGCGTCGTACTGATGCATGTAATCTTTTGTATAACGCTGAAACAAGAAAATCCACACGCCAAACAGCGCAAACAGGATTAGCTCCAGCACCACAAAGTTAATGGCGTTGAAGGCAAAGTGCAGCAGAATGGACATCACACAGGCCAGCCCCAACCCCAGCGACAGCGTGATGAAGCTGCGCGGGTATACGTCCGGGGCAATGCGCCCGATGAGGAACATACCCGCCACCACCGTCAGCGCCATGCCGTGCGCGCTGAGGTTGTGTAGATCGTTGCTCAAGCGCGTAATCGTCGTGGGGAACAAGCCCACGCCGACGATGCCCAGCCCCACCAGGATCAAGCCCAGGCGCAGCACCTGGAAGCCCCGGCGCGGGAAGGCATTGGCCGCCGTCATCAAGTACAGGTCATCCAGCAGATCACGCGCCAAGGCCAAGGTAATCAGGCCCACGCTGATGACCGTCAGGTTGAAGAAGATGCCCGACCCCGGATCATGCCCTAGAAAGCTGATGGAGTTCTCCCACCACAACGGCTCCTGGGCGATGAGAAAGCTAATCATCAGCCCCACGCCCAGCGTTAGCGCGATCATCAAGAAGAGCTGTGACTCGCCAATGCCGCTGACGGTATAGCCCACGGCAAAGCCCAGCACTGCCGCGAACACGCCCATGATCGCCACCGCCGCCAACACGGTAATGCGCGACTCGTGGAACATCTGCTCAACCAGCCAGAAGCCCATCATCACCGCCATGCCCGCCGCTACACTCAGCACCAGCGACACCGTGACGCGCCCGATCAGGTAGCGCCGCCCGCGCTCGATAACGCGCTCTAGCTCGCTCAGGTCGTCGCGCTCATGGCTGTAGAGCCGATAGCCGATCATCGAGACACCCAGCGTCACGACAAAGGCAGTCAGCGTCGCGACCGCAGCCACCGCCACTTCGTCCCCGCTGGCAAAGTAGAACCAGCGCACGGCATCCTGTTCATTGAAGTTAACCCAGCCCAGCACCACGCCCACCAGGGCGGTGATCTCGGCACTGATGGTGGCAAAGCGCAGCCGCTTCTGCTCAAAGCTGGAGCGCGAACGCGCGCGGCGCTGCGGTACTCGGGCCGGGTCCGATGTTGGTACAGGGGCAGAAGAATTAGGGGGTTCGGATGGGGATACGGTCATCGCGTCACCTCACACTTAAACGGACAGCCCCATTATGCCGCAGCTAAGGCCCCCGGCCAAAGACTGCCTACAAGGTTACCGCGCCGTCGTTGGCCTGCCGGGCGAGCTTGGCATACTTCGCCAGCACGCCGGACGTATAGTGCGGCTCCGGCGCGGACCACGCCGCCCGCCGCTGACTCAGCACAGTCTCGTCCACCTCCAGCGTGATGCGCCGCGCCGCCACGTCCACACTGATGATGTCGCCTTCTTCAACCAGGGCCAGCGGGCCGCCAACCATGGCCTCCGGCGCGACATGCCCGATCATCAGGCCGCGCGTGCCCCCGGAAAAGCGCCCGTCGGTGAGCAGCATCACGTCGCGGCCCAGGCCCTGGCCGACAATGGCCGCCGTGACGCCCAGCATTTCGCGCATCCCCGGACCGCCCACCGGCCCCTCATAACGGACGATCACCACGTCGCCGGCCTTGATCTGCTGGGCCTGCACCGCAGCCATGGCATCCTCTTCGCGCTCGAAGACCCGCGCCGGGCCGCTGTGATGCGCCGGTTCGTCGCCCTTCAGCTTGACGACCGCACCGTCGGGGGCCAGGTTGCCCTTGAGCACCACCAGACCGCCGCTGGGCGCAATGGGCGCGTCCAAAGGCAGGATGACCCGCTGGCCGGGCGTCTCCACGGCAGCTTCGGCCAGCTCGCGCAGGGTCTGCCCGGTGACGGTCTGCGTGCCGCCGTCGATGTAACCGCCTTCCAGCAGGCGCTTGGCG
>CAYWGJ010000178.1:0-5972 GCA_964457835.1 uncultured Anaerolineaceae bacterium
CCTGCCTGATAACAGCCGCGTGAACATCGTGCTGCCGCCGGTGGCTGTGGATGGCACGCCGTGGCAGGTACAGGGCAAGCAGATCAGCTTCATCTACCGGCGCGCCCCCCGATCGCTCGCCCGGATCACCTGATCCGAGGCCGCCAGCGCCAGCGGGGTGAGGGGGGCAGGACGTGGGCCTTGCCCCTCCCCCTACAACTGGGTATCATCAAAGCGTTATATTGACCCAACCACCCCACACGGGGACAGTGTGCCATGGACAAAGACGCCGCCCGCCAAAAGATTCAGCAGATCGTGGACCGCTTCCGCGACACTGACCCCGCACAGCGCGCCGCCTACAACGAGCAGCAAACCCGCGAATACTTCGTGCTGCCGCTTTTCCGTGCCCTGGGCTGGGACACCACCGACCCTGAGCAAGTCAGCGCCGAGGAACGCATCAGCGGCGGCTATGCTGACTTCGGCTTCTACGTGGGCGGCTACCCGGTCTTCTACCTGGAAACCAAGCGCGTGGGCGAAACCCTGGCAACCGCCAAGCACGTGAAGCAGGCCACCAACTACGCTTACCTGCGTGGCGTGACCTGGGCCGTGCTGAGCGACTTTGAAAACTTGATGGTCTTCAATGCCCAGATCGAAACGCCCCACCCCCTCAAAGACGCCAACTTCCTGGACCTGCACTGGGCCAGCTACGCCACTACCGCCTTTGACGAGCTGTGGAAGCTCTCCCGCGAGGCCATGACCCAGCGCCCCCGCCCCCTGGACGTGACTGCCGAGACCTATGGCCGCAAGGCCCGCAAGCAGAGCGTCACCGAGTCGCTGTATGACAACCTGGTGCTGTGGCGCAAGGACCTCTTCCGTGCCATGACCGGCCTGCTGACCGCCGACGCCCAAACCGCCGACAACGCCGTGCAGAAACTCTTCGACCGCCTGATCTTCCTGCGCTCCATTGAAGACCGCGAAATCGACGACCCCCACCTGCGCCGCATCTATCATCAGCATGTGCCGCGCGTCAAAGGCAATCCCTGGCCCCAACTGCTGAAGCTCTTCCAGGACATGGACGGCGTGTACGACTCCAACCTTTTTGAGCCGCACGACGTGGACGCCGTAGACATCAACGACCCCGGCCTGCTGGTGCGCGTGCTCAAGGGCCTGTACCGCAACGACACCGGTACCATTGAGTACGACTTCAAGGCCATCACCGCCGATGTGCTGGGCCGCGTCTATGAACAGTACCTGGCCTTCAAGGCCACCGACCCTCAAGCCGAAATCGACACGCGCAAGAGCAAGAAGCGCCACAGCCAGGGCATCTATTACACGCCGGAATACGTGGTGACCTACATCGTGACGCAGACCATCACCCGCCTGCTGGAAAGCGACCCCGACCTGGACCCCGGCAGCCTGCGCGTGCTGGACCCCGCCTGCGGCAGCGGCAGCTTCTTGATCGCCGCCTTTGACGCCCTCGACGCTGCCTACAAAAAGCGCGAACCCGACGCCACCCCTGACCGCCGGCAGGAGTGGCGCTACCACATCCTCACGCAGTGCCTGTACGGGGTGGACCTGGACGCGCAGGCCGTGGAGGTCACACGGCTGAACCTGACGCTGCGCGCCGCGCTGAGCCGGGGCAAACTGCCGCGCCTGGACAACATCCGGCTGGGTAATGCCTTGGTGAGCGACGACGCGGTGGCGGGCCGTGCCTTGGGCTTCGACTGGCACGAACGCTTTAAGGACGTGATGGCGGCGGGCGGCTTCCATGCCGTGATCGGCAACCCGCCCTACGTCCGCCAAGAGACGCTGGGGCCGGCCTTTAAGGACTACGCCCAAAGCCACTACGCCACCTACGCCGGCACCGCCGACCTCTACACGTACTTCATTGAACGCGGCCTGCGCCTGACCCGCCCCGGCGGGCGCTACAGCGTGATTGTGGCCAACAAGTGGCTGCGGGCCAACTACGGGAAGGCGCTGCGCCGCTGGCTGAAAGCCCACGCCGCCCTGTGCGAGATCGTCGACTTTGGCGACCTGCCCGTGTTCCAGGATGCCACGACTTACCCCTGCATCCTGACGGCGCGCCCGCTGGCTGAGGGCGAAACCCCGCCCGCCCGCTTTGAGGCCGCCCAAGTGGACAGCCTGTTGTTTGACAGCCTCGACAAGCACCTGAGCGCCCGCCGCTACCCGGTGGCGCACGCCGCCCTGGACGACGGCGGCTGGAGCCTGGCCCGTGAGGACGTGACCGCCCTGCTGGGCAAGCTGCGCGCCGCTGGCACCCCCCTGGGGGATTACGTGGACGGCGCGATTTACTACGGGGTGAAGACCGGCTACAACGCGGCGTTTGTGGTTGACCGCGCCACCCGCGACGCCCTGATTGCGTCTGACCCGCGCAGCGCGGAGGTCATCAAGCCCTTTTTGGCGGGGCGGGACGTGAAGCGCTACGCCCCCCTCACGCCGGATAAATGGCTGATCTTTACGCGGCGCGGCATCGACATGACGCAGTACCCGGCGGTGCTGGCCCACCTGGAAGCGCACAAGGAACGCCTGACCCCGCGCCCGGCGGACTGGACCGGTGGTGATTGGCCGGGCCGCAAAGCAGGCAGCTACGCCTGGTATGAAATTCAGGATACGGTGGATTACTACGCCGAATTCGACAAGCCGAAGATTGTTTTTCCCGATATTAGCTTGAGCGGCAACTTCACGTTTGACGAACAGAAAGCCTATCTGGGAAACACAGCTTACATCATCCCGGTTAGCGATCTTTTTCTGTTGGCTATACTCAACTCATCAGCAACTGATTTTTTCTATCGTAACATCTCATCAACGTACCGTGGCGGCTACCTAAGATGGATTAGCCAATACGTAAAGCAGCTCCCCATCCCCACGCTGGCCGCCGATGACCCGCGCCGCGCCGAACTGAGCGCCTTGGCCCAAAAGATGCTCAGCCTCCAGCAAACCCTCGCGGACGACAACTTCATCTTCCACGACCACCGCCACGAAACCCGCCGCCGCATCCAGGAAACCGACCAGCAGATCGACCAGCTCGTCTACGCCCTCTACGGCCTCACCGACGCGGAAATCGCCCTGGTGGAGGCATCGGTGCCCAGGGGTGAAGACGGCAGCGAGTAGGCCGAGCAGCAGGGTCCAGCGGGCGGACTGCGCGGCGGGCTTCGACTACCGCGTGCTGCAAGTGACGGGCGACGAGGTGTTCAGCGTGCGGGTACTGTCGAAGGCGGGCGGGATGCAGGCGTTCGCGTTTGGGCCTGCGTGACTCGCTCCGCTCGCCCAGCAGCAGCCGCACGTTATCCAGCGTTTCGCCCAGAAACGCAGCGATCCACTTCCCACCACACCTTTATGGTTCATTTGCCATTAACGTGCCATAATAGGGATCATACCGACTTTAAGCGATCCTCTGCGTGGGGGTGTGATAGTGGCCGAGTTCTTTATTTCGTACAGCCGTGTTGATGACCAATTCATGGAAGCGCTTGTCAGCAAGCTGCGCCGTATGCGCCCCAGTGATGTCATCTGGCACGACCAGGGACACCTCTACGGTGGCGACGATTGGTGGGCGGAGATCATGGCGGCGGTGGCCCGCTGTGACGTGTTCATCTATCTGTTGAGCAACGAGTCGGTGCAGTCGAAATACTGCCTGGCCGAATTCGAAGAGGCCCGCCGCCTGCAAAAGCGGATCATCACCGTGCAGGCGCGTGACCGCACCAAGATTCCCGATAATCTGAGCAGCATTCAGTACGTGGACATGAAAGACGGTGTAAACGACGCTGACGCCATCACTGAGCTTGCCGCCGCGCTGAACAAGCAGGTGAGCTTGGCCCGCAAACGCCGCCCGCTGTGGCAGCCACAGACGCCCAAGCCCGCCGAGGACCCGGCCCCCAAGCCGCGCCCCGCCGACGATCCCGACAAGGACACGCCTACACTGCCAGTGCCGCGCAGCGAGGAGGACGCTCCGCCCACCCGCCCCTGGTGGCGGCGTGGAGAGGTCCTGGTGCCGGGGGTCCTAGTGCCGGTGGTGCTGTTTGTGCTGGGCGTGATCTTGGCCAACAGCGGTGGCGGCACGCCCATAGCTGACCCCACCGACACGCCCGCGCCAACGCTCGCAGCGGCAGTCGTTAGTCCGACCGTGGCCCAAACGCCGGCCACGCCGACCGACGCGGTGATCGTGACGGATACGCCGACCCTCACTGAAACGCCGGATGTAGTCGCGGCAGCAGAGCAGGTCCTGGCGCAGCAGACGGCCCAGGCCGTGATCGACCAGGTCACCGGCACCGCCGCCCGCGCCACGCAGGACTACGCTCTGAGCCTGACGGAAGCGGCCAACCTGACCGCCACCGCCACGCGCTGGACGAATACGCCCACGCCGGACATCACCGCCAGCGTAGAAGCCGTGCTGACCAACTGGGCGCGTGAAACCGCCACCCAGCAGGCCATAAACGCTACCGCTACCGCCACCCTGTGGACGGATACGCCCACACCCACGAAAACTTACACGCCAACCCGCACACCCACACCCACCCACACGCCGACCGCCACACCCACCCACACGCCGACCGCCACACCCACCCTATCCCCAGAAGAGATAGCCGCCACGCCCGTAACCCGCAACCGGGCCTGGACCCCGGTGGAGCAGACCTTCGACGGGATGGAGATGGTGCTGGTCCCGGCGGGATGCTTCATGATGGGCAGCGAGGACGGTGACAGTGATGAGCGCCCAGTGCATGAACAGTGTTTCGACGAACCCTTCTGGATCAGCAAGCACGAGGTGACCAACGCCCAATACCGGGAGTTCATCGAGGCGGGCGGCTACGACGACCCACAGTGGTGGACGGATGCAGGTTGGGCGGAAAAAGAATCGCGGGGCTGGACAGAGCCGCTTTACTGGACCGACTCGACCTGGAACGCGGACGACCAGCCGGTGGTGGGGGTGAGCTGGTACGAAGCCGCCGCTTACGCCAATTGGTGGGCGGATACGTACACCAACGGGCGCGGGATGCGCCTGCCCACGGAAGCCGAATGGGAATACGCCGCACGCGGCCCGGATGGGCTGGCCTACCCCTGGGGGAATGTCTTCAACGGGGAGCGGCTGAACTTCTGCGACACGAACTGCGGCAATAGTTGGGCGGATGCGAGCTTCGACGACGGCTATCAACGTACCGCGCCGGTCGGCAGCTACCCCGAAGGAGCCTCCTGGGTGGGGGCGCTGGACCTCAGCGGCAACGGGTGGGAGTGGACCAGCACGCCGTATGCGGGTTATCCTTATGATACAGAGAGTGAAATACTGCAAGGTTCCGCCCGCCGGGTCCTGCGCGGCGGCTCTTGGTACTCCGCTCAAGGCCTCGCGCGCGCGGCGTCTCGCCTCAACCTCGGCCCGCTCGATCGCAGCAGCAGCAACGGGTTCCGGGTGGTGCGGCCCCCTTCTCAATTGCAACCGTAGGTTGCACCTGAACACTGTTAGGCTGGTGCCGCGCAGCGGCAGGCGCGTAGCGCCAAGCCTGGGGGTCTGGGGGCAAAGCCCCCAGGTCCTTATTTCGCCGTCAGGCGAATCAATTTTTGGGCGAAGCCGAACGCGTCTTCCAGCGTGAGGAAGCGACAGCCCTTGGCGTCGGCGGGGCCTGCTGCACGATCACCAGCCCGTCAGGCCAAACAGCAGCGCGATCGTCGGCACCTATTCGGTTTGAGAAGCGCAAGAGATGTCTACGCTGAGGAAATGCCCATTAGTCGAACAGCTAGTGACCGATGGGCCATCCTCAGGGGCGGTCTTTTTGTTGGCCTCAGTTTCCATTCTTTCCATTCAATGGAAAAACCAGTTCGTGTGCTAACAAAATGGCTGGCACGTACTTCTCAACCCATGCGACTCGCAAGCCTGTCGTTTCCAGCACAGACCTCATGGCGCGGCTAAGCGTCGGGCAGCGTCAGTGTGTGCCGTGCCCAACCCGCCGCGATGCGCGCCTGTGTGTGCGCCCAGGGCTGCACCC
>CAYWGJ010000179.1:0-5884 GCA_964457835.1 uncultured Anaerolineaceae bacterium
GACGACGAGTCCGGCTTTGAGGCCGCGCTCCAGGCCGCGCGTGCCGCCGAGGTCGTGATCTTCGTCGGCGGGCTGTCGCAAATCCTGGAGGGCGAAGAGAGCCAAGACGAAGGCGTGCCGCCAGGAACCGTCAGCGCTGGTGACCGCCTGACGCTGGGACTGCCCGCCATCCAGCAGAAGCTGCTGCGCGCCCTGCACGCAAGCGGCACACCGGTCGTGTTGGTGGTGTACAGTGGCAGCGCCGTCAGCCTGCCCTGGGAAGACGCGCACCTGGCCGCCATCGTTCAAGCCTGGTATCCGGGTCAGAACGGCGGAACGGCCCTGGCACAGGTGCTCACCGGGCAGGTGAACCCCGCCGGACGCCTGCCGCTGACGGTCTATCGCAGCCTAGACGACCTGCCGCCCATCGCCGACTACCGGATGCGGGGCCGCACGTATCGCTACATGACCGCCCGCCCCCTTTACGCATTTGGTCACGGACTGAGCTACACCACCTTTAGTTACAGCGCCCTGCGTCTGAGCCATACGCACTTCAGCGCCGCCGACCTGCTGACCGTGGAGGCCACCGTCACTAACAGCGGCCCACGCACAGGCGACGAAGTGGTGCAGGTTTACGTGCAGCGCCCGGATGCTCCCGATGGCAAACACACCGAACTGGTCGCCTTCACGCGCCTGCATGACCTCCAGCCGGGTGAGTCGCGGGGGCTGCGCTTCACACTGACGCCGCGCGCCTTCAGCCGGGTCAGCGCCGACGGCCAGCGCCACATTGACCGCGCCGCGTTCACGCTGTCAGTGGGCGGCTGCCAACCGGACTACAGGCCGCACCTAGATGCCGCACTCAGTGCTACACTAACCGTGACCGATTGAGGCCACGAAAGGCACACCCATGAACGACCACCACTTCTACCGCACTTTGGACCGCGTGCAGCAGCGCTTGGACCTGCTGGGCAGCTACGTCTACGGGCAGCGCGCGCCGCTGGACCCCTTCCGCGTGCACATCCTGTCCAACGACGCCCGCCCGGCCGACCCAGAGTCCACACACCGGCACCTAACCGCCACCAATGCCGACGACTCCGCTTGGCCCACGCTGCACCTGCCGGATCACTGGGCACCAGCGCGGACACGCTTCGTGCTGCGGACGCGCTTCACCGTGCCGCCCGGCTGGGGCGATGACGGCCCGCTGGCCCTGTTCTTTCCGCTGGGGGAGGCTGTCGACTTCTGCCACCCAGAAGCCCTGGTGCACATCGACGGGCAGCCCCTAGCCGGCACAGACCGCTTTCACCATGAGGTCGCGCTGCCTGCCCGCTATGCCGATGGACAGCCCCACAGCCTGGCCCTGCATGGCTGGACCGGCATCGGGATGCCCAACGACGAAAGCCGCTTGTACGCCTACCCGCCCGCGCTGGTGAGGATAGACCAAGCACTGCGCGATCTGCTGGCGCTGGCACGGGTAACGCTGAGCGTGGCGCGCCGCCTGCCCGATGCCGACCCCACCCGCCTGCGCCTGCTGGATGCGCTGCGCCGCCTGCTGGTAACGCTGGATACGCGCGAACCCTTGGCGGACAGCACGGCCTTCCGCGACAGCATCGCCCCAGCCTACGTGCAGCTCAAAGCGGACGTAGCCGCCGCCGGGTCCCCACTGAACGCCGACGTTTTCGCCGCCGGGCACGCCCACATCGACACCGCGTGGCTGTGGACCCTGGACCAAACCCGCAGCAAAGTCGCGCGCACCTTCCACACCGTGCTGCACCTGATGCAGCAGTTCCCGGACTACACCTTTACCCAGAGTCAGCCGCAGCTCTACGCCTACCT
Organism: uncultured Anaerolineaceae bacterium; assembly: GCA_964457835.1. GTDB lineage: Bacteria > Chloroflexota > Anaerolineae > Aggregatilineales > Phototrophicaceae > CAYWGJ01. Next base: position 1,813 of record CAYWGJ010000179.1, read on the forward strand.
ACGTGAGGCCCACCCGGACGCCTTCGCCCAGATACAGCAGCGCGTCGCAGAGGGGCGCTGGGAACCCATCGGCGGCATGTGGGTCGAGGCGGATTGCAACGTCACCGGCCCGGAGTCATTGGTGCGGCAGTTCCTGCTGGGCCGCAGCTTCTTCCGCGAGCACTTCGGCCCGGACGCCGAGTCACCAGTGGTATGGCTGCCGGATACCTTCGGCTTCAACGCCGCGCTGCCGCAGCTCTTCAAGCTGGCCGGCATGGATTACTTCTTCTCCACGAAAATAAGCTGGAACCAAACTAACCGCTTCCCGTATGACTCCTTCTGGTGGCAGGGGATCGACGGCACGCGCATCCTGACGCACTTCACGCCCACGCCCCTCCAAGACGATCAGCCCATGACGACCTACAACGCCGCTGCTGCGCCGGATGATCCGCTGCGGTCCTGGCGACACTTCCAGAACCGTGAACAGGACAGCAGCCTGCTGATGGTCTACGGCTGGGGGGATGGCGGCGGCGGCCCCACGCGCGAGATGCTGGAAAACATCCGCGAGCTGAAAGCCTTCCCCGGCTCACCGCGCACGCGCCACGCACCCGCCCTGGACTTCTTCCGCCGCCTGGAAAGTGAGTCCGCTGCGCATCTGCCCACCTGGGCCGGGGAGCTGTACCTAGAAATCCACCGGGGGACCTACACCAGCCAAGCCCGCAATAAACGCGCCAACCGACACAGCGAATTCGCGCTGCACGACGCTGAGTTCCTGGCGGCCTATGCCAGCCTGCTACACCCAGACTACCGCTATCCGCACGCGGCATTGAACGCGGCCTGGGCGCTGGTGTGCCTGAACCAGTTCCATGACATCCTGCCAGGGTCCAGCATCAACGCCGTGTACGCCGACTCGCAGGACCAATACGCACAGGTACTGGCACAGGCGGCCCAGGTCCAGTCGGACGCAGCGGCGGCACTGGCAGCACGGCTCGGCGGGACGCTGCTGGTGGTCAACCCGACGAGCCTCAACCAGCGCGGCATGGTCCACTGGGCAGAGGGCGCGCTGCACGACGGACAGCATCTGCGCTGCGCGGACGACCAACCGATCCGGACCCAGCCGGCAGCGGATGGCGGCCTGTGGCTGGAAACCAGGGACCTGTCGCCCTACAGCCTCAGCGCGCTGAGCGTCCACGATGGCCCACTGCCGGACGCCGAAGACAACGCCGATCCGCTCAGCGTTTCACAGATACACCTAGAGAACAAGCATCTGCGTGCCGAGTTCGACGCCGCCGGAGACCTGGTGCGCCTGGTTGACAAAACGCATGGCCGCGAGCTGCTGCCCGAAGGCGCGCGCGCCAATCAATGGCAGGTCTACGAGGACCGCCCACTGAACTGGGATGCCTGGGACATCGACGCCAGCTACGAGCAGGAACGCCTCACACTGGCTGCCCCCGCCACTCAGATCGACGTGATCGAGGCCGGACCGCTGCGGGCAGCGCTGCGCATCACCCGGCAGATCGGCAGCAGCCCCTACACGCAGACCGTCAGCCTGGAGGCGGACAGCCCTCTGCTGCGCTTTGACACCCATATCGACTGGCAAGAACGCCACGCCCTGCTCAAGACGGCCTTCCCGCTGGCGCTGGACGCCGCGCGCGCTGCCTTCGACATCCCCTGGGGCCATGTGGAGCGGCCCACGCATCGCAACACCGCATGGGAATGGGCGCGCTTTGAGGTGCCGATGCAGAAGTGGGCCGACCTCAGCGAGACGGGCTACGGCGTCAGCCTGCTCAACGACGGCAAGTACGGCATCGACGTCCAGGGCAATATCATGCGCCTGTCGCTGCTGCGCGCGCCCACCGACCCTGACCCCAACGCCGACCAGGGCCACCATCAGTTCAGCTACGGCCTGCTGCTGCACGACGGCCCACTAGGAGTCGCTACACAGCGCGCGGCCTACGCCTTCAATGCCCCGCTGCGGGTGGTGCCCAGCACCGGCACTGCCCCGACGAACAGCCTGCCACCCCTGATCGAGGTGAGCGACCCCAGCGTCGTCGTCGAGACGGTCAAGCGCAGTGAGGACGGCAGCGGCTGGATTGTACGCCTGTACGAAAGCCAACGGGCACGGGTGCACTGTCGGCTGCAACTGGGCGTCCCCGCCGCCCACGCGGAAGTCGTCGATCTGCTGGAGGCACCGCTGTCACCGCTGACGCTGGAATCCACCAGCGCACTGTCCGTCACGCTGCGACCCTTCCAGATACTGAGCATCAAACTCTATCCGTCCACGCAATAATCAAAACAAGGACATGCATCATGACACAAACACACAGCGGCCCGGTCATCCGTCTCAGCCGCATCCTGGACCCAAAAGCCGGGCGCGCGGCGGTCGTGGCCTTTGACCATGGTCTGCACCTGGGCAGCATCCCCGGCACACAGGACCCGGCCCACACCCTGCACACCCTGCGTGACGCCGGAGCCGACGCCTTTCTGGTGTCACCGGGCATAGTACGTGCCTTCCCAGAGGTCTTCATGGGGCGCGGGGCACCGGGGCTGATCCTGCGCGCGGACTGGACCAACCGTTGGCGCGACGCTGACATGCTCGGTCACGCAGAGGGGCGCGGCACGCTGATCGCCAGCGCCGAGGACGCCGCCCGCCTAGGGGCTGATGCCGTACTGGTCTACCTCTTCATCGGCTACGGGGACCCGGCAGTCGAGGCGCGCCAGGTGGAGCAGGTGGCCGCGCTGACTCAGCGCTGTGCCGCGCTGGGCCTGGGCTGCATTATCGAGCCAATGCCGCGCGGACACCTGGTCGGTGACGACAGCTATCACGCGCCTTACGTGGCGCTGGGCGCGCGCATGGCCTGTGAGCTGGGCGCGGACCTGCTCAAGACCGACTACACCGGCAGCGCGGACAGCTTCGCGCAGGTGATCGCGGCGTCCTTCCGTCCGGTGCTGATTGCCGGTGGGCCGAAGACCGCTAATCAGCGAGAGGCGCTGGCGATGGTGCGCGGAGCCATTGACGCCGGCGCGCGCGGCATGTTCATCGGGCGCAACGTCTTCCAAGCGGAGGACCCCGCGCGCATGATGGCCGTGATGCGCGCTATCATCCACGAAGACCTCAGCGTCGATGACGCGCTAGCCCGCCTGGAGGCCTGAGCCATGCCGCCGCCTGTGGAGGTTATTGCCGCCGGGCACCTGTGCCTGGACCTGCTGCCGCAGATGGGGAGCGTGCCGCTGGCGGCGTTGGCGTCGCCGGGCAAGCTCTTTGAGGTCGGCGCGCTGGGACTGTCCACGGGCGGCGCGGTAGCGAATACCGGCCTAGCGCTGCACAAACTGGGCGTGCGCGTGGCCCTGGCCGCCGACGTCGGCGACGACCAGCTCGGTGCGCTGGTGATGCAGCGCCTGCGCGATCATGGCAGCGGCCTAGACCATGCCGTGCAGCGCGTGCCGGGCCAGCACACTGCGTACTCCGTGGTGTTGGCTCCCGGCGGCAGCGACCGTATCTTTCTGCACGCGCCGGGGGCTAACGTCCACTTCGACGGCAGCCGCCTGGACGACAGCACACTGCGGGCGGCGCGGCTGCTGCACCTGGGCTACCCGCCGCTGCTGCCCGCACTCACCGCGGACGATGGCGCGCCGCTGGCGGCCCTGTTCCAGCGGGCTAAGGCGCAGGGTATCCTCACCTCGCTGGACATGGCGCATCCGGACCCGGACGGCGCGTCTGGGCGGGTGCATTGGCCGCGCGTGCTGGCCCGCACCCTACCTTACGTGGACCTCTTCGTGCCCAGCATCGAAGAAATCGTCTTTATGCTGCGCCGCCCGGACTACGACGCCTGGCAGGGGAACGTGATGCCGCACCTGACGCGGGCCTATCTGCGCCAATTGGCGGACTACCTGCTGGACATGGGGGCTTGCATCGTCGGCTTCAAGCTGGGCGCTATGGGCCTGTATCTGCGCAGTGGGCGCTGCGTATGGGATCAGGTGGGGCGCATCGGCAGCGGCGCGACAGCTTGGGTCGATTACGAGGGCTGGCACCCGGCCTTTGCAGTCGATGTGGTGGGCAGCACAGGCGCGGGGGACTGCGCCTACGCCGGGC
>CAYWGJ010000180.1:0-5730 GCA_964457835.1 uncultured Anaerolineaceae bacterium
CGCCGCCGTCACCGCCGCCGTTCAGCGCGCCCGCAGCGCCGCCTACCTGTGGGGCGCGCGCAGCGTCCGCAGCCGCACCGCACTGCTCGCCCGCTTCCGTGAGCTGGTGTGGACCCGCCAACGTGAACTGATGAACCACATCCGCGCCGAAACCGGCAAAACCGACGGCGGCGCCTTCCTGGAAATCATCATGCTGGATACCACCCTCACCTGGTTGATCCACAACGCCGAGCGTGTGCTGCGCCCCAAACGCCGCCAAGTCCTGTTCCCCTTCCTGGAAAGCGGGCGCGTCTACTACAAACCGCACGGTGTGGCCGGCTTCATCTCCCCCTGGAACTACCCCGTCGGCCTGCCCTTCGTGGACGCCCTGCCCGCCCTGGCCGCCGGCAACACCGCCGTCATCAAACCCAGCGAGCTGACCCCCTTCTGCGTGCTCTTCACCCACAAGCTGATGCTGGAAGCTGGCTTCCCCGATGACGTGGTGCAGATCGTCACCGGCGACGGCAGCACCGGCGCAGCACTGGTCGAACAAGTCGATTATATCGGCTTCACCGGCAGCACACCCGTCGGGCGCAAAGTCGCCGTCCAGGCCGCCGAACGCTTGATCCCCTACAGCCTAGAACTAGGCGGCAAAGACGCCATGGTCGTCCTCAAAGACGCCGACCTGGACCTGGCCGCTGCGGGCACGCTGGCGGGCGGCCTGGAAAACGCCGGGCAGATGTGCATCAGCATCGAGCGCGTCTACGTCGAACAGCCCGTCTACGACGACTACCTCAGCCGCGTCAGTCGCTACGCCCAAACCCTGGCCCTAGGCGCAGGCAGCGGCTATGACGTGCACATCGGCAGCCTGACCAACGAACGCGAACTGCTGCGCGTCGAAGCCCAGGTCCAGGACGCCCTCGACAAAGGCGCGCGCCTGCTCTACGGCGGCAAACGCCGCCCCGACCTCGGCCCGCTCTTCTACGAACCCGCCATCCTGGCCGACTGCACGCCCGACATGCGCGTCATGCAAGAAGAAAGCTTTGGCCCCGTAGTGCCCATCATGCCCGTGCCCAACGCCGATCAAGCAGTCTTGCAGGCCAACAGCAGCGAATACGGCCTCAGTGGGGCCGTCTACACCCGCGACCTCGCCAAAGGCGAACACATCGCCTTCATGATGGACTCCGGCGATACCGTGGTCAATCGCTCCGGCGTAGTGGCCGTCAGCCCGGATATGCCCTGGGGCGGGCAGAAACACAGCGGCGTGGGACGGCGCGGCGGCCCCGAAGGCCTGCTGCGCTTCGTCAGCACCAAGTCCATCATCGTGGATCGCCGCTGGGACCGCAGCGACTCCGTGGTGCCTATTGACGCCACCACGCTGCCGCTGTACACCCTGCTGCGTACCCTGCGCCGCTTCCTGCCTTTCCTGTAACCCCCTGATATAAAAACGCCCCCTCTGCATCAGCAAAGGGGGCGGGCGATACGCCGCATCGCCAAAGGCGTTACCATCAGCACTTGGGCTTAGGCCTCGCTTAGGCCTCGAAGAAGAACTTCTTCGCACCGAAAGCCGGGCGCAGGTCGTCCAACCAGATAGCGCGGGGGTCATACTGCGCAAAGAAGGGCTTGCGCACCCAGTCGGGGTCACGGCCCTGCAAGAACTCCAGCGCAATCACCCGCTCGCCCTGCACCTCACTGACGCCCAACACATGCACCTTGCCCGGATACGCCGACATACTCGGCCCGCGCACCGTGCGCCCCAGCCCGCTGACCTGCTGATACGCATTGCGGAAAATCTCCCAGGCGCGCACCAGCGGCACCCCGAAATAGTCCTGTGCGCCTGTATCGCGCACCACGAACATGTAGTAAGGGATCATGCCCATGTTCACCTGCTCGCGCCACATCTGCGCCCACATCGCGTCGTCATCGTTGATGTGCGCCAGCAGCGGCGACTGCGTGCGAATCTGCACACCCGTGTCGCGGATGCGCTGCGTGGCCCGCTGCACAGCCTCATTTTGCAGCTCGTTACGGTGATTCACATGGCTCATAAGCGCCAGGTGCACGCCGCGCTTCACCACACGCTCAAACAAACGCAGCAGCTCGTCAGCGTCGGGGTCCGTCAAAAAGCGATACGGCCAGTAGGTCAGCGCCTTGCTGCCAATGCGGATGCTGTTGAGCTGCGGCAGGTCGGCCTCGGTCAGCGCGTCCAGATAGGCCGCCAGGTTGCGCGTGCGCATAATCAGCGGGTCCCCACCCGTGAACAGCACATCGCTGACTTCCGGGTGCACCTTCAGATAGTCCACCAGCAGCTCGGTTTCCTTCATGGCGAACTTCATCTCGTCCAAGCCCACAAACTGCGGCCAGCGGAAGCAGAAGGTACAGTACGCATGGCAGGTCTGCCCCTGACTGGGGAAGAAAAGTACCGTCTCCTTGTACTTGTGCTGCATCCCGGTCAAGCGGGTGTCGCCCAGCATGGGCACGTTGTGCTCCAACTGCCCCGCAGGATGCGGGTTCAGCGCCAAGCGAATGCGGTTCGCGGCTTCCTGGATCGTCTTGCGGTCCGCGCCGCGCCGCAGCAGGGCGGCCATCTCATCGAAGTGTTCCGGGTGCAGCATGTCACGTTGAGGAAAGTTCAGCACGTAGAGCGGGTCATTGGGCACGTCGTCCCAGTTGATGAGTTCATCTACGACGAAATTGTTGGTGCGGAAGGGCAGCACCTGTGACACCACGTCGATGGCGAACTGCTGCTCAGCGCTGAGCTTAGCGGCTACCTGGGGAATGCCCTTGTAGCTGTGCTGATTATAGGGGCGATACTTCATCTCCTGGTCAGTGAGGGGCAGCGAGACCATGACATCTCCTTTATATATTTTGAAACGGAAGAACTGACGAATCGAAAAAACGGACCTGTGAAAATGTTCACAGACCGGCACGCGCACGCAGCGCACGCACCGCCATTAAGCCACAACCGCGCTGCCTGCCTCTGCGGTATACGGATGTCTAACTGCCGTTGTGAAACGGACGAGGTGGTCGGCCTGGGATCACGGATACTGCTTTGTCTGCTTAAGCCGACCGGGGCACTGCGGGCGCAGGCACGCGCTTGACTGTTGGGCTTATAGGTCTAAAAGTACTATAGCACGCTTATTACCAAACAGCCAATGCACCTCCCGCCCATCACCCCCGTTTCCGGGGGAACGCAAGACAACGTTAACGGAACCTTTAGTCTTTATGCCACCTTACACGCCACACCACACAAACCGCATTTAGCGCTATAATAGCAGCATACGCATCTTCACTGAATTACCCAAGCAATCACCCAAACACACGAGGCTTACCGACCATGCCCAAGCTCACCCTTTCTCTGGCCCAAATGCCCATCACGCTGGGCGATACCAAACGCAACCTCTCCCAGATGGAAAAACTCAGCGCCGAAGCCGCCCGCCGCGGCTCACACCTGGTCGTCTTCCCCGAACTGTGGACCAGCGGCTACGCCCTGGACCGCGCCCGCGACCTCGCCAGCCCGCTCAATACCGGCACTTTCGCCCAGGTTTCCACCGTCGCCACCCAGCACAAAATCAGCATCTTGGGGTCCATGCTGGAACTGCGCGGCGAAACCGTCAGCAACAGCGCCCCCTTTATCGCCCCCAACGGACGCCTACAGGGGGTCTACCGCAAGCTGCACCTCTTCAAGCTGATGAAGGAACACCAATACCTACAGGCCGGGCAGTCGCCGCTGCTGCTGGATTTGCCCTGGGGCAAGACCGGCATCGCCATCTGCTATGACCTGCGCTTCCCGGAACTGTTCCGCCGCTACGCCCTCGAAGGCGCGCGCATCATCCTGCTGCCCGCCGAATGGCCCGCCGAGCGCATCAACCATTGGCGCGTGCTGCTGCAAGCCCGCGCCATCGAAAATCAGCTCTACATCGTCGCCGTTAACACCATCGGCACCATCGGCGACACCCGCTTCGGCGGCCACAGCATGGTCGTTGATCCCTGGGGCAGCATCCTCGTCGAAGCCGGGGACGAGGCCGCACTGCTCACCCTGGACCTAGACCTGGACCGCGTAGAGCAAGTGCGCCAACGCATCCCGGTCTTCGACGACCGCCGCCCGGAACTCTACGAATCGCTGCCTCTGGACCTCTAAGGCGCGGCTCAGTCCACCGATCCCGGCGCGTCATCTTCCGGCACAAGGGCCTCGGTCACGACTTCCGCGGCAGCGGCCACGCTGAGCGCCGTTTCGATGTGCGCGCCCATTTCGCCGTCCGGCGCGATGCCGATCATCACCAGCACCTCGCCCGCGTCGGCGTAATCGACGAACAAGTAGTACAGCTCGATAGGGCTGCTGCCCTGATCCGCCGCGAAAGCTGTGCCCACAGCAGCCCACCCGTTGATCTCAAATTCCGTCAGCAAGCTGGGCAAGTCAGCGCTGCCGAAGCGGGCCAGCGCGTCTTCAGCCACAGCACGCAGGTCGGCGCGATCCGCCAACAGATAGGCGCGCGGCTGCACATTCAGCCGAAAAATCACGCTCCCGGTCGGCAGCGTGTCAAAGAAACGCGCGTTGAGGGCCGCCAACGTGGTGCCCAGCGCCAAGGTGTTCTCACCTTCCGCCTGACCCAACCAGCCCTCCGGCACCGTCACCGACAGCATCCCATTAGCCGACTCCAGCCGATCACCGCCCCGCAAGATCGTCGGGATGGCTGCCAGGTCAAAGCTGATACCCTCCAGCAGCAGCGCGTCCAGTGTAGACTGGAAAGCCCCGCGATCCCCTGCCGCCGTCAAGGCAGTGAGCAGCACCCAGCTCTGCGCCTCGGCCCGCTCAATCGCCACCGCGTAAGCCTCCACCAATGCTGGCTGACCGTCGGCGTCCGTCCCCACCTCTAAGAAGGCGCGCGTACTCATTGCTGGGTAATCGCCCAAGGTGAAGGTCTCCGGGGCGCTGAAGAGCCGCGGCCCGTTGGGGAACTGGTTCACCACGCCGCCCAACACCACGCTGAGCTGGGCCACGCCGTCGGCATCCAGGATGGGCGCGGTCACGCCCTGCACCACCTGGACCACCACCTGCCCGTTCTCCGGGATCGCCGGGCCGCCCGTCTGGAACAGTGCCGGGTCATTGCTCAGCGCTACGCCCGTCAGCGTGTAGACCTGCGCCGCCCAGCCGGCTGGGTACGCTACCGTCATGATGCCGTCCGCCGTGCTGATCTCCCGGTTCAGCGGCTGGGGTTCGGGCGTGGCGGTGGGCGTCGGGGCCTGCGCGTAGACCACGCCCACCAGCCTCAGCACAAGCAGCATCAGCACGACCGACAGGCCGCTAAGCGTCTTTCTGTGCCATATACGCATCATACGCCGCTTCATCGACCGCCTCCCCATCTTGTACCTCCACGCTGACAAAGCCCCGGTTAGCGTCGAAGTACGCCGTCATTTCCGCCTGGAACGGGCAGCGCACCGCCGTGATGATCTTGCGCACAAAGTAACCGCCGTCCTCACTTTCGCTGAGGTCATTGCGCAGGTCCACGCGGACGCGCAGCACCTCCTCACAGCGCCGGGGCCGGACGTAAAAGTACATGCCGTGTTGGTCACGGTCAGCGGAGACCCCGCCGCCGCCAAATAAGCGCCTCAGAAAGCTCATCGCTGCCCTGCCCTTCGTTCATTCCATCAATGGCTGATACAGCCGCCATTGTCACGCAGGCTGGGCGCATTAGCAAGAGGGGCTACGCCGGCCAGATGCGCCGACCGCCGCCCGGCACCACCACCACCGCG
>CAYWGJ010000181.1:0-5711 GCA_964457835.1 uncultured Anaerolineaceae bacterium
CCGCGCGCCAAGAAGACATATCCCACACCCGCACCACGATTCGCCAGCGCGGGGTAGCCGCCCAAGGCCTGCCAGGACTCGGCGCGGTGGCCGCTTTCCTCCAGCAGTTCGCGCTGCGCGGCGGCCAGCGGGTCCTCGCCGGGGTCGATCACGCCAGCAATCGGGGCTAATGTCACACCCAACGCGGCGTACTTGACCTGACGCATCACCAGAAAGCGCCCGTCCTGTGTCTGTGGGATCACCAGCACGAAAGACGGCATCGCCAGCCACAGCCAATCCGGGATCACGCTGCCGTCGGGCAGGTGCAGCTCGTGCTCTTCGACCTGCAAGCGGCGGCCCCGGTCATAGACCAGACGGCGTTCGGTAGTCGTCCAGGGACGCAGCGGCTGTGTGGGCGGATGCTGCGGCTGCGGCCATCGCTTGGGAGTCTCGTCGTTGGGCGCACTCATGAGGACACCGGCTGCCAGGTCTTCAGCGCATCAGCGGCGCGCTGACGGACGTGGGAGATCTGTTCCGGCGTCACGGCGCGCTCAAAGCTGCGGAAGCCGCTCAGCTTGAAGCCGTGCCGCTTGGCAATGGCGGCGATCTCGTCGGCCTGTTCCACGCTGATCTCTTTGCCCAGGGTGTAGTCGTCATGGACGCGGCCCTCCAGCGCTAAGGCCATCGTCTCCGCCATGCACGCATAGGACTTGCCCGGCGGGAAGCCGAAGTCGAAGTTGAAGTTCACCGGGCCGGGCACGTCCACCACGCCGCCCTCGATCACCAGCACGTCATCCCGGACGGCGGCCACCTGGCGCGACACGTCACGCGGGCGAGCCACGTCCAGCACCACGGCACCCGGCTTCAGGTGACGCGGCTCAATCACACTGTGCACCGCGCTGGTGACGGTCAGCACCAGGTCAGCGCTGTAGATGGCTTTCATCTCTGTACTGGTCACCAGGCGCGCGCGATTGCCTTCACAGCGGGCGCGCACGTCAGCCAGGGCCTCTTGGCGGCGGCCCACCAGGATTAATTGGGCGGCGTCGCGGGCCAGCATCTGGGCCACCGTGCGGCCAATGGTCCCGGTCGCGCCCACGACCGCTACCGTCGCATCGGCCATCTGGATGCCCATCACGCGCGCGGCTTCCGCCAAGGCTTCGACGGCGCTGGCGATGGTGTAGCTGTCCCCGGTGGTGACGGGAATATCCAGGTTCTGGGCGATGGTCACGCCGCCATCACCGACCACGGAGGTAAACGCGCCCAGGCCCAGCAGCTGCGCACCCAGCGACTCGGCCATGTGGCCGCAGGCTTCAATCTTGCGGTAAACGGTCTCCACAGGCAGCGACATCATGGTCGGCGGCGTAAAGGGGCAGGCGATAAACCAGCCCTGGACTTCGGTCCCTGTGGCCGCGCTGCGCACACCGACGATCTCTGAGAGGTACACGGGTGGGAAAAAGCGTGAGAAAAAATTGATCTGTCGTTCCGTCAGCACGCGCCCCAAAAAAGGATACTTGCGGCTCACGTCACGCTTGATGTCAATGGGGTGAATAATAAAGGCAAAACGGTGATCGGCGCTTTCAGTCGATAAAGGGTCCATGTCGTTTTCCTGGCGGCGGCCCGGCAGCGGCCCAGCAACGCAGCGCTAACAGCATCATGTGCTGTGCGTTCAGGTTATTTCTTCCTCATTGTATCGGAAATTGGCCGTGCACGGTGTTACGGTTTCTTGATAGTGCCTTAAGGCTTTGGGCTGGCAAGCTGTGCTTTGAGTTCGCGCGCAGCGTAAGCATAACCGCCCTGCGCGCCATCGACGAAGTGCACCTGCCGCCCAAAATAATCAAACACGATGCAGGTCACCAAGGTATGGCTGGACACATGCGTGCCGTAGACCAGGCGTCCCGCCAGCCGCTGCGATTCCAGGTACGCCCGCAGCGACTCCCGTTGGGCCGCCGAGCCGCTGATGACCATGCGCAGCGTGTCGTCGAACTTTTCATTGTCGGTCGAATCGACCAGCAGGTGCTTGTAGCGCCCCCATTCGCCGATGTCAAAGCGCATGAGCATGGCCGCGAACTGGGTGTTGCGGAACATGCGCCACAGCGTGCGCAGGCTGGTATCGCCATAGCGGATGGCGGCCTCCAGGCGGAACTTACCGGGCCGGCGCGCCACGCGCAAATTGCGCACGGCGATGGGGTGGCGCTGGCCGCTGCTGCCGTAGATGGCCTCAAGCTGAAGCAGCACCTCACGATAGATGGCGCTGTCGCGGGCGTCATCCCCGCTGACGGCAGCCACGATCAGGGCCAGGGTCTCGCCATGTGTGGCCGGGATCGCGTTCCAGCGACACTCGAAGTGCTCAAAGCTGGCGCTGTAGTCGGTGTTTTCGGGCACAGCGTAGGCGTCCCCATGGGCCTTGAGCAGGGTCTCGGCATGGCTGAGGCCGCCGCCGTTGAACACCGCCTGCTGGAAGTTCTCGCTGACGTGCTGGCGTGCCACCCGCAGTGTATAGCCCGCCGCCAGCACGTCCCGCACCGGCACCACGCCAATGCGCAGCTCCAGCTTGAAGGACTCACGCGCTAGGTCGCGGGTCGCTAAGAGGGCATCTTCAGCGGCAGCGCGCTTGCTGGGTGGCAGGCAGATCGTCGCGCCGTCCCCGCCAAACACAAAGGGGATGTCCACACCTGCCATGGCGTTGAGCATGGCGGCGATGTTGGCGGCAGCTACCGCGTTAACCTCTCGGTAGCGCCCGGCTTCGATGGCCTTGGTGGAGCCGCGCACGTCGCTGAGCGCGATCAGCCAGTCGGCGGGCAGGTCGTAGAAATGCCTCGCGTCGGTAATGTCGGCCAGGCGATAGATGGGCGGAATGCGTGTAAAGAAGTCGTCACGTGCTGCGCTGCTGTCAGTCATGATATGAGCGTCCGTTTCCACAGTCTATGACACAGCATACGCGCGACAGCAGCGCAAGGCAAGCATCCACCCACACCTGCGCTATAATGAGAGAAGCTATTGTTTGCTTGAAGGAGATGACCGCATGACCGCTTTGTTCCGTACCCTGCTGCTGCTGAGCCTGCCGCTGCTGCTGAGCCTCAGTGCTTGTTCACCGACCGGCGACACCGATACCGACATCGAAGCCGCGCAGAGTGTGATGCCGGCGTTCGGCGGCTACACATCTTTTGCGACCGAGTCCGTGCAGGACGCCATCACGGCGGCGCTGTCGGGCGGCTCGCTGGCAACGGGCAACATCCCCGCGGCGGCACTGGTCGCCAAGATTGACGGCATGATCGACTGCTACCGGGGCGTCGGCGCGGTGGACGCTCGTGTCTTCGTACAGAACGGCAGCAGCGAAGTCTTCATCCCTATTGTGGGCGCGGTGGCCGTGGTTAACGAAACGCGCGTTATCGACAACTTCGTGAACTGTGTGGCGTCGCCGCTGTCCAGCGCACAGAGCGCCGGCACGCCAGAACCCTGCACCGGCAGCGGGCGCTTTGCTTACCAGGGGGATAACTTCGTCTATATCTACGCCGGCAGCGACACCAGCTTTTGCAGCCAGGTTACAACGCATTTCAACGGTCTAGACCAGGGGCAGTAGCAGCGCATGAGCGACACGCCGCCGCAACGCGAAGAAAAACAAAAGCCGCGCCGGGGTGTGCATCCCGTGCGGCGAGTGCTGCCCATGCTGTTGATCGGGTCGGTGGGCTTTCTGCTGCTGCTGCTGTTGGTGCTCAGCCGTCTGATGAGCATAGGGGCCTGAGGGCGGTCTGCTCAAGCAGCGTCAGCGTCCCCGTTAGCCCCTTCGTCGTAGTGCGCCTCTTCAAAAAGCATCTCAGCAGCGCGGCGCAGCGCGTCGTAGACTTCTGGGTGTTGGCGCTGGAAAGTACTCACAGCAGCGCACAGCAGGCGTGTATCCGCCTCGATGAGACGTTTGTCCACGTCGCGTGTGGTGCGAAAACGCGGCGTGGGCAGGTTCAACCGCGAAAGGCCGGGGTTGTGTTTGCGGTCCCAAGCCTGCGTCATGACGCTGCCGCTGCGCAGCACCTGCCCGACCATATCGTTGAGGGTCACGCCCTCACAGCGACGCTTGGGCGCGTGCACGGACTTGGATTGTTCGCTGAACTGATGTACCAATGCGCGCTCTAATGTGCCCTCGGCCAGGTGGGCGCGCTCAGTGTTGAGCGTGAAGACGAAGCGCTCGCGGCGGGTCTGCTGGCTGCCGCCGTCGAAGAGGGCGGCACGGCGGGTGAAGGCAGTACGCCGCCACAGCCGCAGGACGTCCTGAGCCAGCAACGCGCTGAGCGTCGCCATAAGAATTTTTGTTTCGCGCGCCGACGGGTAATACTGGCCGCGCTTCAGGTCAAAGCCGCTGCTGTCCAGCTTGACCAAACAAGACGCCGACAGCCGCCCCCGGTCCAGATCATAGCGGGCCACCAGGCTGGGCGCATGAAACGTGGGCTGGGGCATGTCCAGCTTTTCGCCGATGCGCCGCCGCCCAGTGATGACCGTGCGCCGCCACTCACGGCCCAGCCAAGATTCACGTTCAAACAGGGTGCCGTCCTCGCGGTTGTAGATGTGCAGTGTCACCCGTGGGAAGGCCGCGCGCAGGCTGCCGGTACGCCACAGCGCCAGCGCGTACAAGCCTAGAATCACCACACTGGCCGCCACCATCAGCCCACCCAGCCACACCCCGACCGACAGCAGGTCCACCACCACGATCACGCCGCGGGTCAACACAGCATGTACACCCATGCCCAGCCCCAAAACACCCAGCAGCACACCCATGATCGGCGGTATGCGCGGTGCACGCTCAGCTTGAACGTGGTACGCGCAGTGCTGCCCGTGATGCGGGCAGGCGGCGATGGCCTCACCGGTTTCGCGGCCACAGCGCGCGCAGTCAAAGCTCGGGGTAAAGTCTGTATCAACTTCTGGTATGGTGTGTGGATAGCTGTGGAGGTCAACCATAGTGTGACTCCGGTGTCGATGAGCAGAAGTATTCATAACTTAAGTGTAGACCTGAAATGCAGGCTCAAGGCATAAGTTCAGCGATCTATCAGAGGACCCTTACCCCGCACTTAGCCGCTTTGTGCTTAAAGTCACAAAGTGGGCCGCTGAGCCTAAATCAACGCTCATCAAGCCGGGGTATTATGTTGTCATCTTGTTGATACAGAAAGTGATCGCATCCGTATGAGACGCTTACAAGGGCTGGGCCAGGGTCAGCGAGTCATCGTGTTTGTGCTGTTGTTTGGCGGCGGGCTGATGCTGATCGTGGCCGTGACTGCCTTCTTGATTTTGGCCGGGCTGAACCCCAGTGACCGCACCCTTGCGACCGCGCTGCAAGACTCGCTCAGCGTGCGCGAATTCGCCGCGCTGCCCGACGACGATGCCTACCCCGCCACCGTCAGCGTCGCACCGGACGGCCAGACCATCTACACAGGCAGTTATGCCAGCGGCGCAGTGTGGGCCATCGACGCTGACAAGCCGCTCAACGACGCGGCCATCCCCTACGCCAGCCGCCCGGCATACGACGCCGACTCTACCCGCGAGCTGCCCGGCACCCGCGACGCGATCGGCTCGGTACGTGGGCTGACCGTGGACACTGACGGCGCGCTGTATATCCTGGACGGCACCGACAGCGATCCACGCGCACGCGGCGGCCTAGTGTGGGTCTACACCGAGGCGGAGGGCCTGCGCGAGTGGGGCAGCATCAGCCGCAGCACCCCCACCGACGACCCCGCCTCCGCCGCGAA
>CAYWGJ010000182.1:0-5670 GCA_964457835.1 uncultured Anaerolineaceae bacterium
GAGCTCTCTGTTACCCATGTTCCCTGGTCTACTGTTTCGTATGATTTCAGGGTGGTCCAGTCCGCATTGTTTGTAGAGACCTGGAATAATGCCTCGCCGTTGGTGAATGATTTGGATTTCCATTTATAGGTAATCGATGTGTTTGATGTTATGTATAATCCTTTCTCTAACTGAAAGGAATGCAAATCATCGACCTGCATGGTATCAAAGGGCGCTTTGAACGAGTTAGATCCCGACGCCGCAAACGCTGTAGAGGTTGCTACACTGCCGGTGAGTATCCAGTCGCCGGTGCCGCTTTCTGCGCCGTCCGAAATAGAAGAAAGCGTGCCGGATACCGTTCCTTCTTTGAATTCATATTTTGTCGCACTGAGATTCGTAGACACATCCCAGGTTACGTCATAACTCCCTGTTGAGTCTGTCGCTGCGGTATCGGTGAACATAGGATAGGGAACGATATCCAATACCGCGCCGCTGACTACGCTCCATATAGTTCCGCCGGCAGGGGAGTACAAAGGCTCAACGTAATAATACGCGTTCGCAGTGCCGCCCCAGCCGAAATTCAAATAATAATATTTTTTATCGGTGGAATCGTTATCGAATGCGACGCCGTCGACGACAACGGCATGTCCGGCATTACTTGTATCCCGTATGGATAACACACCGGGCATTCCGCCGGTCACACGCCTGCCATCCACCGGCCAGTCACCGCTGAGTCCGCTGCGTGACCTGCTGCTGCTGGGCGGCCTGCTGGGTCTGCTGGCGGTTTCTGGCTGGGGCCTGTCCCGCGTATTCGGGCAGCGCTAGCCCTTTTATCTGGGCGGCTGACGCAGGACGAAAGCCGCCCAGCCTAAGTAAGTGCGGTCGTAGTTTAGATAGTTGCGGCGTCGCGTGTTGAGCCAGGTGTAAAGTGCGTCGGCGTCGGGATCGTTGGGGTTTTCGCGCAGGAAGTGATCGACGGCCAGCCAGTTAGCGGTTTCATAGCGGTCAAAGGACTTGGTGCTGGCGGGTACCATCTCCACCACATCCAGCCCCGCAGCTTCGATGCGGGCCAGCGTTTCGCCTAGGGTGACCACGAGTTCGTCGGGGAGTTCCAGCGCGGTTTTCACTGCGTCCGGGGGCGGCTGCTTCCAGAAGGCTTCACCGACGATGAGGCAGCCATTGTGGGGTTTGAGGGCGGTTTTCATCAAGTCTAGGGTGCCACTCAACCCGCCGCCGATCCAAGTGGCCCCGATGCAGCTCACCAGGTCGAACTCATGGAAGGGCTGGGGATAATCGGCAGCGTCATCGACGACGAAGTTGAGCCGGTCGCTGACTTCGAGCTGCTCGGCGCGCTGGCGGGCGGCATCGATGAAGACCGCACTGATGTCTACGCCGACGCCGCGAATGCCGTGGTTGAGCGCCCAGGTGCTCAGCATTTCGCCCTTGCCACAGGCCAAATCCAGCACGCGGGTGCCGCCCTTCAGCGCGCAGATGTGGCCCAGGCGGGCGACATCTTCCGCGCCGATGGGGTTCAGGATACGGTTGTTGGCCTCAGCAATTTCATAGAAGCGCAGGCTCATAGGGGGTCCTTTCGCTGTGTCCTGTCTATTCCACTATACCGCGCTTTGTGCAGGGGAGATCACAAGGGTTTGAGCGCTGCGCCATGTCACGATCAGGCGGTGTCAAATGTCATTTGACAATCGCTTAAAACTGTCTTAAACTCCAGGTAGAGTAGAGACAGGGGTTTCGCCGTGAAATTGTTAAAACTGATTGGCGCAACCACATACGAGCAGCAATCAGGTGCGTAAACGACTGAGTGTCCGTTTGCGCACGTTTTGTTTTAGGTGGGTATTCATATTGTCAAAACCGCGAAAAAACCAAGACGCTTACGCTACAAAAGGAGTTGTTCAACGATGGACTACAGCATGATCGGCAAGATTCAGAAGGCCAAAGATTACGCCGCCGACCCCTCGCGCGTTACCTTCAACAGCCTCACCCTAGAATTCCGTGGAAACAACAACACCTATACCGTCAGCCTTGGCCCCGACGGCTGGAGCTGCACCTGCCCCGGCTTCCACAGCTACGGCATCTGCCCGCACATTATGGCGATGGAGCGCATGTTCGGCCCTATGCTCAAGCGCGAGCCGCTGCCCTACGCGCCCGGTCAGAACGTCGTCAGCGACGTGGAGAAAGCCAAGCTCTACAGTGATGAGCCGGAACGCATCACCTTCTTGTCCTTCAACGCCAGCTTCAAGGGTGACCACAGCGAATACACTATCAATTACGATAATGGCACCTGGGATTGCGACAACCCCTATTTCCGCAGCCGGGGCATTTGCAGCCACACCATGGCGATGGAGCGCATTTTGGGCGGTATGGTCAAGCCGCTGATGATGCAGGGTGGCGTACCGGACATGGAGAGCGCCTAACCCGCGTACCAGCACACACCCCGACTCAGCCCAGCGGGGTCCGTCACCACGACACGGCCCCGCTGTTTTTTGTCTTGACTCTCGCTGCTGTGCGGCGGGTGCATTGACAGGCCGTTAGGCTCATGCTAAACTCATCTCTAATCGCATAACGTCCTAAGCCAGAGGTGTGCCAGAACCCGGATGTTCGGCACACAAAAGGGAAAGACCGGTGGCCGGGTGTTCGCCTGACGGTGGCACGCGGGAGTCCGGCGCTGTCGCGCAACGGTAAGTGCGGTTTGCTCAGCAAAGTGTACAAGCCCGAATGCCTGCCTCTGCCTTAGCTCGTGTAGGTGGCTGCTATGCAGCCCCGACCTTTCGCGCCAAAGGGAAACGAGCGTCTTGATGCTGTCTATGCTGACCCGACGCCCGCTGCCATCCAGCGGGTTTTTCGTCGAGAATATCCCCTATAGCCCCGGCTCGCTCCCTGCGCCCCTGCTCTGTGTTCCATGCCTGCACACCAGGCTGCGAACGTTGTTTGCCCATTGTCCACATCACCCACAAGGAGCGATGCCCCATGAAGACCCTGTTCACCCTGCTGAACCTGCTGCTGTTGGCCGTGATGCCCGTCAGCGCGCAGGAGACCACCGAGGCCAACTTCACCGACACCTGCGTCACCGAGTACAACCCGGAAGTGGATTACTTCCCCGCTAAGGCTGCGGTCAGCGATGCGCAGAACTTTGATGTGCAATACTTCAACCACTACAAGGTCGTTACCGTCAGCGATGCCTTCGAGGGGGCTGACCCCTACGAGTACGTACTGGTGCAGTGCGGCACTCCCGCCCCCGATCCTGCCGACTTCAGCGACGACGCCCAGTTCATCGAGGTGCCCGCTGGGGACCTGATCGTGATGAGCACCACCGTGCTGCCTGGCGTCGAATCCCTGGGCCTGATCGACTCCTTGGTTGGCCTGGACAGCCTGCTCTATACGAACACGCCCGCCGTCGTCGAGAAGATCGGCACCGGTGAGCTGATCGAGATAGGCGGCAGCTTCAACCTGAACGTCGAGGTTGCGCTGGATGCCGAGCCGGACATCGTGCTCAGCAGCGGCTTTGACCCCGACACCGACGCACACCCAGTCCTGATCGATGCGGGCATCTTCACCGCACTGATCGCCGATTGGCGCGAGGATACCCCCATGGCCCGCGCGGAATGGGTCAAGTACTTGAGCCTGTTCTACAACAAGGAAGCCGAAGCCGAAGCGCTCTTTGACGAGATCGTCACGAATTACGAGGCCGCCCGTGACCTGGCCGCCGATGTGCCCGAAGCCGAGCGCCCGGTGGTGTTGATGAATGCTTTCTCCAGTTTCACGGAAGCCTGGACGATCCCCGGCGCGCAGACTTTCGTCGGCACCTTGATCGACGATGCAGGCGGTATCATTGCGCTGGCCGACGAAGCGCCCGAAGACAGCGCCTTCGTGAGCTTTGAGGTCGTCTATGACCAGGCCCTGGACGCCGACATCTGGCTGACGCAGCTCTTTATGGTCAGCAGCATTGACGATCTGCTGGCTCAGGATGCCCGTTACGCCGACTTCAACGCCGTGGCAGCCGGGCAGGTCTGGAATGATAACCTGGACGTGAACGAAAACGGCGGCAGCAACGCCTATGAGCTGGGCGTGGCTCGCCCTGACCTGCTGCTTCAGGACCTGGTAGCGATCTTCCACCCGGACTTGCTGCCGGAGCATGAGATTCGCTTCTATCGCAACCTGGAGTAAACCGGACCCGTCAGCAAAGCCGGACGGTCGCGCGACCGTCCGGCCTCCACTTTCCCCTTAGTACCCGGCCACCAGGCCGTCTTTGCGCGGATCGCTGCCGCCGAAGAGCACGCCGCTGTAGGGGTCGCGGCGGATGATTTGTCCGCTGCCGAAAACCGCCCGTGCCCGCCCGGATACCGGCTTGACCGTGTGCCCCAGTTCCGCTAGGCGCGCTAGGGTCTTGACCGGGATGCCTTCTTCCACAGCCAGCACGCTGGACCCCGTACCTTCTGTCAAGCACCAGCGTGGACGGTCCAGCGCTTCCTGCGGGTTCAGCTTGTCGTCCACCATAGCGCTCATCACCTGGAAATGGCCCTGCGGCTGCATGAATCCGCCCATGACGCCGAAGCTGGCGTAGAGTTGGCCGCCCTGGGTCGCCATGCCGGGAATAATGGTGTGATATGGGCGTTTGCCGCCGCTGAGGGCGTTGGGGTGCGCGGGGTCCAGGCTGAAGTTCGCGCCGCGATTTTGCAGAAACACGCCGGTGCCTTCCGCCACGATGCCGCTGCCAAAGCCCATGTACAGGCTGTTGATGAACGAGCAGGCATTGCCTTCGCCATCTACGACGCTGAGGTAGATCGTGTCAGAGCCGGGCAAGGGCTGACCGAAACTGGGCGGCTGCATGGCGGCGTCCGGGTTGATCCGGGCGCGGCGTGCGTCGACGTAAGCGTTATCCAGCAGCGCGGCCACGGGCACGGACGCATGGTCGGGGTCGGCGATGTACTGGCGCGCATCGGCGAAGGCCAGGCGCATCGCCTCAACCATCAGGTGCAGGCGCTCCGGCGCGTCCCAGTCCAGGCCGCCGAGGTCAAAGCCAGCGGCGATGCGCATGGCTTGCAGCGCGGCCAGGCCCTGCCCATTGGGCGGAATCTCGTAAACGGTCACGCCACCGTAATCGGCAAAGATGGGCGTGACCCAAGTGGCGGTGTGCGCGCGGAGGTCGTCATGGGTCATCAGGCTGCCCTGCGCCTGTACCGTCTTCACGATGGCGTCGGCGATGGGGCCATTATAGAAGGCGTCTGCGCCGCCCTCTGCTACCTGCTCGAAGCTGCGCGCCAGGCCGGGGAGCTGTACCACTTGGCCCACGCGCGGCGCTTTGCCACCAGGCAGATAGTCTTCGGTGTGCGGGCTGCGCAGCAAGAAGGCTTCCGTGGCGGGACTGCTCCACGCTGCGCCGAAGACGGGTGACACCGCATATCCGTCGCGTGCGTAGTGGATGGCGTCAGCCAGCACCTCCTTGAGGGACATACTGCCGTGCCGCTTGAGCAGCTCTTCCCAGCCGCGCGCGGCACCGGGTACCGTCACAGCGTGGACGCTGCGGTCGGGCATCTGCTCACGGATGCCGCGCGCGGCCAGCGCGTCAATGCTCAGGGCTGCGGGGGCGCGTCCGCTGCTGTTGAGTCCGCTGATCTGGCCGGTTGTGGCGTCGTAGTAGAGGGCGAAGCAGTCCCCGCCGATGCCGGTGGAGGCGGG
>CAYWGJ010000183.1:0-4184 GCA_964457835.1 uncultured Anaerolineaceae bacterium
CAGGGTGATCGTGTCGGCGTTGTCGTCGAGTGCGTCCACGTCGGCCACCAGCGCCTGCTCCGCCAGGAAGCGGGCCAGCGGCGACGCGAAGGCGTCCGCGTCGTCCGGCTCTGGCGGGTTGTCGCGCAGCTCCATGAGCAGGCCGCGCAGTTGATCCATGTTTTCCTGGCGTTCTTGGAGCTGGTTGTCGGTGTCGCTGATTTCGGCCAGGTAGATGCCGTAGCCCACGTCGCTGGTGATCTGGTCGAAGAGCTGGACCAAGTCGCCGGTAGCAGCAGTTGCACGCCAACGACGCAGCAGCGCGCCGAAGTCGGCAAAGAGCCGCGCCGTGCGCCCGCTGAGCGGGGTCTGCCCACCGTCCAGGATCGTGCTCAGCGCTTCGTCATAGCCGCCGCCCAAGTCTGTTGCCCAGCGCTGGAAGTCCGCCAGGGACTTGGTGCCGATGCCGCGTTTTGGCGTGTTGATGATGCGCGCAAAGCTCACTTTGTCGCCGGGGTTGTTCACCACGCGCAGGTAAGCCAGCATGTCGCGGACTTCGCGGCGCTTGTAGAAGCCCACGCCGCCGATCAGCTTGTACGGGATGCCCTGCTTGATGCAGGCTTCTTCTACGGCGCGGGACTGGGCGTTGGTGCGGTACATCACCGCGAAAGCGCCCCAGCCGTAGCCCTCATCGCGGCGCAGCGTCTCGATCTGCTCGATCACCTGGGCGGCCTCGAAGGTCTCATTGTAGGCTTCGCTGACGACCAGCTTGTGGCCCATGCCCGCGTCGGTGAACAGGGCCTTGGGCGTGCGGTTCGGGTTGTGGTCGATCACGCCGCGCGCCGCGTCCAGGATGTGCTGGGTGGAGCGGTAGTTCTGCTCCAGCAGGATCACGTTGGCGGCAGGGTAGTCGCGGCGGAAGGTGAGCACGTTGCGGTGATCGGCACCGCGAAAGGCGTAGATGCCCTGGTCTTCATCGCCCACCACGAAAACGTTATCCAGCGGCGGGGTCAGCAGCTTGACCATGGCGTATTGGGCGGTGTTGGTGTCCTGGAATTCATCGACCAGCACCCAGTCGAACAGGTGTTGATACTTGGCACGCACGCCCTCGTTTTCGCGCAGCAGCAGGGCCATCTGCATCAGCAGGTCGTCGAAGTCGAGGGCGTTGTTGTCCACTAAGATCGCGTTGTAGCGTTCGTAGGCGCGGCGCACCACTTCGGCGTAATAGTCCTGCGTCGGCGCGGACTCCGGCGTGATCAGCTCGTTTTTCAGCGCGGAGATACCGCCCAGTACCCGGCGCGGCGAGAACTTCTTGCTGTCAATATTGAGTTCGTTGAGGGTCTGTCGCAGGGCGGTAAGCTGGTCGTCGGTGTCGTAGATGACGAATGCCGGGCCGTAGGGCAGGTGATCGACTTCACGGCGCAGCAGCCGGGCACACACGCTGTGGAAGGTGCCGATGCGCAGTCCACTGAGCCGCCCGCCCAGCAGGTGCTCCACACGGGCGCGCATTTCGCCGGCGGCTTTGTTGGTAAAGGTCACAGCTAGGATGGTGTGGGGGGGCACGCGCATCTCGCGGATCAAGTAGGCGATGCGGTGCGTCAGCACACGGGTCTTGCCGGAGCCAGGCCCGGCCAGCACCAGCACCGGCCCGGTGCCGACGGTGACGGCGGCCTGCTGTTGTGGGTTGAGTCCATCGGTGAGCACGGGGAATCTGCCGTTTCGCTGTTCGTTTACGGATTGACTTGTGCCCCGATTATAAAGGGGAGGCGCTGTCCGCCGCTACCCGCAGCCCACGGATGCCAGGGCGCTCACGCTTGAGCACTCAGCAAGGACTCAGTCGCTGCGTAGGCGGCCTCAATGCTGCGCGCGTGGATGAAACGCACCTGCTGCCCGCAGCGCTCGTAGGTCTGCACCAGCAGGGCGGCCAGCGCGTCTTCCTTGGTGACGAAGATCACGGCCTGCACGTTGTGGTCCATATAGAAACAGCTTGACTGTTCGATCACGCTGCGCAGCTTCGGCTCGGTGATCCAGATGCCGTAGCGGTGGTCCTCGATGATGACGATCCTTGGCCCTGGCGCACTGTGCAGCATAGCGCACAGCGGGCCGTGCTGGTGTGCGGCGTGTTCCTTCCAGCTCCATTCGCCCGTACAGGTCGTGACGATCAAGTCCTGTGCGGCGCTTCCCCAGGTGGAGTTAACGGGCATGTTAGCATCCTTGAGCACTGATTGGAGAAATGCATATTTTCCAAATGTACCTTACAAGGTAAGTATACGCTAAATATGTGTTGTTCGTCAATTTTTAGTCGGGCGGCACCCAGCAGCACGCGTGCATGGTGCCGTCACTGGTATCTGGCGCGGTTCTGCATTATGATGCATAAGGCAGTCACTTCTGCCACATAACCCATCCGTCCGGCCTTGGTCTGGCAGGAATTGGGGAACGGTACCCACGCATCGGCGCGTGTGAGTACCGTTCCCCAGTCCCTGGCGGTGCCGGGTGTCGGGCTTTACATCCTACAGGGAGACACACATGAGCGACAGTAGTTCTAAACGGCGCACTTTCGACGCCAAAACCTACACCACCCACATCGGCGGCGAAGAAGTCCACATCGAAGTGGGCAAGCTGGCTGAGCAGGCGGGTGGGGCTATCACCATCCGCATAGGCGAGACCATGCTCTTCTGTTCCGCTGGCATGAACGAATACGTCCGCGAAGGCATCGACTTTTTCCCGCTCAGCGTGGAATACGAAGAGAAGCTTTATGCTGCCGGGCGCATTCCGGGCAGCTTCCTGCGCCGCGAAGGCCGCCCCTCTGAGACGGCCATCCTCACCGCCCGCGTCACTGACCGCCCGCTGCGCCCGCTGTTCCCCAAGGGCATGCGCAACGAAGTGCAGGTTATCATCATGTCGCTGGCCCATGACCAGGAGCACCAGGTGGACGTACTGGCTATCACCGCGGCCAGCACCGCCCTGATGATCTCCGACGTGCCCTTCAACGGCCCCGTGGCCGCCGTGCGCATCGGCCAGATTGACGGCAAGCTGATCGTGAACCCCACCATTTCTGACATGGAAAACAGCACGCTGGACCTGCGCGTAGCCGGCACCCTGGACGCTATCAACATGGTGGAGTGTGGTGCTGACGAAGTAGACGAGCAGACCATGATCGAAGCACTGGCCCTGGCTCATGAGTCGATCAAGCCTCTGCTGGAAGTTCAGCTTGAGATGCAGACCGAGCGCGGCAAGCCCAAGAGAGAGTACACGCCGGAAGGCGGCAGTGAAACGCTTGACGCCGAGATCGAAGCCAAGGCCTTGGCTCAGGTGGAAGCTGCCATCGCCGAACACACCGAGCGTGACGCCCGCAACGCGGCCATGAACGCCATCCGCGACGCCCTCATTGAGGAATACACCGCGCGCAATGCCGAAATCGAAGACGAGACGCAGCACGTCACGCCCAAGATGATCGGTAAGTCGCTGGACAAGGTGATGAAGGCCGTCGTGCGCCGCCGCATCGTCGAAGACGGCATCCGCCCCGATGGCCGCGACACCGTGACCATCCGCCCGCTGGCCGCCGAAACCACCCTGATCCCGCGCGTGCACGGCTCCGGCCTGTTCACCCGTGGGCAGACCCAGGTGCTGAGTATCGCCACGCTGGGCACCCCCGGTGACGCCCAAGCGCTGGACGGCGCGTCCCCGGAAGACGAGAAGCGCTACCTGCACCACTACAACTTCCCGCCCTACAGCACCGGTGAGGTCTATCCGCTGCGTGGGACCAAGCGCCGCGAGATCGGCCATGGTGCCCTGGCGGAAACCGCTCTGCGCCCGATGCTGCCCGCCGAAGACGAGTTCCCCTACGTGCTGCGCGTCGTCAGCGAAGTGATGAGCAGCAACGGCAGCACTTCCATGGCGAGCGTCTGCGGCAGCACCCTGGCCCTGCTGGACGCCGGCGTGCCGCTCAAGCGCCCGGTAGCGGGCATCGCCATGGGCCTCATCAAAGAAGGCGACAAGGTGGCTGTGCTCACCGACATCCAGGGCCTGGAAGATCACCTGGGCGACATGGACTTCAAGGTTGCCGGCACCGACACGGGCATTACCGCCTTCCAGATGGACATCAAGATCAAAAACATCGATTCCGACACGATGCGCACGGCTCTCGAGCAGGCCCGGAAGGGGCGCCTCCACATTCTCGGTATCATGAACGAGGCCATAGACAA
>CAYWGJ010000183.1:4194-5668 GCA_964457835.1 uncultured Anaerolineaceae bacterium
GATCACCTGGGCGACATGGACTTCAAAGTGGCCGGCACCCGTGAGGGCATCACCGCGCTGCAAATGGACATCAAGATCACCGGCGTCACCCAGGAAGTGATGGCCCAGGCCCTCAAGCAGGCCCTGGATGCCCGCCTGGAAATCCTGGACCTGATCGAAGCGACCCTCCCTGAACCGCGCGAGCTGAGCGACTATGCCCCGCGCATGGAGAGCATCAAGATCAACCAGGACAAGATCGGTGCCGTGATCGGGCCGGGCGGTAAAACCGTGCGCGGCATCCAGGAACGCACCGGCGTCAAGGTGGATATCCAGGAAGACGGCACCGTCTTCGTCTCCGGCGTGGACGGCGCATCGGTTAAGGTGGCCCTGGGAGAAATCCGCGGCCTGACCCAAGACCCGGAAATCGGCGCGATCTACACCGGTAAGATTGTGCGTATCGAGTCCTTCGGGGCCTTCGTTGAGTTCCTGCCCGGCAAGGAAGGCATGGTGCACATCTCGCAGCTTGCCGACTACCGCGTGGAATCCGTCGAAGACGAGGTGTCGATGGGCGACGAGGTGATGGTCATGGTGACCAACATCGACCCCAGCGGTAAGGTACGCCTCAGCCGCCAGGCCGTGCTGGAAGGCTGGACACTGGAAGAAGCCCAGGCCCGTGACAGCGGCGGGCGCAGCGGCGGTGGCAATCGCGGCGGCGGCGGGCGTGGCGGTGACCGGCGCGGCGGCGGTGGTGATCGTCGGGGTGGCGGCGACCGCAGCCGCCGCTAACACACCCGCATATCTGGCCCGGATGGTCACTGGATTGTCCGGGCTTTCTGCGCGATAATAGAATAAAACCTTCGCTTATTGCTTTGACACAAGGACAAAGATCATGAGTGACATCCCCGCACCCCCCATCCAATCCCGCAGCGATGCCGCCATCCTGCACGCGGTCCATGAGGCCCTGGCCGAATACCCACCCGTGCGCAACGATCTACATCAGCTTGAGGTCAGCGTCAGCGAGGGCAGCGTCAAAATCAGCGGCTACGTCAAGACCGACATCAACCGCGCTTACGTGGCCGGGTCCGTGCCCAAGGTTCCCGGTGTCAGCTTTATGGACATCACCACGCTTTACAGCGATACCGACATCCGCCGTGACGTGGCCCAAGTGATCCCCTGCTGCGTGATCGTCAACGTGGAATACGGCGCGGTCATCCTCAGCGGCCCGATCCCGGACGACTTCAGCCAAGAAGAGCTGGTCGTACACGTTGCCCGCGTGCCCGGCGTGCGCCGCGTGCTGACCAACTTCCGCTAGGGCCGATGCGCGCTGCGCCGCCGGAAGTCGTGGTCATTGGCGGCGGGCTGAGTGGCCTAGCGGCAGCGGCGAGTCTGTCGCGGCAGCCGCCGCTTCTGCGCGTGACGCTGATTGAAGTCAAGCCGCATCTGGGGGGCAGCATCCGCACGGCGCGGCGCGGCGGTTTCGTCATGGACAGCGGCC
>CAYWGJ010000184.1:0-5667 GCA_964457835.1 uncultured Anaerolineaceae bacterium
GCTTCACCGACGAGGACGTGCGCGTGAAGACCACGCTGGCCTCACAGCTTGCCGTGGCGGTGCAGAACGCGCGGCTCTTCACCGCCACACAGAACCGGATGCGCACGCTGCAAATCACCAACCGCATCGCCACCCTGCTGCAAGCCGACGACCCCACTGACGTGGTGATGGAGCGCGTGCTGGAAACGCTGCTGGAAGGCTTTGGCGCGGACAACAGCGTCTACAGCCGCTTCGACGACGCTACCCAAACCTGGCAGGGCTACGTCGGCGCAGGCCTCAACATCGACACACCCACCGTCCGCCAGATCACGGACGCCGCCGAACGCTACCCACACGCTTTAGAAGCCCTAGACAGCGGCAAAGTGGTCGCGGTGGACGACGCCCGCAGCTACCCCAACTTGCCCGCTGACATCATCGATACTCTCGGCTTCCAGTCAGGGATCGTGCTGCCCGTCTTCATCAACAATCAGCCCGACGGCGCGATCTTCCTGAACTACATCGAGGAGCCGCACCGCTTCAGCACCGAAGAAGTGCTGCTGGCGCAGAACCTGGCCTACCAGGTGGCCGAAGCCATTGAGCGCCGCCTTGCTGCGGAGCAGGTCCGGCAGCAGAGTACGATCATCGAGACCTCGCGCGACTTGATTTCGATGACCGACATGAACGGTCAAATCGTCTATCTGAACCCCGGTGGTGCGGTCATGCGCGGCTATGCACGACCTGAAGATGCCATCGGTGCACAGATCAGAGACTTCCATGATGAAGCGAGTTTCCACCACATTACCACTGAAGGCATTCCGGCAGCGATGGCGCAGGGGACCTGGCGCGGTGAGACCGCGCTGATGACCCTCGACGGCGGGGCTATCCCGGTGGATCAGACGATCTTCGTGATCTACAACGATCAGGGTCAGCCCACGAACCTAGCCACCATCATGAGCGACATCACCGAGCGCCAACAGCAGCAGGCGGAAATCGCCCAACGCGCCGCTGAGCTGGCCACCGTGGCCGAGGTGAGCACGGAAGCCACCGGCACCCTGGATGTGAACCGCCTGCTGAAATCCGTCAGCAACCTGGTGAAGGAACGCTTCCACCTCTACCACGCGCACATCTACCTGATCAACCGTGAAGCCGACGCGCTGATCCTGGCGGCTGGTGCGGGCGAAGTCGGTGAAGAGATGGTGCGGCGCGGCCACCATCTGGAGATCGACAACCCGGTTTCGCTGGTGGCGCGTGCCGCCCGCACCCGGCGCGGCGTGATCGTCAACGACACCCCGGCGGAAGGCTTCATGCCCAATCCGCTGCTGCCGGAAACACGCGCAGAAATGGCCGTGCCGATGATCGTGGCCGGGCAGCTCATCGGCGTGCTGGACGTACAGGCCGACACCATCGACCGCTTCACCGAAACGGACGTGCAGGTGAAGTCCACCTTGGCTGCACAGGTGGCTATCGCGGTGGAAAACGCCCGGTCCTACGGTGAAATGCAGGACCAAGCCGAACGCGAACGGTCCACCGCCGAACGCCTGCGCGAGGTCGACCGCCTGAAGTCACAGTTCCTGGCCAACATGAGCCACGAACTGCGCACCCCGCTGAATTCCATCATCGGCTACAGCGAAGTGCTGCTGGACGGCGTCGATGGTGAGCTGAACGACGACGCTCTAGAAGACGTGCAGGCCATCCACGACAGCGGCAAACACCTGCTGTCACTGATTAACGAAATTCTGGACTTGGCGAAGATCGAAGCTGGGCAGATGTCCCTGGCGCGCGAGAAGCTGAACCTCAACGAAGCCCTAACGGAAGTCGTCCGCAGTGGGCAAATTTTGCTCAAGGACAAGCCGGTGGTCCTGGAGCTGATTGAAGAGAGCGCGGTCGAAGCTATCTACGCCGACCGCATCCGGATGCGCCAGGTGCTGTGGAACCTGGTCAGCAACGCCGTGAAATTTACCGAGCAGGGCAGCGTCAAGGTGTGCTATGGCCGCCTGGACAGCGAGATGGCCTATATCCGCGTGGAGGACACCGGCATCGGCATGAGCGAAGAGGGCCTAGAGGTGATCTTCGAGCGCTTCAGCCAGGTGGATGGCTCATCGACGCGGCGTGCAGGCGGGACTGGCCTGGGCCTGACGATTACGCGCCAATTGGTGCAGATGCACGGCGGCGACATCGAGGTGGACAGCGTGTTGGGTGAAGGCTCCACCTTCATCGCGACCCTGCCCATCTACCGCGAAGGGATCGAAGCACACTCATGACTTCAATGCTGACACACATCGCCTGCCTGGAATGCGGCCATGTGATGGAAGCGCAGTCTGGGGCGGTCGAGGATCATCCCTCGACCTGCCCCCAATGCGGTTCCCCTTGGCTGGATGCCCGCTATGACTACGACGCCGTGGCCCAGCAGTGGCCCCAGGTCCTGGCGCGCCGCGAGATGTCCTTGTGGCGTTACGCTGAACTGCTGCCCATCTTCGGCCCGGACCCGGAAATCAGCATGGGAGAGGGCTATACCCCCCTGCACCGCCTCTATCGATACGAGAAACAGTACGATCACCCGCACATCTACGTCAAGGACGAGCGCGCCCAGCCGACCAACTCCTTCAAGGACCGCCAGGCCGCCCTCAGCGTGACGGCCATGCGCCAGCAGGGGATCAATGAGTGCGTGCTGGCCTCCACGGGCAACGCCGCCGTGGCCTACGCCGCTTACTGTGCCCGCGCCGGGATCAGGCTGTGGCTCTTCCTCACCAGCCTGGCCCCCGCCGAAAAGATGCGCGAGGTTGCGCTCTACGGCGCGGAGGTGGTGCGGGTCAGCGGCACCTATGACGAAACTAAGAAGGTCGCGGCGGAGTTCGCCTCGCGCAAGGGCCTCTACATGGATACCGGGGCCAAGAAGGTGCCATCCAAAGAGAGCATGAAAACCTTGGCCTTTGAGATCGCCGAGCAGCTCGGATTGCAACTGCACCCCGATGAGCCGGGGCGTTGGGTCGCGCCGGACTGGTACATCCAGGCGGTCAGCGGGGGCATTGGGCCGTTGGGCGTGTGGAAGGGCTTCAGCGAGCTGTACCACATGCACTTGATTGACCACATGCCCAAGTTGGGCATTGTGCAAGCAGCGGGCTGTGCACCGATGGTGGCCGCCTTTGAAGCGGGCGCAGAACAGGCTGAGCCGGTCGTGCCCAAGACCCTCATCCACGTGCTGGCAACTGGCGCACCCGGCCACGCTTACGTACTGCTGCGTGAAGCCGTGCTGCACACCGGCGGCACGATGATCGCCATCGAAGACGGCGAGACTTTCGTCGCCATGCGCCATCTCGCCAGCCGTACTGGGATTTCCGTGGAACCGGCGACCGCTGTCGCCTTCGCCGGCCTGGAGCGGATGCTGCAAGACGGCACCATCGCCCCCGGTGAGCGCGTAATCGTCAACGCCAGCGGCCACACCCTGCCCGCTGAAAGTCACATCCTGGGCGACCAGTACGACCGCTATATCCTCAACCTGGAGATGCACAGTGACTACAGCCACGGCCCGCGCGAAGAAGGCTTGGGCGCGGCCCTGCAAAACCTGGACGAGCAGGTCACAACCGTGGTCGTGGTCGATGACAACGCCAACGACCGCCGCTTGATCCGCCGCCTGCTGCAAAGCTACAAGAACTACCGCGTCTATGAAGCGCGCGACGGCGAAGAGGCCATGCGCGTGGTGCTGGACCGCAAGCCAGACCTGGTGGTCACCGACCTGACCATGCCCGGCACCGATGGCTTTACCCTGCTAGAGACGCTGAAGACCCACCCCGACACAGTGCATATCCCGGTCGTGGTGGTGTCGGCCAAGTCTTTAACGGCCCAGGACCGCGCTACCCTGCAAGCCTACTCGGATTCGGTGTGGCTCAAGGGTGGATTTGAGACGCGCGAGCTGGTCGATCACGTCGTGAGCACGCTGGGGCATACACCCGTCGATGTGGTCAAAAGGCCGGGGCGCAGCCAAGACCAGGCGGTGCGTCCACAGCCAACCGCGCCGCCCAGCCCCACATCGCCCACAGAAAACGACGAGCGCGCCTTGATCGTGGTCATTGACGACAACGTGAACGACCTGCGCCTGGCCCGGCGGATGTTGGAATCGCAGGATGCCTACCACGTCATCACCACTGAGACCGGGCGCGACGGCCTGAAGGCCATCTACAACTATCACCCGGACCTGATTGTGCTGGACCTGATGCTGCCCGATTTGGACGGCTTTTCGATCTTGGAGGCTCTACAGCGCGACGACAAGCTGCGCGAGATTCCCGTCATCATCTTTTCCGCCAAAGACATCACCGATGCCGAGCGGCTGGCCCTGAAAGACAACATCCGCACGGTCCTTGAGAAAGCCAGCCTGGACCGCCATGAGTTTCTGCGTATAATTGAGAGTGAGTTGAAATAAGCATATAACCTTAATGGTTTAGGATGAAGGACGACATGGCAACCATCCTGTACGTCGAAGATAATCCCCAGAACATGCGCCTAGTCCGCAAGATGCTGCGCGTGGGGGGATACGAAATGCTGGAAGCCCAGGACGGTGAAAGCGGCTTTCAGATGGCTTGCGATGAGCGCCCGGACCTCATCCTGATGGACATCAACCTGCCCGACATCGACGGGATAGCGGTCACCCAGCGCTTGAAGTTAATGCCGGAGCTGGCGCAGATTCCTATCATCGCGCTGACGGCCAACGCTATGTTTGGCGACCGGGAGCGTTTTGTGGACGCCGGCTGTGACGGCTATCTCGCCAAGCCGGTGACGAAAAACGAACTGCTGAACACCGTGGCGCATTTTCTGGAAAAGAATGGCTGTTGCTGACCAGCGCCGCTGCTGACCAGCGCCGCTGCTGCTTTCCGCTTAAAGGCACACAACACAGGGCGGTCCATCGCAGACCGCTCAGGGAGCGTCAAATGCCCGTCATTGTTATCATTGAAGATAATCCGCAAAGCGCACGCCTAGCCACCAAGCTGCTGCAAAAGGCGGATTTTGAGGTGTTAGTTGCTGAAGATGGCGAAACCGGCTTGATGACCGTCTTTGAGAATCAGCCGGACCTGGTGCTGATTGACCTGGGCCTGCCGGACATTGACGGCCAGACTGTCGTCGCGCTCATCCGTCAGCAGCCCGGCCTCGACCGCATACCCATCGTCGCGTTTACCGCCTGGCCGCAAGACACCGCTGAAAACATGGCGAAAGCCTACGGCTGCGACGGCATCGTCACCAAACCCATCGACACGCGCAGCTTTGCCGACCAGGTGGCGGCCTTCATTGCGCCGGACACCCCAGCGGAGACTTGATCGCAGCGTGAAAGCGCGCCATACCTACCGGAGTTCTGTTTTGTCCGAACAGCCTGAACCCACCACGGCGGGTGAACACACCCCCGCCGCCACACCGCAGCCCACCGCCCCCGGTGAGAAGGCCCGCCGCCCGTGCAGTGCCTACACCTACGCGCAGTTGGCCGACATCTACAACCAGGCCCGCGTCGACTACATCGTGCCCATGCCGATGAACGCCAAGCGCATGGGCGAGTACATCAGTCACTACGACATCGACCTGGAAGGCTCCTTTGTTTCGCTCAACAGCGAGTCACTGGAAACCGGCATCGGGATGCTGGGCGTGCGCGGGGACCGCACCTGGGCCACGCGCCTGGGCGTGCTGCCCCAGCGCCGCGAACGCCAC
>CAYWGJ010000185.1:0-5627 GCA_964457835.1 uncultured Anaerolineaceae bacterium
TATCGCTGCCACCTGGCTCATTTTCAATCCCCCACCAGATGTGGGTAATGTTTAGCCCAGCGCAGCGTTCGGGAGAAGGGGCCGGGGGATGAGGGCTAACCGGATATGCTGTACCCACCCCATCCGTCCACGGAAGAAAAAGGGCTGATTCGGCGAATATGGGGCCTGGCTTCCCGCTCACTCCACCGGCCAGAACCCATCTCCCACGACGTTGAGCACCCCGCGTTGGCGCTGTAGGGTGCCGGTAACGACCACCAGCACCCGATGGTTGCTCGCCCCGGCGCGACGCAGCACGAATAGCAGCGCGATTGTCGGCACCTATTCGGTTTGAGAAGCGCAAGAGATGTCTACGCTGCGGAAATGCCCATTTGAGGGGAAAATCTGAGGCGTTAGGCGGAAGTGGACGGTCGAGAACAGTCCAGGTCTCCCACCGCGCCGATTTACAAGTTTTTATATGCCTTACGCCGCCTTCGGGCTACAATGAAGTTAATCACTGTACCAAGGGGCTGAACCGAGACCACGATGAGTACTGACCACCTGGACCACGACCGCCAGCGCATCCTCAGCGCCAAGCAGGAGCGCCTGCGCCAACGCCGCGCCAAGACGCCCCCTGTGGCCGTCGTCGCGCTGGCGGAAATGCAGGACCGCCCCCGCCCGGTGCTCAACGTCGTCACCGGCGGCGGCCAGGTGCTGCTCATCGGCCAGATTACCTACACCGAAACCTACGACCCCGTAGGCACCGCCCTGCGCTACGCCCGCATCGGCGTGGAGGCTATTTCGTTTTACACCGACGCACAGCTCTACACACAGGGCTTAGAAGACCT
Organism: uncultured Anaerolineaceae bacterium; assembly: GCA_964457835.1. Lineage (GTDB taxonomy): Bacteria > Chloroflexota > Anaerolineae > Aggregatilineales > Phototrophicaceae > CAYWGJ01. Next base: position 825 of record CAYWGJ010000185.1, read on the forward strand.
GCTCATGCTCTCGCGCGGGGTCAAACTGCCGGTGATCTATCAGAACTTTGTGCTGGATGAGTATCATGTGGCGGAAGCGCGCGCGGCGGGGGCCTCAGCGCTGACGCTGTTTGCCAGCGTGCTGGATGAGCGCACACTGGGCCAAACGGTCTCTATCACGCAGCGCTGGCGCATGGCGGCCATCATGCAGATTGCGCAGGCGCAGCAGATCGCGATGGCCGAACGCTTCAGCCCGCATGTCGTGGCCGTAGGCGATCCTTTCAACCTGGATGTCAGCCATGCGCTGGACCTGCTGGCCGAAGTCCGCCCGCAGGTCCCGCGCTACAGCCGCGTCATGATCCATCATCCGCTGCCGGACTTGGATCACGCGCGCGCTGCTTTGGCGCTCAACGTCGATGCGCTGGTTTTGGATCACCGCCTGTTAGACGATGCCGAGGCCATGCTGGAGCTGCTGTCTGTTTCCAAGCGCTGAGGGCCGCCGCCCGCTTAGCGAGATGCAAAGAGGGCGGCGCGCTTGGCTTTAGACATGCGGCACGATCTTGGCGACGATCTTCTTCTTGGGATGGTAACCCGTGATGCGCTCCACCGGTTCACCGCCCTTAAACAGGATCAATGTCGGGATGCCCATAATGCCGTACTTCAGCAGGACGTCGCCGTGCAGGTCAGCGTCCAGTTTGCCCACCAACAGCTTACCGTCGTACTCATCGGCCAGCTCGTCCACAATCGGCGCGATCATCTTGCAAGGGCCGCACCACTCCGCCCAGAAGTCCACCAACACGGGCAGCTCTGCGCCCAGCACGTCGTTATCCCAACCTTCTGCGCTCAGTTCCAGTTTTTCTGCCATGGTTCTACAGTCCTTTTCTTTGTTCTGCGTTATGCGATTTGTATCGGTCGCGTGTGTGCTTATCGCTTTACGGGCGGGCGGCTGCGTGCTAGGATTCGCGGCCATACTGCCCGCTTCACGGCATCTGAGGTTCGCCCATGAATGATGACGCCCCCATTCTACCTGAACTTACACGCCGCCAGGAAGAGATTTTGGCGCTGATTGTCCGAACGTATACCCAAGCTCCGGAGCCGGTCAGCTCCAAGTACTTGACGGAGACCTTCGACTTAGGCGTCAGTTCGGCCACGGTGCGCAACGAGATGGCCGTCTTAGAAGACCTGGGCTACATCAACGCGCCGCACAAGTCCGCCGGGCGCGTGCCCACTGAAAGCGGCTACCGCTATTTCGTGCGGCGTCTCTTAGAAAACGGTGAACTGAGCCAGGGCGAACAGGTGCAGATCGCCCAGCGCTTTCAGGCACTGCCTTTGGTCACGGAGCGCTGGATGCGCTACGCGGCGGCGGTGCTGGCCCAAACTGCGCAAACCGCCTCGCTGGTGACGCCGCCCTCCGCCGGGGTGGGCTACTTCAAGCACCTGGAGCTGGTGTCCATCCAGGGGCGGCTGGTGCTGATGGTGCTGGTGCTGCAAGGCGGCACCGTGCAGCAGCGGATGCTAAACCTAGCCGAGCCAGTGCCCCAGGCCAAGCTGAGCGAGTCGGCGGCGCACATTAACGCGCTGTGCGCAGGCCTATCCGCCAACGAGATGCTGATGAAGGCTGTCGGGCTGTCCCTGCTGGAGCGCGAAGTGGTGGAGCTGGCCGCCGATGTCATCGCCCAGGCCAGCGCCGACCTGCCGCGCATGGTTTACCGGGAGGGACTGACGGCGGTGATCCAGGCCTTCACCGGGGCGGCGGGGGCACAGCAGGCCGTGCGTATCTTTGAAGAGCGCGCCTTCCTCAACCTGATCCTTGACGAGTTCCTCAGCCCGGCCAGCGATGAAGTACAAGTCGTGATCGCCGGGGAGGGCCGCCGCGACGAACTCAGCGAGGTGAGCATGGTGTTGAGCCGCTACGGTGTGCCGGGCCAGATGAGCGGCGCGGTGGGCGTCTTGGGTCCGACACACATCAACTACGGGCGCGCCATCAGCAGCGTGCGCTACGTCAGCAGCATGATGACCAACATGCTCAGCCAGCTCTACACCGACAGCGGCACCGTCGAGGGGCGGCTGGCCGATGACGCGCGCACCGACCAACCCCCGCAGGACGCCTAGGTCCGCGCCTTTAGAGCGCGTCAGCGTGGGTGATGAGCGTGCCGACGCTGTGGTTGCCTTTGACGCCCTCTATCAAGTCGGCGTCGGCCCAGAAGTCCAGTACCAGAATGGGCAGGCTGTTCTCTTGGCACAGGGTGAAGGCGGTCATGTCCATTACTTGGTAGCGCTTGGCCAGGACCTCGTCGTAGCTCAGCACCTCGAAGCGCTGGGCATTGGGGTCTTTCATCGGGTCCGCGCTGTAGACGCCGTTGACCTTAGTGGCCTTGATAACGACTTCGGCGTGGATTTCCATGGCGCGCAGTGAGGCCGCGGTGTCGGTGGTGAAGTAGGGCGCGCCCATGCCCCCAGCGATTATGACGACGCGGCCTTTTTCCATGTGACGGATGGCGCGCAGGCGGATGTACGGCTCGGCCACGGCGTTCATGGCGACAGCGGTCTGCACGCGGGTGGGCACGCCCAGGCGTTCCAGGGCATCTTGCAGGGCCAGGCCGTTCATGACTGTGGCGATCATGCCCATATGGTCGGCGGTGGCGCGCACCATGCCGCGTTTGATGCCGTTGACACCGCGCCACAGGTTGCCACCACCGATGACGATGCCGATCTGTACGCCCAGGTCGGCTACGCTCTTGATCTTCTGGGCGATGACTTCGGCGCGGTCGGGGTCAATGCCGAAGCCCTGCGGCCCGCTGAGGGCTTCACCGCTCAGCTTGAGCAGGATGCGGCGGTAGGCCACGCCCTCCGGTGGTGTGGGGGTCATTTCAGGGTCTGGGTTCACGCTGATTTTTCCTCATGGATGCATGGACAGGGGCCAATCGTGCGCAAAAAAAGGATCAGCCGGGGGGCCGACTCATCCTTCTTTGCAGACCAGCTTAGGGCTGCGTTCCAGTGTAGCATCGAATGGTTTCAGGGCAAGCGGCGCGGGCACGCGGGCGCTTACTCCTCGTCTTCGTCGCCGCCGTCGCCTTCACCGATGGCAAAGCGCGCCATACGGCTGATCTGGATGCTTTCGCCCAGTTCGGCCACTGCTTCGCTCAGCAGGTCCTTGACCTTCTTCTTGTCGTCTTTGATGAAGACCTGCTCCATCAGCACGATCTCCTCGTAGAACTTGCTCATGCGGCCTTCGACGATCTTCTCCAGAATGGCGTCGGGCTTGCCGGCGTTCTTTTCGTCTTCGCGTAGAATGCGAATCTGCATGTCGCGCTCGGCGGCCACCACGTCTTCAGGCACGTCTTCGATGGTGATGTACTGCGGGTTCAGGCTGGCAACGTGGATCGCCAGGTCACGGGCGAAGGTCTGGAAGGTGTCGGTCTTGGCTACGAAGTCGGTCTCGCAGTTGACTTCTACGATGGCGGCCATGCGCTGGTCGAAGTGATGGTACATCCCCACCAGGCCTTCGGCCATGCTGCGGCCTGCGCCCAGCTTCTTGGCCGCTTTCGACAGCCCCTTTTCACGCAGGTACGCGACGGCTTTGTCCACATCGCCGTCGTGCATTTCCAGGGCCTTCTTGCAGTCCAGGGGGCCAGTGCCGGTCATCTCGCGGAGTTGCTTAACCATCTGAGCGGTGATTTGAGCCATTGTCTGTGTCCTCGTCCTCGCTGTGCTGTTTTTGCGGTTCAGATGTGCGTGCAGAGTGTGACTTACAAACACCGGCCCGCCGCTGTGTCAAGCGCCGGGCCGGTGACTGCAACGGGGTTATTCGTCGTCGTCGTCCGCGTCCAACTCCAGACGTCGGAGGTTCTCAAGGGTACGTTCGCCCAGGTAGCTCTCGTCGTCGGCGTCGTCGTCGAAGGCCGGGCCGCTGGGTGCCGCGCCGATCATCTCGGCGAAGTCTTGGTCGTCATCGTCCCCGCCGCCGATGGCCGCCGCCTTGCCTTCGTTCACTGCGTCGGCGATGGCGTTGAGGATGAGCTGGATGGAGCGCATGGCGTCGTCGTTGGCTGGCAGGATGTAGTCGATCACGTCAGGATCGGCGTTGGTATCGACCAGGGCCATCACCGGGATACTGAGGGTGTTGGCTTCCTTGACGGCGGTCACTTCGCGTTTGGTGTCCACCACCACCATGAGCTGCGGGACGTCTTTCATCTCGCGGATGCCGCCCAAACGCAGTTGCAGCTTTTCGATCTCGCGGGTGAGCATCAGGGCTTCGCGCTTGGTCAGCAGCCTGAACTCGCCGTCGTCGCGGCGTTTCTCCAGGCGTTTGAGGGTGTTGATGCGCTCCTTGATAGTGCGCCAGTTGGTCAGGGTGCCGCCCAGCCAGCGTTCGTTGACGTAGGGCATCCCGCACTTGTCGGCGGCTTGGGCCACGGCTTCTTGTGCTTGGCGTTTGGTTCCCACGAAGAGCACGGTGCCGCCCTTGGCGACCATGCTGACCACCATGTCATAGTAGGTGTTTAGGTTGGCGTGGGTTTGCTGAAGGTCAATGATGTGGATACCGTTGCGCTGCATGAAGATGTAGGGTTTCATCTTCGGGTTCCACTTTTGGGTGCGGTGGCCGAAATGCACACCGACTTCAAGCATTTGCTTCAAGGTGACGTTAGAGGGCATTGGGTTTGTAGACTCCATCCAGTGTGTGTTTATGCGATCACACCGCTCATCCCCGCTGGCACTAGGCGTGGGCATACCCAGTATGCTCATAGCCCAACACGGCCTTTAGGTCCCGGTGTGTGATTATCGAAAGCGGGCGCATTGTATCAGGGGGGGCGGGGGGTGGCA
>CAYWGJ010000186.1:0-5578 GCA_964457835.1 uncultured Anaerolineaceae bacterium
CCTGCGGGAAGCGCTGGGGCGGGGCGGCGTCTTTCTGCTGCGCCCGCTGACGGATACCGAACAGCCGTAAACTGTCATGACTCGGCTTTTGGCGTACAATAGGGTCATGTACCGAAGTGAGGGCCGCGCCTATGGCAGATAACATTGATATTCTATGGGTTTTATTCAGTGCCGCACTCGTTTTCCTGATGCAAGCGGGCTTCCTCAGCCTGGAAAGCGGCCTGACGCGCAGCAAAAATAACATCAACGTCGCCATGAAGAACCTGGTCGATTTTGGCCTGACGACCTTGTTGTTCTGGCTGTTCGGCTTTGGGCTGATGTTCGGCCCCACGCTGAGCGGCCTAGTCGGGACGCCATCGCCGGCGGGCGCGTTGAGCTACTTCGCGCCGGAATTCGTCACCGTGGGTGCAGGCCGCGCCGACCCCGACAGCGTGGCGCTGATCGTCTTCTTCATCTTCCAGGTGATGTTCTGTGGCACGGCGGTCACGATCCTTTCCGGTGCCTTGGCCGAGCGGCTGCGCTTCGGTGGCTACCTGGTGCTGACACTGTTGGTGGCTGGTTTGATCTACCCGCTGTTCGGCCATTGGGCCTGGAACGGCCTGGAACTGGGGCAGCGCACCGGTGCACTGGGGCAGCGCGGCTTCGTCGATTTCGCCGGGTCCACGGTGGTACACAGCATCGGCGGCTGGACCGCCTTAGCCGTACTGCTCATCATCGGGCCGCGCACGGGCCGCTTCGCCGCGGACGGCACCCCGCAGCAGATTCCGGGGGCCAACCTGCCCTTGGCCGCGCTGGGCGTGCTGATCCTGTGGGTGGGGTGGTTCGGCTTCAACGGCGGCAGCACGCTTCAGATGAACGCCGACGTCGTGCACATCATCGCCAATACCGTGATCGCGGGCGCGGCGGGCTTGGTGTCCGCGATGCTGGTAAGCTGGGCCTTCAGCGGCAAGCCGGAAGTGGATCACGTCATGAACGGCGCGCTGGCGGGCCTGGTGGCGATCACCGCCGGGGCGCACGCTGTGCCGCTCACCTCCGCGCTGTTAATCGGTGCCCTGGGCGGCTTGGTGATGTGGGGCGTGTCGGCGCTGCTGCTGCGCCTCCGCATTGACGACGCGGTGGGCGCGGTGCCGGTGCATCTGGGCGCGGGCGTGTGGGGTACGCTGGCGGTGGGCCTCTTCGCGGACCCGCAGTTTCTGGGCTTGGACCCGGAGAGCTTCAACCGCACGGCACAGATCGGCGCACAGGTGACGGGCATCGCGGTGGCCGGGGCCTGGGGCTTCGGCCTGACTTACCTGCTCATGCGCATCGTGGACCGCTTCTATCCGCTGCGGGTCACGGTGGAGGACGAGCGGGTCGGCCTCAACATCAGCGAGCACGGCGCGCGCACCGACCTGCTGGCCCTCTTTGAAGTCATGGAGCAGCAGGCCCAGTCGGGCGACATGAGCCTGCGTGCCCCGGTGGAACCCTTTACCGAAGTGGGGCAGATCGCCGCGCGCTATAACAGCGTGCTGGACGCCCTGGCGCAGGCGGGCGACCGCGCCGAGTCCATTTTGCAGGCCGCCATGGACGGCATCATCACCTTTGCCCGCGACTCGCTGGCGATCCACAGCCTGAACCCCGCCGCCGAGGCCATCTTCGCGCTGCCCACACAGCAGGCCTACGGGCGCAGCATGGCGGACTTGATCGACGTGGACGTCAGCGAGCGCGATCTGCTGCGCGAACTCTTCGACAGCGCCCTGGAGCAGCCGCGTTATTTTGAGGTCGAGGGGCGGCGCGCTGACGGCACCGCCTTCCCCATGGAGGTGCAGCTCAGCGCGGTCAAGATCGGCGACGCCGACTACTTCACCGGCACCTTCCGTGACGTGACCGACCGCCGCGCTGCCGAGGATGCCCTGCGCGCCAGTGAGGAATACTTTCGCCACCTCATCGAAAAAGCCGGAGACATGATTAGCATCGTCGATGAGGCGGGGGTGCTGCGCTTTCAGAGCGATGCCATCGAAGATGCGCTGGGCTACAGCGTTCGCGAAGTGCTGGGCCAGCCCATGACGACTTTCGTGCACCCGGAAGATGGGCCGCGCGTGCGGGCACACCTGGCCGCGCTGACCCCGGAGGCCCCGGTCGAAGTGCTGGAATTCCGCGTGCGGCACGCTGACGGCACCTGGCGCGTGATCGAGGCGCGCTTCAACGACCTGCGCGAGGACCCGCTCATCCAGGGCGTCGTGATTAACTCGCGCGACATCACCGCCCAGCGCCAGGCCGAGCGCTACTTCGCTGACCTCTTCAACGGCTCGTCCGACGCCATCTTCGTAGAAGATTTGCAGGGCAATGTCTTGGAGGTCAACCCCGCCGCCTGCCGACTGCACAAGATGCGCCGTGAGGACTTGGTAGGCCGCAACGTCCGCGACCTGGTGCCCCCAGAACGCCGCGAACTGCTGGGGGATGAGTTCGGCACCCTGATGCAACCCGGCGACTCCACCATTATTGAAAGCTACAGTTACACCGCCGACAACGACGCGGTGCCGGTGGAAATTCGCTTTAATCGCATTGACTACGGCGGCCAGCCCGCTATGCTGCTGCACGTCCGCGACATCAGCTCACGCCGGGCCGCGGAAGCCGCAGCAGCGGCCAGCGAAGACAAATATCGCCGCATCATCGAAAGCATCGACGAAGGCTATTACGAACTGAACCTCACGGGTGAGTTTACCTTTGTGAACCCAGCCATGGAGCGCATCACCGGCTACCCCCGCGACTTGATCCTAGGGCGCAGCAACCGCGACATTCTGCGCATTGACCAGAGCATCGACGCGCGCGCTCTGGGGCGCAGCACCGATCCGGGCAGCCGTACTATGGACATGGCCGTCACCCGCCCCGACGGGGTGCGCCGCTTCCTGGAAGTGTCCACCTCGCCCATCATCGACGAACACGGGCGGCCTGTGGGCTTCCGCGGGCTGGCACGCGACGTGACCGACCAGCGCTACGCTGAACGCAGCCTTCAGCAGCGCAACGCCTACTTGTCCGCCCTGCACGAGACCGCCCTGTCGCTGATGCGCCGCCTGGACATCGAGGCCCTGCTGCGCAGCATCATCGAGCGCGCCGTGGAGCTGGTGCACGCCGAACACGGCTACGTCTACCTGCTGCGCCCAGAGATGGACGCGCTGGAGATGCGCGTCGGCGTGGGCGTCATGGCCGATCAGGTCGGCCAGCAGTTGGAGAAAGGCGTGGGCCTGGGCGGTGTCGTCTGGCAGACGGGTGAGTCCCAGGTCATCAGCGACTACAAGACCTGGACCCAGCGCGCGCCCATGCCCGCCTATGACCAGCTCGGCGCGGGGGCGGCGGTGCCCATGCTGCTGGCCGATGAAGTGATCGGCGTCATCGGCGTGGCCTACGACGAGACCCAAGTGGGCTTGGGCGAAGGTGAAGTCGAACTGCTGACGCGCTTTGCTCAACTTGCCGCCATTGCCCTAGATAACGCCCGCCTCTACAGCGCCGCCGAAGCCGAACTCCAGGAACGCCGCCGGGCACAGTCCGCGCTGCGCCGTGGGGAGGCTAACCTGAAAGCCCTCATCGAGAACACCGAGGACTCGATCTGGTCGGTGGACCGCGACTACCGCGTGATTACCATCAACACCCCCATGCTGCACAGCTTCGGTGTGGCTTATGGGCGGCTGCTGCACCCCGGCGATTCTATCCTGGAGAACCTGCCCGACTCGCTGCGGCTGACCTGGGCGGCGCGCTACACCCGTGCCCTGATGGGCGAGCGCTTCGTGGTGGAGGACAGCATCGAAATGCGCGAGGGCGTGTATAGCAGCTATGAAGTGGCCTATAACCCCATCATGTCCTCCGAAGGCGACGTCACCGGCGTGGCCTGCGTCTCCCGCGACATCACCGCCCGCAAACGCGATGAAGCCGCGCTGCGCCAGGCCAAGGAAGCCGCCGAGTCCGCTAACCGGGCCAAGAGCGCCTTCCTCGCCAACATGAGCCACGAGCTGCGGACCCCGCTCAACGCCATCATCGGCTACAGCGAGATGCTCGAAGAGGACGCCGCCGACTTCGGCTATGAGGACATCGTGCCCGACCTGCAAAAGATCCAAAGTGCGGGCAGTCATCTGCTGGACCTCATCAACAACATCCTCGACCTGTCCAAGATCGAAGCCGGGCGCATGGAGCTGTACCTGGAAGATTTTGACCTGGCCGACGCGCTCGACGAGATCGCCATGACCGTGCAGCCCCTCGTGGAGAAGAACGGCAACGCCTTCAAGCTGGACTACCGCGGCGAACTGGGGGCTATGCGCGCCGACGTGACCAAGGTCCGCCAGACGCTCTTCAACCTGCTGAGCAACGCGGCCAAGTTCACCGAGGGCGGTACGGTCACGCTGGGCGCAGCGCGTATCACCGACGGCGCGCACGACTGGCTGCGCCTCTTCGTCACCGATACCGGCATCGGCATGACGCTTGAACAAGTGGAGGCCGTCTTCCAGGAGTTCACCCAAGCGGATGCCTCCACCACGCGCAAGTACGGCGGCACCGGCCTGGGCCTGACGATCAGCCGCCGCTTCTGCCAGATGATGGGCGGCGACATCAGCGTCGAGAGCGAGTCCGGCGTGGGCACCACGTTTACCGTGCTGCTGCCCGCAGAAGTGCAGCCCTTGCCCGATGCCGAGGACGCGCCCGCTGTGCGTCAAGGCAGCCCGCCCCGCAGCAGCGGCTCCACCGAGCGCATCACGGGCGAATCGACGCGGGCGGGCCTGGTGCTGGTCATCGACGACGACCCGACCGTCCGCGAGCTGGTCGCACGTTCCTTGGTCAAAGAGGGCTTCGCCGTGGACCAGGCCGCCAGCGGTGCCGAAGGCTTGGAGAAGCTGCGCACACACCGCCCGGATGTCGTCACGCTGGATGTCATGATGCCCAGCATGGACGGCTGGCAGGTGCTGGCGCAGATCAAGCAGGACCCAGCGACTGCCGACATCCCGGTTATCATGATTACGCTGGTGGACGACAAGAACCGTGGCTATGCGCTGGGGGCCACCGACTACCTGGTCAAGCCCATCGACCGGCGGCGGTTGGTGGGCCTGCTGGAACGCTTTCGCCGTGACGCTGACGCAGACGAAGGCACACACGCCAGCCGCGTGCTGGTCGTGGAGGACAACCCCAACACCCGCGACATGCTCGTGCGCCTGCTGAAAGACGGACAGTGGCGCGTGGACGAAGCCGAAAACGGCCTGGTCGCGCTTCAGCGGATGGCGAACCACACCCCCGACCTGGTGCTGCTGGACCTGATGATGCCAGAAATGGACGGCTTCCAGTTCATCGTCGAGATGCGCCGCAACGCCGCCTGGCAGCGCATCCCGGTGGTGGTCGTCACCGCCAAGGACCTCAGCACCGAGGACCGCCGCCGACTCAACGGCCACGTTGCGACCGTGCTGCTGAAGAACGCTACCGAGATCGACGCGCTGCTCGGTGAGATCGCGCGGCTGGCCCATGAGATGCTGCCGCCTGCTGTGGATGACTCCCCTGGAGACGACGATGCCTAAAACCATCCTCATCGTAGAGGACAACGAGATGAACCGCGACATGCTCT
>CAYWGJ010000187.1:0-5566 GCA_964457835.1 uncultured Anaerolineaceae bacterium
ACCAAGCGCTGCCACTTGTAATCCGCGTGGCCGAACCAGGCGTAGCGCCCGGCTTCCCGCGCGATGCTGGCTGCTACGTCCAGGCCGCCGCGCTCGATGTAAACGAACAGCGCCCCTGGAAACACGCGGTCCACGTAGGGCACGCGGAAATTATTGATGGGCAGTTTTTCCACCAAGCGCTGACCGGGCTTCAGCCGCGCGGCAAAAGCCCGCCGCAGCGCGGATGCCTGCCCGCGCGTGAGGTCTTCTGCGCGCAGCACGACCCGACCCCCGCGCGCTGCGGCCTGGTCCGACCAGATGTCGGTGCGCGGGTCGATGCGCCACAGGTCGCGGGCCTCGTTCAGATAAGTCAGGTCGGGGTGGGTTTGCAGCATACGGCCTAGGATGGTGGTGCCGCTGCGCCCACAGCCGACAAGCACCACCGGGCGGTCAAGGCGCGGGGCAGGCAGCAGGGCGTGGATGCGTGGGCGTAGACGTGGCATGGGGCGGAGGTCCTTACATTGAGCTGACTCAAACGCACGCGCATTGTAGCACCCCGGCGAGGGGCGACGCTATGCCGACGGCTGAGGCAGCGGCTCCGGGATCGGGCGGCCACGGTCCAGGGCCAAGGACAACCACAAGCGTTTCGCGTCCTCAATCGCGTCGGGGATTTCGGCCCAGGTCTCCACTTCAGTCATGCATCCGGGCAGTTCTTTCACCTTAACGAACCATACCCCATCATCAGGTTTGATCTCCAGGGTGTATGGCAATGCCATATAGTAGCTCAGGTTCTTACGCATCGCTGCTGTTGTCCTCTTCTGGAAACAAGCGGTCGAGCAGGCGCATTGCTTCCTTCACATACGCCGATTTCACGCGCTGACGGTGCACAGGCACAACGATCTGTTCCCATCTTACACCATCTGCATACTCAAAGATGTGGTGGCTGCCGCTTGTCCGCGCCAGTGTGAAGCCAAAGCGCTGCGACAGTGTTTGCAGGTCATGCAGCGTCACGCCATCAGGATTATTGCGCAGTTTTCGACGCAGTTTGTCGCGTTTGGACATAGGCATACGATCAGGCTGAGTGACCCAAACGCGCGCGCATTGTAGCACCCCGGCAGGCGGCTGCGCTATACACAGACCCTGTTGGCGGATCAAGCCCTCACCTTAAGTCCTTCTCCCGACCGTCCCTGCGCGGCTAGGCGAGGGACTTCAAAAGCGATTTTCGCCCTTTCTCCCAGCGCAGCGTTCGGGAGCAGGGGCCGGGGGATGCGGGCCAGAACGCATTCAAACCGATTGACCAACAGCATCATACACAGCGGCTCCCCCTGGCACCGGCCCCGCTTTGCGGCTATGCTTCCGGCTGAGCGCTGGACCCACACGGAGGTAAACGCCCCCATGGAGCTGATTCTGATTCTGCGCGTGCTGCTGCGGCGCTGGTGGTTGCTGGTGATCCCGGTGGCGGTGGTGCTGCCCTTCGCGCTGCCTGCCTTGATCGCGCCGCCCACGGATAGCGCCAACCCTGGTTACACCGTCGGCGTGCGCTACAGTGCCGCCCAAGTGCTGGACGCCATCCCGGACCGCGAAGGCGACTTCCAAGACGTATGGCGCGCCTCGGAGCTGACGGTCAACGCACTGACGGACTGGATACAGAGTACCCGCTTCAGCGCCGAGGTGCGCGATCTGCTGGTTGAACGCGGCACCCCCATCGACGCTGCACCTGCCTTCCGCGCCGACAACGACAATAACGTGGGCATCCTCTACGCCGACTGGCACGACTCCGACGAACTAGCCGCCCTCATGGACGCCGCGCTGATCGTCTTGCAAACCCGCAGTGCCGACTACTTCCCCGCGCTGGGCGGTATCCCGGCGGACGTCGATGTGCTGGACGAGATCGTCGTGGTCCCGCGCCCGACGCCGATCACCAACCGGCTGGGGCCGCTGCTTCAGGTCATGGTGGCCCTGCTGGGCGGGGTGGGCCTGGCCTTCCTGGCGGATTACCTGGACCCTTATCTGCGCCGCCACGAACAGCTCAGCGCGCTGGGCGTCACGGTGCTGGCGAGTGTCCCGCGTGAATAAGTCATACAAACCGCGTCAAGGTACCGCTGTCAATCATGCACACCGGCGTCTGCCATGCGCGCGATGTCGGCGTAGGCGGCACGCAGTTCATCCGTGGGAGCTTGCGCGGCCTTGCGCCGCATCCCGTTGGATACCATGCGCCGCGCCAACCACAGCTTCCAGGGCGGATAGTAGCGCGCGTAGAGCTTCAGGCGGCTGGTCCACAGGTTCCGCACGCTGCGCGCCTGGGCCTGACCGGTGCTCTGCCCGCTGAGGTGCAGCACATGTGCCGACGGCACACACAGCGCCCGCCAGCCTGCCCGCTGAATGCGCCACGCCCAGTCGATTTCCTCGCAGTACATAAAAAAGGTCGCCGCGTCGAACGCGCCAGTCTGGGCGATCACCTCGCGCTTGAGCATCATCGTCGCGCCCAAGGTAAAGTCCACCGGGAAGGGCTGCCCGGCGTCGTACAGCGCGCGCGGATAACGCCCATTGAAGCGCCCCTCGATCAGGCGGCCCGGCGTCGGGAACAGCTCCGCCCAGAGCTGGCGCAGCCCAGGAAAGCCGAAGGCCCCGTGCTGAAAGCTGTTGTCTCCGTAGGCAAGCCGTGCCCCCACCAGCCCGACCGAGTGGTCAGCCATCAGCGCGTCGAAGAGGGCGCGCGTGGCCCCTGGCTGCGTGATCGTGTCCGGGTTGAGCAGGTAGGCTGCCCGTGGTGGGGCCGCATCACTCGGCGCGGCTGATCCATCATCATCCAGAAAGCCCGCCTGCTGAAGCGCTAAGTTGTTGCCGCCGCCAAAGCCGAGGTTTACGCGGCTGGCTGTCAGCTTCACTTGTGGAAAAGCCGCCGCGATGGCGTCCGGCGTGCCGTCTGACGAGGCGCTGTCCACCACGTAAACCTCGGCGTGCAGCCCGCTGTTCTCTAGGTCGGCGTAAAGGCTGTGCAGCGCGTCCAGGGCCATCGCGCGCACGTTCCAGGTGACGATAATCACCGCCAGGTCCAGCGGCGCGGCGCTGTGGTCATTGGTCATGCGCTTACTGTCCCAGCGTGATGAAGTCCAAGCCGGTGCGTTGCAGGAAGTCCGCCAGGGCGTCAAAGTCGCCTGCCTCCACCGCGATCAAGGCATCCTGCCCCAGCAGCGGACGCAGCAGCGCGGCGCTGTTCGGATCAGCGGCCATCTCCTGCAAGGTGGCATCCAGGGCCAGGCGCACGCCCAGCTCCACGTCCAGCGGTACGACCAGCACGCCGTAAGGCAGATCAACATCCGTAGCAGCCGCCACGCGCACACCCTGCTGCTGATCGGCGCTGAGCGCGTCCCAGGTGGAAAGGGACAGGCCGCTCATGGCGCAGTCACCGGCAGCCAGCGCCTCCACCAAGGCGGGCACGTCGGGGTAATCGACGATGGCATCCGCCTCGCTGATGGACACGCCCGCCTCGCTGAGCAGCAGGGTGGGCAGCAGCTCGCTGTAGAAGTCGCCCAGCCCCAAGCGGCAGAAGGTCCGGCCACGCACGACGCTCAGGGCGGTGTTGCCCAGCCGCGCGCTGACCAGCAACACGCCCTCCATGCCGGTAGACGGCGCGGCGGCATCCGGCGCATCAGCGTCCGGCGCATCAGTGTCCGGTGCGACTTCGGCATCGGGCGTTTCGGTCGGGGTCTCGGTGGCGGCAGGCGTTTCGGTGGGTGTTTCAGTTGGGGCCGCGGTGGGTGCAGCGTCGGGGTCAGCGTCGGGGTCAGTGGTCGGTTCCAGCGTGGGCACAGCGGTCGGCAATGCGACGCGGGCGGTAGCGATGGCCCGTGCGGACTCGTCGGGCGCGATATCCGCGGCGTTGAGCGGGTTATCCGGCTGGCGTGCCACGCGCAGCAGCGGGTCCCCGCATTGGCGCAGCTGCGACAGGCCGAAGCTCAAGCCATCCAGCCAGGCGACAGTGGGCGGTTCGCCATCCGCGCCGCAAAACGCTGTTAGGGCGTCCGCGCTGCGCGGCACGACCCGAATGTCGATGCTCAAACCGGTGCGGTCGTACAGGGCGCGGGCCAGCGCGTCGCTGGGACTCAGGCCGGTATCAGGTGCAGCGGCAGTATCCGGGGCAGGGTCTTGGGTGGCTTCAGGCTGCGGCAGGGCAGCGGCATCCGCCACAGGCAGCGGCACCACCAGCATCGCTAAATCCGGCGGGGGCAGGGGCAGCGTAGGCTGAACCACTGGCCCGGTCTCGACCTCGCCGCCGCAGGCAGCAGTGAACACCAGGCTCAGCAGGGCGAAAAAGGCCAGCAGTCGCGGGGGGGCAGGTGTGCGCATGGGAACGGCTCCAATTGCGTCCAGGGGTCTGCTGCCATAATACCACGTCTAGGCGTGCGGTGCGTGGGGATACCGCGTGTGGGGGGCGCGGGCGGCACCCCCCACCGTAGTGCACACTACTGCGCGCCATCCTGCACGGTGGTCGGCGCATTTGGCACGGATTGTGCTTCGCCGGGCAGCAGCACGCCGTAGGTGCCATCGCCGCGGCGGTACATTACGCTCACCTGGCCGGTGTCGCCGTCCAGATACATGAAGAAGGGATGGCCCAGCAGCTCCATCTGCTCGATGGCTTCATAGGCGCTCATGGGGGTCAGGGCTAGGTACTTACGGCGCACCACTTCCGGCTCTTCGGCATAGTCGGCGTAGATGGCCTCCAGCGTTTCGGACTCCTCGGCGGCGGGCACCTCTTCCTCGATCAGCTCCAGTTCTTCTTCGGTAGCCATGTAGCGCGGGGCGGTCGTGCGACGCTTCTTGTCGCGGCGTTTGCCCAGGAAGCGCTCAATGCGGCGGTGCATCTTTTCCACGGCGGCGTTGATGGCTGCTTCCATCGAGTCGGCGGTCTTGCCACCGGTGCGCTCTTCGGTGCGCAGCAGGGCACCCCGATCATGGCGCAGCGTCAGCTCAGCGATGGCGAAGTCCTCGCCGCGCTTGTTGTCCTGAAAGCTCAGCTCCAAGTACACCTCGCGGATGTTAGGCATGTAGCGCTCCAGGCGGGCGAGCTTCTTCTGGGCGTAGGCTTGGGTGTGGTCGTGGATTTTGAAGTTCGTGGCGCGAATCTGAGTCTTCATGCTTGCTGCTCCTATGGTGAAATACGTCAAGAAAAATCTTTACGGTGAAGCGCCCAAACATCGCGTTGCGGCGACGTGGGGGCCACCTAGTCGGTGGGTGAACGCTCACTTACTCACAGGGTGACATAAAATCGGGGCGGGGTGACCTGTCAAAGATCACCACCGGGGGGGCCGTCTGTCAGGCGTAGGTGAGCGTGACCCCGTATGCGCGGGTAGCTCCGGCCTGGTTCAAGGCTTCAACACATGCACGGAGCGTAGCGCCGGTGGTATGCACGTCGTCTATTACCATGACGGTCCGTCCTTTCACACTTGGCCTGTGCTGCGGGGCAACAGCAAAGGCCCCGGTCATGTTGGTGAGGCGGTCCGCGCGGCTGAGGCCCACTTGAGGGCGGGTGTGCCGGGTGCGGACCAGGGCGTCCAGGTGGCTGGGCACGCCGAGCTGGGTGCTC
>CAYWGJ010000188.1:0-5390 GCA_964457835.1 uncultured Anaerolineaceae bacterium
GCACGGCCACCGTCGCCGAGGCGGCATAGCGCGGGGTGTACAGCGCGTCCGTGCTGCTGCTGAACACCGGGTAGCGCGCGGCCAGCACCGGGTCATAGACGTGCAGCGGCTCTCTACCCGGCAGACGGGCGTCCGGGGCAGTGATGAGCAGTTCGTCCGTGGGCGGTGCACAGTGACGGTCGGCGTCCAGTGCTACGCCCGCCGGTGTCAACGTCGGGATGAGCGTTTCCGTGAGGGGCGTCAGGGCGCGTGCCGGGTCATTGAGCGTCCACAGAAACGCGGGAAAGGTGCTGGTCACGCTCGGATCGGCCAGCCGCTGGGCGTCTATCAGCGCAAAGGCCAAGCGTCCACCGGAGAGATACGCTAGGGGCAGCGGATAGTGTGCGCCGCTCAGCGCGGCATCGCCCAGGGCCGTCATTGCCGCCGGGGACAGCGTATCGCTGCGCAGTACCGCCGCGACGTTGTTGGCCGTTGTGTCGATGACGACCAGTTCCCACACGCCGCTGTCACCGTTGAGGTAGCCAAAGGCCAGCCGCTGCGAGTCGGCGCTGAAGGCCAGGCGCGCGGCGTCCGTGGGCAAGGACAGGCTGTCATAAGCCGGGGCGTCCAGCGGATAGGTGGCGGTGATGCGGCCCTCGCTGTAGCGAACCAGCAGCAGCAGACCGTCGCTGCCCGCCTCTGCGCGGACGACGTAGGCCAGGGTGTCGCCATCGGGGGCGGCGGCCAACCCCCGCAGACCGGGCGGTGGCAGCACGTAACCCGTCAGCAGCGGCAGCGACAGCGGCGTGGCGGCCCCGCTTTCGACACGCAGGGCTTCAGCGCTCACCGGGTCGAACAGCCAGGCGCGCGGCGCGGGGGCCTGGGTCAGCGCCGGTGCAGCGGACAGCATACACAGGCACAGGGCAATCAGCAGGCGGATGCGGATCAATCGCATGGTCAGCAGCTCCAAAGCAGGATGAACACGACTCCGCTTGATGATAACGCAGATGCGGCGGCTTGACTGAACGGGCAGGTACCTTAAGGTTCACAAGCATCATATGAACGTACAATAAAAAGGCATAGAAAATACATTGAAGGAGACGCCCTCTCATGATGACATCCACACAGCGAATCCGCCGGGCAGGGCCGTTGATGGCCCTGTGTCTGCTCATCCTGATGTTTTCCGCCCAGGTCATGGCGCAATCTACGCCGCCCGTGGCCCAGACCCAAAAGCTGATCGCCAGCGATGGCACAGAATACGCGAAATTCGGCGGTAACGTGCTGCTGCACGGTAACACACTGTTTGTCGGTGCCCGGTACGATAACCAGCGGCGCGGCGCGGTTTATGTGTACACCAACACAGGCGGTACCTGGACCGAATCGCAGAAGCTGACTGCCGCTGACAGCAGCACCGACGCGGGTTTCGGCGGGGCGCTGGCGGCAGAAAATGACACGCTGCTCGTCGGTGCAAGTGGCGATAACTCCAACCAAGGCGCGGTCTACGTCTTCATCCGCAGCGGCAGTACCTGGACCCAGGCCGCCAAAATCGTCGCGGGCGATGGGCAGGGCGACGGCGGTCAGCTCATGGGCGGCGACCAGTTCGGTACAGACCTGGCGCTTTCCGGCACGGCGGCCATGATCGGCGCGCCGGGCCGCGAGGACGGCAAAGGCGCGGTGTATAGCTATGTCGGCAGCGGTGACACCTGGGTTTTCGGCTATCTGCTGACCGCCAGCGATGGCGAAGGCGGCCAGGTCATCGACGACAACTTCGGCTTCGCGCTGGACTTCGACGGCACGGTGGTGATCGTCGGGGCGCTGGGCGATGACGTAGGGGCCAACGGCGAGCAGGGTTCAGCCTATGTGTTCACCTTCAGCAACAGCACATGGAACGAAACGGCGAAGCTCACGGCGGCGGACGGCGGCCCTGGCGACCGCTTCGGCTCAGCGGTGTCGCTGGACGGCACGAACCTGCTCATCGGCGCGCAGTACGACGGCATCGGCTCGGCCTACGTGTTCACCGGCAGCGGCGGCACCTGGACCCAGCTCACCAAGATCACCCCGGCGGACACACCCACGGAAGCCTACTTCGGCAGCAGCGTGCACCTGGACAGTACCAATGGGCTGGCGGTCGTCGGGGCCTGGGGCGCGGACTCACGGGTCGGCGCGGCTTACGTGTACACCTACACCGGCAGCACCCCGGCCTGGACGCAGACCGAGAAGCTCAGCCCAGCAGACGGCGTGGCGGAAGACTGGTTCGGGCAGGATGTCGCGATCGAGGGCGGCGTGGTCATCGTCGGTGCGGATGGCCTGAACACGCAGCGCGGCGCGGTCTACGTCTTTGACCTGAACGCACAGAACGAAGCGGACGGCCCGGTCGTCAACCCTGGCTTTGAGTCCGAGCTGGACAACTGGACGCTCAAGAAGAAGTCCGGCGATAAGGTGAAGTGCAACACCGAGACCAAGATCTTCTCCTACAGCGGAAGCTGTGCCTTCATGTTCAAAGGCAAGCGCCGCGAAAAAGCCACGCTGACACAGGTCGTCGACATCAGCGGCATGAGCTTTACCACCGGGGACCTGCTGAGCGTGGCGATGTGGTCACGGGCCAACAAGCGCAGCGTCAGCGCTACGGCTAAGCTGATCGTCAAGTTCAATGACGGCACGAAGCCGGTCAAGGGGGCGCTGCTCATCGGCGGCACCACCGGCTGGAGCCAGTCCCTGCGCAGCGTGACGCTCAGCAGCGGCGCGGTCGATAAGGTGAAGATACAGGTCAAGTTCCGCGAGGAGAGCGGCAAACTGTACCTGGACGACGTGGCCCTGACGCACGAAAGCGAGGGCGGCGGTCAAACCCTGCTGCCGATCCCGGCGGCCCCGTAAACGCACAGCCAAACGCCCCCCGATGCATTCAGCGGCATGGGGGGCGCTTTGAGCAGCAAGTCGCTACAGGGAAGCCGGAATAAAGCGGAAGCCTTCGCCGTCGCGGTCGATGTAGCCCACGCCGGGGAAGGGGAAGTGATAGCCGAAAACCTTGATCTTTTCGTCGGCGGCCATGCCCAGGATGCGCAGGCGCGTCTCCACAGCGGTGGGGCCGTCGGCGTCAAACGCCGATTCCCAGGTGGGGTTGGGCAGGGTGGCGAAGACGTTCAAGGTCGAGTCCACCATGTTCAGCAGACGCTCGCCGTTGCTCTCCAGCATCATAGCCATGTGGCCGGGCGTGTGACCATACGCGGCCATCGCCATCACACCGCTGACCACCTCGTCCTCGTCTCCGTAGAAGCTGAGCTGGTCGGCATCCATGGCAGGCTGCAAGCGGCTCAGCGGGTCCGCGGACAGTTCATCCGGGGCCGCCTGAAGGAAGTCATACTCCGGCTGCGACACGAGCACGGCGGCGTTGGGGTAGGTCAGCACGCCTTCGTTACTGATGCCGGTGATGTGGTCGAAGTGCCAGTGGGTGTTCACAATGTGAGTGACGTCATCCGTGCTCAGGCCGAGGACACTGAGGCTGCTTGCCAGACGCCCACCGGGGCCGCCAGCCCCCAGCCCAGCGTCGAACAGGATCACTTGGTCGGCGCTGCGGGCCACCAGGATGTCCACCAGGACCGGCACGGTGTTGTCGTCATTGAGGAGCTGCGCGTCACGGAAGAGCGCGTACACGGTTTCCGGGTCCTGGTTGGCCCCGAACACGGTGGCGTCGGGCGCGATGTTGGCGTCCTTGATGACGCTCATGGTCCAGTCACCGAGCTGGAAGTTGTACACACCCAGTACCGGACTGGCCGCCATCGGGTCTTCCTGTGCGGCAGCCGCCGCGGCAGACGCCGGACGCCCCTGCAAACCGAACAGCCCCAGGCTCAGTGCGCCAACACCGGCCCCCTTCAACAAGCTGCGACGAGAAATACCCTGATTGCTCATGTCCTGACTCCTCACTGTGATCGTGGACGGCGGCTGACCCTAGCCCGCCGGTCTTAACAATCGGTGAGTGTGATGGGAGTGCTGCATGAGTTGAAACCAGCGGCATCACTCCGGTTCGGCGAAGTCGTAGGCCGCGTCATCGCCCACCCGCCGGTAGCCGATCTGCTGGTAGATGCGGTTGCTGGTGGGGTTGCTCAGGTCGGTAAAAAGGAAGCAATAGCGCCGTCCGGCGTCCAGCATGTGCTGGCTGAGGGCGGCCACCAACGCGCTGGCGTAGCCCTGGCGGCGGTGCTCTGGCGGCGTATACACGGCGTTGACACGGATGCCGTTGGGCGTCGGCCCGGCGACACCGGCCATCGCCACCACCTGCCCGGCGTCCTCCCAGACGAAGAGCGGCGCAACCGCACTGCCCAAGCGCCGCTCCACGATGGTGCGCGCGCGGGCTTCGTCGTCACGCCCGATGGCTTCCAACTGGAAGGCGTGGTTCCAGGTTACCAGGCGCGCAAAGTCGGAGGGGGCGGCCTCACGCATGTGCCCACTGACCCCATACACCGGCAGCAGCTCGTCCAGTTGGTACAGGCCCTGCGCCATGCTCAGGCGCGCCGCCTGCCCGCTGAGCTGTTCCCAGCGTTCGGCAAAGGCGGCGGCGGCGCTTTCTTCAGCGCGTAAACCGGGCAGAAACTCGTAGTGCGCGCGCAGCGCATCCGCCAGCGCGACCACCGCGCCCAGATGCGGCGTGTAGGCCAGGGCGACGTCAAAGGGCGGGGTCATCATGGCGGCGGCGGCCACCTGACCGGTGGCATCATCGTTCATCACCGCCCATAGGCTGTGCGGCGGCACTTGATCCGGTACGAGCTGCGCCGTGTGGATCATCCCCAGCAGCAGGCAGTTCTGCGCTTCATGGGGCAGCATGAAAGCCTGCGCGTGCTCCGCGAACGCGGCGGCATCTGGCAGACGGGTCATCGTGTAGGGCATGGCAGACTCTCCTGTGGTGGGTTCAGCAGCCGAAGGGCACACTGATATTCGGATCGGTGCCCACATCGAATAGATCATAGCGCATGACCACCTGGCCGCTGACCGGAAGCTGGCTGCCGAAGATCACCGCGCGTTCTACGTCCAGCACCAGGTAGAAGCGCACCGCTGCCTCGTAGGCTGGGGCGAACCACAGCTCGCCACTGCGCAGGGTCACGCGGCCCCCATCGCTGAGCTGGATGCTGGGCGCGAGGTCCAGTGCCTCCTGCAAAAAGGCATAGCGCCACACCTCCGCGCCGTTGATGATGGCCCGGTGACCGTCCGGCACGGCTTCGCGCACGCCGCCGATCAAGTCCCCAGCACCCAAGTCCGCTACGGCCTGCGCGGACTGCCCGGTGGTGGGCGTACAGCCACCGCCACGGACGACGTAGGTATCCGTCCCCAGGCGCACGCCCTCCACAACTTCGGGTGCGTCCCCGGTTACCAGCAGCGGCCCCTGCGCCTCCAGCACGACGCGGCGCTCGGTGCCCAGC
>CAYWGJ010000189.1:0-5292 GCA_964457835.1 uncultured Anaerolineaceae bacterium
GGCGGCGGGTCGTCATAGGCCGGGTCCGGCGCGTAGGGGTCTTCCGGCGGCGGGTCGTCATAGGCTGAAGCAGGCGCGACATGCGGACCGCTGCCCCCGTTTTCAGCCGACATCACGCTGAACTGCTGCGTCAGGTCGTTGGCGATGATCTGGGGATCACCGCGCCCCATGTCGAACTTGCCGCGCACCATAAACACCTCACCCGGCTCCACCGGGGGTAGGCCGCCACTTTCGACGCGGGCCTGGACCTCGCCCCAGGTACGCGGAAAAAGCACGACTTCGATGCTGCCAGCGCTGTCGTGCCAGTCCTCCACCTTGAGGATGCCCATGGTATCGCCCTTCTTGGTAAAGACGCGGCGCAGCTCGATGATTTCACCCGCGATGCGCAGGTCACGGTCGCGGTAGGCATATTGGGTCTCTTCATCCAGCAGGGCGACAATCTCGGTGATGTGCTCGGCAGCTTCCAGCAGGGGACGGTATTTGTCAGTGGGTCGCCCGGTGACGTACAGGCCCAGCAGGTCCTTTTCCCAGCGCAGCATGTCACGGTGGCTGGCCGGATTCTGCGCAGCGGGCAGCGCCCCCAAACCGACGGTTTCGTCTCCACTCAGGCCGCCGTCCCCGAACATGTTCATCTGCCCTACTTCACGGTCACGGTGCAGGGCGGCGCTGTAGCTCACCAGGCGGTCCACGCTTTCGAGGAGCTGCTGGCGGTCGGGGTTGATGTCATCCAGGGCACCCACCATGACCAGGCTTTCCAGGGTGCGCTTACCCACCTGGCGCAGGTCTACGCGGTCGCACAGCGCGTCCAGGTTGGCGAAGGGGCCGTCAGCGCTGCGGGCCGCTACGATGGGTTCCAAGGCGTGGGCACCGGCGTTCTTGATGGCTTCCAGGCCGAAGCGGATGCCGGGCCGCTCATCGGGGCCGTCCTCAATGGAAAAGTCCAGCTCGGAGCCGTTGATGCGCGGCGGCAGGATGTCGATATTCAGGCGGCGGCACTCGGCTAAGAAGGTCGCGACCTTGGTCGAGTCGTCGCGCTGCACACTGAGCAGGGCAGTCATGTACTCAGCGGGATAGTGCGTCTTGAGGAAGGCGGTCTGCACGGTGATGACGGCGTAGTCGGAGGCGTGCGAGTTGTGCACGATAATATCATTGGCGACAAAGTTATGCGTGCCGTCAATGGTCAGGTCATACGTGGCCTGCTCCCCGATGAAGGTTATTTCAGCCACGGAGTCCCAATACACGTCATCTTCCGCATCGACACACCGCGTGTCATCGGAGAACTCGTCCGGCATTTCATGCCAAGTGGCAATTGCGCGGTCCTTATGCGGCACTGCTGCAATCAACTGTTGCAGTGCTTGCACACCTTTTGTGCTGAAGAAGTACCGCCCCACACACGCTGCGAAGCGCAGCACGTCATCATACTCAGTGACAACTACCTGGTATGCCGTGCGCCCATCCTTGTAGGGGAACTCAACTTCACGCAGTGTGCTTACGATACCCAAACGTAAGAGCAAACTTTGAAGCTGAACGGCCATCCTATGCGATGCCGTCACGTAATACAGGCTGTGGCCTGTGCTGTTGATGTGGCCGCCCCCCTCCCACATGCGCGAAATCAGCAAGGCAATTTGACGGTTTGGCAAACGGAATACGTCAGATGGGATGCACCGGGTGTGCGAGTCAGTGCCCCACACGCCCAGGTCCTTGACCCAGGTGACGACAGCAGCAGGATAAGGTCTTGTGATGCGCTGGCTGTAGACTGACCCCGATGAGTGATGTCTACTGGTTGAGGCAGCGGTGTCTTCAAACTGTTCGAGGTGTTTTGTGTCATCAGCCGTGGTGATGTCATCTACGCCGGCTGCATGGCACCAATGTTCCTCAGCCAACAGATGCCCCAACACAATCAACTCGTGATCTTGCCAGCTTAGATCACCGTTGAGTGATAGCTTGCGCGGGACAGCCAAGCGATCCCCCACCTGCAAATCGCCCAGGTTGCGCCAGCCGCTGAAGGTGTAGAAAGGGTGGTTGTTGGTCGCGGTGATCTCATGGCCCAGGCGCGTGCGCAGACGATAGACCGGCTTTACACCGTTTGCCATCACATGGCTGAGGGTACCGGTGGTCAGGCACCGCGTGTCGGTGTCTAATGTGAGCGTGCGCGTCACGGTGGCCTGACCCGTATACAGGTCTTCCACGCGCACCTGTGCACCGCTGTCTGCATCGTAGATCAGCGTATCGCCCACCACACACTTATTGAACCCGTAATTGGCGAAGAACTCGATGTCGTCGAAAATCTTGCTGGCGGTGTCGGCGTCGATGCCGTTTTCCGGGCCGCGCTGCATGAAGATTTCGCGGTGTTCTTCCAGCGCGGCTTTCTTCTTCTTCGACACCGCACGGCGCATCAAGTCCGCCTCGCCCAGGTCATAGCCGAAAAGCTGCCCGGCCACCTGCATCAACTGCTCCTGGTACACGAGGATTCCGTAGGTTTCGCCGACGATTGGCTCCAGCTTGGGGTGCAGGTATTCCGGTGACTCTTCCCCGTGCAGGCGGCGGTTGTACTGCGGGATGAACTCCATCGGGCCAGGGCGATACAGCGACACCGCCGCCACGATGTTCTCAAACTGCTTCGGGCGCATCCCGCGCAGCATGTTCTGCATCCCGCTGCTTTCCAGCTGAAACACCCCGACCGTCTCCCCGCGCCCCATCATGACGAAGGTTTCGTCCAGCATCTGCTTCTGCGCCTCCGTCAGGCGCGGGTCATCGTGCCGATACGGGATGGTGTCCATGGTGTAGCGCGTGCCGTGATAGCGCTCGACCAGCTCACAGGCTTTGCGCAGAATCGTCAGCGTGGACAGGCCGAGGAAGTCCACCTTCAGCAGACCGATGGACTCGGCGGTTTCCATCGGGAACTGCGTCACGGCCTTCAGTGCGCCGTTGCTGATGTCCTTACCGCTCTGTCGGCTCAGCGGCAGGTACTCCACCAACGGACGATCCGCCACGATCACGCCCGCCGCGTGCACCGACGTGTGGCGCGCCACGCCCTGAAGTGCGGCGGCTTCGTCCAGCACACGGCGCATCTGCGGCTCATTGTCGTAGACCTGCTGCAAGTTCGGATTGGCCGCGATGTATTCCGGGATCGGCTTCTGCCGCGCCTCAGTGGGGATATAGCCCACGACGCGGTTGACGTCTGGCAGCGGGATGTCATAGACGCGCGCTACGTCCTTGACCGCCGCTTTCGCACCCATCGTCCCAAAGGTGATGATGGCGGCCACCTTGTCCTCACCGTACTTGCGCGCCGTATATTCGATCATCTCGCCGCGCCGGTCGTCGGGGTAGTCCAGGTCGATGTCCGGCATACTGACGCGGCCAGGGTTCAGGAAGCGCTCAAAGAGCAGGTTATTCTGGATGGGGTCAATGTTGGTGATGCCCAGGCAGTAGGCCGCCAGGCTGCCCGCCCCGGACCCGCGCACGTTCCACCAGATGTCCGCATGGCGCGCGAACTCGCACAGGTCCCACACGATGAGGAAGTAGGTGTCAAAGCCCATCGTATGGATGATGTCCAGCTCACGGTCGAGACGGTCAATGAGCACCGGGTCGTCACGGCCTGCACCGAAGCGCCAGTCCAGCCCGATCTCGCACAGGTGGCGCAGGTAGCTCTGAGCGTCGAAGGGCGCCGGCACGGGGAAGACGGGCAGGTGATACTGCTTGTCGTCCAGCGAGAGGTCGGTCATGTCCGCGATGCGCAGGGCGTTGCGGATCGGCTCGTAGTCGTTGACCGCCGCCGCCTCGCCAAACTGCGCCACCACTTCCTCACGGCTGAGCAGGTAGTAGCTGTTGTCGGACATCGCCATGCGCGTCTTGGCACCCTCTTCGTTGTCATGATCGCGGCGCTTGGGCGTGGACTTCAGCGCGCCGGTCTGGATGCACAGCAGAGTGTCGTGGATCGTGTAGTCTTCTTGGCGCACGTAGTGCACATCGCTGGTGGCGACCAGGCCGACGCGGGTGTGCCCGCTGCGCTGATAGTCGATCAGCCATTGGTTCAGCACGGCAATGTCAGGGATGTCGTGCTGCTGAATCTCCAGGAAGAAGTTCTCTTCGCCGAACACGTCCACGAACCAGCCGACCAGCTCGCGCGCCTCGTCATCGCGGCCTTCGACCACCGCGCGCGGGATGCGCCCGGCCAGGCAGCCCGACGTCGCGATCAAACCTTCGCTGTGCGCAGCCAGGAAGTCCATATCAATGCGCGGACGATAGTAATAGCCCTCAAGCTGTGAGGCGCTGGCGATCTTGAGCAGGTTCCGATAGCCGTTGAGGTCCTTAGCCAGCAGCAGCAGATGGTTGGGTTTCTTGTCCAGCACCGAGTCGCGGTCTTCCATGCCGCGCGGTGACAGATAAGTCTCCACGCCGATCACCGGTTTTACACCGGCGTCCTTGGCCGCGCGGTAGAAGTCCATGACGCCGAACATGGTGCCGTGGTCAGTGATGGCGAGAGCGGGCATGTCCAGCTCAGCGGCACGGGCCACCAGCTTCTTGATTCGGCTTAGGCCGTCCAGCAGCGAAAACTCGGTGTGGACGTGCAAGTGTACAAAAGGGCGGTCGCTCATGGTTGTGTGTCACTCATTGGTCAACGGGGCGATGGACGATCTCCACACCCCCTATTGTACACCGACTGCCCGCGCGCGGCACGGGTCACCCGCCGCCCACAAAGCCCAGCAGCGACACCTGCCCGCTCAGCGTGCCGCTCAGGTTGGCCTGGCCGAAGCCGTTGCGCGTGGTCGTGTACACGTCTGCGCGGCCATCGGCGGCCCCGGTCGTGCGGGAGACCACGCCCACGAAGGCGGCGAACTGCCCATCCGCCGAAAAGACCGGCGCGCACATGCTGCTGGGCTGCGGAACCCCCGGTGCCGCCGTGTAGCGGAAGTCACGGGCCGCCAGCGTCGCCTCCACGTCGATCATCGTGCGCCCGTACGGACACTGACCGCCCACCCCGCCGACCGCGATCCGCGTGCCATCCGGGGACCAGGCCGCCCGCATCCCCCCGCGCGGAAACACCAGCCCGGTCGTGGACGCGATCACCTGGCCGCTGCGCAGTTCCAGCAGCACCACGCTGTTCTCGCCCCCGGAGTCGCGCTGGAAGAGCACGCGCGTCCCATCGGCGGAAAAAGCCGCGCTGTTGTAGATCGGCGCTGCCGGGCTGTCCCCTGGCACCAGCACCTGCCGCGCACCACCGTTGAGGTCCGTGATCCACAGCGCCCGCGTTGCACTGAGGATGTCGTCCGGATCGGTGACGGCGTAGGC
>CAYWGJ010000190.1:0-5262 GCA_964457835.1 uncultured Anaerolineaceae bacterium
CCGCCGCCGCGCCCGCGCCGACGATGTTCACCGGGTTGATGATGGCCCCCTGGCCTTCGTAGAAGCCGCCCGCGTCCCAGAAGCCCGGCTCAGAGCAGCCCAGGCAGGGGTGCCCGGATTCCACCGGCCAGCTCGTGCCGTCGTTCCATTTGATGCTGGCGCAGGAGTTATAGGTGGTGGGGCCTTTGCAGCCCAGCTTATAGAGGCAGTAGCCCTTCTTGTAGCCCTCGTCACCGAAGCTCTCGGCGAACAAGCCTGCGTCATAGAAGCCGCGCCGTACACAGCGGTCGTGCACGGTTTGGCCGTAGAAGGCCAGCGGGCGGTTGAGACGATCCAGCTTAGGCACCTCACCCAGCACCAGCACATGCGTGATGGTGTTGGTCATCACTTCGGGGATGGGCGGGCAGCCGGGCAGGTTGATGATGGGCTTGTCGGTGACCAGCTCCCACACGCCGTGGGCGTCAGTGGGGTTGGGTGCGGCTTTGGGAATGCCGCCGAAGGTCGCGCAGTTGCCCACCGGCACGATGGCGAAGGCGTTGGCGGCGGCCTCTTGCAGGATGTCCACCGCAGCGCGCCCGGCCAAGTTGGTGAAGCCGCGCCCAGTGGGGATGCTGCCCTCCACGACGAGAATGTACTTGCCGGCGTACTCTTCCATGGCGGCGTGTTTGGCGGCTTCGGCTTGATGCCCGGCAGCAGCCATGAGCGTCTCATGGTAGTTCAGCGACACGTCGTTGAGCACCAGGCTGCCTAAGCTGGGGGTGTAACCGCGGGTAATGGCTTCGCTGCACCCGGTGCAGTCCTGGAAGTGCAGCCAGATGATGGGATAGCGCGGCTGGGACTCAAGCTGAGCCACGACTTTACCGATCATGGTGTGCTGCAAGCCCATTGCCGCTGTCGTAATGGTGGCGATCTTGAGGAAGTCACGGCGCGATACGCCGCGTTCCTGTAGGACTTCGTAAACTGTAGCCTTCGGATCTGTGAGCATAGCCTCCTCCATGTGAAGGCGAAAAACGAACGAATGAATGCTGCGACTGGGCGACACGTAATGACGGACAGCCGTTGCTGATGCGCAGGCCTCAGGGCAGCGCATCAGCGTTGTGGGAAAGGGCGCTTAGTAAACCAGGACGTTGGTGGCGTCCACGATCTCGTCGATGAAAGCGCCGGCGTCGATGATCGTGCAGCCCTCGATGAAGTCGCCCTCGGTCAGGCTGCGCGAATTGACACAGGGACCGCACAGGCGGATGATGCCGCCCGCTTCTAAGTAGCGCGCTACTAGGTCTTTCAATGCGGGTAGGTTGGGGGCTTGAAGGCTCGGCAGGGTGTCGCTCTTTGCCAACAGTACGGCGTCTGCTTGGAAGCCGACTACGACGTCCATTTCCTTCATCTGACCGTTGACCGCCATGCCAAAAGCCACGGTCGCCAGTTCTGCTTCGTCCGGGCCTTTGGTCACCATCACTACCAGTTTGTTCGCCATGATGAAAATCTCCTGTTCGTGTTTTTTTGTAACTACATAAATGAATGAATTTTATTTAGTTGTTCGTGTGATGCAGCGGCCTTGATGCACCGCTGCCCGCTCCTTTAATCGTGCTGAGCTGTGTCCCCCTGACGCTGACTCGGTATGCACGCTGGGTGACTGATTAGACTTGCTTATGACGAGTCGGACGGCGTTTCCCCTGCTGCCAGCCACGCGATTTCGCGTAGGCGCTGCGTGACCGTGCGTTGGCTGCGCACCACGTGTAACATGGCGCTCACGATGCTGCTGAGCAGGTCCAGCAGGATGCGGATTTGGTCATTGCTGAAGCGCTGCATGGCCTGAAACTGCGTCAGCAGCGGCTCAGCGGCCACCCCGATGTCCTGCGAGAAGCTGGCGAGTTCACCGCGCACCTGCTCTACCTGTGTCTCGTCAGTCAGCAGCGGGCCGATAATGACGTAGGCGATGGGCTGCTCCTTTTCATGCGGGGCATCGTCCAGCGCTTCGCCGTCAATCGGGGCACGCAGGTAACGCAGGCCGCTGGCACAATCCAGCAAGTGCGCGCTGTCGTCCGCATGATCCCTGGCGGCACGGGCCGCAAAACAGGCATCCCGGCCTTTGCTGGTGTCGTGTACCAGTTGGCAGAAGGGATGGCGGCAGGCCTGGCAGTCGAAGTAAGCACGCCCGTCCGGGCTGGTCACGACGACCGACAGCCCGGTCGCGCGGGAAAAAGCCTGCAACAGTGAACTCATCTCTGGGGTGTTAAACAGCGCGCTCAGCTCCGTAGGCCCCTGCGGCACTAACGGTGGGGGCATTGTGTCATCCTGAGGCAGCCTGCCACGCTCAGCCAGCCAGGCTTCCACTGCCTGCCGTGGAAAGCGCCACTGGTTGCCGATCTTCACCGCTGGAAAGTCCGCCTCGCGGATCAAACGGTAGATCGTCACCCGGTTGAGCTGAATGAGGCCTTCGACCTCTTTGGTGGTCAATAATTCTGCACTCATCGCGTCCTTACCTCAAATTCAGCTTAACACGCGAATTGACTAACTTTGACTAAAATTGATTATGCTTGACAATCAAAGTTCCTGATGATTGCGCTTACTTTCACAAAATGCTGCCTATACTGGGGTTATCGTCTGCGAACCAGGAGGACATGCGATGCGCATGCGATTGCTGCTGCTGTACGTTTTGAGCCTTGTGCTGATGGTGGCTCCCCTGCAAGCCCAGGATTCTGATGCCCCAGTGCTGCGCGTGGCCTGCCCGCCCAACCCCAACGCGATCCCGCTCTTCGTCGCCTTGGACCAAATTGACCCCGCCGTGCTCCAGGTAGAATTCCTGCCGGTGCCTGGTGTAGCGGAGCTGGCCGACGCCGTGCGCGCTGGTGAAGTGGATGCCGTGCTCTTCTTCAGTGCGGCTGGGGCCAAGCTCCACAACGCAGACACGCTGCCCGACCTGCGCCTGCACAGCGTCAATGTGTGGCGCGCGCTGTACCTGCTGGCGGATGCTGACGTTGCCATTGAGTCACTGGCCGATCTGGAAGGCGAACGAATCCTGGCGGCCTTCCCTGGTGGTGCCCCGGACCTGACCCTGCGTGCTGTCATGCGCAATCAGGGCTATGATCCGGATACGGATTTTGAGATCGTCTACATGCCGGGGCCGCAGGTGAGCCAGCTCATCATCGCAGGCCAGGGTGACGCTGCCCTGCTGCCTGAACCCACCATTACGCAGACCATCCGCCGCGCCGCGCAGGACGACATCACGCTGGTGCCGGTGATTGACCTACAAGCCGGTTTCGGCAGCGATTCGTGGGACGAGGGCACCGCGCCATTAGGGGCACTCTTCGCGCTGCAAGCCACGCTGGACGACCCCGATCTGAGCGCTGCCTTTGACGTATTCGCCGAGGCCTACGCCGCAGCGTCTGCCTACGTGATGCAAAACCCTGAGGACGTCGCGCCGATCATCAGCGCGGGCTTTGATACTTACTTTGGGGCTGTGCTGCCAGAAGCTGTCATCGTGGACGTGCTGATGGCGGAGCGCCTGCTGTTTGACAGCCGCCCGGTGTACGCTCTGCGCCCGGACCTGGACGACTTCCTGGCTTTCGTCGTCGGTGATGCACCTGACGAAACCTTCTTCACCAACACGGAGCCGCCCGATGATGCCGAAGCCGATGACGTCGGCGATGAGTAAAACCCTGCGCCGCGTCGGGCTGAGCCTGCTGCCCTGGCTGGCCCTGCTGATCCTGTGGCAGTGGCTGGCTGGAGCGCTGCCCTCGGCGGTGCTGCCCCCCCCTGGCGACACCCTGGCTCAGTTGGGTGCCTTGGTCCAGCGTGCAGATTTCAGCGCGCATCTGCTGGACACGCTGCGGCGCGGCGTACTCGGCTTTGGGCTGGCAGTCGGCATCGGCCTGCCCAGCGGTCTGCTGATGGGGGCCGCGCAATGGGGCGATCTGCTGCTGCGCCCGCTGAGCCAGCTCAGCATCGCTGTGCCGCCCATTGCCTGGATCGCCCTGCTGGTGATCTGGCTGGGCCTGGGGGATGGGCCGGTGGTGGTGGTTGTCGTTGTCACTACGACGCCGATGGTGGCTGTTTCGGTGGCGGAGGGGCTGCGCGCCCTGGACCCGGCTCTGCTGGAGATGGCACGCGCCTTCCGTTTCAGCCGCTGGCGGACGCTGCGTCATGTGGTGCTGCCCGGCCTGCGGCCACAGCTCAACGCGGCGCTGATCGTGGCGCTGCGCTTTACCTGGCGCGTGTTGGTCATGGCGGAATTCCTGGGCAGCACATCGGGGCTGGGCAACCGGCTGTCCTGGGCGCGGCAGAACGTCGATACGGAGCGCGTGCTGGCTTATACGCTGCTGCTGGTAGGCATCAGTCTGCTGCTGGAGGGGCTGCTGCGGCTGCTGTTGACCCGTCCACGGCGGGCACTGCGTCCCCCGATGCGGCACGCCTCTGCCCCTCAGCCGGTGCCCACCTGTTTATACGAGGGCTGCGGTGACTGACACGCCGATGCTGACGCTCTTCCACATTTACAAAGCTTACGGGGACGTGCCAGTCATCGCGGACTTGAGCTGTACGTTGGCGGCGGGCGAGGTGGTGTCCCTGGTGGGGGTCAGCGGATGCGGCAAGTCCACGCTGCTGCGCCTGATAGCTGGGCTGGAAGTCCCCGACCGCGGCGGGGTCACGCGGGATTTTGCGCGGGTGGGTATCGTCTTTCAACAGCCACGCTTGCTGCCTTGGCGCACGGCGCATGAAAACGTGGCCCTGGCCTTGACCAGCCCGGATGCTGATGCCATCGCACAGCGCGCGCTGGCTCAGGTGGGCCTGCACGACTACGGCGGCTATTTGCCCGCGCAGCTCAGCGGCGGGATGCAGCAGCGCGCAGCGATCGCGCGTGCCCTGGCTGTAGACCCCGATCTGCTGCTCTTGGACGAACCTTTCGCCAGCCTAGACTTGCCGCGCCGCTTGCGCTTGATCGATCTGCTGCGCGGCTTGTTGTCCAAGCGCCGACGCGCTGCTGTATACGTGACGCACGACGTGCGCGAGGCACTGCTGCTCAGCGACCGAATCTGCGTGTTGAGTCCGCGCCCAGCGCGGGTGATGCGCGTTTTTGTGCAGCAGGGCGCGCGCGAGCAATCCGGCCACCGCTTAACGCCGCATCAGCAGGAAATTGAAGCGCAGGTGCTGCGGCTGTTGATGGACAATCCGGCTTAGCGGTAGGCTCAGGCCAGGCCCGCGTTCTTGTCTCGTGACTGCTGTGCCATGTCCGCTTTATGGGCCAGCACGCGCTGCATCAGGGCT
>CAYWGJ010000191.1:0-5174 GCA_964457835.1 uncultured Anaerolineaceae bacterium
GCCGCCGCGCACGTGGCCGGCATGGCCGCGCTGCTGCTGGACCGTGACGACGTGAGCGCCTTCCAAAGCGGGGACGTACACGGCGCTGTGCGTGACTACCTGCAAACGCGCACCTTTGAGCTGCCCTTCGGCGATCAAGCCGACGGCTACGACATGACCTATGGCGCAGGCTTTACCACGCTGGCTGCGCCCAGCTACGACTTCGACGGCGAACGCCTGGGCCTGACCTTCCAGGTGCCCAACCGCCTGCCGGTGAGCTGTACCAGCACGCTGTACGTCGGCCCCTATAACCTCGGCTCGCTATCCATGGATGGCACGCTGGCGAACCCCTTCCAGAGCATGGCCTATGCGTTGAACGCTGCGGCGACCAACGGCTGTGTGATTGCGCTGCCGGGTGAATACGTGGCCCCGCTGCTGGTCACTGGCCTGGAAAGCAACGTTGGCCTTTACGCCTACAGCAGCGTCGTGCGCTTCGGTACCACCGGCAGCACATTCACCATCCAAAACCAGTACAACCCCGGAGACGAAGCCGACGCCGCGGTTTACGTGCTGGGGGCGGACGGCTTTACCCTACAGGGCTTCGAGTTCCTGGAAGGGGCCATCTTCGACAGCATTGGCGTCTTCCCGGAGGCGCGCGTGCTGACAGTCGATGGGGCGCAAAATGTGGAGCTGGCTAACAGCCGCATCGAGAACTTTAACTCCAGCCTGCCGCTGGTACAGATCGTCAACAGCAGCGCCGCCGTGACCCTGCGCGAGAACACCTTCGCCGACAACACCAACGCCGTAGGCCGTAACCTGGTGCTGGTGCAGATCGAAGACTCCGGCACGGACACCGACCGCATCACCCTCAGCCGCAACCGCTTCGACAACAACATCAGCGTGGAAGGCAGCTACATCATCAGCGGCGTAGGCAGCGGGAACGTCACCCGCAGCGTCAATTGGCTGCCGCTGGTGCTGAGTATCGACAGCTATACCGACCTGGTAAATAACACCTTCGTCAATAACCAGGCCGAGACCCTCATCCAGTTCGTGACGCGCCAGATCAATGATCCCTACGAAGCACGGATGCTGGGCAACGTGTTGGTCGCCAACACAACCCGCAGTGATGAAGGGACAGGCGGCCTGAGCCTGACGCCTGGGCCGTTGGTGAACCTGTTCTTCACACCGGAGTTCTACTTCATCAACAACACCGTCGCGCGTAACAACCTCGCCGCCTCTGAGGTGAACGGCAAGCTCATCGGGCGCGGTGACGACAACGACCAAACCTTCGGCGACGACAGCGGCTCGCTGGGGTCGAACGAAGCGCGTTGGGAAATCGTCAACAACTTCATGTTTGACAACAACATCCAGGAGATTGTCAACGACACCGCGCTGACCGGCGTGCAGTGCCGCAGCCCGATCACTGAGGGTGAGTTTGACGGCGCGCGCAGCAACTTCGTGTATCGCAACAGCCCAGGGCCGAATAACTCAAACAGCTATGGCGTGTGCCGTGACGCCTTCCAGAACTTGGCGCTGACCAACCTCACCCAGGTCAACCCCTATCCCTATGACCTGGACGGCGTGTTCATCCCTGGCAGCGATACCTACATCCTGGGCGGCGAAGACCCCACCGCGCCCGGTTTCTACTCGCTGACGGGCTACATCGCCGGGACCAGCGGGACAGGCAGCGAAGACGCCGACGGCATCGACGAAGGCGACGACGCCTTCATGGTGACCAACTTCCCGGACTTCCTGGCAAGCACGGACGCCCGCGGCGAGCCGCGTAAGCTGGGCAACCCGGCCACCATCGACATCGGCGCTTACGAGCTGGTGACGCTGAAGCTGGATAACCCCATCACGGTCGGCGTGGTCAACGAGGACGCCTTCCCGATTGACGTGAACCTGGCGGAGTCCATCGAGGGCGGTTTCCCGCCCTATGAGTTCGAGATCACGCTGTACCCGAAGTACTACGGCACACAGTGCGGCCCGCAGTTCACCGAGGAAGCACAGGGCGTGGTGATCGAAGTGCTGGACGCCGAAAACGCCATCGCGTCCTACTGCCCGCCGGCGGACTTCCACACCAGCACCAACGATCCCACCTTCAACCTCAGCAGCCTGCAATTTGAGTTTACGCTGCGCGACGACTCCGGCAGCAGCTTCCCCAGCGCAGTGGAGTACGACGGGATTACCCCGGTGGATGATACCCCGCTGGCGACTTCGCTGGGTGATGAAACGCCCCCGACCGACTTGCAGTTGGCCCCCATCGGCCTGGGCCGCGCCGACGTCGTGCGCCTGCGCCCCTACGTCGATTTCACCGAGAACTTCTTTTTCTCCGAACGCAGCAACACTGAAGCAACGGCCAGCAGCGAAATCGACTATGACTACAGCTACCTGCTGCCGACCCTGGTCAATGGCGACCCTTACAACGTGGAAGCACAAACCCTGGTGGACGCCCTGCAATGGAGCGTGCAGTCACAGGGTAAGATCGCCTTTGACCTGACCGCCGCACCGGCAGTGGAGCTGCAAGGCCGCTTCCAGTACAACGTTCAAGACCGCAACGGTAACAGCGTGACCAACTTCATCAAGGTGCGGGCGATTGCGCCGCCCAACCCCTTTGTGCTGCAACAGCCCGCCGACAACGCCATCTTTGCCGAAATCGCCGAGCTGGTGGACCTGAGCTGGCAGGTCTCTGACAACGCGGTCACCTATGATCTGCTGCTGACCTTCAAAGGCGCGCAAGACGTGGACATCATCACGCTGGAAGGCCTGACCCCTGCCGCGGATGCCGACGCCCTGAGCTGTGACACGAGCACCTGTACCTACACCTTCACCCCGCAGGACAAGGCACAGTTTGTCGCGGGCAGCTACGAGTGGACGGTGGACGCCGACCGCGAAGGCGTGAAGACCACCGCCAGCAACGCCCCCTTCACCTTCAAGGTGGCGACCTCCGTGGAGCTGCTGCTCAACGGCGGCTTTGAAGAAGCCGGTGATGCGGCCAAGTTCGCTAAATACTGGAAGGACCGCCGCCTGGCAAAGGACAAGCGTAAGTGCGATAAGCCGGCCAAGGACAAGTTCTTCGCCTATGAAGGGGAATGCGCCTTCTTCTTCAGGTCCACCGCCGACACCAAGTCGCTCATCCAGCAGAAGATCGCACCTTTTGCCTTCAGCGCCGGTGACGTGGTAGACCTGAGTTTCTTCGTCAACACACGCAAAAGCCCCGACAACATGCGCGTGGTGCTCATCATCGTCTACCATGACAAAGAAACCTACCCTAAAGAGAAGGTCATCTTCGACCTGCCGGAAGGCGAATACGAGTACACGCAGTTCGCCATCGACCCGGTGACGATCCAGTCCACCGTGCGCAATGCCAAGGTGATCGTGGAAGAGCGCCGCAACGGCAGCGGCAAGTTCTATATCGACGCTATGAGCCTGCTGCTGACGCCGGACAGCAGCTTCACACTGACCTCACCGCTGGATAACAACGTCATCAATGACGCGGACAACCTGGACATTTTCACCTGGGAAGAATCGGGAACGGCGGAATCCTACAACCTGCTGCTGACCAACCGTGGCAGCGGTCAGACGGTAGCTAACCTGGTCGGCTTGACGAAAGCCGCAGATACCGACGCGCTGACCTGTGAACTCAACCGCTGCGGGCTGAACCTAAGTGCAGCAGGCATCACCCCGCTGAGCGACGGCAGCTACGAGTGGTCCGTGACCGCCGTGACCGGCATCACGGCGGCCAACGCCCCGCTGCAATTCACCGTAGACACTGCCGCCCTGGAGTTCATCACGGACGGCGGCTTCGAAAGCGGCGGCAATCAGCCTGAGGACTGGACCACCAAGAACCGCACCGGCGACAAGATCGAGTGCAACGTGGACAAGGACGGTGACGGCAAGATCGACACCCTCTACGGCTACCAAGGCCTGTGCGGGTACCGCTTTATCGGCGCGGCCAACAAGAAAACGAAACTGATCTACAAGGTCAGTGGGTCAGAGGCCGCCGACCTGACAAGTGGTGACCTCATCACGCTGCGCTACGCCCTGCAAGGTACGAACGTGCAGGACAAGGGCAACAAGATCAAGCTGGTCGTCAAGTACAACGACGCCCAGAACCAGAAGCTGAACCTGGATATCCCCACGGCCAGCTACGTCTACACCCTGTTTAGCGAGCCGCTGACGCTCACCGGAACGCCGGACAGCATGAAGCTGGTCGTCAGTTATCGCGGGGCTAAGGGCAACTTCACGCTGGACAACGTGAGTCTGTC
The DNA here is from genome assembly GCA_964457835.1 of uncultured Anaerolineaceae bacterium. Classification (GTDB taxonomy): domain Bacteria; phylum Chloroflexota; class Anaerolineae; order Aggregatilineales; family Phototrophicaceae; genus CAYWGJ01. The sequence goes on from CAYWGJ010000191.1 coordinate 4,248, forward strand.
GCGCGCCGGGAACAGTGGTCTGCTGCCTGCGCCGGATGTGGTGATCCTGCCACCGCCCACGTCAATTGGCAGCGAGTAAACATCGGACTGCGGGACTACCCCACCCGCACGTATCATACGGATGCGCTGTCGCCAACGGCGCATCCACAGCCACACAGGCCGTCGGTAGCTCCATCCGGGGCGCGGCGGCCTTTCGCTGGACACTGCACACCGCAAGGAGCCAAACCCACCATGCCTGTCTCTGACTCCACGATGCCGCTGCGCATCAGCGACGAAGTACGCCAAGCCCTGCGCGCCAATCAGCCGGTCGTCGCCCTGGAATCAACCCTAATCTCGCACGGGCTGCCCTATCCCCACAACGCCCACACCGCCTTCGCCATGGAAGCCGCCGTGCGCGAGGCTGGGGCCGTTCCTGCTACGATTGCCGTCCTCAAGGGCCAGATCAGCGTGGGCATCAGCGCTGATGATGTCGAGCGCCTGGCCGCTGCACAGCCGGGCAGCGTGCGCAAGTGCAGCCGCCGCGACTTTCCCATTGCCGTCGGCTTCAAGCAGGACGCCGCAACCACCGTCGCCGGTACGATGTACGTGGCCGCACGCGCGGGGATTGGAGTGTTTGCGACTGGCGGCATCGGCGGCGTACACCGCGGTCACCCCTTCGACGTCTCCGCTGATCTGATGGAAATGGGCCGGACACCCGTGGGCGTGGTGTGCTCCGGGGCCAAGGCCATCCTGGACCTGCCGCTGACCTTAGAAGTGCTGGAAACGCAGGGGGTGCCGGTGGTGGGCTACGGTACGGACACGCTGCCCGGATTCTACACCCGCAGCAGCGGCCTGCCGGTCGATGTGCGCGTGGACGACCCGTTGTCGGCGGCGCAAGTGGTGGATGCCGCGCAGCGCCTGGGTATGGGCCACGGCGTGCTCATCACA
>CAYWGJ010000192.1:0-5173 GCA_964457835.1 uncultured Anaerolineaceae bacterium
CCGCCTCGGCGCGCAGCGCCTGCCAGCGCGGCCGCAGCGCCTCCAGGCAGGCGGTCATGGCGTCGGCGGTGGCAAAGTGTGCAATCTGGATCGGCAGGGCCGCTGCGCTGTAGAGCAGGGCCGCCAACAGGCCCACCCAGCGCCCGTGCAGCGTCACGCCGATAAAAAACAGCGCCGCCAAGGTTACCATGTCATACGTGGCACTGAGTGCCCGCCACAGCAGCTTGAGGCTGTTTGCGCCCTGCCAGTTGGCATCACCTGTGAGCTGGGCGGCGGTGTCGGCGGCGAAACGGGCGGTAAAGGCGGGCAAGGTGCCATAAGCGAAGTGCCCCGCGCCGATGTTGTGCGGGTTCATGTCCGAGCAGCGCGCGTCGAAGAAGGGGCCGACTCCGCCGCTGTCGGGATAGGCGGCGGCACAGTGGGCACGCTGCGCCTCCTCGCCGCCATCGGTGAAGCTCAGCCAGCCACGCCCTAGCTGTGTCGCCACGTTGAAAGTCAGGAAGCGCTCGTCCGGGTGATAGTGGACGTAATCGTCCCAGTTGGTGCCGGTGAAGCGCAAAACGCCGCCGAAAAGCATCACGGCGGCCAGCAGTCCGGCCACGAGCAAATCGCTGCGGGTGAGGCTGCGGCGGGTGGACAGGGCGCGCGCGGGGGCGGTCGGCGTGGGCATGGGATCACTGCTGAGCATAGGGTCGGTCTCAGTCTGTCTGGTCTGCTGTGAGCACAACGAATCTGCTTTTATGATACACGCTTGGGGCGGGGAAGTCTTAGTGGGAAAATGGGGGAAGAAAAGCTAAAGGTGCTGCGCCCGGCAAAACTCAGCCTTTGTGAACCCGTGCACATCGCGTAGAATGGCGCGACGTTCGTATGACGGCACCCGACGTGCGGGAAGCGTGTCGGCGTGGCAAAGACCATTGAGGAGTTTTCCCATGTTGATTGAACATCCCGGTTTCGTGCTGTGGTTCACCGGCCTGTCTGGCGCCGGCAAGACGACCATTGCGCTGGCCCTGGACGCCGAACTGAAAGCGCGCGGCATCCGCGTGGAGCGCCTGGACGGTGACGTGGTACGCACCAGCCTCACCCGTGACCTGGGCTTTTCCAAAGAAGACCGTGACAAGAATATCGAGCGCGTGACCTTTGTCGCTAAGCTGTTGAGCCGTAACAACGTAGCCGTGCTGGCGTCTTTCATCAGCCCCTACGCCAAGACCCGCGACTACGTGCGCCAGGAGACGACCAACTTCATCGAAGTGTTCGTGGATGCGCCGCTGGAAGTGTGCGCCGAGCGCGACGTGAAGGGCCTGTACGCCAAGGCTTTCGCCGGTGAAATCCCGAACTTTACCGGCGTCAGCGACCCCTACGAAGTCCCCAGCGCCCCGGACATTCACATCACCACCCACACCGAAGACGTGGAAGACTCCGTGGCGCAAATTTTGTCTTGGTTGGAGGAGAATCAGTACATCCCGGCCAAGGTGAGTGTACAGGAATAAAACCCCCATGCGCCTGATCCTGGCTTCCAGCTCTCCCCGCCGCCGCGAACTGCTGGCATCGCTGGGCCTGCCCTTTGAGATCGTCAAACCGGCGGTCGATGAGTCGCTGCGCCCCGCTGAGGACCCGTATCACTACGTGGCGCGCATGGCCCGCGAAAAGGCCGATGCCGTGGCGGGGCTGCTTCAGGGGCCGGGGTCGGCGCTCATCTTGTCTGCGGATACTGTGGTGCTGGCTGCCGATACCATGGGCGTCGATGCCGGGGGCACGCTGTTGGGCAAGCCCGCTGACGCCGCCGATGCCCGCCGGATGCTGCGCCAGCTTCGCGGGGCCTCGCACATCGTGTGCACGGCTATCAGCCTGCTGAGCACGACCTTCGACCCCGCGCGCCTACGTCAAGGCCACCCGCTGCGCATCGACAGCACGCTGTGCACCCAGGTGGTGATGCGCCCCTACAGTGACGCGGAAATCGAAGCCTACATCGCCACCGGGGACCCGCTGGACAAGGCCGGCAGCTACGCTATCCAGCACCCGGACTTTCAGCCTGTAGCGCGCATTGAGGGCTGTTACAACACGGTCGTCGGGCTGCCGATGTGCGCGGTCAAGCGTGGGTTGGCGGCTATGGGTCTGGACCTGGCCGCACCACTGTATTGTGATTGTCCGTCTTATTAGCCTCCAAACAGGAGATGTTCAACCGGGATGAAGCGAATCTTGTTTGTGATGTCGGATACAGGCAGTGGTCATCGGGCCGCGGCGCAGGCTGTGTATGATGCGATGGACCAGCGTTATGGAGGTGCGGTACAGTCCAGTATGGTGGACGTGTTCAAAAATCACACCAACTTTCCCTTTAACGCATTCCCAGAACTGTATCCTAAGATGATGCACCACAGCCAGAAGGTGTACGACTGGTCGTTCAGGTTGTCGAACACACGCATGATGGCCCGTTTATCCGCGGCGGTGATGTACCAAACCTCGCGCAGGCGTCTGCGTTTGATGGCCGCCCAATACCCCGTCGACGTGGTGGTGTCAACCCATTCCATTATCACACGCCCGGTATTCACAGCCTTGACACGGCATCAACGCCCCCGTCCGCTGTTGTTTACCGTCGTGGTCGACTTAGTATCGGTGCACGCCTTGTGGTTTGACCCGCGCAGCCACCACTTCTTCCTGCCCACGGCAGCCGCGCAGCAGGCCGGTTTGAAGTCAGGCATCAGCCCGGACAAGCTTCATATGACGGGTATACCGGTACACCCTAAATTCACTGCGCTTCAGGAAAGCGCATCCACGCTGCGCGCGCAGTTGGGTTGGCAAGACAAGCCTACAGTGCTTTTGATGGGGGGGGGTGATGGCATTCAGCGTGTTTTGGACATTGCGTTGGGGATCAACGAGGCTCGTTTACCGCTTCAGTTGGTCGTGGTGGCGGGGCGTAATGCCCAGTTGTACGAGGTGCTTCAGCAGGTGCAGTGGCACATCCCCGTGCAGCGCTATGCTTTTGTTGACAACATGCATCAGTTGATGCACGCCAGTGACCTCTTGGTCACGAAAGCCGGTTCACTTACGATCAGCGAGGCCTGCGTAAGCGGCGTGCCGATGCTGCTCTACCTCGCTTTACCCGGCCAGGAAGCGGGCAATGTGGACTATGTAGTGGGTAACAAGGTCGGCTGGTACACCCCTAGTACGCCCACCATCGTGCGCACTCTGCGTCAACTCATGATGGAAGAAGGCCAGACGACTATCAAGCAATACGGCCAAAACACCGCGCGCATCAGTCACGTGGACGCCGTGTGGCGTATCAGCGACGCGATATGGCAGGCGCTAGATTCGACCACGCCCCCGCATCCTGTCGGTTTAGGCTGATCCCTTCGACAGCTTATTGAGCCACTCCAGCGCCTGCTCCGTCATCGAGTCTAGGCTGTGGCTCTTGCCCTCGTCCCATAACACGCGCGTCATCTCGCGTTTCAGCTTTGGCTCGATCTCAAAGACCAATTGCTCTGCCTCGTCGATCAGGTGTTCCGGGCTGCCCACGTAATCCAGGGCGAAGGCCAGCAGTACCATGGCGTGGTCGTACTGTTCCAGGCTGATGAAGCTGTGTGCACAGAACATGAGTCCGCCCAGGCGCAGGGCGTCGTCAGCGGCCTGCTGACCGGCTTCCAAGGCACGGCGCACGGCGTCGAGGGTTTGCACGTGGGCGTGATGCTGCTGTGCCGCGTCGCTGAGGTCTACCAGGATTTCCGTGGTGGCGCGCAGGTCGTCGGCTTGTAGGTGCTGGTCCAGCGCTTCCAGAAGCTGCATGATCTCTTGGGTGTCGTGTTCGTGGGCGTGGGTGCTGTTCACGCGGCGGAAGGTGCCGGCCATGCCCCAGGCCGCACCGCCCGCTGCCTGTGACAGCTCCAAACTGCGCTGAAAGAGGGCACGTGCGGTATCGCCTTGGCCGCTGTCGTAGGCCACGTTGCCCAGTCCGCTGAGTGCGTCCGCCTGGCCGCTGGGGTCGTCCAGGGCCTTGAACAGCTCCAGCGCGGTCTGATAATGCGTCTGTGCGGTGGGCAGGTCGCCCATGACGTAGGCCACGTCGCCCAGCCCGCGCAGGCTGCCCGCGCGCAGGCGGTCGTCAGCCAAGGCATCAGCCAAGGTCAGGGCGCGGGTGTACTGTTTCTTTGCTTCTGCGTAGCCGCCGATGCCCAGGTGCGCCTCGGCAGTCTGCTGGATGACGGCGGTCTTGGCGGGTGTTTCGTCGGAATAGAGGGTTTCGGCGCGGGCTAGGCAGGTCAAGGCGTCGCTGTAGGCCCCAACGAAGAGCGCTTGTGTGCCGGCCCGCTGCAAATAATACGCTTCGCGCTGTGTATCCTGAGCGCGGCCCCAATGGTATGCCAGCGAGCGCGCCGCCGCGTCCCCGTGCAGGGCCTCGATCGCCTGGGCGGCTTCGGCGTGGAGGGCGCGCTGTCGTTCCGGCGAGAGGGTCTCCAGCACGCCGTCACGCAGGCGGTCATGGCTGAAGCGCCACTGTTCGCCGCTGACTTCCAGCACTGCCGCGTCCGCGCACCGATGCAGCCAGGTCTCTAGGTCCAGGTCCGGGCGCGCGCTGCGAATCTGGTCTAGGTCCAGCTCGCGGCCCAGCACCGCCGCCAGTTGCAGCGGGCCATGGTGATCGGCGGGGAGCTGCTTCAAGCGGTGTTCAATAATGCGCCACATGCCGCCCGCGAAGACGTGTTCGGGCAGGGTCATGGTGCCGATGTGCTCCATGCTGCCGGCTTCTTCGGCCAGGGCGCGGATCACTTCGATGATGAAGAAGACGTTGCCTTGTGTTTCGCGCTCCAGCAGGTCCACGACGTGGGGTTTGCTGCCTGCGTCGCCCAGCATGGCGGCGCTGATGGCGCTGATGGCGGTTGCGTCCAGGCGTTCCAGCTTGAGCACAGGCATAGACGGGAGCTGCTGTGGCACGTCGGGGCGTTCGTCGTCACGGTAGCTGGCGACAATAACCAGGCGCATCCGCTTGGTGGCGGCTTGCAGGGCGTGCAGCAGCAGCAGGCTTTCGTCATCGGCCCAGTGCAGGTCTTCCAGGATCAACAGCGTGATGCGGTCCTGTGCCGCGAGGGTATCGCGCAGTAGGGCTGTGATGCGATCGCGGGCGGCCTGTGGGTCACGGAAGCGCGCGGGCGGCACGGGGCTGTCGGCCACGATGGGCACACCC
>CAYWGJ010000193.1:0-5159 GCA_964457835.1 uncultured Anaerolineaceae bacterium
TGCCACCGCGTGCGCCTGCGGCTGCACCGCCTGCCGGGGCCTGCACGTAGACCACCTGTGGCTGCTGGACGGCGGCATCCTGCGGGATGCGCAGGCTTTCGATCAAGGCCAGCTCTAAGGAAAGCTGTGGCTGCCAGCCCCCTTTGAACTCGTTGACGGCTTTGTTGAAGGTGCGCACGGCGTGCAGCAGGGTCTGGCGCTCGAACTGCTGTGCCTGCTCAACGTAGCGGGCACGCTCGTCCGCGGAGGCTTCTACCAAGTCCGCCGAGGCGGTTTGCGTAATCATCACCGCGCGCAGATGCGCCACCACCTGCTGGCCGAATTGCAGGGGGTCGCTGCCGGTGTCCATGGCCTGGTTGATGATGTGCAGGCCCTGCGGGACGTCGCCTTGGGCCAGGGCCTGCACCAGCTCTTGGACGGCGGCGCTGTTGGCTGTGCCCAGAATGCGCTGTGCGACGGCCAGCGTGATGTGTTCGTCGGGGTCACTGACGATCTGGTCCAGCAGGCTGATGGAGTCGCGCACGGAGCCGGTGCCTTGGCGCGCGATCAGTTCCAGGGCGGCACGGTCAATGTGCAGGTCTTCGCCCTCGGCGATGGCTTGCAGGCGGTCGGCCACTTCCATCAAGGACACGCGGCGGAACTCGAATTGCAGGCAGCGGCTCTTGATCGTCTGCGGCACACGGTCGATCTCGGTGGTCGCCAGCACGAAGATGGCGTGTGCGGGCGGCTCTTCGAGGGTCTTGAGCAGGGCGTCAAAGGCGGAGCCAGAGAAGCGGTGCACTTCGTCAATGATGTAGACTTTGTAGCGGCCTTCACCGGGTGCGAAGGCGATCTTATCGCGTAGGTCGCGCACGTCATCGACGCCGGTATGGGTGGCTGCGTCGATCTCGATCAGGTCGGTGTAGCGCTCTTCATTGACCGCGATGCAGGAGTCACAGGCGTTGCAGGGGTGCTGGTTGGGGTCGGGGTGTTGGCAGTTGATGGCCTTCGCCAACAGGCGGGCGGTGGTCGTCTTGCCTGTGCCGCGCGGCCCGCTGAACAGGTAGGCGTGGCGCACGCGCTCCGCTTTGAGGGCGTTGCGCAGGGTGCGGGTGACGTGTTCCTGGCCGATCACGTCCTCAAAGTGCATGGGACGCCAACGCAGATACAGGGCTTTCTGAGGCACGCGGTCCCCCTTGGGTCATCGCTCGATGGGTGCTACTGAAGCATAGCATCAGCGGGCGGGCGCGGCAATGGTGCTCAGGGGTAGGCCAAAGACTGTGCTGGCGACTTGAGAGTCGCGGTTTGTGTTCTATGTGCCTTGTGTTAAAATCGGCGAGGTTGGGCACCATTTGATCTGCTGTGCGCCCGCGCTGCATTGCAGGGGCACCCTACGAATGCTATACTCATGACATTTGTGACAAAGCACGCAATGCATCGTGCAGCGTGGTGCTGCGCGAGCGAAAAAGCCAGCTTTCAGGAGAACACGCGCCATGAACGTACTGAACGAATGGGCCTTCATCGCGATCTTTTTCGTGGTGGCTCCGCTGCTGCCCAGCGTCCCGATTTTTCTGGGCCTGGTTCTGGCCCCCAATAAACCCAACGCGATCAAACAAGCCACGTATGAAAGTGGTGTGGAAACCGTCGGTGACACCTGGGTGCAGTTCAAGGTGCAGTACTACATCTACGGCCTCATCTTCCTGGTGTTTGATGTGGAGATGGTCTTTCTGTTCCCCTGGGCCTTGGCCTACAATCAGCTCGACTTCTTCGCGTTCGGCGCGGGCCTGCTCTTCATCTTCCTGCTCACCGACGCGCTCTTCTACGCCTGGGGCAAAGACGCCCTGCGCTGGACCTAATTTCGATGACCTGCTGGACGATCTGGACGGAAGAAGGCCATGACAGATAAATCCATCCAACCTTATGATGACAACACGGAAGTACCCGTGCCGCCCGGCCTCAACCGCGGCCTGAACTTGGGTGCGGTGCTCATCCTACTGCTGACGGTCGCTGGGGTCTTCCTGGTGATTGACGGTGCCTTTCGGGGCGAATGCATCAACGACCTGTCCGGCTGCCTGGTGCGCAGTGGCGTGACGCCGCTGGTGGCCGACCTGGTGTCCATTGCGCTGGGCGTGGTGCTCACCGCCACCTTCCCGCTGCTGGTGACCATCCTGCTGATCTGGGTGGAGCGCAAGTTTGCCGGGCGGATGCAGGACCGCATCGGCCCCAACCGCGTCGGCCCGCTGGGGCTGCTTCAGCCGATCGCGGACGTGGTGAAGCTGCTGGGTAAAGAGAACATCACCCCTGCCGGTGCCGACAAGCCCATCTACAACGTCGCCCCGCCGCTGATGGTGGCCTCGGTGCTGCTAATCTGGGCGGTTATCCCGCTGACGCCCTATCACGTCGGCGTGGACCTGGAAATTGGCGTGTTGTACTTCGTGGCCGTGGCTTCCATCGGCACGCTGGCGGTGATTATGGGCGCGTGGGCCAGCAACAACAAGTACGCGCTGCTGGGGGCCTTCCGCGTGGTAGCACAGCTCGTCAGCTACGAAATCCCGCTGGCGCTGGGCCTCATCATTCCGGTGATGCTGGCGGGCAGCATGAGCATGGTGGACATCGTAGAGGCGCAGTGGGGCATGTGGTTCATCTTCATGGCCCCCGTGGCAGCCTTCCTCTTCTTCATCAGCTCCCAGGCGGAAACAGGCCGCTCGCCCTTCGACCTGCTCGAAGCCGAGTCCGAGCTGGTGGCCGGCTTCAACATCGAGTACAGCGGCATGAAGTTCGCCATGTTCTTCGCGGGGGAGTTCATGCACGTGTTCACCAACGGCGTGCTGATGGCGGTACTCTTCACCGGTGGCTGGATCGGGCCGGGGGCCATGGACGCGCCCTTCCTGGCGCTGAACTACCTCATGATTAAGGCCACCTTCTGGTACTTGATTTCGCTGTGGATGCGTAACTCGCTGCCGCGCCTGCGCATCGACCAGCTCATGAATTTCAATTGGCGCTTCCTGGTACCGCTGTCGATTGCCAACCTGCTGATGGTGGCCTTCCTGCTGCGCGTGGCCCAAGAGCTGGGCCTGACAGCGGAAAACGGCCTGCTGCACGGCGACTTCTTCGCCAACCTGCCGCTGTTGGCCCTAATGCTGCTGGGCAACGCGGTGGTCGGCGGCGTGGCACTGGTCTACGTGCGCAACTATGGCCGCGAAAAACGCCTGGCCGATGAAGCCGCGCTGGCGGCCCGCCAAGCGGCCCAGGCGCAATACCGGCGCACCCCGGCAGCCGGGGATTAGATACAGCAGCAAAGGCGGGCACAGGGGACTGTGCCCATTTTGTGGAGTACGGACGGGAGATCATCGTATGCTTGTGACCGGCGGTTTCACCCCAGAGGCCTTTGCCTTCGGGTTCTTCACCATCCTGACGCTGGGCGGCGCGCTCGGCGTAGCGCTGAACCGCAACCTGGTGCGCGGGGCCATCTGGCTGATCGTCAGCTTGTTCGGCGTAGCGGGCTTTTTTGTGCTGCTCAGCGCGCCCTTCCTAGCTGCCGTACAGGTGCTGGTCTACATCGGCGCTATCGGCATCCTCTTCACCTTCGCCGTGATGCTCACGCGCGGCATGACCAACATCCGCGAACGTTACAACCAGCAGTGGTGGATCAGCGGGCTGGCCGCGGCCAGCTTCTTCATCTTCCTGCTGCTGGCGGTGATCGTGCCGGTGTGGGGCGGCCAGGACCCGGTGAACGCCCCGGCTACGGTTGCCACCACCGCCGACCTGGGCGTGGCGCTGGTCAGCGGCAACCAGTACGTCATCCCCTTTGAGCTGGCCTCGGTGCTGCTCACAGCGGCGATGATCGGCGCGATTGTCCTGGCGCGCGACGAAGACGAGTAACTACACACAAGGGAGCAGCAGAGCATGGTGCCATTATGGATGTTTTTGGCGGTCGCAGCGGCGTTGTTCAGCATGGGCGTCTACACCGTGCTGTCACGGCGCAACGCGGTGGCCGTCCTGATGGGCGTGGAGCTGATGCTCAACGCCGTGAACATTAACCTGGTGGCCTTCTGGCGCTTCGGCGACCAGGTGACGGCTACCGGCCAAGCAGTCATCGCCGGGCAGGCCTTTGCCGCCTTCATCTTCGTCGTTGCCGCCGCGGAAGCCGCAGTGGGCTTGGCGATTATCATTTCGATTTACCGGTCGCGCCGCTCTGTCGTCGTTGAAGACGTCGATATGCTGCGCTGGTAGGGGTAGGGTCTACTTATGGAAGTAAATTTCAGCGATCCGAACTTTTTACCTTGGCTGATCCCGGTGGGGCCGCTGCTGGCCTTCCTACTGATCTCCTTGGTGACCAACCGCAGCCGCATGGTGCCGGCCACGGACAGCCACGAGTACGGCGGTCATCACCCCGACTACGACGGCATGACCGTGCCCGTAGTCACGCCGCGCAGCCGGGTCTTAAGCATCGTCATCGGCATGAGCGGCGCAGTCATGGCCTGGATGATCGCCACTGTCGTGGTCTTCAGCGCCATTGGCGTGGGCGAGGGCGTGCTGGGCAAAAGCGAAGTCTTCGCCAGCAGCACCGTCTGGATGAGCACCGGCACCACCACTTTCAACATGGGCGTGCTGGTGGACCCACTGACGGTCGCCATGCTCATCATGGTGCCCATCGCCGTGCTGATGATCTTCATTTACTCCATCGGCTACATGGCCCATGACCCGCGACAGGCGCGCTTCTTCGCCCTGATCTCGCTGTTTGCCGGGGCCATGCTGACGCTGGTGGTGGCGGATAACCTGCTGCTGCTCTTCATCGGCTGGGAGATCATGGGCCTGTGCAGCTACATGCTCATCGGCTTCTGGTTTGAAAAACCCAGCGCCTACAAAGCCGCCATCAAAGCCTTCACCACCACCCGTATCGCCGACGTGGTGATGCTGCTGGGGATCGCCTACCTCTACTTTGAGACCGGCACCCTCAACTTCCGCGACATCCTCTACAACCCTGAGGCGCTGGAGGGCCTCGCCAGTGAGGGTGCGCTGCTCTTCGGCGGCTTGGGCGTCAGTGCCGCCGCCTTGATCGGCATCTTCTTGATTATCGGCACGGTCGGTAAGTCGGCGCAGTTCCCGCTGCACGTCTGGCTGCCGGATGCCATGGAAGGCCCGACGCCGGTCAGCGCCATGATCCATGCCGCCGCGAT
>CAYWGJ010000194.1:0-5087 GCA_964457835.1 uncultured Anaerolineaceae bacterium
CGCAGCGGGCCGTCGTCCAGCACATAGCCGGGCATCCGCACGGTGCGGTAAGCCTGCACGTCCGTCCAGCCAGCGGGTACTTCCGCCGTTAGGTTCAGCAGCGCCCCCGCCTGAGTTGCCGTGTCCAGATCGCCGCCTCGATTCCAGTCCAGGGGCGGGGCGTCTGGCTCGACCACGTAGACAGTGTAGCGCCGGTCCAGCGCGCCGGGCACGCCATTGTACAGCGGCTCGGCGGGGTCCAGCAGTCCCGCAGACGTCAGGCCCTGTGGCGATACCGTCAGGTTTACCGTCCACAGGCCCGGCGCATCAACCGTCACGCCCGCTGCCGGATCGAAGAAGTAGCCGATGGCATTCGTCGTGCCGTCAAAGGGGTAGACGGCCCCCGACGGCGCGGTAATACTGCCGCTGACCTGGCTTAAGAGCGGCGGCGCGGCTTGTCCCGCGATCACTAGGCGCTCACCGGGTCGCAGCACCTGTCCCGGCTGGGTACCGGTCGGCACGAACCAGCCGTCGTAAGGCTGCCCGCGCAGCAGCAGCAGCGGCTCGGTGTTCGCCGCGCCCACCGCCACGCTGAAAGGCGGCATCACCCGGCTGTCTACCAGGTCGCCATCCTCCGCGCCGACCACGGTCAGCGCCGCGTAGGCCGCAGTGCTGTTAAGGCCTGCTTCCGCGTTGGACAGCAGCGCGCCGCCGAAGATCAAAGCGTAGTCATTGGGCAGCGGCCCACCCGCCCCGGCTCCTATTTGCTGATTGAGCACGTCGTCGGCATCCCAGGTGATGGGCAGCGTGCTGTCCGCGCCGCCCAGCACATACTGCCGCAGCGTCACACCGGGCTGCACCACGCTGAGGTAAGCGTAGGCGCGGTTGGCGATTAAGTCTGGGCTGAGGGCGGGCGTTAAGGGCTGGGTGCCGCCGGCCAGCGTCAGCAGCGGCAGCGCCTGCCGCCGCTGCATCTGCGCGAAGTCGTCTTGCTGGGCCAACAGGGGCAGGGTATCGCGCAGCCACTGCGTGTAGCGCTGCGTCAGGTCCTGCACCTGGACCCGCGCTTGTACGCCGCTGCGGATGCTGCTGTCGCTGTAGACGGCGGTGTCGCCACTGAAGTAGGGCGCGTGCAGGGTGGCCCCGCTGCTTTCGTAGGGCGCGCCGGGCGGGTAGATGCGCAGCGTGTACCAGGCGGGCACCGCCGCATCAGCGGGCACCGGGTCGGTGATGCCGCGCTGACCGTGTGCCAGCACCTGTGGTTCATCGCTGGCGATCACGCCTGCCGCCCGCTGACTGGCCGCCCACAACCGTCCTTGCGCGTCGGTGTAGCGCAGCGCGTAATCCACCACGTACTCGCCGCCCTGAGGCAGGTCAACGGCGAAGGCCTCGGCGGGCGCGAAGTGCCCCTGGTCGCTGGCCGTGCCACTGAGGGTCTGCACGATCGCTTCGCCGCTGTCCAGCGGATACTGCGTCAGCGTGACCGTAACCTCCGCCGGGAAGCCGGGGGACAGGGTCAGCCCAGGGTAGAATTGATCGCCTGACTCCAGAGGGGTACCGGGCAGCACGCCGGGCTGAAGCGCCAGCGGCTCCGCGATGAGTACGCGATACGTGCCGCCGCCGCTGTAACGCCGCCCCCACCGGTCCTCCACACTACCGCTGAGTATGACGCTGTACGCGCCATAGGCGCTGAAGTCGTAAGCCTCATAAGCTGGGACCAGCGTGGTCAGGCGGTAGGCGTCCACCAACAGTGGGCTGAAGCGCTCGCGTTCTTCTTCAGCCTCAGTGGACAGGCGGTTTTGCACCACCGGTGTGCCGCCCAGGGCATCGACCGTGCCGTCAGGCCGCGTGACCGTGGCGTCCAGGCGTCCACCGGGGAACAGCAGCGGCAGCAGCGGGGACAGCGCCGTGTCGCTGCGGTTAGGCAGCAGGTTGGGCAGGTACGGCTCCAGCGGATAGCTCCCCGGCGGCAGCACGTACTCCGCGCTGTTGAAGCGCACCCGGTTAGACAGCGCCACCCGCCCGGCGTCTTCGTCGGACAGCAGGCCGCGGCTCCCCTGCGAGGCATCGTCCAGCAGCAGCGCCCAGGACAGCCGCGTCGAGTCAACAGCGCCCACTTGCAGTGTCAGGGGCAGGCGGGTCAAGGGTGGGTAATAGGGGCCATCCACCGTGCCGCCCAGCACGCTGACGCCGGTCCAGTCAGTGAGCGGGGTGTCCGCCGCGCCCACTTGCAGATGCAGCGTCGGCACGTAAATGCCAGATGGCAAGTCGGCGGGAACAGCGGCGTCAAAGCGCAGGCCGAAGCGCCAGCTCGTCTCATCGCGCAGGATCAGCGGCCCTAACGCCGACGCTTCCACTACCCGTCGCGCGCCGTTCAGGTTATCGACGGCCAGCCCGGACGGCGTGAGCAGGTTGGACCAGCCGTTATTGGCGAATGGCCCCGGCGCGAAAGCCGGTTGCAGCGTCAGCGCGGCGTCTACCTGTGGCGCGCGCAGGTCGGCGGGCAGCGTGATGGCGTCGGTGACGAGCGTTACGTCCAGCGACAGCGCCCAGTCGTCCCCGGCGGCCAGGTCCAAGGCACTCACGCGCCCCGCCGCCCACCAGTACGCCCCACCCTGTACCGCTGGCCCCGCCACGTAGAAGGCCTGTGCGTCATCGCCCAGGCGTCCGCTGCTATCGTCCACGGGGTAGACGATGCCGTCGCGCTGACCCGGTGCACTGTAGACCGCCGCTCCAGCCTGCCCGAAATCCAGCGTGCCCAATGCATCATCGTCTTCGTCAAGCAGGGTGGCACTCAGCAGAGTCAGCTCGGCAGCGTTCGGCGCGCTCAGGGCGTCCAGTGTCAGGCGCAGCTCGGCGGCGGTGTCACTCAGCGCGGCGCTGACGGGCACACGGCCCAGGTCAGCAGTGCGCGGCGTAGTCTGGACCCATGCGGCGTCTTGCGGCGTGGCGTCAGGCGACAGGGCCACGTCCAGGCTGAGGCGGTAGGTCGCGTCGTCCACGCTGAGCGCGACTTCCAGGCGTTGGGCGTCGGGGTCGGCGTAGGGCAGGTTTGCCAGCAGCAGGTACAGCGACTCGCTGTTGCGCAGGGCACAGGCGGCGTCACGGATGCAGGCCTGGGCGTAGATCGGGTCAGCGTCCCAGTCGCGGCGGTCGGCGTCCAGGGCAATGGCGGTGATGTCGCGCGTGGTGGGGACGGTCTCGGCACTGCTGCCGTAGACGATCGTGCCGGGACCGCCGGGCAGTGAGCCGGGTTGGTCCAGGCGGCCAAAGGGGATGTCCTGCGCGGCGCTGATCCAGAAGGGCGTGCGGCCTGGCCCATACAGCGCTGTGTTGAACGAGCCGGTGATGCCGCTGGTCGTCTGCACGCTGCGCCCAGTGTAAAGGTTGCGTACCGCGATCAGCGTGCTGGGCGGCACTGCACCCGCTGCACCACTTACCGTGACGATGCCCTGGGCATCCGGGGCGGAAATGCTGATGAGCGCGGCGGTGGGCGGGCGGCCCGCTTCAGAGGCCGGGCTGCCCTGTGCCGACACAGGCAGCGCGACGCTCAGCAGGACCAGCAGCAGCGTGAGGGCGATTGACGTGCGGCGCAAGGGACTCTACCTCTCGATCCAGGCGGCCAGGCGATGGCAACCAGAAGCAAATGTCTTTCCTACGCCAGTATACTGAATTTTGCGTGGATGTGCTTAGAGCCGAGCCAGGATTCGCCTTCCGATACCCCTTGATTTATCATGATGTGAGGACGAAGGTCGTTTGGATTCTTAGCCAAACGCTTATCACGTTTCACATCTGTTTCCAGTGCAACCGAAGGCGATACACGCCCTGAGCCGCTGGCAAAAAGCGAGGACCTAAGCGGATGAGCGCACCGAGCGATACACTGCATGTGACTGTCGAATATTTTGATGGACAGGAAGAGGGCGACGTAGGCTATCCGTACTACGTGGCATCTTGTGATGCGGTAGGCGTGACCACCGATGGTCGCACGCTCGACGCCTTGTTCAAGAACTTGCGAGAGGCCCTTGAGCTGGCGTTAAACGAAGAAGATACCATTGCCACCTACAACGTCGTACAGCATCCGCGTATCGTCATCAACGTCAAGCTGCCTGATTATGCCCAGATTGCGTAGACTGTCCGGCGCAGAAGTCATTAAGATCATGACCGGTTTTGGCTTTGACGTCGTGAGCGTCAAGGGCAGTCACCATAAGTTACGGCGTATTGTGGGTAGACGTAAGCAGACCCTGCATGTCCCGGTCCATGGCAATCAGCCCCTGGCTGTGGGCACCTTACGCGCTGTGTACCGCCAGGCCACTGCTTACATCGATGAAGCGGACCTGGAACCCTACTTTTACGACTAGGCACACGCTCACCGTCCCCTGAGCGTGTTTGGAATAGCTGGGCAGGACAATACCTCACCCTCGTCGATCAGCCCGGCCTAGCTGAGTCGGGTGTGCTGCGCTACCATGCCCCCGCCCGGAACAGCCACCTCAAGGAGCCGCTGCCCATGCGCCCACGACTGACCGCCGCTGTGCCGCTGCTGCTCCCGGCGGCGCTGGCCCTGCTGACCTACGCTTACACGCTGCGCCTGCCCTTCTTTTTGGATGACGGTCTGCTCTTCGCCATGATCCGTGACCACCCTGGCGGTGGGCCTCCTGGCTTCCTGTTCTGGGGCGGATCGCCGTCCTTTCCGTATTACCGCCCGCTGGTCTTCAGCCTGTGGGAATTGCAGGGCCTGGCTCTGGGCGGGCGCTGGGACCCGATCACCTGGCACGCGCTGAACGTCCTGCTCTACGCGCTGAGTGCCGCGGGGGTCAGCGCTCTGGCACAGCGCCTCAGCGGATCACACGGGGTGGCCCTGCTGGCTGGCCTGGGCTTCGTCCTGTTCCCGTTCAACTTCAACGCGGTGCAGTGGGTGGCCTCGCTCTTTCACCTGATGGCGCTGGCGGGCATCTTAGCCGCGCTGCTGAGTGTCGGGCCGCGCATCCGCTGGGTAGGGCTGACCCTGGGCGCGTTCGTGGCCGTCTTCAGCCATGAGAACGGCGTGCTGCTGCTGCCCCTGTTGGTCGGACTCTTCGCGCTGACGGCGGGACGTGCGGCGTGGCGTCAGC
>CAYWGJ010000195.1:0-5074 GCA_964457835.1 uncultured Anaerolineaceae bacterium
CGCCGCCGGATGATCTGCTGCCTGAAGATGGCGGCCTGTCGAACCCGGCGACGGTGGTCGCGATGGCCGCTCAGCCCACGCCTACGCCCGCCCTGGACCTGTGTCCGCCGCGCAGCACCGCCGCCCGCCTGGAGGCCAGCCCCCCGGCTAACGCCGACATCCTGGTGGAGGAAGTGCTGCGCTTCCTCAACGCGGGGGGCAGCCCGGACGCTCTGGCCGATACCCTACAAAACCGCTGGGGCCTGGTCACGGAGGGCGGCTTTGTGCGTGCGGACATCGATTTTACCGGGGAGGGCGTGCCGGAAGTGCTCGCCAGCTACACTGACCCCGACGCCCGCGCCGCGCTGCTGATGCTGGGCTGCCTGGACGGGCAGTATCGCGCGTTTTACCGCTTCACCGGGCAGACCGCCCAGCCGCCGGAAATCATCGGGCTGGGGGACATGAACCGCGATTTCCGCAGTGATCTGCTGTTTGCCGCGCAGGACTGCCCCACGGAAGCAGACGGCAGCCTGGCCGAGGACGCCTGCGCGCTGCGCACCCACTTGATCGCCTGGCAGCCGCTGGGCCTGCGCACCGGGGACCTGCTCAGTGCGCCGCTGCGAAGCGACTCGCTGCTGCGCATCAGCGACATTGACGACGACCAAGTAAGCGAGATCGTCGTGCAGCTCCAGGATGACGGGAACCGCTTCACCGGGCCGCTGCGCACCGGCACCCGCATCTACGACTGGAACGGGCAGGAATACCTGCTCTCCATCGAAGAGCTGGACCCGCCCCGTTACCGCGTGCAGGTGGTCCATGCTGGGGATCAGGCCTTCGCGCGGCGGCAGTTCGACGTAGCGATTCAGCTTTATTCGCTGGCGCTGCAAAGCGACGAGGGCACGCCCGGCGCGGCGCTGCGCGAGTGGTTCAGCGGTGAGGCGGACACCCTGCTGGCCTACAGCTATTATCGCCTGCTGCTGACGCTGATCTTCGCGGACAACCCGGCCCAGGCGCAGACCTTCCAGGCCTTGCAAAGCGCCTTTCCACCAGCAGAGGGCGAGCCGGTGCCGCCCTTCGTGGCTATGGCGCAGGTGCTGTATGACGGTTATCAATCCACCGGGGACCCGGCGGCGGCCTGCCAGTCGGTGCAGGACTACCTGGCGACGGTTACGGCGGCGGACCCGGACGCCGACCCGCTGCGCCTGTTGGATCGTTACGGCAGCCGCAGCCCGGTTTATGTCCCAAGTGACCTGTGTCCGACGGGGTAAGCGCGGTGATTTATCCCAAATTATCCCAGATTATCCCAAATAGACCAGGTTGATCTGGGGTTATAGCCCGGTTAGCCTGCGAGTGCCCCGGTTTATCCCAAGGCACGGGGCCTCATCTTGCATTCAGCCGCGTCCTTCATGATAGGGCCTATCCGTTCTTGACATGTATGAGGCAGCCAACCATGCCCACCCCCCGCAGCGTTTGGATCCTCGGCGACCAGCTCTTGTGGCCGCACCCGGCCTTAGCCGACTGTGACCCGGCGCACACCCAGGTCCTGCTGGTAGAAAGCCACGCCCGCGCCGCCCGGATGCCCTATCACCGACATAAGCTGGTGCTGCTGTTTAGCGCCATGCGTCACTATGCCCAGCGCTTACGCGATGCCGGCTGGACGGTGGATTACCGCATCACCGACGGCCCCATCCGCGACGCGCTGCACGCCCACGTTGAGGCGGTAGGCAGCGCGCGCCTGGTGACGATGGCGGCCAGCAGCACGGGCGGTCGGCGGCTGCAAGCTGGACTCGGTGCGGCGCTGGGCATTCCGGTGGACCTGCTGCCCGACTCCGCATTTTTGACCAGCCAGCACAGCCCGTATGGCGACGCGCCGCCGGGTCAGCGCGTGGTGATGGAGTACTTCTACCGGGGGATGCGGCGGCACTTCGGCGTGTTGATGGACGCAGACGGCGAGCCGGTCGGCGGCCAGTGGAACTTCGACAAGGACAACCGTAAGCCGCTGCCCAAGCACCACCGCCCGCCGACTCCGCTGCGCTTTCCGCCGGACGCGCTGACGCAGCAGGTCATGGGCGAGGTCGCGGCGCTGCCGGGCATCGGCGCTGTGGACGGCTTCGCGCTGGCCGTCACCCACGCGGACGCGGAGGCCGCCGCTGCGCACTTCTTCCGCGAACGCCTGGCGCTGTTCGGTGACTACGAAGACGCGATGAGCAGTCAGCACGCGACCCTGTATCACAGCGTGCTGTCGCCGTACCTCAATATCTGCCTGCTGCGCCCTATGCCCTTGATCCGCGCGGCGGAGGCGGCTTATCACGCGGGGGAGGCTCCGATTAACAGCGTGGAGGGCTTCGTGCGCCAGATACTCGGCTGGCGAGAGTTCATGCATTGGCAGTATTGGCGCGTGATGCCGGGCATTCTATCGGCCAACGCCTGGGATGCGCAGCGCCCGCTGCCCCGCTTCTTCTGGGACCCGGCGGCCACGGATATGGCGTGCCTGCACACGACTCTGGCACGCATTCAGGCTACGGGCTACGCGCACCATATTGAGCGCCTGATGCTGCTGAGCAACTTTGCGACCCTGGCAGGTCTGGACCCGCTGGCGGTGAACGACTGGTTTCTGGGGCACTTTATCGACGCCTACGAGTGGGTGATGGTGCCCAACGTGCTGGGCATGGGCCTCAATGCCGACGGCGGCGGGATTGCCACCAAGCCTTACATCGCGTCCGCCAATTACGTGCACAAGATGGGCGATCACTGCGCGGGCTGCCGCTTTGATCGCAAGGCGCGCACCGGCCCGGATGCCTGCCCGTTCAACCTGCTGTACTGGCACTTCTTGCTGACGCATGAGCAGCGGCTGCGGGCCAATCCGCGCAGTGGCAAGGCGGTATTGGGCCTGCGTCACCTGGACGAGGCCGAACGTGCGCGCGTGCGCGAAGAGGCGGCGGCTTTGTTGGAGTCGCTGTGAGCCGTCAGCCTGCTGCATCCACCAGCGCGGCCAGGTGTTCGGCGGCTTTAGGCGGCCCGCCCAGCGCGGCCATGGCGTCGGCCAGGGCACGCGCGCGCGCCACGACCGCTTCGTCGCTGAGCAGCGCCCGCGCCCCTTCGCTGAGTCCGTTGCGCTGGATGTCTATCGCGCTGAGGTTGAGGCCCACCTTGGCTTGGGCCACGCGCCGCGCCTGTGCCCGTTGATCGGCGGCGTGTGCGGTGATGATCTGCGGGATGCCGTGCACGACCGCCGCGTGGGTGGTGCCCATGCCCCCGTGATGAAACATCAGCTTGACGCGCGGCAGCACATGGTCAAAGGGGACGAAGTTCAGTAGGCGGGTGCCTTTAGGCAGCGCGCGCAACAGCTTGGCCTTGTCGTCTGGCGTGATGGGGTTGTAGCCGATCACTACAATCGGCAGCAGGCCGACGTCAGCGGCGGCGCGCGCGGCCCAGGCGAAGAAGCCCAGGTCCCCGGTGAAGGTCGTGCCCAGTGTCACCAGGCCCAGCGGCGTCTCGTCTGGGATGTCCGTCAGCCATTGGGGGGCCTGGCCCTGTGGCGGGGTCGGCGCGCCGCCCACGAAGACGTTCTGCGGCAGCAGTGAGTCGGCGTCGGCCAAGTACCAATTGCGGGTGAAGTAGGCGATGTGCAGCAGCGGACTTTGCACGCTGGGGGTGGGGCCATCGGCGAAGTAGCGCCCGCTGACGCCGAAGCGTTCCTTGAGGCGGGCAATGCGGTCCTGGCTTTCGCGGCCCAGCGAGAGCTGCACGGGGAACATCATGTCGTCGTTGAGTCCGTCCTGCGCGATCCAGCCACAGACGGCCATGGGCACGTCCAGCTTTTCGGCGGCCAGGGACGAGGCGCTCAGGAAGGGATCGGTGACGATCAGGTCCGGCGGCCCGATGGCGTCGGCGGTGTCCAGCAGGGCCTGTGCGCCCGCGCCGACCAGCTCCTCGCTGAGCCAGGTATCCAGGGCGCGTTTATAGCGCAGCTTGACGGCTTCGTTGGGGGGCAGGGTGTCCAGGTCGGGGGCGGGGGGCGGCGGCCACAGCCAGCCGGTTTCCGGCAGGGCGCGGAAGGGCATCGCTGCGCTCTGCATCACGCGCGCCAGGCCCTCCCCACTGAGCCACAGCACATCATGGCCCTGGGCTTGCAGGACCTGAGCCGTTTTGAAGAAGCCGCCCCAGTCCGTGTGGCTGAAGAGCGGTGCGGAAACAAACCAGATGCGTGCCATGGGTGCCTGTGTCCTTTATCTGTGCCGCCCGTATTGCGCCGCACAGACCGGGACAGCGGCGGCGTTTACGGGATGTCCTGTTCCAATGATTTGCCGACCATCAGCCCGACGATGCCGAAGATCAGCGCTGGGGCAGGTCGTCCCACAGGGCCAGCAGCAGCGGACGCTGCGCCTGCTTGCGCCGCTTGGCGTTGATCTGTGCGGTGCGCGCGTCGTGCTTCTTCCAGTCATAACCGGGGATCATCGACGTGCCCGGATCACGGGTTTGCAGCTGCTGTTCGCGGATGCGTTTGATGCGTTCGCGTTCGTCCATTGTCCGCCCCTTTACCACGATGTCAAGCGATGATGTGGGGCCAGCCTTGCGCCACACTTTTCATTATATGACACCTTCAGGGGCGTAGTGCGTAAAAAAACCTGCGTCAGCCGCAAACTGCGTCAGCCGCAAACTGCGTCAGCCGCCGTCTGCGTCTTCACCGTCGGGCGTGTCTTCAAAGGCGGATAGGTCCACCGGTTCAAAGCTGGTAATGACGAGCACGATCTCTAGACGGTCGAAGTCGATCAGGCTGCTGATTTCCGCGCTTTGTTCCACCTCGGACTCGAATTGGCGCGTGCTCCGCACTTGGCCGATGACCAAATCCGGGGGCAGGGTGCCGCCCAAGCCGCTGCTGAGTACCAGTTCGCCGGGCGTGATCGTGACATCCTGCTCCAGCATGACCATGCGCATCTCACCGGAGGCGCGCCCGCGCACCGCGCCCTCGCTGCGGCTGTTTTCCAGGCGGGCGGGGATAGCGCTCTCTTCGGCGGTGATGAGCATCACGCGGGCGGCGTCGGCGGTGACCTCGATCACACGGCCTACCAAGCCCTGCCCGGTCACGACGGCC
>CAYWGJ010000196.1:0-4997 GCA_964457835.1 uncultured Anaerolineaceae bacterium
GACATGAGGGTGACTCCGTAACTTGGTTTTGCTTTGGTGATTAAAACCTAATCCGATTGTCACCCTTTTGCCACTCTTTCCTCTACTTTGCAAAAGCCCTGTAACCCTGCTGTGTTCAGATGCCTTTAAGCGCTGGGCTGTGTTATACTCATGTTTTAAGTCTAAGCTGTATTCTCATCATGAAGGATGTGAAACGATGTCTGGTGAGCGAATTCTAGTAATCGAAGACGAAGCGCGGATCGCACAATTCATTGAGCGCGGCTTGATCTACGAAGGCTACCGCGTCAACGTGGCGCGGGACGGCCAGACGGGCTTGTCCATCGCGCGCGACAATCCGCCTGACCTAGTGATCCTGGACTGGATGCTGCCCGGCCTGGATGGCCTAGAAGTCTGCAAGCGACTGCGCGCTGCCAGCGACGTGCCGATCCTGATGCTGACGGCCAAGGACGACATTCAGGACCGCGTGACCGGCCTAGACGCCGGCGCGGATGACTACCTGGTTAAGCCCTTCTCCGTGGATGAACTGATGGCCCGCGTGCGCGCGCTCTTCCGCCGTACTGTGCCTACCTCCCGCCCAGAAGTGCTGCGCTTCAGCGACCTAACCCTGGATACCGGCACGCACCGCGCCCACCGTGGCGAGCGCGCCATCGACCTGACCGCCAAAGAGTACGAGCTGCTCGAACTCTTCATGCGCAACCCGCGCCAGGTCCTCACCCGCGACGTGATTTTCGACCGCGTGTGGGGCTACGACTTCGGCGGTGAAAGCAACATCATCGAAGTCTACGTGCGCTATTTGCGGCAAAAGACCGAAGCCGAGAGCGAGTCGCGATTGATCCACACCGTGCGCGGCGTGGGTTACGTGCTGCGTGAGGAATAGCCTTGATGACGATACGCAAGAGGCTGACGTTCAGCTACGCCAGCCTCCTGACGTTGATTATCGTGCTGGTGGGGGCGGTCGTGTTCCTGATGATGCGCTGGACGCTCATCAACGAACTGGATATCACCCTGGACGAAACCGCCGAACTCATCAACGACAACAGCAAATTCCTGCCGCTGCCCCCCACGTTTGACCGTGATACCCCCTTCGGTATTGACCTGCCCCCCTTGGACGTGTTTCGTGCGTCCGGCGTGGAGGTGCAGGTGTGGCTGCGCGTGGACGAGCAATGGCAGTTCATCGCCGCCTCGGCCAACCTCGAAAACTACAGCCTGCCCCTGGACGACAGCGCCCTGGGCGTGACGCAGGCCACACACCACAACGTCAGCATCGACGGCAGTGAGTGGCGCGTGCGCACCAGCCCCATCTATTACCAGGATGCCCTAGTGGGCAGCATCCAAGTAGCCGGTTCGCTGCACACCGTTAACCAAGCGACAAAAGGCCTGCTGGCGATCATCCTCATTAGCTGCGGGGTGGCGGTGCTTGGCTCAGCGTTGTTGAGTTACATGCTGGCCGGGCGCGTTTTGCAGCCCGTCGAAGAAATCACGCGGGCCGCCGCCTACATCGCGGGCACCAAGGACCTCTCCACGCGCCTGGAATGGCACGGCCCCATGGACGAGTTAGGCCAGCTCAACGCCGTCTTCAACCGCATGATGGAACGCCTGGAACACCTCTTCAGCGTGCAGCAGCGCTTCGTTGCGGACATCTCGCACGAGCTGCGCACACCGCTGACAGGCATCCGTGGCAACGTGGAAATGATGAAGCGCTACGGCGTAGACGAAGAATCGCTGCAAGCCCTGCATGAAGACAGCGAGCGCATGTCGCACCTGATTAACGACCTGCTGCTGCTGGCCCGCGCCGATTACGGCGGCACCAAGATCGACATGCACGCGCTGGACCTGGACGGCGTGGTGGCGGCGGTTTACGGGCAGATGCAGCCCAACGCCCAAGAACGCGGTATCACGCTGTCACTGGCCCGCGTGGAGCCGCTGCGCATCAACGGCAGCCCCGACCGCCTCAAGCAGATGCTGACCAACCTGGTGGATAACGCGCTGAAGTTCACGCCCAGCGGCGGTACCGTGACGCTGAGCCTGCGCCGCACCGGGGACTACGCCGTGATCCGCGTGCAGGACACCGGCATGGGCATCCCGCAAGAAGACCTGCCCCGCATCTTCGACCGCTTCTACCAGTCGGACAAAGCGCGCACGCACACCGGCGGCTTTGGCCTGGGCCTCAGCATCGCCAAGTGGATCATTGACGCGCACAAAGGTACCGTCAGCGTCAGCACCCATGTGGATCAGGGCACCTGCTTCACGGTGTCGCTGCCGCTGTACCCGGCGGCAGAAGGGGACCCGCAGCACTTCATCGACCCACACGCACGGGTGACGCGGCCCCGCGTGGCGATCAGCCGCCGCAGCCCCGGCCCGCATCATCACACCACCACCTCGCAGACCCACACCGACGCCTACCCGCCCCAGAGCTGACGCCCTCCACTCACAGCATTTGCTCATCTAGGCCCCTGCAAGGTACAGTCACGCGCGCGCTGATGAGCCGTCCGCAGCATGGAGCAGCCGCAGCTACCCGTCGGCGCGTTCTTACGACAAGCTGATAAGCGCAAGGACTCGAATAGATGTTAAGCATCAACAACATTGAAGTGATTTACAACAGCGTCATCCTGGTACTGCGCGGCGTGTCTTTTGAGGTCAAGCCGGGGCAGGTCGTCTCGCTGCTGGGGCCAAACGGCGCCGGCAAGTCCACCACGCTCAAGGCCATCAGCGGCCTGCTGCGTGCCGAACTGGGCGAAGTCAACCGGGGCAGCATCACCTGGAACGACAAGCGCATCGATACCCTCAGCCCAGACGAAATCGTGCGGCGGGGCGTCATCCAGGTGATCGAAGGCCGCCCGCTGTTTCGCCACCTGACCGTCGAAGAGAACCTGATGACCGGGGCTATGGCTTATCAGGGCGGACGCGAGGCCAAAAACGACCTGGAGCGCGTCTACACCTACTTCCCGCGCCTGCGTGACATGCGCCGCCGCGTGTCGGGCTATCTCAGCGGTGGTGAGGGGCAGATGCTGGTCATTGGACGCGCGCTGATGGGCCACCCGCGCCTGATTATGCTGGACGAACCGTCGCTGGGCCTGGCCCCGATGCTGGTGCAAGAAATCTTCGAGATCGTGCGTGAAATCCGGGAGCACGAGGGGGTGTCTGTGCTGGTGGTGGAGCAGAATGCCCGCGCCGCACTGGGCATCGCGGACTATGGCTACGTGATGGAAAACGGGCGCATCGTGCTGGACGGCCCCGCCGAACAGCTCCGCGAAAACGAAGACATCAAAGAGTTCTACCTGGGTCTCAATCAGATGGGCGAGCGCAAGAGCTACCGTGAGGTCAAGCACTACAAGCGCCGTAAGCGCTGGCTGGGCTGAGCTACTGTTTGACGCAGGCTTTGCACGTTACAATACAGGCTATCGCTTTTTTTGAAACTGGAGTTTACCCATGCACAAAAAACTAAACCTTGCTGTCGTTTTCCTCGCTGCGCTGATGCTGCTGACGCTGGGCGCGGCCCTGGCCCAAGACGATGCCCTGCCCGCCTTTGACGACCTTCAACCGGGCTGGAACCAGATCGACACCGGCGGCGACACCGTCTGTGCGCGCGACACACCCTACAACTTCCTGGTGCACAAGACCGACAACACCGACGACCTGGTGCTGTTCTTCGATGGCGGCGGGGCCTGCTGGAATCAGCTCACCTGCCGTGAGGACGGTGGCACCTTCAGCGACGCCGCCGACACGCTCGACAGCATCCCCGAAGGCGGGCTGCCGGGCATGTTCGAATTCGACAACCCGCTCAATCCCGTGGCGGACTTCAACGTCGTGTTCATCCCCTACTGCACCGCCGACATCCACGTCGGTGATGCCGTGGTCGCCTACAACGACGACCTGAGCATTCAGCACAACGGCGCGACCAACAGCCAAGTCGTGCTGGATTGGGTGTTTGCCAACTACGCGCCGGAAGGCCGCGTGCTCGTCACCGGGTCCAGTGCCGGCGCATATGGCGCGATCTACCACCTGCCCGCCGTTCTGGACGCGTACAACGAGACGGCCAACGTGATCCACTTCGGCGATGCCGGCGTGGGCGTCACACCGGAAGGCTGGTCCGTGCTGGAAAGCTGGGGCATGTACGAGAACACCCCCTTTGAATACGACCCCGACAGCTTCAGCGTCAACGAGCTGTATACCTCCGTGGCCGAAGCCTACCCCGGCGTCACGCTGAGCCAGTACACCACCGCCGCCGACAGCGTACAGGTGCTCTTCTACGGCTTCTCGCAGCTCGGCGGGCCGACTTGGGAAGAAGGCATGATCGCCAACATTGACGCGCTGGAAGCCGAAATCGACACCTTCAGCAGCTTCATCGCCGGCGGCGACTCGCACACCATCCTGGCGACGCCCCTGTACTACAGCGCCGCTGCCGACGACGTGCCCTTCCTGGAGTGGTTCAGCGCGCTGCTGGATGGCGAAGTGCCCGACAGCCCCCGCTGCACCGACTGCGACGAGATCGAGCTGAACGAGCTAGCTGAAGAGGAATAAGTACGCGCCTATGCTGCCCGCGCCTGACGCCGACCACTTCCAGAACGTGTACGCGCACCACGCCGACGCCTATGACCGCATGGTGCGCCACGAGGACTACCAAGCCAAGCTGCTGCCGGGTATACGCTCGGCACTGCCGACTGACCTGGATGAGACACAGGTGGTGGTGGAGTTGGGCGCGGGCACCGGGCGTGTGACCCGCCTGCTGGGGCCGCATGTGGGGCAGGTCTACGCCCTGGACGCGGCCCCGGCCATGCTGAACCAAGCCGCACGCGACCTGCCGCCAAACGTGACGCTGGCCGCCGCCGATAACCGCCGTCTGCCGCTGCGATCCGGCATGGCGGACCTGGCCGTCGCTGGCTGGAGCCTGGGGCACAGCGTCGCCTGGTTCCCGGACTCCTGGCAGACGGAAATCGGCGCGGCCCTGGATGAAATGGCGCGCGTGCTGAAACCGGGCGGCGTGCTGCTGCTCATCG
>CAYWGJ010000197.1:0-4983 GCA_964457835.1 uncultured Anaerolineaceae bacterium
GCCCCAGCACCAACTTCGAACCGCCCATCGGCGTGCTGGTGCCCGGCCAGGCCCTGGACGCCCTCGCCCTGAACACCGCCGGGGACTGGATCAAGGTGCGTACTGCGGGCGGTGAAGGCTGGCTGTTTCTGTCGCTGGTGAGCGTGGAGGGCAATCTCGCCGCGCTGCCGCGTGAAGCCGGGCCGCCCATCCCGACCCTGGCCCCGACGCTGACACCGCTGCCACCCACTAACGCGCCCTCAACGCAGGCCCCCTCAGGCGGCGCGAACCTGACCATCACCGGCTTTGAGCTGGTGCCTGCCAGCCCATCCTGCGGGCAGGGCGCACAGGCGCGCGTCAACGTGGCGAACGTAGGCACCGCCGCCAGTGGTGCCGGCACGCAGGTGGCCTTCATCAGCGTGGACGCGGTAGACGGCACCAGCGACTTCCTCCAAGTGAAGGCGGACATTCCGTCCATTGAGCCGGGCGCGAACTTCTTAGTGCTGCTGGACTACACCGATAACTCCGGCGGCGGCAAGGTCAAGTCGGCGGTTGCCATCGTGGACCCCGACCGACTCGTCAGCGAGACCAACGAGGACGACAACACCTCCGCAGCGATTGAGTACACCCTGGGCGGCGGCTGTTAAGTACGGGCAGATAAACAAACCCTCTACCACTGTAACGGTAGAGGGTTCAGGGTGAGGTCACAACCTCGTGCGTGCCTGACCTGCTTAGGGCGCTTGATGCGTCAGTAGTGCGCGGGCGGTGGCATGGTCCGGGCCGTAGCTGATGAGGTGCCCACCGGTATCCAGCGGCATAAAACAGATCGCATCCGCGCCGACCCAGCAGCCTTCTGCATCGGCAGCGGTCTCAAAGCGCGCGTCACCGAAGGCGGTGTAAGCGGCGGTGAACTCATCGGCGTCAGCGGGTGTGTCCCACAACAGCTTGAAGACGAAGGCCTGGGCGCTGCCGTCGCCGTTGACATAGAGTTGATAGCGGTCCCCGCCCCAGCCCGCCGCCGCGTCGATAGCGTCACGGGGGCCGACCTGCGTGTAGAGGTACTCGCGCAGGAAGAACTGTCCCATGGGGCGATCATAGAGCAGGGTCCAATCGTCCCCCAGCACGCCCTCACCGTCCTTGAGCGTCACGGGCAGGGGCTGCTCCCCGGCTAGGTATTTTTCCGGGTGCAGGATTTGCTCGGTGGAAGTGGGCAGAGCGTCGAAGGCGGCGTTGACCCGCTCCCAACCGCCCTCTAAGCGCAGCGCCTGCACAAAGGCTTCGCCATCCAGGTAAGGCGAGGTCAGCTCACGCTCGATGATGCGCGGCACGCCTTCCGGCAGGGTGAGGGTGTTGGTGGCGGCCCCCTGTGCCAGCACGTCAATCAACACGCCGAAGGGGTCTTCCTGGGCGAGCTGCACGGTGTAGAGGTTCATTACAACCGTGGCGTCACCTTCGATCAGGGAGAGCGCGGCTTGCGCGGCATCGGGGTTCTCGGCGGCGATGGCTTCGATCTGATCGGTGAGGGCCAGCAGGTCGAAGTGGTCGTCTTGCAGCGCGTGCGTGAACTCGTGCACGTAGACGATGCGCTCCAGCACGGGCAGGGCGTCGGGGAGGGCCTCAGTGCTGAGCAGCAGCAGGGTGTTCATCGTCTTGACTTCCGGGTCGTAGAAGCCGCCGACCTGGGCCTCCAGGAAGGTCATGTACACGCTGTAGAGGTCGGTGTCGGCGTCGAAGAAGTCAAAGGCGCGGTAGAAGTGATTGGCGTCGTCCAGCTCGGCCAACACGTCCTCGTCCTCGAAGGGGGCCAGCACGTAGGCAATGCCCGCTTCACGCGTGGGAAACAGGCGCTCGATCTCGTCCGCCAGCGTCAGCCCACGGATGTCCGTGGTAGCGGCTTCTAGGGCGGCCATGTCGTCCAACAGAACCGGGCCGGGCGTCAGCGTGTCGGTGATCGGCGCCGGGGCCTCGTCTTGCGCGCTGACCACCTGGGTCAGCAGCAGCAGCAGCACGGGGAGCAGTCGGTACATAGTGGGTGATCCTTTCCTCGCTTACAAAACAACCGTGTCTTCCGCTGACATTGTATCACCCACAGCGCAGTACGCGGCAACCCCCGCGCTTTGGGGGTTAGGTCACGTAGGTGGGAATGCCAAAGCGTTCCGGTTGATGCGTCTGCATGGTGATGGCGGCTACTTCGATTAGGCCACCTACGTTGTCGATCTGATGGGTGGGGTGCTGGTACACCGTCTGGAAGCTGCCGTTGGCGTCCAACTGCTTGATGACCAGCTTCTGCCCTACGATGAGTACGTCAATGCGCCGCCACGAGACTTTGTGCGCCCCGCAGACCACGCCTTTGGGGGTCACGATCAAGTCCTCGCGCAGCTTGACGCTGCCGCCCTGGCGCAGGGTACGGGCCATGCGCGTGCCGGTGATCTCGGCCAGGATCGGCTCCAGCGACTCCGCCAGGGTCAGCGGGTCCCCGTGGAGGCGGGTAAAGCGCAGCGTGACACCATCTTGGAAGATCAACGCGATGTGCTGCCGTCCCCGGCGGCGGTCGATGCGGTAGACCTTGAGCTGTTTCCAGTTGTACTGATAGCGGGTGTCTTTGCCGCGCTTCCATTGCAGGCCCCGGTCGTAGATGCGCAGGGCTTCGGGGCGGCGGCGTAGGGCGCGGTTGAGGTGGAAGAGGGCGCGCAGGCCCATCACGGCGGCCACGCCCAGCGCCAGAATTTCGCCGGTTTGCAACAGCAGCAGCGGTGGGGCAGCAGCGGCGCTGCGAGCAGCTTCAAGTGCGATGTACGCGCCCACACCGGCTGCACTGGCGATCAAGGCCAGCAGGAAGCGACGCACCCACTGCCGCCGCGCCACGCTGGCCTGGGCCAGTAGTTCTGGGGTTTGTGGCAGCACGGATTGAGCCGCCATGAGGGACCTGCCTTTCGTCATTATCCGGGCCAAATGCACACCGCGTGATTGTATGCGAAAGGCTGCCCCAGGGCAACGCAGGCGGGCTGTCAGTGCAGGATTTAGTGGCTGCTGCGGGTGGTTGCCCCGGCCACCAGCTTCATGATGGGCACTAGGGTCTGCCCGTCACCGCCTTCGATCAGCACGCCGCCCCGATCCACGTCCAGGAAGGAATAGAAGGCGGTAATCTCCGTGTTGAAGCGGTCCATGATCGTTTTTTCGACGCTGTGGGCCTGCTGCGTGTCGGTGAGCACGATGAAGGTATCGCCATCAATGCCGACGAAATCGCTGGGCTGGCCCAGGTCGCTGAGCACCTGCTGGATGCTGCGGGCGGTGTGGCTCATGACCTGGTTAGCGGCCACAAAGCCGTAGACCTCGTGGTAGGCCTCAAAGCCCTCGATGTGGAAGACCAGCTCACGCTGGCTGTCAGCGCGGCGGGCACGTTCTTCTTCGACCAGGGTGCCGGTGGGCAGGCCGGTGCGGGCTTCGTGCAGGTTCTCGCGGTTGGCCCGGCGGATGGACCCCTGCACGCGCAGGCGCAGCTCGTCCACATCGAAGGGCTTGGTGATGTAGTCGTCTGCGCCCAGTTCCAAGCCGCGTACCTTGCTGGCGCGTTCGTCTTTCTGCGTGAGGAAGAGGATCGGAATGTACTTAGTCAGGGCAGCCTGGCGCAGGTGCACACACACGTCGTAGCCGTCCATGTCCGGCAGCATCACATCCAGCAGGATGAGGTTTGGAAACTGGCTGCGCGCCGCTTCGATGCCCTCCACGCCGCTGTCAGCGTGGATGATCTCGTAGTCATGCGCCTTGAAGTAGATCAGCAGCATCTCTGCCACGTCGTAATCATCTTCGATGATGAGCAGCCGGTTATGGGTCATGGTCGCTTGGTCCTCTCGCAGTTGCGGTTCAAAGTTACTCGTTCAACACGGCACTCACGCGGAACTGGTCGTCTTCCGTGTCGGCCCCGTTGCACGTGACTTCGGCGGGCGTCAGCGGCGGCTGTGGGGTGTCCGGGCGCAGCACGTTGACGACAGGCAGCACCGAGGCCGTCGGCGCGATGTGGGCGGTATCCACCTCTTGCAGCAGGGTGAAGTACTGCAAGATGTCGGTGATCTGCTGGGCGTAGAGCTGCATTTCATCCTCGCTCAGGTCCAGTTTTGCCAGCTCTGCGATAGCGCGCACTTCATCCAGCGTTAAGTGTGTGTCGTTCATAGTCAGCCTATCATACCTTTGGCGCGGTAAACCTTGACGTGTGTATGGTACTCCACAAGCATTATATCCCAGGCGGCGCTAAACGAAAAACAAACGCCGCCGAAGCAGCAGGGCCAGCAGCCCAGCGACTGTCAGCGTGCCGCACACGGGCGTGATGCCCTGTGACATCCAGGTCGGCAGCACGCGCCATTGCCCAGGAATACCAACATCTCCAGCAGCACCAAGCCCACCGCCAGTGTCAGCAGCGGGCCGCCGCGGTCCGTGAGCAGGGCGTACCAGATGTACAGAATCGCCGCCGATTGTAGCAGCACGACGCCGGTATGAAACAGCCGCACCGCCAGGACGAGAGCAGGGCGGTCGGCTTCCGTATCATTCCTCTTCGCCGTGGATGTCCGCCCCCAGGTCACGCGCCTGCCGGAAGAGGGGGTTATCCGGGCTGCTGCCCGGCGCGGACGCCTGGCCGGGGGCTTGTCCAGGTGCCAGGTACTGCAAGTCAATCACGAAGCGCGCCTCATGCACGTCGTACAGCGCCCGCCGGATCACCTTCAGTTTTTCCGGGTAGCCGTTGATGCGGCTGAAGTACAGCTCGTTGTCCGTCGCCAGGGTGATGCGGTTGCCGTCGACGGCGGCCACCTGGTAGAAGCGCATCACTTCGGAGGCGTTGCTGCTGTACTTGTTGATGGCGCGCAGGACTTCCGGCCAGCGGCCTTGCAATTCTTGCAGGGGGACCAGGGGCGGGGCACCGGGCGCGGTGGCATCCGGCACGGGGTCGGCGGCGTGCGGGCTGCCGGAGTCGGTGGCGGCGGGCATGACGGCGGTGCCACCGCGTGCGCC
>CAYWGJ010000198.1:0-4968 GCA_964457835.1 uncultured Anaerolineaceae bacterium
TGTAGCCGTTGGGACCAGCGTATTGGTTGGCGTATCGCTTGGGACCAACATTGTTGGTGTCGGCGGTTCTAGTGTGGGCGGAATGGGTGTCGGCGGGATTGGCGTGGGCGGCGGCACTTCAACAGTCACACGGCGCGTGCGCTGTGAGGTTATCAGGCCGGACGTATGCGTAATGGTCAGCGTGACTTGGTAGATGCCGGGTGTGATAAAGGTGTGCACCGGGTTCTGTTGGGTGGATGTGTTTCCGTCGTCGAAGTCCCAAGCCCAGGCGCTGATGTTCCCGACAGAGGTGTCGGTAAAGGTCACGGTGAGTGGAGCAAGGCCGGTGTTGGGCACGCGGGTGAAATTCGCCAGCAGGTCCTCGACCAGCACGTTATTGGAGAACTCTGACGTGCTGCCGGTGCTCTGTGAGGTTGCTGTAGACGAAATGGTACCGGTAGTGCCTGCCGGTAAAATCCCTAGCAGCACGGGCGCAGCTTGCACCGGAACGCCCGTGAGGGCTTCGACGTAAGTCTGGCCTTCGCCCTGGCCGCTGGGGTCTGGTGCCGGGCCGACATTGAAGATTTCAATGTCAAAGGGGGCCTCGGCGGCGGCTCCTGGCATTGTGCCGACTAGAGCCGTCTCCACGCCGTTATTGATGGCAGCCGTCAGCAGAGGGAAGTTTTGCAGGTCGTTGGGGCCGGTGTCGGCGTCGTCGGCGTCGTTGGCTGTGACGCCATCGCCCCCCAGGTCAATGCCCAGCGCGGCGTTGTTGAAGAGGCTGTTCTGGGTGATAGTCGTGCCGCTGCTGTCATCCAAGACGTGGATACCAGCCCCACCATTAGAGTCGATTGTGTTGGAGTCAATGCGCGTGTTCAGCGTACCTGCATCGCTGATGCTAATCCCGTGGCTGAGGTTGGCACTGATGGTGTTGCCATTTTCGATGCGATTGTCGGCAGCATCGTTGTTGATGGTGATGCCAACCTGGTTACCTTGGATGAGGTTGCTGCTTATCGCATTAGCGCTGGTGTCAGCCCCACTAAGCACGATACCGCTGGCGGTGTTGTTAACGATCTGGTTGTTTTGGGTCAGCGTGTTATTCGCCCCGGCGCTGATGATGATGCCGTTCGTGTTGGGCGCAGGGCCGGTGAAGGTTGCGCCGATGACGTTGTTTTGCAGCGTGTTGCCGGTGGTGGTGGTACCGCTGACGGTAATACCGTCTTCGTTGTTGAAGGCGATGACGTTGCCCGCGAAAGGGCCGACCGCAGCGTCTACGCCGATGTTGTTGTTACTGGCCCCGGCAATCAAGCGGATGCCGTCAAGGGTGCTGCCGAAGTCGAAACTGTTGTTATTATCAGTGCCGACGAAGGTATTGGCGATGGTGTTATTGCTGGTGTCTGCGCCGCTGAGCGCAATGCCGTGCGCGCCGGTGGCACCGACGAAAACCCGTGCATCGGCGTCCGTCGCGTCACCGATCTGGTTATCTGCCGCGCCGTTGGTGATGACGATGCCGCTGCCGCCTGTGCCGCCTGGGTTGCCGTCGAAGTCGAAGCCGATGTAGGTTGCCGTGACGCGGTTATTGGTGGCGTTGGTACCGGTGATGACGATGCCATTGCCGGGGAAGTCCAGCAGAATGAGATTATTGATGCTGTTGTCCGCGCCTGTGATTGTCAGGCCGTCGCCGGCTGTGGCGGTGCCGCGAATGATGATGTCATCGGTGCTATCAATGAGGTTGCCGGTGATCGTGATGCCGTTGGCAATGAGCGCGGGCAGCGGCGCGCCGAAGTCTACTAGAATGTCTAGGCCAGGAGTGAAGTTGATCTCCTCGGTGGTGCCGACACAGTTAGCGTTAGGCGGAACACCGTTAACCGTGAGAATAGCTTCGCGCAGGGTGCAGACTGCGTCGTCCGTTTCGTTGTCCAGCGGCGAATTGACGGTAATCGCTGCGTACGTCCTGGCGGATGGCATAAGCAGCAGAGCCAGGGTAACTAGAAGCAGGGCCGCGGTGAACATGTGGTGCAGCTTTGAGCGGTACGATGGCATCAACCGTATCACGTTTATCCTGTCGTGTTGTTCTCATGTGCAGCCGACAAATCAAGATCAGTATACCCTATAATCAGGGCCTTAGGCCACTGACCACGTGTACGTTTTGCGTTTCAATTTCTGACGAAAGGGCCACTGCGGCCACGAAACCCGTTGGCGCGTCCAAGTCGATGACCTGCCATGAGCCGACCTGTGCGGGCTGCGGCAGTGGGTCAGTGGTCACCGGCACACGGAAGCGCAGGGCGTCAGTTATGCCGGTGCCTTCTGCTTTGAGTGCGGCTTCTTTGCGCACCCAGGCGCGGAAAAAGGCGGCCTGCTGTGACGTCTGGGGCAGGGCAGCGAGCACGGCGCGTTCCTCAGCGGTGAAGACCGTCTCAGCCATAGTCCACAGCGACTCCAGCGGGCGCCGGCGTTCAATGTCCACGCCCAGCGGCTGACGCGCCACTGCCAGTAGGGCACGGTCTGCGCTGTGGCTGAAGTTGAAGTGCAGCGGGGCATCCGGCGAGGTATCCGGCAGATAGGGTTTGCCGCCCTGTGACGCCGTAGCAATACGCAGTGCAGCGAGGTCGGCATTGAGGTAATCAGCAAGAATCTGGCGCAGGGCCATACGTCCGGCCACAAAGCGCCGCCGCACCTCCGGGAAGCGCAGACGGGCGGCGCGGGCACGTTCTTCAGCGCTGAGTGTGTCAGCGGTCGCGGCGTCCAAGCCCAGCGTGAAGTGCCAGACGTGGACGCTGTTGGGGGGCAAGGTTCGCGGCATTTAGGGGTACTGGGCCAGCTCCGGGCGGGGCTGATGAGTACTCAGTGCGGGGGGCAGACTGACCCCCTGTGCCGCGAGGGTCTGTACGCGCAGGGCGTAGGCGGCTCCACGCATGATGTGTACGCCTACCTCTGCGACACGGCGGTTGGCGTGTCCTTCCAGGTAGGTGCCTTGAGTCCAGTTGTTGAAAGCGCCCATGGACGGCCCGCACCAGATTTGGTAATCGACCTCACGGCCCTGCTCGCCTGTGTTGGACCAGCGAGAGGACAGCCCCAGGTACCAGCGGAAGACCAAGGCCATCTTACGCTTAGGATTGGCTTCGGCGCGGGCGATCTGTTCCGGGTCGCGTTCCTGGAAGTAAGCCACGGTGTCCTGCCAGACGTCTGCCATGGGCCGACGGAAGATTTGTTTTTCCAGTTTAGCGCGCTCATCGCTTGGGATAGCATCTATGGAGTCGTACTCGCGGTAGACCTCGTAGAGCTTCTGCGCGCGCATAGGGAAGAAGGTGCCGCGTTTGAGGAGCTGTACCTTGACGCCCATCTCGAACATGTCGGCGGCGGGGGCCATCATCACGTCGGCGATGTCTGCCTGGGCCAGCAGCTTACGGGTGTGCTCCGAAGCCCCGGCTTCGACACAGGCTTGGTTGATCGACCCGGTGACGACGTAAGCGGCCCCCATAGTGAAGGCGGCGGCAGCCGCGGTCGGTGTGCCGATGCCGCCGGCGGCCCCAACTCGTACCGGGGTTGGAAAGCCATATTTTGTCTGGAGTTCGTCGCGCAGGCTGATAATGGCAGGCAGCACAGCAACCAGCGGACGGTTGTCCGTGTGGCCGCCGGAATCGGCTTCGACGGTGATGTCGTCCGCCATGGGCACGCGCGCGGCGAGCTGAGCCTGCTGCTCGGTGATGAGGCCTTGTGTCACCAAAGGACGCAGCAGGCGCTCCGGGGCAGGGGACATGAACTTCTCCGCGACTTCACGGCGTGACACCTTAGCGATGACTCGGTTATGGATTGCTGCGCTGCCGTCCGGGTTAGCGGACAGCCCGGCGGCGCGATACCACACGATGTGCGGCGTCAGGTCCAGGAAAGCTGAGGCTTCGACGACACGCACGCCGTAGCGCAGGTACAGCTCGACAGCACCGCGTTCCATAGCTTCTTCGGCGGGGCTGTGGATCAGGTTGAAGGCGTAGGGGCCGTTGGGCAGCGCGGCCTGGATCGTCTGGATGGCCTGTTCCAGGCGGGGGCCGATGACGCCCGCCGCGCCGAAGGACGCCAGTATCTGCTGGCGGCCCATGGCGATGACCAAATCCGTGGAGGCGATGGCGTTTGCCATGGCCCCGCTGGCGTAACTGAAGCGCACGCCGTAATCGCGCTGAAAGGTGCGATCACCCAGTGAAGCAGCGCTGATGGGCGCGACATAGGCGTGCGCAGGCAGTGATCCACCGGGACCGAAATGTCCGGTGCCGCTGGTTGTCAGGTGGATGCGCCCGCTTTGTTCCACAGCGAAGATCGGCTGCCCTTCGCTTTCCAGCGCCGCGCGCAGACCGGCTGTATCGTCTCGCAGGGCGTCAGCAGGACCGGTCCAAGTGAGCTGTGCAGACTGTTGTGTGTGCATGTGTTTAGAGGCCTTCCTCGCTGATACGCACGCCAACGCGCTTAAACTCGTAAATGCGCAGGTCGCCCTTCCACAAGCTGGCGTCAGCGGTGATGTCGATGCCGTGGGCGCTGCGTTCAATGCCGGTGATGCTGACCTCAACGTGAATTTCGCTGCTGTCGCTGAGCACCTGGCCGCGATACTTCCAGACCATGCTGCTGTCGCTGAGGTTGGTGAAGTGCGGCTGGCTCATGCCCTCGGTCAGACCGGACTCGATGGCGAAAAGCTGTACGGCCTGCGTGACTGTCTCCAGGCCCAACGAGCCAGGCATGACCGGGTCCTGGTGGAAGTGGCAGCGGAAGAACCAGTCGTTGGGATGTACGCGGCTGCGGGCATAGATGTAGCCCAGGTCTGCCGTGCCGCCCTGTGGGGCGATTTGCGCGTCATCGACGAAGGCCAACATACCGTCGGGCAGCTCCATGAAGCTGTGATGCGGCGCGGGTTGCTGGCGGCTGCCCATGACCTGACGCAGCGCGGAGTTGGGGTTGGCGACGTGCCACTTCTGCGGCGGGCGGCCCATGTCCAAGCCTGCT
>CAYWGJ010000199.1:0-4957 GCA_964457835.1 uncultured Anaerolineaceae bacterium
GTCTTGGCTCAACGGGCTGGGGCTGGCGGCACTGCTGCTGCTGAGCGTGAGCACCGGCTTCCTGACCTTCCCGGTGGGCTTGAGCATGGTAGGCGGCGCGTTGGGTGCGGGTGTGGGCGGCTTCTTCAACTTCGACCCGGCGGGTGCCTTTGCCGTCCCGCTGAGCGTGTCGCTCTTCTATGAGCCGCTGCTGTGGGCCTTCGCGGGCGTGGGGTTGTGGCTGTCGCGGCGCGCTGACGACGCCGACACCCTCATTGACCGCTTCCTGGCGCTGTGGTTGATCGGCGGCGTGCTGATGGCCGTGATCTGGGGCACGGGGGGCGCAGGTCATGCGCTGTGGCTGACCTTTCCGTTGGCGGGGCTGGCGTCGCGGACGGTGGCGGCCCTCTTCAGCGTGGACCGGATGCAAAGTTTGTGGGCCGATTCCATCGACGATCCCGACATCGGCCAGCTCTATACCGTAGCCTGGGGCAAATGGCTGTTGGGCGGCGTCAGCTTCGGCCTGTACGCCATGCTCAGCGTGCACCTGAACGAGATCGGGCGCGAGATTCTGCTGGTGGAGGGCGGCACGCTGTCGGCCTTGTTAGAGCGGCTCACGTCCGGGGCCAGCCCTGGCCTGCAAACCAGCACGCTGTGGACCTTCATCGCGCTGAGTTTCCTATTGGTGGGCTACTTCTTGGCGGCTGGGGTGTGGGGCACGCGTACCACGCTCCAGGGGATGGGGCTGGGCCTGCTGGCTTTCCTGCTGATGGGCGGCATAGCGGCGGGCTGGCAGGCGGTGGTCTTCCGTGCTGACGACCCGCGCGAACCCTGGCAGCAGGGGGCGGCGGTCTCGCCGTCCTACAACCTGCTGCGTAACCGCCTACATGAGCTGAGCATCCGCGAAACGCAGGGCGAACCCTATCTGCCGCTGACCCTGGTCATCCCACCGCAGGCCGACACCGAGTTTCGCGCGTTGATGGGCTGGCTGGCCCGTGATTATGTAGACGTGACCGAGGTCAGCGCTATTGACGCCGCCCGTGCCGCGCCGGTGATCCTGGTCGCGGAGTCGCTGAGCCTGGGCCTGGACCCGGCCAACATCAACCCAGAACTAGGGGCTAACTACGTCGGGCGGCGCTTTATCATCGGGCACACCTGGTCACCGGCGGGTTTGCGCGGCCTGGACCTGCTGCCCTGGATGCTGAGCCGAGAAACGCGCACAAACGCCATTCCGCAGCGCTCGGTCACGCTGTGGCTGCGCATGGACATCTACACCAGCGCAGAGGAAGACTCCGGTGTGGAGTGAGGGCGCTTACGCCCTCTGCGCAGCGTGTTGAACCAGTCGAGCGCTGGCTTATAGCGTCGTAACAGGTGAATGACAACCGTTGTATCAACAAGCGCATCCATCAGGCCTACGTATCCCGGTCGAGTTTGTGCCGCGCCTGCCGTTTGCGCCGCTGAGCCTTGAGCCACTCAACGGGGTCTTCGATGTCTGGATCAACCAAGTCAATAGGCGCATCCATGGCTTGCAGCATGGCTACGATCTCCGCGCCGGTCTTGGGAGTCGCGACGGGTTCACTCCGCCATGCGCGCAGTTGTTCCAGCAGCAATGCTTGTTCTTCCGCGCTGAGCTTCTTGGCTTGTTCCAGGATTTCGGCAAGTGTCATGCTTGCAAACGCTCTTCGACTGGGCTTTGTGCCCATTATACACCAGTCCCCTGGCGCTTAGGCCATCTGACGGCCCCAGGCGGCGGCGCGTTCCAGTTCGCCATCGCGCAGCGGCCCCTCGGTGTCCATGACAAAGAAGCCCGCCGGGGTAATGAGCGCCTGCCCACCCTTGGCCGTCAGCAGCGCATTGATGGGTTCAGCGGCGAAACGCTTGAGGAAGACCCGCGCCATGAAGCGTTCCGCGCGTGACGGCACGTCGGCGGGGTCAATGCGCGTGTCGAAAGCGGCGGTCTGCACGCCCTTCAGCGATCCGTCGGGCAGCGCGTCCAGCCAGGCCTTCATCGACTCCAGGATGCCCATTTTCTGCGTAGGGGCACCGACCACGACCAGGTCCAGCGTGCTGAGCTGCGTAAGGTCCACGTCGCCGATGTGCTGGGCTTCCGTGCCGAGTCCCTGCGCGATGGCCTGCGCGATTTTGGCCGTGTTACCAAAAGCCGAGTCGTAGATCACCAGTGCTTGCATCGTTTCATCCTCCCTGCGTTATGCGTGGTTATGTTGTGCACTAGGTATACGCAGAGGAGGTAGGTTGGGTTGTGCGGTTTTCTCACTCCCAGCGGCGCGTGTAATTCTTCGCCAGTTTATCCAGCACGGCCTGGCCCAGGTCCACACCACTGAGGCTGGCGAGCTGCATCAGGTACAGCATCACGTCGGCCAGCTCGGACGCCAGGGCCGCGCGGTCCGTCGGCACCTCTCCCCACTGGAAGTGTTCCAGCACTTCGCCCGCCTCCAGCACCAGCGAGATCGCCAGGTTCTTAGGCGTTTGCGGCTTGGGCGAGTCGGACTCGTACCAGCCCATCTGCGTAACGAAGGCGTGCATGGCGGTCTCAAGCTGCTTCAGATCGCGCTTACGCGTCTCGTCTTCGGCGGGTTCCGGCGTGGACGGGGGAGGTGTCGAAGGAGTCATGCGCGAGTCCCCCTAAATATTCGCCAGGTCGTCGGGTGAGGCGGTGAGGCCCAGCACGTTGTAGCCAGCATCGACGTGCAGCACTTCACCGGTGACCATGCGGCTCTGGTCGCCCAGCAGATACAGCGCGGTGTCGGCCACGTCGTCCTGCGTGACGAGCTGTTGCAGCGGCGACGCGATCTCGGCGTACTTGAGCATGGCGCGGAAGCCGGGAATGCCCGCTGCCGACAGCGTTTTGATCGGCCCGGCGCTGATGGCGTTGACACGGATGCCCTGCGGCCCCAGGTCCACGGCCAGGTAGCGGACGATGGTCTCCAGGGCGGCCTTCGCAACGGCCATGGCGTTATAGCGCGGCATCACTTTCTCGGCGGCGTAATAGGTCATGCCGATGATGCTGCCACCTTCGCTCATCAGGGGTTCGGCGCGCTTTGCCATGGCGATCAAGCTGTAGGCACTGATGTCCAAGGTATTCTTAAAGCCCTCGCGGCTGATGTCAACGAAGCGTCCGCCCAGGTCCTCGCGGGTGGCAAAGGCCACGCTGTGCACCAGCACGTCCAGGCGGCCATAGCGCGCCTTCACCGCCTCAAACAGCGCGTCCAACGCAGCGTCGTCGGTCACGTCGCACGCTTCAACAAAATCACAGCCGATGGATTCGGCCAGCGGAAAGACGCGCTTCTTCAGTATCTCGCCGGCATAGCTCAGCAGCACTGTCGCGCCCTCGGCGTGCAGCTTCTGCGCGATGGCCCAGGCGATGCTGTTCTTATTCGCCACACCGAAGATCAGCGCGACCTTGCCCTGCATACTGCCTGTGCGTTCCATGGAAATCCCCTCCTTGATGGGTCGGTTACGTGTGCGCCCAGTGTACCGCAGAATCGCCCGTCGGCGCGCGGGTCCATGCTATAATGAGCGCACGGCCTTTGAGAGAAAGTGTGCTGCCATGTCTGCCTTACCGAAAGACGCACCCCGGCGGATGACCGAAGCCGAATACCTAGCCTTCGAGCGCGCCAGCGAGACGAAACATGAATACGTGGATGGGGATATCTACGCCACGACGGGTGCCAGCTATCGGCACAACCTGCTCAACACCAATCTGACCTTCCGGCTGATGCTCAACCTTCAGGGCAAGCCATGTCGCGTCCTTGCCAACGACATGCGCGTCAAGGTCAGCGAGACGGGGCTGTACACCTACCCGGACCTGGTGGTCGTGTGTGGCCGGTCACTGTTCGACGACGCGCAGACCGATACCCTGCTGAACCCCACGCTCATCGTCGAGATTCTGTCGCCTTCCACCGCCGAATACGACCGCACGCAGAAATTCGCCCACTACCGCACCCTGGAGTCGCTGCGGGCGTATATGCTGGTAGCGCAGGACGAACCGCGCATCAGCCACTACCTGCGCCAGGAAGCGCCGGACGACCCCTGGACCTTCACCGAGGCCGCCGGCCTGGATGCTGTGCTCAAGCTGCCTGCGCTGGGCTTCGCACTGCCCCTGGTCGATGCCTACGCGGGCGTGAGCTTCGACGATCCGCCAGCGCCCATCGCGCCGCCCTCCGGCTGAGTGCCCTACACTTCAAACGCACCGTTGCGATAGTACAGCTCCCCATCCACGCGGATTTCGCTGTCCTGGCGCATGTCACAGATCATGTCCCAGTGCACGGCGCTGCTGTTCTTGCTGCCGGTCTCCGGGTAGCCCATGCCGACGGCTATGTGCACCGTGCCGCCGATCTTCTCGTCAAAGAGGATGTTGCCGGTGAACTGCTGAATGCCGAAGTTGGTACCGATGGCGAACTCGCCCAGGTAGCGGCTGCCCGCGTCGGTATCAAGCACGGCGTGCAGCAGCTCCTCGTTCTCTTCAGCGCTGGCCTGCACGACCTTCCCGTCTTCGAAGCGCAGCTCAATGCCGCTGACCGCCCGCCCGGACACGATCGACGGATAGCTGAAGCGCACCCAGCCGTTGACCGAGTCCTCCACCGGGCTGGTGAAAATTTCGCCGCTGGGCATGTTCTTGTGGCCGTCGCTGTTGATGAAGGTGCGGCCTGCGATGGACAGGCTCAGGTCGATATGCGGCCCCTTGAGCGTCACCTGCGATTTGCCCTGGATGGCGGCGATCTTTTCGGCTTGCATCGCGCTGATCTTCTGCCACTCGGCCACCGGGTCCGCCTGATCGCAGAAGGTCGCGCCGAAGACGAAGGCGGCGTATTCTTCAAGGCTCATGTTGGCTTCCTGGGCACTGGCTTCGGTGGGGAACCAGGTGCCCACCCAGCGGAACTCACCGCGTGCGGCGCGTTGCAAGCGTGTATCCAGCAGCGGGCGCTGGGCCGCGCGCTGGGCCTGCACCCGTGCGGCG
>CAYWGJ010000200.1:0-4864 GCA_964457835.1 uncultured Anaerolineaceae bacterium
GCGGCCCCACCGACGTACAGACCGAGCGCTACGGGCCGTCCGCGCAGGCCTGGGTGGACGCCGGGTTCGCCTGGCTGAGCGTAAACTATCGCGGCTCCACCACTTTCGGGCGGCCCTTTGAGCACGCCATCCTCGGCGACATCGGCACCCTGGAACTGGACGACATCGTGGCAGCGCGGCGCTATCTACTGGCGGAAGGCATCGCCCAGCCCGACCGCGTGCTGCTGACCGGCGCGTCCTACGGCGGCTACCTGGTGCTGCTGGCCCTGGGCCGTCAGCCCACGCTCTTCGCAGGCGGCATCGCGGAAGCCGCTATCGCGGACTGGGCCGCGCTCTACACCCAACAACCAGAGCCGCTGCGCGCGTATCAGCGGGCGCTCTTCGGCGGCAGCCCGGACGCCACCCCCGACGCGCACGCCGCCAGTTCGCCCATCACCACTGTGGACCAGGTACGCGCGCCGCTGCTGTTGATCCAGGGCCGCGATGACCCGCGCTGCCCCCCCCCGCAGATCACGCCCTACATCAGCCGCCTGCAAGCGCGCGGCGCGGACCTGACCCTGCACTGGGTCACCGATGACAGCCACGGGGCCGCAGCCACAGCTCAACGCGCCGCGCGCCAAACGCTCATGCTGGACTGGGCCGCGCGCGTGCTGGCCGACATCACGCAGCGCGACCGCGCAAAGGAGCAGAACTCATGACACAGTACATCGGCGTGGACGGCTGTCGCGCGGGCTGGTTCGCGGTTGCCCTGGACGATTCCGATGGGTGGACGCTGGCCGTCTACCCGACGATCAGCGCGCTGTGGGCCGCACACCGCCAAGCCAAGCGCATCTTGATCGACGTGCCCATCGGCTTGCCAGAGGCCGCCGCGCGTACCGCTGATGCCAAAGCCCGACACCTACTCAAAGCACGGCGCAGCAGCGTCTTCGCCGTGCCGGTGCGCGCCGCCATCTACGCCTCGGCCTACGCGGAAGCCAACGAGCGCAACCGGCAGGCCATCAAGAAGGGGATCAGCAAGCAGCTCTGGAACATCGCACCCAAAATCCGTGAGGTGGACGCGCTGGTGCGCCAAGACCCAGCAGCCCGTGAGCGCTTGATCGAAGCCCACCCGGAGCTGCTCTTCTGGGGGCTGAGCGGCCAGCCGATGGCACACAGCAAGAAGAACCGCCTGGGCCTGGCCGAACGTCTGGCTGTCCTGGAGGAATACTTTCCGCCCAGCCGCAAGCTTTACGCGGCAGCGGTAGCAGACTACCCCCGGCGCATGTTGGCCCGCGACGACGTGCTCGATGCGCTGGCGGCAGCCGTCGCAGCAGGGCTGAGC
The DNA here is from genome assembly GCA_964457835.1 of uncultured Anaerolineaceae bacterium. Classification (GTDB taxonomy): domain Bacteria; phylum Chloroflexota; class Anaerolineae; order Aggregatilineales; family Phototrophicaceae; genus CAYWGJ01. The sequence continues at coordinate 1,322 of CAYWGJ010000200.1, forward strand.
ACCCTGCGAACGGTGCCGGAAACACCAGAATTCGACGCAATGGGGGTACCCATGCGCATCGCCTACGCACAGCCACCGCGCATCGTGCGCCTGCACCATGTGCAGATCACGATCCCGCCCGGTCAAGAAGACGCGGCCCGCAGCTTCTACTGCACGCTGCTGGGTCTGTGTGAAGTAGGCAAGCCCAAGAGCATGGCCGGGCGCGGCGGCTTCTGGCTGGAACTGGGCGCGCTGCACATTCACATCGGCGTGGAAGACCCCGGCGTGGACCGCAGCGCGACGCGCGCGCACATCGCCTACCAGGTAGCAAACCTGGAAGAATGGCGCAGCACCCTCAAGGCGCACGGCATCGCTTTGATCGAGCCGCCGCCCCTGCCCGGTTTCGCCCGCGTGCAATTTCGCGACCCCTTCGGCAACATGATCGAATTTGTGCAGCCCACATGAGCCGCCGCGCGCTATAATGGCCGCGATCGGCATTATGACGAACGAACCAGGAGACCCGCCTCTATGTCCCATGCTCATCGCCCCTCAAGCCTGCGCGCCCTGCTGCCCGTCAGCGCCCTGCTGCCCGTCAGCGCCCTGCTGCTCGTCAGCACCCTGCTGCTCGTCAGCGCCCTGCTGCTGAGCCTCAGCGCGGTGACCAGCGCGGCCCAGGACGCTATCGGCCCTGATACCTACCCCGACGACATCAACCCGTTGACCGGCCTGCCCGTCGCCGACCCTGATCTGCTGGACCGCCGCCCACTGCTCATCAAAGTGAGCAACTACCCGCCGCTGGTGCGCCCGCAGCGCGGCCTGAACGAGGCCGACCTGGTGTGGGAGTACCTGCTGGCCGGCGGCGTGACGCGCTTCGCGGGCGTCTTCCTCAGCCAAGACCCAGCCCGCGTCGGGCCGATCCGCAGCGGACGCCTGACCGACTTCGAGCTGACGCGCATCTACCGCAGCTTGTTCGTGTATTCCGGCATGGCCCAGGGCACCATTGAAATCCTGCGCCAGGACGGACTGGTCAGCAGCCGGGCGCTCAGTGGCATTGAACCCTGCCCGGCCCTGTGTCGCTATCCTGAAGAAGGCCTGGCCCTGGAGCACACCCTCTACGGCAGCCCGGTTGATCTGCGCACGCTGGCGGTGGCGCTGGACCGCGATGTGGACCCGGAACCGGTCTACGGCATGGCCTTCACTGAGTCCCTGCCCGACGGCGGCACCCCACTGGACGCTATCGACATTGAATACCGGCAGACCACCGCGCGCTGGACCTACGACGCCGAGTCCGGGACCTGGCTGCGCAGCACCGACGGCGAGCCGCACTTTACGCGCGTCAACACCGACGACCCCGACGTGACCTTCGAGGCGCGGGTCAGTGCCGCGAACGTGTTGATTGTGGAAGAAGAACACACGGTGCAGCCCTTCGTCAGAGAGAACTACTGGGGACCGGCCAACTTCGCCTATTCGACCAACTTCATCGGCCAGGGCCGCGCCTTTCTGCTGCGCGACGGCGTCATGATCGAAGGCCTGTGGCAGCGCGAGACCCGCGACGACCCACTCAGCTACGTCACGCTGGACGGCGAAGTGCTGCCTTTCAAGCCGGGCAATACCTTCGTGGCGCTGGTGCCAGAATGGGTCGATGGCTATCAGCTCGTCTTCCACCTCAGCGACGCGCCGCAGGTGAGTACAGCGGGGTCGGTGGGCGTGCTGCTGCGCGTCGGACCAGGCGAATCCTACATTTCGCCGGACGTGACCTACCCGGGTGACACCTTCGACGCCGTGGGTCGCAACCGTACCGGGGACTGGCTGCAAGTGCGCCGCGCGGACATCGGCGCGGCCTGGCTGCCCCTGTCAGCCCTGAGCATCGATGACCTGGATGTAGACGCCCTGCCCATCAGCCGCCCGATTGTGGAGCGCTGATGCGGCGGGCCGGGGTCGTCGTATTGCTGCTGCTGGCCGTCCTGCTAAGACTCACGCTGAGCGCCCAGCCGCTGTCCTTGGCCCAGCAGCCATTGCCCACCTCCGCACCAGACGCACTACGTGAAGCGACGCGGGGCTATCTGCGCAATGAACGGCTGGGCTTGGCGCACATCAGCGCGGCGGAGGGCGGCACCCCGGAGGAACGCTACCGGCTGGCGCTGGCGCTGGGCGCAGGCTGGAACCGCTTCCCCATCTACTGGGACCGGGTGCAGGGCGGCGAGACCACTGACTATGACTGGGCGCGTTACGACCGTCAAGTGGCTGACGATCTACGCCTGCGCCTGGACATCCTGGCGATCCTGATCGGCATCCCCGAATCGCAGCGCGACGGCGACTCCATCCGTGGCCTGGACGCGCCCGTCTTCAGTGACGGCAGCGACATCCCCGGCCCCGACAAGACGATCAACCCCGAAAACCCCTGGGCGCAGTGGGTCCACGCCACCGTGACGCGCTACAAGCCGGGCGGCACCCTGTCGCAGCAGGGCACCCTGCCGCCCGGTGAGGGCATCCGCGCCTGGGAAATCTGGAACGAACCGGACCTGCCGCAGTTCTGGCGTGGCGGCATCAATGCCTACGCTCGCCTGCTGAAGGTGGCTTACTTAAGCATCAAGCACGCCGACCCCGGCGCAACCGTGATCTACGGCGGCCTGACCTACGCCACCGAGGACAATTGGCTGGCGCGCACCCTGGCGATCTACACCGAGGACGACACCGCGCCCGCGCACAACTGGTACATGGACGCCGTAGCCGTGCACAACTACACCGATCCGCTGCGCAGCGGCTGGCTGGTGACCTACGCGCGTGAGTCGCTGCGGGCCTACGGACTGTCGCGGCCCATCTGGGTCACGGAAACCGGCGTGCCCGTCTGGGACGATTACCCCGGTCCAACCTGGGCGGTCACGCCGGAAGTGCGCCGCGATCACGCCACGCAGCAGCAGCAGGCCTACTTTTTGGTGCAGTCTACGGTCTACGCCTGGCTGCGCGGTGCCCAGATCGTGATCGTGCATCAGCTCTATGACGACTGCGGCGACAGCCCCGCCGGCACCGACTTCACCCCGCATAACGGCGCGCTGTGCAGCCTGGACACGGGTCCCTGCGTGGGCCAGGCGCACGGCCTGTACCGCAACCCAAGCGGCGCGGTCTGCTTTAGCCAGCATCCCCAACCGGACAGCCCCCGCCCCGCCGCGGACGCCTTCCGCCTGATGGCCCAGGTCTTCAGCGAGCCGTTCAGCGGCGTGGAAGACCTCAGCGGTCCGGGTGAAGGCCAGCTCAACCGGGACACCGAAGTGATCGCTTTTCGGCGGCCCGCCACTGGCGAGCGCGTGGTGGTCATGTGGAACAAGCGCTTCACCCCGCAGACGCTCAGCCTGCCTGCTGAAGGACTCAATGCACAGTTCTTCGGCCTGGACTTCAGCACCCTGCTGGCCCCGGACGCCGACGGCCTGTATCAGATCACGCTGCCGCCCGCCGCCCCGGATAACGTCGTGCAGCCGCCCGCTGGCTTCGACGCGGCCATCGGCGGCGCGCCTGTCTTCCTCATTGAGCGCCCCGGTGACGTGATCGACCCCTTCGTGCGCGCGG
>CAYWGJ010000201.1:0-4796 GCA_964457835.1 uncultured Anaerolineaceae bacterium
TCATCCAGCACCAGCAGGTCCACCTCGCGCACTTGGCGCAGCCGCCGCTCAAAGCTGAGGTCTTTATCCTGAAAGGTGCTGCGCAGGAAATCCATCAGGTCCATGACGGTCAGCAGCATGACTTCATCGCCGCGCGCGGCGCGCTCATGGGCGATGGCGGCGGCCAGGTGTGTCTTGCCGGTGCCATAGGGTCCCTGGATGAAAAGCCAGCCGGAGGGCTGCTGGGCGTAGCTGTGGGCTGCGCGCAGCACCCGCTGCAAGCCGGCCTGCTCTTCCGGGTCCAGGTTGTGCGCGTCGATCTCGAAGCTGTCGAAGCGCATCTCACGCATCAAGCCCAGCATCGACTCCAGGGCCAGGTGTTCATTGCGGGCACTGCTGCGGTAGTCTGTCGCGGTGATCTTGATGCGCTTGGTGGCGGTCACGTCCAGCAGACGGCTGCGCAGACGCGGGTCTAGGCGGTCGACATCCTGGTTGGTGGTGATGAGAGTCGGCAGGTGGTGGGTGTAGCGGTGGTTCAGCAGTTGGAAGAGCTTCTCCTGCGCCCAGGGGCTGGGGTTCTCCACGCCCAGGTCATCGAGAATGAGCAGGTCAGCGCCGCGCACCCGGTCAAAGGTGGCGTCAAAGCTGGCCTCCGCGCTGGGACCGTAGGAGGCGCGCAGGTGATCCAGCAGATCGGGTGAGGTGATGAAGAGCACCACGTCCCCGGCGGCCAGGCGCGCATTGCCGACGGCGGCGGCCAGATGCGTCTTGCCACAGCCATAGGTGCCTTCCAGCAGCAGCCAACCGGTCGGCTGTGCGGCGAAGGTCTGGGCTGTGCGCAGCGCCAGCCCTAAGGATTCGTCGCCCAACAGTTCGAAGCCCTCAAAGTGCTTATCAGCCAGGGCGTCCAGGTTGCTCAAGCGGCGCAGGCGGTCTTGGCGGTCTTGATCCTGAGCGGCGGGGAAGTTCGGGCAGCGGAAAAGCTTGCCGAAGCGTGGGTCGTCCACCGGCACTGCATAGCGCACCATGCCCAGGCCGCCGCACAAGTCCCGCTGACCGCACAGCGGGCAGGGGCCAGCAGCGGGCGCGGGGTCAGCGTTCGAAGAAGTCGGCATAGTCCCCGGTGAGGTCGGTATCGTCCCGGTCATCTGTCGCAGCACCTCGTCCGGCGTGCGTGTCTCGCCGGGACCCCATGCCGTCGGCCCCCGTCCTGCCGCGTCTTGATCCCTCATCGCCTTTACCCTCTCTGCGCCATGATCTGAGAATGCCTCGCACGTAGTGCAGGCTGCGTTTTTCCTTCTGGACGCTGATGCTGATGGCCTCATGCAGGTGGTCCACGCCGAACTCAGCGGCCATGTCTTGCAGTTCCTGGGCAATCAGCGGCGTCAATGGGCCGATGTTCTGCTCGTACAGCGTGTAAATGCCGGGACGCGGCGGCAGCAGCGGCGCGCCAGGGGTCAGGTCCAGCGCTTCGCCCAGACGCAGGCGCTCTACTGCCTCGCGGCCCGCCGGGCTGTTGGCGAAGACCAGCGCGTCGGCGGAGTCAGTGTCCGCCGGGTGCAGCAGCAGCGATCCGCGCGCGACGGCGGCGTCCAGGGCGGCACGGATGGCCGCGTCGTCGCTGAGGCCGTGCATGGTCCGGGCCACCTCGCTGAACAAGTCCGCGCGGTGCAGGTGGCGATACGGCCCCGGCTGTTGGGTCAGCGCCCACATGCAGGTCAAGGTCAGTTTGAGTTCGGCGGCGTCATCGATGGCGGGCAGCAGCGCGCTGAAGAAATCCGCGGGTACCGGCACCACGCCCGCCCCCTGTTGAAAGCCTTGGAAAACGTCCACCATGGCCTTACATCTCCCCCAGGTCCACGCGCCGCACCGCGCCGTCCATGAACTTAGTCAAGCGGGAATCGAAGTAGAGCGAGACGGTGTTGGTGGGGCCGTTGCGGTGCTTGGCGACGATCACGTCGGCCTGGTTGGGAAACTCGGTGGCGTCGTTGTATACGATGTCGCGGTAGAGGAACATCACCACGTCGGCGTCCTGTTCGATGGACCCCGACTCGCGTAGGTCGCTGAGCACGGGCTTCTTGTCCTGGCGCTGCTCTACGGCGCGCGAAAGCTGGGCAGCGCTGATCATGGGCACGTTCAGCTCGCGGGCCAGCTCTTTGAGGCTGCGGCTGATGTAGCTGATCTCTTGGACGCGGTTATTCTGGTACTGGCCGCCGGCGTTCATGAGCTGCATGTAATCGACGATAATCATGTCCAGGCCGTACTCATGGCGCAGACGGCGGCACTTGGTGCGCATCTGCACCGGGCTGAGGGCGGGCGTGTCGTCGATGTAGATGGAAAAGCGGCTGATGCGTCCGGCGGCCTCGACGAAGCGGCGGTAGTCATCCTGGCTGAGCTGGCCCAGGCGCAGGCGCTGGGTGTCGATGCCGGTCTCCATGGCGATCAAGCGCTGCACGATCTGGTCCGCGCCCATTTCCATGCTGAAGATGCCGATGCGCGCGCCCAGGCGGGCGGCGTTGGCGGCCACCGACAGCAGGAAGGAGGTCTTGCCCATGCCGGGCCGCCCGGCAAAGATCAGCAGGTCGCTGCGCTGAAAGCCGCCCAGCAGTTGGTCCAGGTCCCGGAAGCCGCTGGGCACGCCAAAGGACGCCGACTCGTTCTGCATCAGGTATTCGATCTGATCGAAGTAGGCGCTGACGGCCTCTGGCATCGGGATGAACTCGCGCTTGACCTGCCGGTCGGTGACCTGGAACATGCTCGCTTCGGCGGCTTCGATCACGGTGTCGATGTCGAGGGCTTCATCGGCGGCCAGGCCGCGGATTTCGTCGCTGGTCTTCAGCAGGCGGCGGCGGATGGCGGTGCGCTCCACGATGTGGGCGTAGAATTCGGCGTGCAGCGAGTTGGGCGTGCTGTTGAGCAGCTTGGTCAGCGCAGCGGGGCCGCCGATGTCGTCCAGCACGCCTTGTTCTTCCAGGGCACGCTTGAGGGTCAGGTAGTCAATGCCTTCACCACGCTGGTTCAGGTCGCCCAGGGCGCGCCAGATGTATTGATGGCGCAGCATGAAGAAGTCGTCGGCTTCCAGGAAAGACGCGACAGTGAGGTAAGCTCTGGGGTTCATCAGCACCGCGCCGATGACCGCCTCTTCAGCTTCTTCGCTGTAGGGGGGCAGGGCGATGCTGGCCGGGCTGGGTTGATCGCTGATGATGTGTTCCCCTTGAATTACGCCTGCTGCGGGTCGTGTTGTGCTGAAACAAAGGGTGCGAACCCGGAGAACTGGCGGTTCCCAGCATCCGCACCGCTTACAGGCAGGACGGGCGCGCTACTTCTCGTCTTCGTCGTCCAGATCGTCTAGGTCCAGCGAGTTCACGAAGTCGGCAAAGGCCCCCAGGGAGGTGCCGCCTTCTTCCTCGTCGGCTTCTTCTTCCCGCTCAGCCAGTTCCTTCTCCACGTCTTCGTCGGGTTCGATACCGGCCTTTTCCATGACGTGATCGGCCACGAAGATAGGTGCTTTCACGCGCACGGCGATGGCGATGGCATCGCTGGGCCGCGAGTCGATGTCGATCTGCTTGCCGTCTACCTCGATCACCAGGCGGGCGTAGAACACGTCCTTGCGCAGGTCATTGACCAACACCTGCACCACGCGCCCACCCAGCTCGCGGATGATCGACTTGATCAGATCATGGGTGAAGGGCCGCTCTTGCGGCATCTCTTGCAGTTCATAGGTAATCGCGTCAGCCTCAAACGGCCCGATCCAGATGGGCAGGTAGCGTTCGGTATGCTGATCCTTGAGGATGACGACCCGGTGCTGGGTCATCAAACTGACGCGGATACTGTCGATTACAACCTCAATCATGCTCGCCAATTCCTTTTAACGCCGCTTGCGTTTGATTTTCCCCGATTATACAACGAAGTCAGAGCGTGACAACCGCTCCGTGCACAAGCAGTTGCCAAGCGCCCATCTGTGGGTAAAATAGAAGGTGTGATGGTTTTTGCAGATCAACATTAAGGACGAGACTCATGCCCTTCGGGATTCTGGTTGTGTCAGTGATTATTATTATTGACATCATTGCCGTATATTACATTTTCCGCATTGGCCTGGGCCACGACAAGCACAACGATGTGCGCAGCGTTGAGTCCGCCGCAGCGTTGAGCCGCATGAAAGCCCAGGGCTATCACATCCCTGAGCCGCAGCCCGCCGCCGTGGACAGCGCGCCCGCGGTACCGGAAGTCCCGCGCGAGACCTTCGTCAGCGAAGAGACCGCGGCCACGCTGGACGCCATCAACGAGCCGGAAGAGCTGCTGCCCGGCACCGGCGCTGAACCTGACGTGGACGCCGACGCGCCCAAGCCTACAGCCGAATAAAGCCGACTACCATGTCCGCGCTGAAGGCCCTCACCGAACAGCTTCACCACCGCGACAGCCAGCAGCGCCTGAGTGCCATCCTCGCTGTGGTACGCGCCCGCTACCTACGAGCCGTACCGCTGCTGATTACTCTGCTGCACGACGAACCCCAGCGCAACGTGCGCCTTGCACTCATCAATGCCCTGGGCGAACTGCGTGCTGGGGATGCCGTGGAACCGCTGCTGGCCCTGCTGAAGACGGCTGACGACGACCGCGAAATGGTCCTGGCCGCCCGTAACGCACTGGCACAGATCGCCACCGCCGAGGCTTTTACCGCGCTCAACGCCCTACGCGCCGCCGATGAACAGGTCGGCGACAGCGCGGCGCGCGGCTTGACGCTGGACCGGCTCGAAGAAGAAGAAGACTTCGCTGAAGAAGCCACGCGCCAACTGCCTGCCCTGGACCCACTGTCCGAC
>CAYWGJ010000202.1:0-4736 GCA_964457835.1 uncultured Anaerolineaceae bacterium
TCGATGACTTGTGGCAAAAGGTCGCCTAACCTTGCCAATAATCTGAAATGCACCCCCTGTTAGAGTGAGGGTTGACGTGCTGCTTGGTGCTTGATATACTTGGTAAAGTAAATCAAGGCCCCATCGTCTAGCGGCCTAGGACGTCACCCTTTCAAGGTGAAGACACGGGTTCGAGTCCCGTTGGGGTCAAAATTAGACACCTGAAATGAACATTCAGTCCCGTGGCTTGAGGCCACACCTGGGCTGGATGTTTTGTTTTCCTCGGCAGAGTGCGTGCTGTTCACCCAACCCCCAGCCCCCGGTTGGAGGCTGTGTAGATAGGTGAAAGGCGGGTGCAGTTCCAGGCGCGTGATCTGTCCTGCCGCATCGATCACCACCTTTTTGACAACCTGTCGCAGGATGTCGCGCTGCCGCGTTTCGTCCTGCTGCCCATAGCGTACCCCAATTTCGGCAATAATGCTCAGCGCCACATCCAGGGTCGCGATATATGCCTTATTGTCCTGCTGAATCGCTTTCAACGCAAATGTGATGCGCTGATGCTCTGCCTGGTACTCCTTGGCGAGCTGCTGGTAAAGCTGAGCGCGCATCCCGTGCTCGGTGAAGGCGCGCCAGAGATTGAGTTCTTTCTGTTCGACCTTCTGCAAGGCGGCCTCAAGCTGACGCTGCTCGCGCCCGCGCTGGCCGGTGAAGCGCTGCACGTCGGCGACGTAGGCCCGGCGGATGTGCGGCAGCAGCTCCGGCGCGATCTGCACGCGCATGAGGTGTTCTTCTACCTGGGCGTCCACGTCGGCGCAGACGAAGTTCACGTCACTGGAAGGCACGCAGTAATACGACACGCCGTCGGCGGTGCGGTTGGCATTGGGCCGGGAGCAAGTCAGCTTGATCGGCGCTGAATCGTCGCGCTGGAGGTAGATCAGGCCCTGGAGCAGGTAGAAGTTGCGCTTCTTGGGGGTGGGCATGTGATTGCGCCGCGCCAGGATCGCCAGGCCCAGTTCAAACTCTTCGGTGCTGACGACCGGCTCCCAGGTGGCGCGGACGGTCTTGGGCGGGATTTGCGCCCACTCGTTATCCACGACGACCCATCCGGCGTAGAACCAGTTGTGAAAGACCTTGGAGAGGTCCTTGCGGCGGTGGGTGCTGCGCCCGAAGCGGTCGGTGCGGGTGAATGGCTGGCCGCTGCGGAAGCGATGCCCCCGTGCCGCGAGCTGTGCGCAAATCTGGTCCAGGGTGTACTGGTCGGTGAGCAGCAGGTCCCAGGCGTCGCGCCAGACCTGCGCCTGCTCCGGGTCTTTCTCGACCCAGCGCTTGTACCGCCCGTGATTGAGCTGTTCCTCCGGCTCCAGGTCGGTGAGGCGCTGCTCGCAGTTGAGGTAGCCATCGGGCGCGCGCCACGGCCACTCACCGCGCAGCAGCTTGGAGAGCATCCCGCCCGTGGTGCGCCTGCCGGTGATGGCCGACTCGCGCTTCGCCATGCCGAACAGAATGTTGAAGTACAGCCGGTCGTCAGGGTCAGCGGGGTCGAGGTCAGGATGAGTGGCGAAACGCACGACGATGCCGAGGGCGGTCAGCTCGTCGATGGCGCGCAGGGCTTCGACATCGTCGCGCCCGAAGCGGTCGGGTGTGGACGCGAAAACGTGCGAGAACGCGCCGCGCCGAGCGTCGGCCAGCATGCGCTGATAGTGCACGCGGTCGGCGGAGGTGCCGGTGAAGTTATCGACGTACTCGCCCAGGTCGGGTAGGTCGTGGAAAGCCAACAGACGCTGCTGAATGTCGCGGCGCTGGGCACTCTGCGAGCGTTCCGGGGCCTGGACCTCTTCATCGCTGGTGCGCAGATAGGTGACAAATCCGGGCTGGGTTTGGAGCTTACGTTTGCGGCCTGCCATGGGGTTCCTCGTCGTTGTCGGATACGTCTGGACTGTAACACGAAGGCGGGGTGTGTGGGTTTTGCGGCGCGGAATCGGCGTCGTCCGCATCCAGGGTGAGCAGGCGGGCCAAGGTGAAGACGCGCTCAGCGAGGGTTTCAGGGGTGGGGTCGGTCATGGTGTGGCGCATCCTGATTTACTGAACATCAACCTATAAACACATTGTGACCCGTGATTTATGCGTCCAGCAACAGAAAACTGTGAGCTTTGCGGCTCAGACGTGTGAGGACTGGGCCTGTACGGATTGACGGCACGTTTCAGCGACTTGCGGTACAATGGAGGCATACGATCAACCCAATGAGCACACTGGTGGAGCCGATGACTGACCCAGCCCTGCCCCCCGACCTGATGCAGCGCACCAAGAGGCTGCTGCTGCCCTACGTGACCGACGAGGACGATCGCGACGTTTTGTTGACCGACGCCTTCTATCTGACTAACCCCAAGCTCTACGGCATGGACCGGAGCGGGTCGGCCAAGGTGTTCGCGACGCGCTGCCTGCGCACGCTGATTGACTTCGGCTGCTTGAACGACGGAATCCACAGTATGGCCCAACTGCTGAACGTGCTGCGCGAAGAGTGCGGCGTGGACAAGCACCCGGAAATCGACGACCTGGTGCGCCTGACGAACACGTTGTGTGTGAGCCAAACCCCGCCGAAACAGGCTGACCCCGCGCTCGCCGACCCCGTGACGACGCCGCCCATGGACATCGACACGCCGCGCCGCGACCGCCGCCCGACGGTGTTCATCAGCTACAGCCACCAGGACACGGTGTTTGCCGACCGGCTGATTGCCGACCTCCAAGCGGGCGGCCACGCCTGCTGGGTGGACCGCAGCAGCATCAAGGGCGGCGACGAGTGGATCATGACGATCAGCGAAGGCATCATCAACAGCTACGCCTTCGTGCCGGTGGTGACGCGCCGCGCACTGCAAAGCCCCTGGGTGCAGGACGAAATCCTGTGGGCACGCCAGCGCAAGAAGTTGATTATCCCGGTGATCCTGGAGCAGGTGTTTGACGAGCCGCGCTTCTTCCCGCTGGTGAGCACCCAGGGCGTGACCGCCTTTGACCGGGGCTACGCGGAAGCGGTGGCGCTGCTGCTGAGCTATTTGCCCGCGCCGAGCCTGCCTACTGCCGATGCCAGCACTGACCCCGCCGACGATGCGCCCGATCCCGTGCCGGTGCCGATCCGAGTGCAGCGGGACGTGCCGCGTGCCCTGGAGCTGAGCTACCTAGAGCGTCTGAGGCTGGAAGAGCTGCTGAACACGGACAAGTACACGGCCATGGGCGGCACGGTGCAGACCCAAGCGCGCCGGGTGGAGATGCGGGCGGTGTTCGAGCTGCTGCCGATGGGCCGTGAGATGGAACGCGAAGAACGCGCCCCGCGCCGCTTCGAGAACGCGGTGGAGGAGATGACCGCGCTGCGGCGCTGCGTGCTGTTGGGTGAGCCAGGCGGCGGCAAGACGACCACGGTGTGGAAGCTGGCCGCCGAACTGGTGGAGCGCGCCCTGGCCGACCGCGATGCGCCGATCCCGCTGCTGGTGCGGCTGGGCAAGTGGACGGAGGCTGAGCAGCCGTTGGCCGAGTTCATCGTGGGGCAGTTGGGCGAGCTGGGGACCTACCTGGACGTGCTGCTGAAGCAGAAGCGGGCGGCGCTGCTGCTGGACGGCCTGAACGAGCTGCCCGCCAGCCAGCACGCGACGAAGTACGCGCAGGTGCAGCGCTTCGTGGAGGCGCACCCGGACCTGATGGCGGTGGTGAGCTGCCGTGAGCTGGATTACACGGTGGACCTGGGCTTCGACAAGGTGAACATCACGCCGCTGGACCCGCTGCGCATCCGGGAGTTTGCCGGGCGCTACCTGGGTGAGGCGCAGGGCGATGACCTCTTCTGGAAGCTGGCGGGGCCAAACGCCACCGCACGCTGGGAGGACTTCACACACAAGATCGCCCCTAAGTTGGAACAGCCCGAAGCCGTGTTCTGGCTGGGGCAGACGCTGCCCGATGGCGTTACGTGGGGATGGTGGGACGGTAATAACAGTTCTTGGACTGGTTGGCTGCGCGACCGTGAGCAGCCGTCCAGCATGATGGCCCTGGCGCGCAACCCCTACATGCTGCTGATGCTCACCAGCGTGTACCGGGATGAGGGCACCCTGCCCGCCAACCGAGGCGAGCTGTTCGGTCGCTTCATCGACTACCTGTTGAAGCGGGAGATCGACAGCGAGGTGATGCAGCCGGATGAAGCGGAGCCGCTGCGCAGCGCGCTGGAACGGGTGGCCTACGAGATGCAGGTGCGGCGCAAGCTCCCCTCGCCCTCCGGGAGAGGGGCTGGGGATGAGGGCCTCGACGCGCTGACGGTGCTGCCCCGTGAGGACGTGCAGGCGCTGATGGGTGAGCGGCTGCTGTACCTGGCGGGCAGCAGCAGCATCTTGAGCGCGGGTGAACAGGTGCGCTTCACGCATCAACTGCTGCAGGAGTATTTCGCGGCACAATACATGAACAGCCGCATTTTCTCCCCTCTTCCTGAAGAAGATGGGCCGGGGGTGAGGGCATTGCAGGCTGCCGACATCTGGCCGCCGGAGCACTGGTGGGCGCGCACGAACTGGGAAGAGGCGGCCATCCTGCTGGCGGGGCTGTACAGCAACGACCCGACGCCGGTGGTTGAGTGGCTGATGGACGCGCAGCCGGAAGTGGCGGCCTGGTGCATCACACGGAGCGGGGCCAGCGCGCCGCCGGATGCCGCCCTGCTGAAGCTGCGCGCTGCCTGGGTGCCCCGCGTGACCGACCTCGACCATGATCCGCAGCCTGAAGCGCGGGCGGCA
>CAYWGJ010000203.1:0-4647 GCA_964457835.1 uncultured Anaerolineaceae bacterium
CCGCCCCCCCCCACTGCGACGCTGCTGCCTGGTGCGAGGCGCGTGCAGCAGGGCGTCGATGTACTGGCCTACTGCGACGACACCTCACACCGGCTGCCACCGCCTGACGACCTGGCCGCTGGCTCCACGATTGAGGTATTCTGGTCCTGGTATGCGCGCACCGAAGCCCAGGTGCAGCAGCACATCACCCACGCGCAATACAGCGTGCGCGTCAACGGTGAACTGCTGGAAAACTGGGCCGGCTTCCGCCAGGACATCATCCAGAAAAGCGACGGCAATTACTGGGTGTATTGGTACGTGCCCACCGATCCGCTGCCCGCCGGTGAAGTGACGATCACCTACCGGCTGACCTGGGACGAAGCCATCAGCGACGGCTACGCCGACTACGGGCCGGGCACTCAGCGCCCGATCAACGAAGGCACCTGTACGTTTACCGTGCAGTAAGTTTGTGGGCGGAATCCGCTGCCGCAATGTAATGTAAGGTACGAGTCGAAAAAGAGGAGAGAACCTACCATGGAAGTGCTGCTGCCCATCATTGCTGTGATCGCGGTCATCCTAGTGGCGCTGATCGTGTTGATCTCGCGCTATTACCACCGCGTGCCGCCCAACGCCATCTACGTCGTCTTCGGTTCCGGGGACCCACGCTACATCACCAATGGCGGCGTCTTCGTGAAGCCGATCATCGAGACCTTCAAGAAGCTTGACCTGACGATCATGACGATCAAGACACTGAAGGACGAGGTGTACACTGTCAGCGGCATCCCGATTCAGATTGACTGGGTAGCCCAGGTGCAGATCGACGCGGAAGACAGCGCTATCCGCACGGCAGCCAAAGCCTTCCTGGACATGGGCCGCGACGAGATACGCGCCGTGATCGAAGAGACCCTGAGCGCCAACTTCCGCGCCATTGTGGGCCAGATGACAATCGAGACGATCCATCGTGACCGCGACGACTTCATCCAGCGCGTGCAGGACCTGGCGATTGACGACATGAGCGCCATGGGCATCCGCATCCTGTCGATGGGCATTGAGGAAATCCGCGACAACGAAGGCTATCTGGAAGCCATGGCCGCGCCGCAGATCGCCGCGGTAAAGCGCGACGCGCAGATCGCCGAAGCCGAAGCCTCGCGCGAGGCGCGCGTGAAGGCCGCCGAAGCCCTGCGCGCCGCCGAACAAGCCGAACTGGACGCCCAGCGTGAAATCCTGGTCCAGCGTGAGGCCTTGTCGCTGCGCGAGGTGGAGGTCAAAAAGCGCGTTGACCTGGAACAGGCCGCCGCCGATCAAGACGTGCAGCAGCGCCGCGCGTTGGCCGTGGAGCAGCAGCAAGAAGCCGAGGTGCTGGTGCCGGCCCGTGCCGCACGTCAGGCCACGGAAATCCGCGCAGAAGCCGAACGCCGCCGCATCGAGATTGAGGCCCAGGCAGAAGCGCAGGCCACCCGCGAGCGCGCCGTCGCTGCTGCGGACGCCGTGCGCCAGAAGGGTGATGCCGACGCCAGCGCCCTACAGGCGATGAAGCGCGCCGAAGCCGAAGGTGACAAAGCCGAAGCGGACGCCGTGCGCGCACGTCTGTTGGCTGAGGCCGAAGGTGAGAAGGCCAAGCTGTTGGCGGAAGCCGAGGGCCGCCGCGAATTGGCCGCCGCCACCGCCGCTGAGGACTCGATCAACCTGCGGCAGTACATCATTGAGCAGGTGACACAGGCGGATGTCGCCAAGACCGAGGCCATTTCTGAAGCCCTGGCCGGGCTGGGTGGCAACGTGCGTGTGGTGCAGTTCGGCGGTGATGGCAGCGGGGCCAACGGCACAGGGGGCAATACCTTCCTGGGGCTGCTGATGGGTATCCCGGAAGTGGCGGAGGTGTTCCGCACCAAGGTGGAGGCGCTCAGCGGTGAGGACTTCAGTAAGACGGTGGAGCGCATCGGGCAGATGTTCGACAGCCTGCGGGGGATCGACGCGAACGACTACACGGTGGGCAGCCTGCCCATGGAGCGCGTGAACGACGCCGACGACGACGGAGATGTGCCGGATGCGCCGGAGGAAAAGGCCTAGCGGGTCGCCTCACACACACGCCCCCGGTGCCAGTTGTCAGGGTGCCGGGGGCGGCGTCAGCGCTGCGTATTAGGCCGCACAACCGGCGTAGGGGGCATTTCCTGCTGCTGCTGCTTCAGACGAAATGCGCGCGCCCCCCTTGCCACAAATGTCAAGCAGCATTTATATGCGCGTTTTGGAAATATTTTACATTATCTTGCACGCCAGGATACCCCCATTCCCCGCCAAGCGATGTACAATACCCCCATGCACCCAACACAACCCCTGGAGCTGCCACGCCTTATGGAAATGTTCAACCTGCTGCGTCAAACCGTCGATACCGCCGCCTCGCTGCGTGAATTCACCGATGAGCGTAAGACCCTGGTCTACAATGTGGAGCCGCCCACCACGCTCTACCTGGATGCCGAACGCGCGCAAGTGCGCATTGCCTACAGCACCGACCCCGTAATCCGCGTGAACCTACACCTTAAGCTGGCTTCCGGCTGGCAGACCGCCGCCGAACAGGACGAGGCCGGCGTCTATGTGGTGGCACGGCGGCGCGCGGTGGTGGGTGGGCTGGCCGCTGCGGACATCGGCATCACGGTGCCGCCCGACACCGCGCTTATCCTCAAGCTGAACGCCTGCACGTTGGCGCTTGGCCCACTCAGCGCCACGCTGGACATTGCGCCCGCGCCCGACGGTTCCGGCATGATCCAGGTGCAGCCCCGCGCATAGCTCAGCACGTACTCAGGTGACGCTCAGTGAGGTCACGTACCCTATCAAAGATTACGTTATGAGATGAGGTTTTTTACCATGCCGCACTCCAGACTCCCTGCTGCGCTGGCGCTGATAGCCTTGGCCGCCGTTCTGCTGGGCCTGGGCTATGCCATGGGCGCTGCTGCCCAGCCGACCCAGGTCATCACACTGCGCGTCAGCGACACCCCCTACACGCTCAACGCCACCGAGTCCGAGCTGGCCGCGCTGTACCAGACCGTGAGTCCCGCGGTCGTGTCGGTGGGCATCGCCAACACCGTCTTCGGTGAGCTGAGCGGTGGCACCGGCTTCGTGATCGACACGCAGGGGCACATCGTCACCAACACGCACGTCATCGACGCCCGGCGCAGCCGTGACATCATCGAGGTGAACTTCTTCGACGGCACGATCGTCGCGGCACAAGTCGTCGGGGAAGACCGCGACTCCGATTTAGCCGTGCTGCGCGTGGACCTGCCCGCCGACCGCCTGCATCCGGTCACTTTTGCCGACAGCGAGTCACTGCGCATTGGGCAGACGGCACTTGCCATCGGCAGCCCCTTCGGCCAAGAGTGGACGCTGACGGGCGGCATCATCAGCGGCCTGGGGCGCGTCATCGATGGCCTGGGCAGCTACCAGATCGGCGCGGTCATTCAGACGGACGCGCCGCTCAATCCGGGCAACAGCGGTGGTCCGCTGCTGAACCTGCGCGGGGAGGTGATCGGCGTCAACGTCCAGATTATCAGCCGGGACCGGGCCAACGCGGGCATTGGCTTTGCCATTCCGTCGAACCTGGTGCGCCGCGTCGTCACAGAACTGCTGGAGAGTGGCGCTGTCCAGTACGGCTACCTGGGCGTCTTCAACGTGACCGACATGGACCTAGCGACCATCGAACGCCTGGGTCTGCCCGTCGACACGCGCGGTGTAGCGGTCGGCGCGGTGGAAGGCCCCGCCGCCGCTGCCGGGATGCAGGTTGACGACGTGATCCTCAGCGTGGATGGGGTAACGGTGCCGGGCGTAGGGCCGCTGCTGGGTTATCTGTCCACCTATGGCGCGCCGGACCAGGTGGTGACTTTCGGCGTGCTGCGCGATGGCGAGTCGCTGGACCTGGCGGTGACGCTGGGCCGCAGGCCTTAAAGCAGCGGTTAATCAGCATTGTCATCCTACACCAGCGCCGCCAGCCACGCCTTGACGCGCGCAGCGGTTTCGTCCGGGGCGCTGTGTACCAGCAGATGCCCGTGACCCGGCACTTCTTCATAGGCCATCTGCGGCAGCACAGCGCGCATGGCCGCCGCCGCTGATGCCAGCAGGGTATTGCTCGTTGCGCCGCGAATCAGCAGGACGGGCAGGCCCTGTGTCGTCATCCGCCGCCGCAGGCGCAGCAGGTCCGGCCACAGGCGCTGATACAGTATCCAGGTGCGGAAGAAGTAGGCTTCCCAGGCGCTGGGCCAAGCCAGGGTGACTCCGCCCTCTGGGTGCGGCAGCATGGAGTCAGCGTAGGCGCGCAGGGCGTCCGGGTGCCAGTCGCTGAAGATGCGCTTGCGGCTGAAGTTCTCATAGGCGGCGTCGTGGCTCTCAAAGCGATCGCGACGGCGGCGGGCGCTGGTCTCTAAGCCCCAACTGGACTCATAGCCGACAGCGCGGCGCGCCAGCATCCAAGCCTGACGCCACGGGGCCAGCACGGGCGGGTCCAACAGCACCAGCGCCCGCACGCGGTCCGGCAGGGCCAAGGCTGTCGGGATGCTGGCGACCCCGCCGAAGCTGTGCCCGACCAGGACCAGGTCGCGCAGGTCGTGCGCCTGAATGCCTGCGATGAAGTCCGCGGCCAGCACTTGACGCCAGCTCAGCATTGTGTCGGGCGGCGCGGGGGCA
>CAYWGJ010000204.1:0-4625 GCA_964457835.1 uncultured Anaerolineaceae bacterium
GTGGCGCGGGCACGCTGCCCGGCAGCCAGCGTGGTAGCCTCCGGCTTGTGCGTAAAGCTCAGTGCCCCTTCAGGGCTGCGCGCTTCGATGCGTAGGTTCAGCGGGGCGCTGCCCTGGTTATGCAGGTGCAGCAGCAGGCGCTCGCCGCCGCTGAACTGCTTTGCACCCAGCGCCATGCCGAAGCCGCTGTAGGCCTGCACCGTCACGCGCATGGGGCTTTCCGCCCGCACTTCGGGGTCTTCTTCCAGGTAGACCACCACGCGCGCGGCATAATCACCGGGGGTGGAATCACTGCGGCGGGTGGGCTTGATGTTAAGCAGCACCACCTCGCTCTCGCCCGGCAGCACCTCCAGCACGGGCCGGTTGATGCGCACCCAGGCGTCCGGCAGGCCGCTGACATCAACGCGATACATCGTGGGCTGCTCGCCGGTGTTGGTGATGCCCAGCTCCACAGAGGTATACGACCCCGGAATGACGCTGATCTGCGGAAGCTGTAAGTCGATGCGAAAGGCGGTGGTCTCGTGGGTGATGGGTAAGGTGTCATCGGCGACGGTGGGCGTGGGGGCGGTGGGCGCGTCATCTACCAGGTGAAAGTTCATGCGCAGGTGGCCGATCTGAATCTCTTCGCCGCCGTGCAGCACCTGGCGCTGATCGGGCAGGCGCACCCCATCGACGAAGGTGCCGTTGGCCGATTCGCTGTCGATAATGTAGACCACGCCCGCCTCGCGCACGAGGGTAAAGTGGTAACGTGAGATGGTGTCGGTGTCCAGGCTGATCGTATTACCGGTGTAGCGCCCCACCGAGACGTTATCCGAATTCAGAGGGAAGGTCTCGAAGCGCCCGTCAGGCCAGAACACATCCAAGCGACCGTAAGCCATGACCGCGCTGACTCCTGTGTGTGTTCAATCTGGGGCCTATTGTAACCCTGTAAGGCGCTGTGTGCCATGGCGGGGGGATCAAGCCGGTGTCGACTGGGCGCGGCCTTAGGCCCTCACACGAAGTCCTGGCGCACCTTGTCTTGCAGCACGCGCGCCTCCGGGTGCAGGCGCACCAGCCAGTCCGCCAGGGCCTTGACTGCGATGTGCACGCCCGGCGTGGGGCGCGGCCCGCCCATCGACGACACGCGCACGCGCAGTTTCTGCGGCTCGTTCGGGTCCACGCTGACCAGCAGGCCCATGCGCTGCTCGATGGTCGGCTCATGCACGTAGGTCTCCACCAACAGCGTGCGCGGCCCCACGTAGGCGAACTTAAAGCCCACCGTGATGTCACCGTGCTGCACGTTGAAGGGATTAAACGCCGCGTACATGGCGTCCAGGCTCACAGGCGACTCAAGGATCATGTTGGGCATGGGGAGCAGCTCCTGTTTCACGGGCACGTCCGGCGCGGGGACATCGGGGCGGCGATAATGAAAGAAATAACGCGGGCGGCCTTCCGCGATAGCCTTGCGCTCGTACTTGGTCAGCACGCGCCCGCTGAACTCGTGCACCCAAGGCACGCCGCCCGGCAGTTGATTCGCCAGCGCGGGCGTAGCAGCCAGCAGTTCATGGCTCATCTCAGCGTAGGCGATGATGTCCGTGGCGAGGTACAGGTCCGCGCCCGGCTTCAGGCGGCTGACCAGGGCGTCCAGGGTATCACGCTGCATCAGGCGGCGGCGGCTGTGACGCGCTTTGAACCAGGGATCGGGAAAGTTGATGTGCACGGCGTCCAGGGTGTTGGGGGCGAAGCAGTGGTGCAGCGCCGTCTCAGCGGTGCCGAACACCACGCGCAGGTTTGGCAGCTCCCCTTGGGCCTGGCGCTTTTCCAGCTTCACCATGCTGATGTGCGAAATCTCCAGGCCGATAAGGTGCGCGTCGGGGCGCGTCTGGCTCAGATGCCGCAGCGTCTCCCCCTGGCCGAAGCCGATCTCCAGGATCAACGGGCGCGGGGTGTCGCTGCCGAAAAGCGCAGCCCAGTCTGTAGGCCAAGGCAGACTGCGGACGCTCAGTTTAGGGATGGGAATTGGCGGCGTGCTCATGGCGCGAAGTGTAGCACAGCCGCGCCCGGATGTTTAGGCTGTTTCAGTCCGAGGCAGCGCGCTGCGCCGCCGCGTCCGCGATAGCCGCGTCTACCAGTTCGTCGCCCAGCACATAGCGCGCAATCGCCAGCATCACCACCGGGATGAGCGCCAGCGTCGCCATGGCCGCGTCAGGATCGCTCTGCAACTGCGCCTCGATGCGTTCCAGCAGCACTTGCAGGATTTCGATCACCAGCATCGCCACCGCGATAATCTGCGCGAAGACGCGCTCCAGCACGCGCGGATCAGCAGCGCTGTTGAGGATCATCCAGGCGGCGGCCACCAGCAGCGGCGTGGTCACGACCGTCACCAGCGACACGGCCACCGACACCACTTCGGCGGTGATTTGCAGCTCAGCCTCGCTCTGCTGTACTTGGCGGGCTTGGGCTTCGGCTTCGGCCTGGATGGACTGCCCCAGCCGCGCCATGATGGTCGCGGCCAGGCGCTGCGGTGCGCGTTCGTGCGGGGACGTGCGCAGGGTGTCATCCACGCGCTTCAGGCGGCTGTACTCGCTGAAGGTGGCGTCGTCTTCGTCCAGGTGCAGCACCAGCTCTTCGCGCTCTTCAGGCGTCAGCACATCGTCGAGTGCTTCCTGCATCAGGCGGCGCAGTCTCTCGTTGGCAGCCATGCGTTTTTCCTCCTGTAAGCCCCGTCAATCCAGGGCCAGGCGGCGTCCGTAGTCGTCGGCCTGGTCGTTCTCGTCGGCATCCGGCTCCGCATTCAGCAGACCAGCCAGGGTCTGGCGGGCGCGGTAGAGTCGGCTCTTGATGGCGCTTTCGGTGCTGCCGGTCACCTCAGCGATTTCAGCATAAGAATAGTCGTACCAGTAGCGCAGCACCACCGCCGCGCGGTAATCCGGTTCGAGCTGGTCCAGCAGGCCCTGAATAAAGCGGCTGCGTTCGTTGCGCAGCGTGACTTGCTCCGGCAGGGGGTCATCGCTGGACAACGACAGCGTGGCAGGCGTCGGCTCGTCAATGGACGTGAAGTGCATCCGGCGCTTGCGCAGGCGGTCGATACAGTGATTAGACGCGATGCTCAGAAGCCAGGTCTTGAAGCTGCGGTTCTGATCATAGCGCGTCAAGTTGTGATAAGCCTTCAGGAAGGCCTCTTGCGCGGCGTCCTCCGCTTCGGCGGCGTCGCTGAGCATCCGGTAGCACAGGTTGTAAACCGCGTCCTGAAAGGTGTAGACGATCTCGGCGAAAGCATCTTGATCGCCCGCAATGGCGGCGTTCACCCATTCAACGATGACTGGATCAGACACTGCGTTTCTCCCTAAACGGGCAGCGCCGGGCTGCCACGCACCTCACCCTGGTATACGCGGCGAGCTGTGCGTGCGTTGCAAACCGGCCCATCCCGCTTATATTTGGCCGCGCTGCGCTTCTAGTGTAGCACATCCGGGCAGTAGGTAGCGATGTGCTGCGGTTAGGTCAGCATAATGCTGATAAAAATCTATAAAATAGCTCCCCGGTCCTATTGGCAGCCGCAGCAATTCATGGATAATTTGTCATGTCACGACTGTATGTGACCCGCAACCTATTTGGAGGATGACCACCCTATGACCCACGTTTTGCCCCTGTAGGCCTTGCGGTGCTGCTGGCTGCCCTGCTGCTGATGCTGACAGCGCTGCCCGCCCTGGCCCAATCTGACGATGACCGCTTCGACGACGACGACTAAAACCGTCAGCGCGAGCCGTGCCGCCTAGCCCTGTAACCCCGCCTCCCCCAGCCACGCCGCTGAGGGAGGTTTTTCATTTCTAGGGCACAGCGCCATCAAGGCGACATACGGCCTCACTGAATCCGCACGCGGCTGCCCCCCGGCCCTTTTTCCACGATGATATGCACTGGGAAGGCGTCACGCAGTTCGTCAATGTGCGTAATCACCAGGATCATGTCGAAGTCCTCGCGGATAGCGTTGATCGCCTCCACCAGTTTTTCGCGCCCGGCGGCATCCTGAGTGCCAAAGCCCTCGTCGATGAAGAGCGTCCGCAGATGCGCCCCGGCCCGCCGTGCCAACAGCTTACTAAGCGCCACCCGCAGCGCGAAATCAATGCGGAAGGACTCGCCGCCGCTGTACATCTCATAGGGGCGCGTGCCCAGCTCATCGGCGATCTCAATCTCCAGCGTTTCGGCAGTGCCGCCCTTGACGCGCTCGCGCTGCGTGTTCAGACGCAGGTGCATCCGCCCATCGGTCATGCGGCTCAACAGCTCGTTAGCGATGTGCTCCAGCTCTGGAATGGCCGACTCGATCATCATAGCCGGCACGCCGTTCTTGCCAAAGGCGACCACCAGCTCATCGGCCAGACCCTTCTGATACTGGGCGGCCTCCCGCGCGGACTCTTTTTCAGCCAGGCGGTCGCGCTGCACGGCCAGTGAGTCCAGGGCCTGCTGGCGGCGGTTGAACTGTTCCAGGGCGTGCCGCCATTCCGTGTTGATGCCGGTAAGCTGCTTCTGGCGCACTTCGTATTCCGCAGCCTGCACGCCCAGCGCCTTGATGTCAGCGTTCAGGGCTTCCAGGGCGTTGTCTTCAGCGGCCATGGCCTGCACCAGGCGCGCGATGCGGGCGTCATCGCCAG
>CAYWGJ010000205.1:0-4617 GCA_964457835.1 uncultured Anaerolineaceae bacterium
TGAGCCAAGACAGCCCGGCCAAGGCCGCCGTCAGCGCGTCCAGGCGGCGCACCGGGTCGGACTCAACGTCCGGGTCGGACTCCGTTTCCGGGGCCGCGCTGCGGTCGGTGGTGCTCAGCAGTGCTGCACCTGCCAGCGCCGCCAGCAGACTTAAGCTCAGAGGCAGCGCGCCGGGTTCTGCCAAGCCCAGCAGCACCCCCAGCGCCACGATCAGCACCACGCCTGCCGATCCGGTGCGTGTCTGGGCGTAGACCTTCACCCGCCACAGCAGCAGCGCCGCCAGCAGCAGCGACCACACCGCCGGGTCACTTGTCCGTGAGGCAGCCAGCAGCACCGGCGACAGGCTCAGCAGCAGGCTGAAGGCGAAAGCCCGCCCCGGCCCCAGCAGATCGCGGAAGAGCAGCGGCGTGAGTCCCAGCAGCGCCCCGGCCAGGGCGGTCAGCACGCGCGCGGCGAATTCTGTGCCGCCCAACAGCCCCATGCCCACGCGCGCCGACCAGAACCCCAGCGGCGAATCGGGCAGGGTCAGCGTCGCCGGGTCGTTAAGGGCGTTCAGACTCTCATAGGCGTTTAGCGCGATGGGGGCCTCGGCACTGCTCAGCGGCACTGCGCCCAGTTCGCCCAGGCGCAGCGTCAGCGATAGGGCCAGCAGCAGCGCATAGACCAGCCGGCCCGTTGGGATTACGATAGCGGCGGAGGCCGGGCGATAAGCCAGGCGGTCGGATGCGTGATCGGTCGGACTTGCTGCGTCCATAGGGGGGATGCTTTCGCTCGTGATGCGCTCGCTCATTGATCGCTGCCCTTTCTCGCTGGGGTCATTCGTCGCGCTGCACGCGGGCCGTGCTGTAGATTCGGCTGCTGCCTTCATCGCAGACCAAGGTCAGACCGTCCAGAAATTTCTGCTCGCCGATGCTGCCGTAGCGCTCCGGGTCGCGCTCAACAGGGCCGTACAGGATGTAGTCGATGCCGTAGTAGTCGATCAAGGGCGTCACGATGTCCAGGCGCAGGTCCTGATACAGCCGCCGTAGGTCGTCAGGGCGGGTGCCGACGGCGGCGGTGTAACCTGTGCCGCGCCACTGCTGCTGATGTCCCTGCCAGCCCAGCACGGTGGGCATCCCGGTGAGGGCACCCGTGCGTCCAGAGGCTACGCCGCCCATCCCGAAGAAGTCATATGAGCCGCCGGTGGCCTCCGCCATGACGACCGGATTGCGCCCGGTCATCTCGCTGAGGCAGGTCAATGCCGCGTAGTCATCTGGGCCGACGACCGAGCGCCAGCCGTCTAAGGTGATGGCCGTTTGTCCGTCGATCTGCACGCGCGTGCCCTGGCGTTCCGTGCGGTAGTGGATGCCGAAGAGCGGGTAGAGCAGGCCCAGCGCCACGCTGACGCCGACGACGGCCCACAGCAGTCCGCCCGCCCAACGCGCGGTCACCCGCGGCTCGACGGCCCACAGCATCCGGTACACGCCCACGCTGACACCCAGCGCCAACAGCGTCCAGGCGGCGTAATAGAACTTGAACACCGTGTTCATGCGCGTGCCGAAGTTATCGCGCAGGTAGACGAACTCCGGCACCAGCACCAAGCCCAGCGCCGCCGCGATCAGCAGCAGGCTGAAGGCGGGCACCAAGCGGCTTTCGGCGTCGATAGGGTCCGCGTCCATGTCCGCATCGAGCGTCGGCGCGGATGCCCACCTGCCCATGCCCAGCACGCGCGCGATCAGCAGGGCCAGCCCGGCCAGCAGAATCAACACCGTCAGGCCGTGGCTCAGGCGCTTGTCGATGAGTTCGGGCAGCACGGCGTCCCAGCCGCCCATGCCGTTGACAAATTCCTGGACGTTGGTGCGCAGGCCGGGCGACACCGTGCCGATGAAGACCAGCGCGCCCATGCTCAGCAGCAGCAGCACGAAAATCCCCGCCGCGATCCACAGGCCGTTGGTCCACTGCATCTCGTGTGTGCGCAAGCCGCGCCACGTTTCCCAGCCGATGACTAAGGCCATCAGCGGCACCAGTGGCCCAAAGGTTAACAGAAGCTGCTGGGTCGGCGTGGGGTAGATGAGGTTGGGCAGTGCCCCGCCGAGCTGTGAGCGGAAGCCGACCAGGAAGGGCAGATAGGCCGCCGCGCCCACTGCCAGGATCGCCGCGCCGAGTCCGGCCATGCGCAGTGCGTCGTCCCAGGTCAAACGTCCAGACGCCAACAGCCGCCGCAGGCCCTCCGCACCCAGCACGACGACCAAGTAAATGGGCGCGTCCCAAGTGTTTAAGAAGACCAGCCCGCCGATGACCAAGCCCGCAAACACGATCTCGTCGCGCCGCAGGGACTCCGCGGCCAAGAGCAGGTTCAACGCCAGGCCGACGGCCAGCAGCGTGAAGGGCAGGGCCATCACATGCGGGTGATTATCCGCCAGCAGGAAGCTGAACATCGGGAACTCGTTAATGACCTCCACCCGGACCGGGTAGCCGTTTTCGACCATGACGGGCAGGTTGCGGTCGTTCATGGCGCGCGCCGCACGGAACCAGTCGTTGGCCCAAGTGCCGGGGTCCGTGCCGACGCCTTCGGCTAGGGCGGGCAGTGGGTTTTGCCGGATGTTCACGTCCCAGAATTGCAGGTAGTCGGCGCTGGCCGTGCGCGTTTGATACGGGACCTCCACCAGCGGAAACTGGTAATTGCCGACGATCAGCAGCACGACAACGCCCATCAGCGCGCCGACGATAGGGCGGACGGGCCGCGCCTTGAGCGGATCAAGCGGCACGGGGCGTAAGGTCGTCAGTAGGTTGTAGAGTAGGCCGAAGCCGGTCAGTCCCACTAGGGCAAACAACATGGCCGTCCACAGGTTGTAGCCGATTGTGCTCACTGTGCCGCTCAACAGTGAAAAACCGGCGGCCATCAGGTAGCCGAAGTAGTAGTAGCTGATGCTGTAGCCGCTGAGCCAGGGGTCCGGCGGGGGCAGGGTTTCGCTGCGTAACAGGGCGCTGGTGAAGGCTAGGTCCATCGGCTTTTCGGTGCCGTTGAGGTCGTTCTGGTGCGCGCGGACCAGCGCCCAGCTCAGCAGCAGCGCGACGAAAAGCACTTCCGCCGCCGCCAGCATCCAGCGGTGACGCCGCAGATAATCGCGTAGGTCGAAGTGCGCTTCCTGCGTGCGGTAGAACCACGCCGCACCCACAGCCAGCACAAGCAGCGCTGCCAGAAGCCAGCTCCCCGGCTCATTGCGCAGAAAGCCCAGGCTGCCCAACAACCAATACACGAAACTCACCATCAGGATGCCCGTCACGCGCGCTAAGGTCACGCCACGATCTGGCAGCCAGCGGAACATGCGCAGCGTCAGGGGCAGGGCGGCAAGTCCGGCGAGGGTTGCCAGCAGCCACCAACTCAAGATCAGCCCGCCTTCACGGATCAGCCAGTCAAAGATCACGGTGTTCTCACTCTCCTGTCAGCGTTGAGTCAGCAGCGACCATTTGCGGCCCCGCACCGGCTTCCACGCGGTAGATGCGCGCGCCGCCCTCGTCATAGACCCGCGTCAGCCAGCCATCGGCGGCCATCTGGTCGAACTTCGCCAGGCCGCCGGTCGCGCCGTACAACGCCTGTTCCAGCCCAGCCACGACCACATAGCGCACGTCGTAATGCGTCAAGTAGCGCCAGGCGCGGGCACTGTCAAGCGTGGTGTAGAAGTCGTTGACGTTGGCGACGCGCGCCCACACGAAGCTGGGCAGGGGGTCCAGGGTGCGCTGCTGGCGTTGATGGAAGTTCCAGCCCTGCACAGCGGGCAGCCCGGTATGGATGCTGATGCGCCCACCCCAGCGGTACTCACCCCGGCTGACGGCCTCCATGATAGTAGGCGAGCCGGGCACGTTGTCTTGCAGCCAGCGGATAGCCAAATAGTCGGCGTTCATGTCCACCGGGTAGGCCGTGCTGTCCTCACGGACGGTGGTGTTGGCCGGGTCCAGCGGATCAGGGGCCAGCACCCAGCCGTTTTCCGTGTAACCGGTGTTCCCGGTCATGAACCGCGCGCCGTCCAGCGTCGGGCCGACCTCCGGAGCCAGGCGGTAAACGGACTTGCCCAGGGTGCTTAGCACCGGGAAGAGGCCCGCGATGAAAAGCAGCAGCGCTCCACTGACGTACCACAGCGCGTTGAGGCGGTTGGACCAATCGTCGCTGGCGCGGATCAACCAAGCCGCCGCCGCGCCGCCCATCACGCTGAAGAGCAGCCACACCTGCATGTAGAACTTAAAGACGGTGTTCTGCCGCCCGATGTCGCCGCCCAGCACAACCAACTCCACGCCCAGCGTCAGGCTCAGCGCCAGGCCCGCGATCACCAGCGTGAACTGCATCGGTACGCTCTGCCCTGGACGGAAGAAGAGCAGCACGATCCAGGCCACCAGCGGCAGCACGATCAGCGCGACTTGGTAGTTCAGGACGGCCAGCATTCCCCCGCCCACTATGGAGGCCGCCGCGCCACCCAGGATCAGCAGCAGCACGCCGCGCCGCCCGCGTAGGTCGCGTACCGGCGTCACGCGCAGCCAACGCGCCGTCTCCCAGATCAGCAGGGACAGCAGCAGGAACAAGAACAGGCCGTGCACGTCCAGGTAAGCCCACAGCGGGGTATCCGGCCCCGGCCAGGGTCG
>CAYWGJ010000206.1:0-4603 GCA_964457835.1 uncultured Anaerolineaceae bacterium
TCCGCTCCGGTCAGGTTTTCCCGCCGCCCCGTTGAGAAGTCGTCCAGGACATGTACGCGCAGGCCGGCGGCCAGCACGGCCAGCACCCGCCACTCGACGCCGGGGCCGCTGCGCAGGTTGAGCGCCGCTGTGGTCTGGGTCAGCGTGCCTTCCTGCGCGCCCACGCCCCAAACGGCTGTCAACAGCACGGCGGCCAGCATCAACACCGCCAGAAAGCGCCTGTGTTCTCTGTTCATCATCAAGTCGGGTCTCCTCTTTAATCCTCTTACGACGCCGACGGACTCAGCCGCGCGCCGAGTTTTACGATGCCAGCACTGGGTCGCCAGCGTGACATTTGGCATTGTAGCAGAGCGGCCCGCCCCACACCACGTCCCCAGGCAGACGCTTGACCTACGGCCCCAGCGCAGGTCTAATGAGGCGCGCACTGTCCACATGATGAGGAGTCCCGTCCACTGATGCCTGAGTCCGCCCGCCCTGCCCCCCCGCTGCCGCTGCTGCCCGCCGTCCTGCTGGGACTCGTGCTGGTGTACCCGGTGTTCACCGGCAATACCGGCATCTTCGACCAGGCGGCCCACCGCGACTTCGCGCGGGCACTGCGCGACGATGGCCAACTGCTGACGCCGCACTTCGTGTATCACCTGCTGCTGCTGGGCGTGGATGCGGTGATCCCCGGCGGCGGGCTGCGCATCGCGGGCATCACGGTGAACATTGCGGCCTACGTCACAGCAGCGACGCTGTTCTTCGCGTGGGGCGCGGCACAACTGGCAGAAGCGACATCGACGCGGCGGGCGTTCTGGTGGGGGTTGACCCTGCTGTCCCTGCTGATCCTGGGCGGGCCGCCGCTGGCCGCCATCTCATATCACACCGACTTTCGGCTCAACGGCTACATCATCCTCAACCAGTTCCACAGCCCGACGCAAAGCGTGCTGATTCCGCTGGCGCTGCTGCTGTACGCCTTAACGCTGCGCCTGCTGTTCACCGGGCACGCATCACGCGGGGGGGTGGCAGCCCTCTTCGCGCTGAGCATCATCACGCCGCTGACCAAGCCTAACTTCAGCATGGTGCTGCTGCCCGCCGTTCTGCTGCTGATGGCTTGGCGGTTGCTGCGGCGTGAACCGCTGCCGCTGCGGGCGCTGCTGCTGAGCGTGGTAATCCCCGGCATGGTGGCGCTGAGCTGGCAGTTCGTGTTCACCTACATTCAGCAGCGCACCTTGGGCTACGGCATCAACCCCAACAACGGCATTATTTTCGCGCCGCTGAAGCCCGCCCTGTACTTCGACACCTCAGTCGGCATGGTAGCGCTGAAGCTGGTGTCGTCGCTGGCCTTTCCGCTGTGGGCGCTGACAGCGTATCCGACGCTGCGCCGCGACCCTGTGACCCGCTTCACCTGGCTGATGCTGTTCATCGGGCTGATGCAGTACCTGCTGCTGTCGGAAAGCGGCGACTTTTACATGGCGGCCAACTTCAACTGGGGCCTGCGGCTCAGCGCGCTCTTTGTCTATGGGTTGAGCTTGGTGGGCGGGCTGCGTGCGGAGCTGGCCGGGGGGCACATCACACCCCGTACCGGAGTCAGCGCGCTGCTGATAGCCGGGCACTTGGTGGGTGGGCTGCACCTTTACGTCGGTTATGCCAACGCCATCGTGCCGACACTCCCTTAATCAATCGGTCACGGACTGCGCCACGCCGGGCTGCGCCGGGTCGTTGACCACCGTACAGCCCACGTCCGGTACACAGTCGGCGATGAACCAGGCGTAGTCTCCCGCCGCGCCCATGCGGATCACCTCACGGTCCGGGAAGCGGTTCAGGATCAGGGCGCGCGCGTCCGGGATGTTGGCGTCCTGCCAGGCCACGACGATCTCGCTGTCTAAGTAAGGGCTGGTGACCGCCATCAGCGCCCCATGGGACCGCCAGCGGCGCGGCGAGTCGCTTTGCATCAGCACCAGGGCGGGCGCATCACTTTGGCGCTGCGCCTGCACCGCGTCGATGAAGCCCTGCGTGACGGCGTTATAGCCGTACCAGGCGTGGATGCGCGGCGTGCTGTAGGCCACCAAGCTCCACAGCATGACGCCCAGCAGCACCACGCCGATCTCCACATCCCAGCGCGGGAAACGGCGCATCAGCCAAGCGATGGGCAGCGCGCTGAGGATGGCCGCCGCCGTCAGTGCCTCAAAGTAATAGCGCGTGCTGTAGCGCTGTGACCCGACCCAGTAAGCCACATGCACCGCCAGCAGGCTGAAGATCACGCCGAAGAGCAGCCAGGTAACGCTTTCGCGGCGTAGGGCGACTGCGCCGCGCCCATCATCATCCCTGAAGACCAACAGCAGCAGCGGCGTCAGTGCCCACGCGACCCCGAAGGCCACCCACAGCCCCAGGTGCGTGAAGAAAATTTCCGGCAGCAGTGCGGCCCACACCAGGCCAAGCGGTGCCCAGGCCCAGGCCCATCCACGCCGCAGCCCGACCAGCAGCCCCGGCAGCAGCAGAATCCAGCTCAGGCCCAGGCCGCGCCAATAGCCGCTGCATGTGCGCAGGTGCTGCTGAAGCGTCGCGGAGGGATCGTCCAGGTTAGCGCAGGCCTCGGCGCTGGCCCGCGTGTTGTAGGCCGATTCCGGCTCCACGGTGAAGCGCCCGACCTGCCAGCCGAAGAGGTCCGCCGCCGTCAGTGACAGGTCATAGCGCAGGTGCTGAACCCCTTTTTCCAGGATGTGCCCATTGCGCCCGTAGCCCGCGCCGAAGCCTACGCGGTCGTACTCCCAGCCGGGCACCAGGGTATAGAGGTTAGTGCTGGGGTCACCAGTGGCCGCCGCGTTGTAGATCGGGATGGCCGCCGTGATGGTCAGCGCCGCCGCACTGAGGGCCAGCAGCGGGCGCAGCGTTCGCCGGGCGACGCGCCAATCCGCGACGAGCTGACGCAGCAGGGTCAGGCCGCTGTAGAGGATGAAAGGCAGCGCCACGCCGACGCCAGTCAGTGGGCGGTTGATGACCACGCTGCCCAGCGCCACGCCCGCCAACACGCCCCAGCGCAGCGGCTGTGGGCTGCGTGTCATGCGCAGGTAGGCCCACATGAAGAGCGTCGTGCCCGTCAGGGCGGGCGTGTGGCCCATCAGCGTCCCGTTGAGCAGCAGCGCCATGGGCGAAAAGGCCACCAGCACCGCCGCCGTGAATCCGGTGCGGCGGTCGAAAGCGTCAGCCGCCAGGCGGTAGGCCAGGATCACGTTCAGCGCGGCAAACAGCGCGTTGACGACGAAAGGCGCGCCCATGTTGACGCCCACGCTCAACAGCGCGGACCAACCCGGCGGGTATTTGCTGAAGCGCGTGCCGCTGCTGTGGTCGATGACGAAGGGCTGCCAGTAGGCGTTAAAGGGGGTCGGCGAGTCGATCACCAGGTCCCCGCGCGCGAAGACCTTAGCTTGAAACAGATAAGCCACCTCGTCTTCCAGGTGGGGCAGGCGTTCAAAGACACTGCGGCTGACTACGGCGCTCATCAGCAGGCTGAACAAGGCCAGAGCCAGAATCACCGCGTGCAGGCGATACAAGGGGCGGGGGCTTGGTGTATGCATGGGCCGATTATAACCGTCCAAGCGAGTGGGGGGCAATACGCGGCTGCCGACGAAAACCTAACAGCGCCCCCCGATTAACTGCGGGGGGGCGCTGTGCGTTGTTACGTGATGCTGCGGGAAAGGGTCCCCGCCCCTTGGCTGGTGATCGCTATGCCGCTGCCATCAGGAAGATCAGCGCGGCTGTGCCCATGAAGGCCGCCGCCGCTGCTACCAGGATGAAAGCGCGGCGCTGCATTTTCAGGTAGCTTCGGGTCTCGTTCATTGGGGGGCAACTCCAGTCTAAACAATTTATTTAGCCTCATCATACCATGGATTTCATCAGCCAAGCATGAAGTTTCCATAGGTTGGATGTTGGAATCGCCCCGGCCAGGTGACGCAGCACCGAACGCGCCCCCGCCTTACTCCGCTGTGGTGTACTTGGCGAAGTCCGGCACTTCGTCCAGCAGCGCGCCCTTGCTGGCGATCACGTCGCGGTACCAATACGCCGAGTCCTTCAGCGTCCGCTTCAGCGTCAGGTAATCGACGTGGATCAAACCGAAGCGCTGCTGGTAGCCCCTGGCCCACTCAAAGTTATCCATCAGCGACCAATGCAGATAGCCCTTCAGCGGCACGCCGTCCTCGCCCGCCTTACGGAATTGCAGCAGGTAGCGCCGTGTGAAGTCGATACGCTGCGGGTCGTGCACCCGGCCATCAGCCGCCACCCAGTCCATGTTCGACAGCCCGTTTTCCGTCACCAAGACCGGCAGGTTATAGCGCTCGTGTAGGTGGCGCGATCCCCAGTACAGGCCCTCCGGCACCACCGACCAGTGCATCAGCGTGAAGGGGTGGCCGGGGTGCTCATTCTCCATCACCGGCGCACCGTCGGCGTCGGCGTGCACGCGCTGCCCCCAATACAGGTTGAAGCCCAGGAAGTCCATCGGGCGGCCCGCTGCGATCTCCATGTCGCCCGGCTGCACGGTATCGGTGCCTTCCAGCAGATCGGCCACGCCCGGCACGTGCGCGCCCTTGGCGATCGGGTCCAGCCACAGTCGGTGCGAGTAGAAGTG
>CAYWGJ010000207.1:0-4598 GCA_964457835.1 uncultured Anaerolineaceae bacterium
CGGAGGGCGCGCCTGCGTTGAGTCGGGTGGTGTCATGGGCCGCTCCAGGCAGGGTGGTCGGTCATCAATGGCGCAGGATTATAGCCGCTGAAGGCGCGTGCGCGTAGGGTGAAGCTGCGCATGACGCGGGCGGCTGTGCTCAGGCCTTGGTAGTGGGTCTTACATTAATGTAGGGGAGCTGACGGTAGGATGAGCGGCCCTTTTCTGCTATACTATAGTCTGTGCATTAAGGGCGCTGAAGCGGGCCAAAGGGTCGGCTGCGACGTGCCCTTCTGTCCGCTTAACGGGCACATCGCGTTAGATCGTGACCAGTCGGTGTTCCGCACACAGCGGGCACCCGCAGGAGCAGAAAGGAGCCGGGGCAAGCAGCGCAGTGCAGCCGGGGCATAGCGCCCATGACCGCCTGCTGAGCGCCCCCACCGCTTATGGACGACAGCCCAAACCCCACCGCAAACGGCAGCAGCGACGACCCCGAAGACAAGGCCGAGCGCGCTATCGGCGTGGTGCGCAGCGTCAACATCAACGAAGAGATGCGCGGCAGCTATCTAGATTACGCCATGAGCGTGATCGTGTCGCGTGCGCTGCCAGACGCCCGCGACGGCCTCAAGCCCGTGCACCGCCGCATCCTCTACGCCATGCATGACATGGGCCTGCGCCCTAACACCGCCCACAAGAAGAGCGCCCGCATCGTCGGCGAAGTGCTGGGGAAGTATCACCCGCACGGCGACGGCGCAGTATATGACGCCATGGCGCGCATGGCCCAGACCTTCTCACTGCGTTACGTGCTGGTGGACGGCCAAGGCAATTTCGGCAGCGTGGACGGCGACAGCCCAGCGGCGATGCGTTACACCGAGGCGCGCATGGCGTCCATCGCTGACGAGATACTGGCCGATATTAATATGGATACCGTTGATTTTGTCGATAACTACGACGGTACCCAGCAGGAACCCAGTGTGATGCCCGCCCGCCTGCCCAACCTGTTGCTCAACGGCGCAACCGGTATCGCCGTCGGCATGGCGACCAGCATCCCGCCGCATAACCTGACCGAGCTGGTGCAGGCCATTCACTACATGATCGACAACATCGACCGCCTCGACGACGTGACCGTCGATGACTTGATGCAGTTTGTCCACGGCCCGGACTTCCCCACCGGCGCGCAGATCATCATCGACGACGCGCTCAAAGAAGCCTACGCCACCGGCAAGGGCCGCGTCACCATGCGCGCCCACCATGAGATCGAAGAAGGCCGCAACGGTGAGCTGCGCATCGTGTTCAGCAGCTTCCCGTATCAGGTGGGCAAGACCTCGATCATTGAACGGATCGTGCAGTTGGTGCGCGATGGCAAGCTGGACGGCGTGCGCGACCTGCGCGACGAATCCGACCGGGACGGCCAGCGTTTAGTCGTGGAACTGAAGCGCAGCGCCCACCCGCAGAAGCTGGTCAACCGCCTGTACAAGTACACGCCGCTGCAAAGCAACTTCAGCATTAACATGCTGGCCCTCATCAACGGCGAGCCGCGCACCCTGAGCTTGAAGCGCGCCCTGCAGGTCTACATTGACCACCGCTACGAGGTGATCGTGCGGCGCAGCGAGTACGAGCTGGACCGCCGCCGCGCCCGTGCCCACATCCTGGAGGGCCTGCTCAAAGCGCTCAGCAGCTTGGACGAGATCATCCGCACCATCCGCGCCTCAGCGGACGTGGACACCGCCCGTGCGCAGCTCATGACGCGCTTTGACCTCAGCGAAGCCCAGGCCAACGCCATCCTGGAGATGCAGCTGCGCCGTCTGTCTGCGCTGGAACGCCAGAAGCTCCAGGACGAATACGACGAAGTGATGGCCCGTATTGCCGAGCTGGAAGAGCTGCTCAGCTCACCGGTCAAGATTCGCGGCGTGATCCGGGATGAGCTGGGCGAAGTCGCCGAGAAGTTCGGTGACACCCGCCGCACCGAAATTGTGCTGGGCAGCGCCGACATCAACGAAGCTGACCTGATCGCCGACGAGCAGGTGGTCATCTCGATGACGGCCAATGGCTACATCAAGCGCGTGCAGGCCAGCGCCTACCGCGCGCAGAAGCGCGGCGGAAAGGGCGTCATCGGGATGCAGACGCGCGAAGAAGACGTGCTGACCCACATGCGCACCGTCGAGACCCACGATACCCTGCTATTTTTCAGCAACCGGGGCAAAGTCTACAGCATCAAGGCCTGGGATGTACCCGAAGCCGGGCGTGCTAATCGCGGGACGCTGGTGCATACCATCCTGCCACTGGATCAAAATGAGCGCGTGACGACCGTGCTGAACCTGCGCTTCGACCCCGACTCCGGGGAAGCTGAAGACAGCCCCGAAGACTACATCATCATGGCGACGCGCGCCGGGCGCATCAAGCGCCTGCTTCTGGAGCAGATGCGCGACGTGCGGCACAGCGGCATCATTGCCATGGGCCTGGCGGATGACGACGAGGTAGGCTGGGTCAAGCGCAGCCGTGAGGGGCAAGACGTGCTGCTGGTGACAGCCCTAGGCCAATGCATCCGCTTTAGCGTCAACGACGACAGCCTACGCGTGACAGGCCGTCAGGCAGCGGGCGTCAACGCCATCCGTTTGACCAAGGCCACTGACCGCGTAGTCACCATGGAGGTGATCGACCCAGAAGACACGCATG
Source organism: uncultured Anaerolineaceae bacterium (assembly GCA_964457835.1). Classification (GTDB taxonomy): domain Bacteria; phylum Chloroflexota; class Anaerolineae; order Aggregatilineales; family Phototrophicaceae; genus CAYWGJ01. The sequence continues at coordinate 2,656 of CAYWGJ010000207.1, forward strand.
TGCTGGTGGTCAGCCGACGCGGCTATGGCAAGCGCACCCCGATCAACGAGTACCCGGTGCACAAGCGCTATGGGCAGGGTGTGCGCACGCTTCAGCGCACCGAGCGCACCGGCGACGTGGTGGCGATGCGCTGCCTGTCCCCGGAGGACAGCGGCCTGATGCTCATCACCCGCAGCGGTATCGTGCTGCGCACCGAGATCGACGAAGTGCGCGAAACAGGGCGCAGCACACAGGGCGTGCGCCTGATGAACGTGGCCGACGACGACGAAGTGGTGGGCATCACGCTCATCAACACCGAGGACGACGACAACCCGCCCGGCGCGGACGCGGCCCAGCCGATAGCGAACGCCGCCAACGACAGTGACGGCGCATAAACGACACTGGTCATCACACAAAAAGGACAGCAAGTGAGCGACATCCTCATCAAGAATGGGCAGGTACTGCAAATCGACGCCGACGGCACGGTGCGCCTGCATTCCGGCTTTGACGTATTGATCGAAGGCACACGCATCAGCGGCGTGCGCCCCACCGGGCAGACCGACCCCGAAGGCTTCCGCGACGTGATCGACGCGACCGGTATGGTCGTCATGCCCGGACTCATCAACACGCACGCGCACACCCCCATGGCCCTCTTCCGCGGCCTGGCCGAAGACGTCCCCCTGGAGCGCTGGTTCAACGAGTTCATGTGGCCGCTGGAAAACAACCTCCAGCCCGATGACGTGTTCTGGGGGATGCAGTTGGGCCTGGCGGAGATGATCCGCGGCGGCATCACCACCGTGGTGGATCACTACTTCTACCAGGACCAAGCCGCCCAAGCCGTGGATGCCGCCGGGACTCGCGCGGTGCTGGGCTGGACCAGCTTCGGCACGGACGGGGACGCTGGCGTACAGCGCGGCGCGGACTTCGTGCAGCAGTGGCACGGGGCCGCTGGGGGGCGCATCATGGCGATGATGGCCCCGCACGCCCCCTACACCTGTGACGACGATCACCTGCGCGCCAGTGCCAGCGCCGCCCGTGCGCTGGGTGTAGGCGTGCACATCCACGCGGCGGAAACCATGGACCAGACCCGCGCCAGCCTGGAAAAGCGCGGCCTCACACCCGTCCAGGTCCTAGCGGAAACCGGCGTGCTGGACGTAGGCGCGCTGATTGCGCATGGCATCGGTCTGGAGGAACACGACATCGCGCTCTTGGCTGACAGCGGCGCGCGGGTCGCCACCGCCCCCAAGACCTACATGAAGCTGCACATGGGCCGCACGCCGATCCCGGCGCTGCGCGCGGCGGGTGTGCCGGTGGGCCTGGCGACGGATGGCCCCGTCAGCAACAGCACCCTGGACCTGTGGGAGTCCATGCGGCTGATGGCCCTGCTGGAAAAGTCGGGCGCATCTGCCGAGGCCCTGCCCATTGCGGAGGTGCTGCACATCGCCACACGCAGCAGCGCGGCGGCCATCGGCATGGCGCATGAACTGGGAGCCATCGAAATAGGCTATCTGGCCGACATCATCCTGGTTGACGTGAGCGGCCTGCACCATCAGCCGCTGCACAGCGTGACGGCCAGTTTGGTCTACAACACCATGGCCGCCGACGTGATGACCGTCATCGTCAACGGGCAGGTGATTATGCGCGATCGCGGTCTGCTGACGCTGGATGAGCGCGAGATCGTGCTGCAAGCCGGTCGCAGCATGGCGCGCCTGGCCCAGCGTCATCCCGACAAGCGCATCCAAGTCTATAACCCTTAGCCCCTACACGGAAAGGCGGCCTGCCGTGCAGATCATCACCCGCCCGGCCCTACTGGACGACACCGAAGCCATCAGCCGCCTGCACCGCGAGTCAGTGGCAGTGTGGCAGCGCCTGGACGCCCAAGGCCGCGTCGAGACGGTCGAGTACGCCGCGCTGAGCCTCTATGAGCGCTGGACTCACGGGGGGGTGTGGATGAGCGTGGAGAC
>CAYWGJ010000208.1:0-4544 GCA_964457835.1 uncultured Anaerolineaceae bacterium
CAGCAGGGTATGTGGATCGCTCAGCAGCGGGCGCGCGCGGGAAATCACAGCCACGAGAACGCCAATGCCCAATCCGGGGATCAGTACCCAGGGCAGCAGCGTCCAGGTCCGTGCCCAACGCCAGCGCGACTCCCAGCGCCCGACCATCTGCGTTAAGTCCTGCTGAAGCTGAAGGTTTTCTACGGCCATGTGTTGTATATGCCTTGCTGCTCGTTGAACGGTTGCTTGTACGGCGCGCGGCTCACAGTTCCAGCTTGCGCACGCGGCGGATTGACAGCACGATGAGCACCGCCGCCGCCGTCAGGTAGATGACGGTGAAGCTGATCCAGGGGGACACCAGCGGGATGGTGCCGCCCGTGCTGCTCAGTGTGCCCTGAATGAAGCCCAGCTCACCCGTCGCGCCCAGCGACTGCGCGCTGAGGGCGGTGCTGAAGGGATTCAGGCTGGTGAGAATGAGGCCAAGATAGATGACCCCGGCCTCCACAACCGGCGACCAGTCACTGATGCCGGTGCTGACGCCGGCGGCGGCCTGGCCGAACACCAGGATGAAGAAGCCGCCCAGCAGCGGCACCCCCAGCAACATCGCCAGGGCTAGGGTGTAGCTGCGGACGCTGGCGGTGATAGTGCGCTCGTTACGGGCGCTGAAGTACAGGCCCACGGTGCCCATCGTTACCGCCGTTACCGTCAAGATCAAGAAGCTGCCCACCAGCTCCACCTCGGTGACACCGCCAAACAGAAACGCGATGCTCTGTAGAGGCAGCGCCGCCAGCACCAACAGCAGAATGTAGCCCAGCGCCGACTCCAGCTTGCCGACGACAAACGAAGGCCGGGGCAGCAGCGTGATTTGCAGCAGGTCGAAGGTCTGGCGCTCCCGTTCACCAGTGATAGCCCCCGCAGTAAAGGCCGGCGTGATGAAGATAATCAACACCAGTTCCAGGCCCACCACGCCTGCAAACAGGGTGCGGCCCAGGTCCCCCGTCACTGCGGAGCCGACGCCGATATTCAGCGGCGCGTTGATGAGGAAGGTCAGCACGGTGAAGGCGCTCATCAGCGTCAAGTACACAGTGATGACAGCAAAGGCCCGCGCACCGCGCATCCGCTCGCGCAGTTCCTTCTGCATCACGGGGTTGGTGCGCAGAGCGCGCAGGTCCGGGATCAACACCCAGCCCGCCCAAGCTAGCGCACCGAAGCCCAGCATGATTGGCGTGAAGCCCAGCCCGACCAGCAGCACAACCCCCACCAGGATGAAAACAAGGCTCAACAGCAGTGTCCAGGATTCTTGGGCCAGCACACCCACCATCAGCACCAGCAAGCCGGTACCCGTGCTCAGCAGCAGGATGATTGTCAGCAGCAGCGCGGCGTCGTCCGGGCCGGGCGCGTTGAACAGCAGCACGCTGCGGACCCCGGCAAACAGCCCCGCCGCCCCTTGGATGCCGCCCACGATCCCCAGCAGCACCAGCAGCAGCGCCAGCCCGCCTTGGATCACCGCCCCCCAGCGCAGCACGCCAGCGGCACGCTCCAGGCGAACCTCACGCGGCGTGCGTGACTCGTCGGTGTTAATGGGCGGTGCAGCCTGGGGTTCGACTTGTGGCGCGGTGTCGTCTGTCATGCGGCACAGCTCCCTTGCGATTCAACGATTCATGGGCGGGCGATATACAACGGGCCGAGTCCGGCGTCATGCAAGAACTGCACGATCTGCCGCACTTCGTCGGTGGTGCAGCCCAGCAGCACCTTGATCTCGGTATCACGCTTGATGAGGTCCACGGTGACGACCACACCCACGACGTGCTTGTTCCCGCTGGCCCCCACCCACACGTCAATGCCGCCGCCGTCTGCGCCGCTGGTGCCGGCCAGGTAGCCGTAATCCAGCGGGTAGAGCATGTCGGCGTAGTTGGGATGCACGTTGTCCTGGGCGCGGTCAACGATAACTTGACTGCGCCCCACCAATTGGTCGAGCTGATCCCAGAATACGGCGTTAAAACGGTCTGGCATGGCGTCGCTGACTCCTTAGATTTAGGTAACAATACCCCGCGTCACACGCATGAAGACGGACTCCAGGTCTTTGACCTCTTCGTTGAAGCCGAAGATGGCGATGCCCTCAGCGGCCAATTTTTGGTTAATGGCGGCCACACCGTCGTCGTCGCCTAAGAAGTCGATGCGCACGCGCGAACGCCCGCCCTTGGGATCGATGATTGCCACCGTGACGACATCCGGCATACCGGCCACCAGCCCTTTGACGCGCTCGGCGGTGTCGTTATCCTTGACGGTAACGACGATCTCGCGGTGGGGCTGAAGCTGGGCTTTCATTGCGTCCATGCTGCCCTGCATCACCATCTGCCCGGCCTCCACGATGCCAATGTGCGTGCAGATATTCTCTACGTCAGCCAGGATGTGTGTGGAGAAGAAGATGGTCTTGCCCATGCCAGCCAGTTCCACCATCAGCTCGCGGATTTCGATGCGGGCGCGGGGGTCCAGGCCGCTGGCGGGTTCGTCCAGGATGAGTACCTGCGGGTCATGGGCCAAGGTGCGCGCCAGTGACAGGCGCTGCTTCATGCCCCGGCTGAGCTTGTCTACCATGTCGTCGCGGCGATGTGACAGGTCTACCAGTTCCAGCAGGTCGTTAATTAGGCGTTTTCGTTCCGTTTCGCCAATGTCATAGCAGGCGGCGAAGAAGTCCAGGTATTCCCACACGCGCAGATCGTCATAGACGCCGAACTCGTCCGGCATGTAGCCGATGGCACGCCGCACCGCGCGGCGATCCTGGCTGACGCTGTGCCCAGCCACCCACGCCTCGCCCGATGTAGGGCGCGTTAGCGTAGTCAGCATCCGCATGGTAGTGGTCTTACCCGCGCCGTTGGGGCCTACAAAGCCGTAGATGGAGCCGGTCGGCACTTCCAGCGACAGGCCGTCCACCGCCGTGAACTTGCCGAAGCGCTTGCGCAGATCGCGCGTTTCAATAATCAAGTCCATCGCACCTTACCTCTAAGCCTGGCAGTCTACTTACGACTATACACCAGGTGAGGGTGAAAACCTAAGCCTGAGTTGCCCGCCGCGCGCCGCACATGCTACAGAACCTGTTGGTCAATCGCTTTGAATGCGTTCTGGCCCGCATCCCCCGGCCCCTTCTCCCGAACGCTGCGCTGGGAGACGGGGAGAAAATCGCTTTTGAAGTCCCTGTCCTAGTCCCGCCGGCACGTTCGGGAGAGATACTGTGTTCAATGTCAAGCGGCAATAGCGACTGATTGACCATAATTTATCTCAAAAGGTCGACTGGATTTTAGGATGCCGTACGCGAGATGAATCAATTTACGCATCACCGCAACAATCACCTGCTTGCCCTTCAGCCCCTTGGCTTCCAACCGATCGGCGAAGGCCCGCAACACCGGATTGTTGCGGCGAGCCGACAGAGCGGCCATGTAGAGAGCTGCCCGCAGCGCCGCCCGCATGGTGAAGCCGAAACCGTTCAGCAGCAGCGCCAGGCCGTTATGTTGGCGGCTTATGCAGCGCATCCGGCGCGATTTTCGCGGGGCACAGCGCAGGTGAAGGGCGCTCCCGCAGTGGTCTGGATTAACCCGCCGCCACCGGCGGAAAACCCATCCTAATCTTTTTCACGAAGTTGTTTCAAAGTCCTTGATACATACCGGTTGGCTTGCCAGCCAGAACTGATTCTACAATAAGCACAGGCACTTTTGCGTCCAGCTTTTGGGGGGCATTACACCGGGGCCAACACTGGATATGACACCAGTCACATGGTTCGTGACATGGGTCATGAGAGGACATGACACACGTCAATCGCTTGAAACGTGGGGCTGTGTTTTAGTGGTGACAGATGCAGTACACGAATCAGTCGTATGAATATGAAAGGGACATCATGAGACGGAAATTGATGATTGTAGGACTCATACTGGTAGTCGGTATTGGGTTGTTCCTCGCATTTCTGCCGCAGACGATTTCGGCAATGGGTTTTCACCCCCATTACGAGCAAGGGGATTTTGACCTCACGGGGACAAAGGCGCTCATCATCGCGACCAATCACGATACATTGGGCGACCCGGAAGATGGGGTGGCAACCGGGGTGTATGGCTCGGAATTGACCGTCGCCTACTATGATTTTCTGGATGCCGGGATGACGGTCGATATTGCCAGCATCGAAGGCGGCGAAATCCCGTTTGAACCCGTCAGCTTGCAATGGCCGCTGGCCACACACGCTGATTATCGCTATCTGGATGATGAAGACGCGCAGAACAAGACCACCAATTCGCTCAAAATCGACGATGTTGATTTCACGGAGTATGACATCATCTGGTTGGCAGGCGGTTGGGGCGCGGCCTACGACCTCGGTTTCAGCCCTGTATTGGGCGAAAAGATCACCGAAGCCCATGCCGAAGGCATCTTGCTGGGGGCGGTGTGTCACGGTGCACTGGGCTTCTTGATGGCAGAAGATGTGGATGGCAGCCCATTGGTGGAAGGACGCACGATGACCGGTGTTACCGACAAACAAGTTGATGAACTTGGCATCGGGATAACCCCTATGCATCCAGAAA
>CAYWGJ010000209.1:0-4446 GCA_964457835.1 uncultured Anaerolineaceae bacterium
CCTACGGGCGGCACAAGACCCGCTGGGTATCGGCGCTGATGGCGGCCTGCGCCGTCGCCAGGTTCGCGCCAAACAGCCCATCGATCACGCGCGACAGCAGCACCAACGCCAGCGAATTCGCCATCGCCAGCAGCACAAAGCTCAGAAAGGTCGTCACCTGGCTGATGAGCAGCAGCGGCTTACGCCCAAAACGGTCACTGAGCGCGCCCATCACCGGCACACCGATCAACTGACATAGCGGGAAGGCCGCCGCCACCAGACCCACCTCCAGCGGTGACGCGCCGTAAGCAGTGGCGTAGAGGTGCAGCAGCGGCAGCAGGATCGTCAGGCCCAGCACATCCACGAAAACCAGCACCACAATGGGACCAACGCGCCGCCAGTCCATGCCGGGGGCAGAAGATGGATCAACAGAAGGCGGGGACTCGCTCACATGGGCCGCCTATTCCACCAGTGGATCGCTGCTGCCGGTGGCCTGGATGACCTCGAACAGCTCCAGCGTGGGATGGCCGGTAAACGTCTCCGTGGGCAGCGTGCCAGACTGCGCGTGCCCTTGCTTAAACGCCTCGGAGTCGATCCAGGCTTGGTACTGCGCCATGCTCTCCCAAAGGGTCATCACGACATAGGGGGCTTCCGGCTTCTGTGGGCGCAGCAGACGAAAGGCGATAAAGCCGTCCATACCATCCACCAGACCGGCACGTTGACTGAAAACGCGCTCAAAGGCCTGCGCGTGAGCCGGGTTCACCGGAATACGATTGTTCACAACGATCATCCTGCACTCCTCAATGAACCGTAAAAGGCATACGCCGCTTATCATATCAAGCGAAGACCCCGTTACAAGACCGCGCTGAGGCTGGTATACTTCGGTCGTTGAGCGGCTGCACCCAACCAGGACCCATCGCAAGAGAGCGAGGCAAAAGCGCGTGTTGAATTCGGGCGTTAACCTATACCGTAAGACCGTTAAGCGCGTGCGACCGGCGCACGTCGCGCTGCACGGGCTGGTCACCCATGGGGCTGTTCCCTTGCTGGAACGTACAAGCGGCCTGCGCACCATGCCCGACGACCCGCTGTGGTTCCGCCTAGAACTGCTGCTGAACCGCCATGAGACCGAAACCCTGTCACAGGTGCGGGGCCTGGTCAAACCGGGCATGACCGCCCTGGACATTGGCGCGCACGTGGGCTATTACGCACGGCGGCTGTCGCGGCTGGTCGGTCCACGGGGGCGCGTGTTGGCTTTTGAGCCGCACCCGCGCACCTTTGCCACCTTGCAGCACAACCTGCGCCGCTTCGCCAACGTGACACCGGTCCAGGCCGCACTCGCCGAAACCGCAGGCACCGCGGCGCTGTACGACTACCTCATCATGTCGGCCAGCGGCTCGCTGCACTACGACGAGTCCCTAGCCGAACTTCAGCGCGCCCAAGTCGAGTCCGATGACATCGCGCCGCGCATCAGTGAGGGCTTCCAAACGCACACCTATCAGGTACAGACGCTGGCGGTCGATGACTATCTCGCCGAACAGGGCATCACGGCGGTGGACTTTGTAAAGATGGACATCGAAGGCGCTGAAATCGGCGCGCTGCGCGGGATGCAGCGGACCATCGCGGCTTCGTCGGGACTGTGCCTGGTGATGGAATACAATCCGCAGGCTCTGCGCGCCTTCGGCCATGATCCACAGGGCGCGCTAGACGAAGTAATGAGCATGGGCTTCGCGCGGATGCGGGTCATCGAAGCCGACGGCGGCTTGCGTGACGTAAGCAGCAACACACCCGCCTTGAGCACAATGACCGAAACCTTGATGCAGCACATGGGCGTTGTTAATCTCTTATTCACAAAACTTTGAGAATTGGTAGGGTTTTCGAAGAAACTAGGCCGGGTCTTTGCGATAGCGTGGTATAATGAGAGTATTATCACGCCTTAATCGTCGGACAAACCATCATGATCGCACAAATGCGACGAACGCCGGTCCATAGTTTCATACGCTTCACGTTGTTTTTTGCACTGTTAGCCTTTGCCAGCAGCAGCATTTTGGGTCAGACCAACATGCCCGCATCCGCGCAGCAGAGCGGGCAGCTTAGTCCCAGTGCCGCCCTGATTCCCACGGCCATCACCGTAGACAACCTGCCCTTCATCAGCAGCGCTACGCAAGGCCTGCCGCCAGCGGCCCTGCCCTCGCCTAGCTGTGCCACGCTGAACCCAAGCGCTGAGGGGCATCTGCTCAGCCTACTAGAAGGCGGCCCCGGGGGCATCAACGCCTTTGACCTCAAACAGCTCGTAGTCAGCGCTCAAACCCTAGACGGCACAGCGCTCAGCGACGCGGTGATTGCGGTCTACACGGGCGCGCTTGACCCAGCGACCTGGGTGCCCCAAGCCTGTACCAGCGGCCCCAGCCTCACACTCAACATCTCTGGCACAGACCGCAGTGATTACCAAGTCGTGATCTGGGTGCAGCACCCGGCATCCCTGCCGGAAGGCCAGCTCGTACAGCGCGTGGACTTAACCACCTACGACGCGCTGCTGGGCTGCTACAGCGTCAGCACCTTGCCCCGCACCGAATGCGAAGCCCTGGACGCACTGTACGCCAGCACAAACGGCACAAACTGGCAGACAGACGACCTACCCATGACCACTCGCTGGGGTTTTGCCGCTGATCCTTGTACCTGGCACGGCGTGCGCTGTGAAGCCGAGCACGTCACGAGCATCAGCCTGGCCGGACGCGACCTGGCCGGACCGATCCCGCCGACACTGGGGGACCTGGCGCAGCTCAAGCGGCTGGACCTGAGCAATAACGCCCTCATGGGAACCATGCCTGCAAGCCTGGCGTCACTGGCTGACGCAGGCGCGCTGCACTACCTGGACCTGAGCGGAAACCAGCTCAGCGGTGTGCTGCCCGAACCAACCGCCGCCCTGCGTGCCCTGCCTTTCATCAACCTGAGCTACAACCGCTTCGACACGCCGACTGCCGCCTGGGCAGCTACACAAACTGCTGCACCTGCCCGGCTGCGCGCCGAGTCCATCAGCGCGGACACGATCACCCTCACTTGGGACCCGATCCCACTAGCGGCGCAGGCACTGCCCGGTGGCTACAGCCTGGTCTTCAGCGACAGCCCCGACGGCGAGTTCATCAGCGGCGGCCAGACCGACTCTCTGAGCACCGCCCAACTCACGATCACCGGCCTGGACGCCAACACCGACTACACCATCGCGGTCAACAGCTTCACCGACACACACGACGCCAACGCCAACGCCCTGGTCAGCGCCTACAGCGCGCCGCTGGTGGTGCGCACCGCTGGCCCCGCCGACTCGCTGCTGATCAGCCCAACAGAAGGCAGCATCATTCACACCAGCACCCTGACCTTCACCTGGCACGAGGACCCACGGGCAGAGAGCTATCGGGTTAAACTGCGCAGCGCCGACCGCAGCCTCCAAGCACGCTTCGGCCAGGGCTACACCTGCACCGACGGCCTGTGCAGCCTGACGATCAGCGAAGCCAACGGCGAAGCGCTGCCTAATGAAACGACGCTGGAGTGGCAGCTTGTGCGCAGCGGCCCGAATTACAAGGCGAAATCCGCGTGGGCGTCCCTGCGCACAGAATTTCCCGGCCAAGCCGTGCTGCTGGAACCGACCTTCGACGCCAACCTGCCCTACCCGACAATCACCTTCACCTGGAGCCGGGTGCCAGACGCAACCCAGTATCGCATCCAAGTGCGCAAAGCTGAGTACGACCCGGCCTTCAACCTGCGCCTGCCAGTCAGCCCAAGTGAAGCAGGCTGCGCCGACGCCGAACAGCCCCTGTGCAGCTACACCCTGTCAGCCGACACCTGGACACCGACAGATAACGAGCGCTACTGGTGGCAGGTGCGCAGCCGTAACGACGCTGGCAAGATGCACAGTGAGCAGTGGTTCTTCGACATGGACTTGATCCGCGCGCCGACCCTGTTCATGCCCAATCCCGACGCCACGCTCAGCCTGATGCCGACCTTCGCCTGGAGCAACGTGGGCAGTGCCACACATTACGAGCTGATCGTGCGCGATCTGGACGGGCGCGACCAGCTCAACTACACCGTTGCCACCGAAAACTGCGACCTGTCGAGCTGCGCCTTTACCCTGCCAGATGCACTCACTGATGGCGTGATCTATCGCTGGTGGGTCAAGGCGAGCAATGAGTACGGCAGCGAACAGAGCAGCAAGCAGGACTTCAGCGCATCGGCAGCGATGGGCGGCAGCCGCGAAAGCCAGGCCATGCGCGAGGCCATCACGGGCCGTCCGCACTTAGCCCCACTGCCCCTTGCACCTTAAAGCGCGGCATCCCGAACACCGACCAAAGTGCGGCACCCGTGGCATCATGGGTGCCGTTTTGACTCTACTGCACACTGACGGTCTACCCCCAGGCCGACTATCTGCGCCTCAGCGTGGACGCCAACGGCACGCTGAACCCTGAGTTCGTGCGC
>CAYWGJ010000210.1:0-4416 GCA_964457835.1 uncultured Anaerolineaceae bacterium
GGTTGCGAGCACGCGGCTGACTTCCACCGGTGGGGGAGCGAAGGCATCACCGGCTTCGATGGCAAGGCTGAGGGCCAGCATGGGGTCATTCTCGATGAGGGCGTTGCGCGCGTTGGCGGCCAGGGCCAGCGCGTTGGTCTCTTCTTGGTTGCGCTCAGCAGCCAAGCGGGCCAGTTGGGCCTCGCGGTTTTGTGAGAAGGCGAAGGCTGTCAGGCCCAGCGCAATCACTACTGCTGCGGTCAGCACCGCGACCAGGGCACGCAGGCGGTTGCGCGACTGCTGTTCCAGGGCTTCTTCGCGGGCTTGGCGTGCGCGCTCTTCGGCTTCGCGAGCTTTGCGCTGTTGGATGCTGGCATTCAAGTATTCGCGCTCTTCGTCGTTGAGCAGCAGCGTGGTGTCGCGGGACCACTCCTCGAACTGTGTCAAGCGGCTGCCGCGTGCCAGGAAGCTGCCGTCACGCTGGGAATGCCGCCACTCTTCGGCGGCGTCCGCCAGACGGCGTTGAAGGCGCAGGTCTTCACGGCTGTCAGCCAGCCAGTCGCGCAGCTTGTTCCAGCGCCGAATGAGGGCTTCGTGTGCCACTTCCACCGTGGAGGCGCGCGTGATGGGGTCATTGTCAAAGGTGAGTAGGCGGTAGCGCCCAAAGGCATCCACCACCATTTCTACCATGTCGTTATCACCCAGGCTCCTCAACTCGCTTTGCAGGATGCGACGGCGGGTGTCCTCGGTGCCTTCACCCAGTGTCACCAGGCGTAAGAAGACCTGCCGCGCGACTTCCTGGCCTTCATCACCCAGGCCGCTGTAGAGTTCGTCGGCACGCTGAGCCAGTGCGCCCAGCGCCCCGCCGATGTCGTGGTAGGCTTTGAGCGTCAGCGTGCGTCCTTCGCGACGCTCGAAAAGTTCGGTCAGCGCGTACTGGAGCAGGGGTAGGCCGCCGGGTTGGTCGGTGGTGTCAGCGGCAATGGCGGCGACCAACCCCCGTTCCAGCACCAGCCCCGCGCGTTCTGCTGGGCCGGTGATGGCGCGTTCGATCTCGTCGGCGGTCAGCGGCAGCACGATCTCCGTGCGGCGCTGTAGCAGGTCGCCGAAGCGGTTGTAGTTCAGCGGACGGTCGAAGAAGTCTGCGCGCAGGGTAATCAGGATCGTGACCGGGCTGCGCGGGTCGCTGATCGCTGCCATCAGGCTGTCCATGAAGTGACGGCGCATGTCTTCTTCATCGACCAGGGTAAAGATTTCTTCGAACTGGTCGATCAAAACGAAGAGGCGGGTAGCGTCATCGGGCAGAATGCGCTTGGCGGCACGCAGGAAGCCGCGTTCATCTTCGTTGAGCTGCTTGAGCAGGGTTTCCGGCGGGTTGACCGCCACGCGCAGCAGGGCGGCTTCCAGCTCTTCCATCGGGTCGATGCTGGGTACCATCTCGACGAAGAACCAGTTCTCTGAGCCGGGCAGGGCACCCTGCTGCAAGCGGGGCATCAGGCCGGCCTTGATGACGCTCGATTTACCGCTGCCGCTGGGGCCGATTACGGCTAGGAAGTTGTTGTTCGGGGCGTCTTCTTGCAGGCGGGCGATTAAGCGGTCACTGAGCTGTTCGCGTCCGAAGAAGTCGGCGGTATCGGCCTGCTGGAAGGCGCGCAGGCCTTTATACGGGTTTTCTGGTTCAGGCAGGCTCAGCGAGTCGCTGGTGATGTAAGCGGTTTGCGAGGGTTCATCGCCCACGCGCCCCGTGTGAATGGCCCGCCGGAAGGCCCGCGCCAGCTCTAGGGCATCGCTGTAGCGGTCGTCCGGGTCCTTGGCCGTGGCCCGTTGAAGCACTTGATTGAGCGCGTCGGGCAGTTCCGGGCGCAGGGTCGTCAGGTCCGGAATCGGCTCACTGAGGTGTTTGTACATCAGCGTCGCCGTGGTGTGATCAGCGAAGGGGTGCATGCCCGTGAGCATCTCGTAGAGCAGCACGCCCAGCATATAAATGTCTGACTGGGGCGTGACGGCCTGGCCGCGGATCTGCTCCGGAGAGATGTAGGCTGGGGAGCCGACGATCGCGTTATTGCGCGTGATGTTGTCCTGGGCCACCAGGTCCTTAGCGATGCCGAAGTCGCTGAGGTAGGCGTTGCCGTTTTCGTCCAGCAGGATGTTTTCCGGCTTCAGGTCGCGGTGGACGATGCCCTGGCGGTGCGCCACCACCAGCGCCGAGGCGATCTGTGACAGGGCTGGGCTGATGCGCTCGGTGTCCCAGTAACCTTCTTCATGCAGCGAATGGTGCACACTGCCCCCACGCAGATAACGCATCACTAGGTAGGCACCGCTCGGCTCGCGCCAGTAGTCATAGAGCGGCACGATGTGCGGGTGCTCCAGGCGGGCGATGAGCTGGGCTTCGGTCTCGAATCGCCGGATGAAGTCCGGGTGGTTGGCGTGCTGCGGCAGGATGATTTTCACCGCCACCTCACGTCCGACGAAGCGCTGCACAGCCATGTAGACCGCGCCAAAGCCGCCTTCGCCGATGAGTTCTTTCAGTTCGTAGCCTTTTATGACACGACCGCTGAGGTTTTCCATGGTGTATTTGATTCCTGTGCGGTGGTAAGATGCATTTCTTAGCTATTGTAAAGCTTAATCGTAGTCCAAAACGATCAAGTTTCCAAATGTCAACGCACATTAGCCGACGTATTGCTGAGGAAACCATGGATGTTTCACTGGTTAGCTCGCTTTTCCGCACCGAGGCCTACCTGCCCACCTTTTTGGACCGGGCGCGGCGCTTGGCGTCTGAGTTAGCGGCGGTGAGCTTAAGCGTGGAGTTCGTGCTGATCGCCAACGACCCCGGCCCACAAGAACAGCGCCTGATGCAGGCTTTCGCCCAGGACACCCCACACGTACAGCTCTTGAACGTGCCCCGTGAAACGCTCTACGCCTCGTGGAATCGGGGCGTGGCTGCGGCCTCTGCGGACCTGCTGGGCTTTTGGAACGTCGATGACCTGCGCACGAGTGCGGCAGTGGTGCAGGGCGTGCAGTGCTTGCGCAGCGGCTGCAAGCTGGTGTACTTTCATCATGAGGTGCTGCGCGTCAAAGACGGCAAAAACGCGCGGTCTGTGCGCTATCTAGCGCTGCCTTATGACGCGGCACTGCATCGGCGCGTGATGAAGTGCGGACCGTTCTTCATGTTTCGCCGTGACTTGTATGAGGCGGTAGGGCCTTTCGACGCCGCGTACCGCATCGTCGGCGACTTTGATTGGTGCGCCCGCGCGACTTTCCACGCCGACTTCTGCCCCGTGAACGTATTGGGCGGCACCTTCATCTTGCACGGCGGTAACCTCAGCAGCACTGGGGACCCGCGCCAGATTGCCGAACACAACATCGTGGCGCTGAAGTTAGGCCGCCCGCAAGACCTGACCCCCGCTGATCCGAACGTGATGCGCGCGACCTGGGCCAACTGGGGAGCGGCACGTCTGCCGCTCACGGATGAACAGCAGGCGCAGTTTTGGGGGGAGGGTGCCGCTGCACGTTACGCGGTGTGGCTGGCGGCCCGTGAGCGCGCACAACGGCGTCAGCGATGGATGCAGCGCCTGCGTTGGCTGCCTAAACAGCTCGTGGACCGCAGTGGCCTGCGCCCGACTTTGGCCCGTCTGGGCGTCGTCAAGGCGCGGCCCAACCTCAAAGGCCAACCCTGATGCCCACGCCTACGGTCAGTGTCGTGATTGCGGCCTACAACGCCGCTTCCTACGTCCGCACGGCCATTGACAGCGCCCTGAGCCAGACCCACGCGCCGCTGGAAGTGCTCGTGGTGGATGACGGCTCTACCGATGACACAGCGGCACTGCTGCACAACGCCTATGCCACTGAGCTACGCGTGCGCCTCATCCAGCAGCGCAACGCCGGCCCCAGCGCGGCACGCAATCGCGGCATCGACGCAGCGCGGGGTGAGTTCGTGCATTTTCTGGATGCCGACGAATGGCTGCTGCCAACTAAGATCACCCGCAGCTTAACCCGTCTTGCGGACGTACCCGGTGCGGTGGTGGCTTACGGGCATGGGACGCCGGTCGCCGCGGATGGCGTGACCGAACTGCCTGCTGAGTATCCACCGCTGCCCTCTGGCGAGGTGCTGTGCGCCTGGCTGGATGGCCCGATGCGCGGCGGCACCCATGGTGTAACCTCCAGCTTCCTGGTGCGACGTGAGGCGCTGTTGGCCGTCGGCGGCTTTGAGGAGTCGATGCGCTACGCGGAAGATTATGACCTGTGGCTGCGGTTGGCGGCGCGCTATCCCTTCGCGGCGCTGCCGGTGGATGAGCGCCTGGTGGTGTATCGGCGGCTGGACACGGGTCTGCACACGCAGCGAGTCAACTTGGCGCGCGGGCGGCTGCGGGCCTTGGAGCGTGCGGACGATCTGCCGGGGCGGGCGCGCTGCCTGGATGATGTGGCCTATGCGCGGGC
>CAYWGJ010000211.1:0-4415 GCA_964457835.1 uncultured Anaerolineaceae bacterium
GGCGCGATCAACACGCCCTCATTGCGCTGGCTGCGGCTGAGCGCGCCATATCTGCACGATGGTTCCGCGGCGACGCTGCGTGATGTATTCACGCTGCCCGGCGATCATCAGATCATCAGTGCCGTGCCGCCTGCCGACCTAGATGCGCTGCTGGCCTATCTGAAATCGCTGGGGGCGGATGCAGAAAGCGTGGAGTAAGTTAGAAAAGCGACTCATCTTCAAACCCTAGCTTAACTCGTTTCGCGCGTGTTTTAAGTAGACAGTACAGGCCGCTGTGTGCTACAGTATAGATGCAATTTCGCACCCGATGCCCCTTGCCCAAAAGGGGCATTCTAATCTAAAGCCGAGTGGATAAATCGAAATGATGCGCCTGTCAGCGTAGGTATCGCTGGCCGAAGTTTTCGTTTTGTTTGCCCACAGGGCTATTAGTCAATAGATTACAGGAGGTTGAAGACATATGGAACAGCAGCCCCCCGCCGCTGGTGAAGACCGCAACGCCCTACACGACCTGGGTTACAAAATCTTTCTAGACCGCTATGCCCAGAAAGATATGACTCGCAGCACCCTACAAGTTGGCGACCTGGTGATCGTTGTGGTGGACAGCCAGACCGGGCAGCGCGAAATCGGCGAGATTACCGCCCTGAACCTACCCAAAGTCACGATCAAGCTGCGCGACGGCGAGACCGTCACCCGCGACATTGAGCACGTCGACAAGCCGCTGGAAACACACCCCGCCCAGATGATGGACCGCGTAGCGCGCGGCATCGCTGAAGTAGAGACCGACCCGGCTAAGCAGCAGGAATGGGCCGAAAAATTCAGTTGGCTGCTGGATGGCTGGAAGTTCATCCCCGGCGGGCGCATCCTGACCGGCGCTGGCACAGAACAAAATCTTACGTATTATAACTGCTACGTGGTCCCTTCGCCCCTCGACTCACGCGAGGGAATCATCACGACTTTACGCCAGATGACGGAAATCATGTCGCGCGGCGGTGGGGTGGGCATCAACCTCTCCTCGCTGCGCCCGCGCCATGCCTACGTGAAGGGCGTCAACGGGCGTTCCAGCGGTTCGGTGTCCTGGGGCGCGCTGTACAGCTTTGTCACCGGCTTGATTGAGCAGGGGGGGTGCTTCGGCCCCGAGGAACGCATCGCCACCGACAAGGGTCTCATTCCGGCGCTGGAACTGGCCGACCGCATGGACGCAGGCGAAGCTTTTCAGGCACACACACATAAGGGCCTGCGCCCCATCACGGCCCGCTTCCGCAACGGCACCAAAGCGCTGTATGAAGTCACCACTGAGCGCGGCTATCGCGTGCGCGTCACGGCGGATCACAAGATGGGCGTGCTGGTGGATGGTGCAGTGACAACCATCCCGCTGAAGCAGATGGTCGTCGGCGACGCACTGCTGCTGCTGGATACCGAGACGGTGCCCGCCGGCGGCGCCGCGCTGCCCACCCCGCTGACTCAAGACCGCATCGCCAGCATCACCCCTTTGGGCGACTCCGATGTGTACGACTTCGAGGTGGCAGACGCGCACATGCTGTCCGGCAATGGTGTATATACCAGCAATTCGCGCCGCGGGGCCTTGATGCTCATCCTCAACGACTGGCACCCGGACGTGTTCGAGTTCATCAACAGCAAGCGCCAGATGGGACACATCACCAACGCCAACATCAGCGTCGGCATCAGCGACTCCCTGATGGAAGCGATCAAGGCCGACGGCGACTGGGACCTAGTCTTCCCCGACAGCGGCGACCCCGACTATGACGCGCTGTGGGACGGCGACCTGGAAGGCTGGGTGGCCGCCGGGCGCAAGGTGCACCATTACCGCACGGTCAAGGCCCGCGAGCTGTGGCACGCCATCGTCGAAAGCGCCTGGGCCAGCGCCGAGCCGGGCCTGTGGTTCCGCGAGCGCAGCAACAAGCTGTCCAACTCTTGGTACTTCAACCCGCTGATTTCGACCAACCCCTGTGGCGAACAAAGCCTGGGTGGGTTTTCCGTGTGCAATCTAGGCGCGATTAATCTTTCCAAGTTCTACGACGCGGAAAATCACGACGTGGCCTGGGGTGAGCTGCGCCAGGCGGTGCAGTACGCCGTGCGCTTCTTGGATAACGTCATCGACTCCACGCCCTACTTCTTTGAGGAAAACGCCCGCGTGCAGGGCAGCGAGCGCCGTGTGGGCTTGGGCACCATGGGCATCGCGGAGCTGATGATCCGCCTAGGGGTGCGCTACGGCAGCCCCGACTCTGAAGCCTTCATCGACCGCGTGTACGGCTTCATCACGCAGGAAGCCTACCGCACCTCTTCAGCCATCGCGACGGAAAAGGGCAGCTTCCCGGCCTTCGACGCTGAAAAATTCCTGGAAAGCGGCTTCATGCGCACCCTGCCGGAAGACGTGCGCCAGACCGTGCGCGAACAGGGCATCCGCAACGTGACTCTGCTGACTCAAGCACCGACGGGGACCACCGGCACGATGGCAAACACCAGCACCGGCATCGAACCGTTCTTCTCCTGGGTCTACTACCGCAAGAGCCGCCTGGGCCTGCACGAAGAAAACGTGCCCGTGGTGCAGGAATGGTACGACGCCCACCCCAGTGCGACCGCGCTGCCTGACTACTTCGTCACCGCCATGGACCTGACGCCCGAAGAGCACGTGCGGGTGCAGGCCGCCTTCCAGCGCTGGATCGACAGCTCCATCAGCAAGACCAGCAACGTGCCCAACCACTACACCGTCGAGCAGGTCGGCGAGCTGTACGAGATGATGTACGACCTGGGCTGCAAGGGCGGCACGATCTACCGCGACGGCAGCCGCGACGAGCAGGTGCTGATGCTCAAGGCGGATGACAAGGCCGCTGACGACACCCATGCTGAAGACGCGCCGCACAAAGCCGCCGACGCCCCCGCTTCGCCGCACCGCGTCTACCCGCGCCCGGACAAGCTGACCGGCGTCACGGCCAACTGCCCCACGCCCTTCGGCACCGCTTACGTCACCATGAACAGCGATGAGCACGGCTACCCGTTTGAGGTGTTCATCACCGCGCCAGGCAAGGCGGGCAGCGACCTGCAAGCCGACGCCGAAGGCCTAGGCCGCATGATCTCGCTGTCGCTGCGCACTACCGAGCCGCACAACCGCAGCGCCATGCTGCGCCTCATCATCGACCAACTGCGTGACATCGGCGGGCGTTCGTCGGCGGGCTTCGGCGAAAAGCGCGTGATCTCGCTGCCGGACTCCGTGGCGCGCGTGCTGGAGGAGCACTTCTTCGAAGAGGACGCGCCAACGCAGTTGGGCCTGCCGATGACGGACTTCGGCCCGCCGCCGACGCCAACGAAGCCGCAGCCGATCAACGAAGCCGCAGCCCAGAAACCCAGCAACGGCTATAACAGTGCCGATATGTGCCCGGCCTGCGGCACCGCTACCCTGATCCGCATTGAGGGCTGCCGCAAGTGCAGCACCTGCGGGTACAGCGAGTGCTGATATAATCATGGTCTCACCCCGGCTGATGGCTGGGGTGAGGCTGACACCATCACCCAGGAGGCAGGCCGATGCAGAACCTGATCGACAAGACCGCCCGCGCCCTGCACGACGCGGACAAAGCCGCTGTGCTGACCGGCGCGGGCGTCAGCAAAGAGTCAGGGGTACCCACCTTCCGCGATGCGTTGGACGGCCTGTGGGCGCGCTATGACCCCGAACAACTCGCCACGCCGCAGGCCTTCCACAAAGACCCGAAGCTGGTGTGGGACTGGTACCAGCATCGGCGGCAGATGGTCAGCCAAGCCACACCTAACCCCGGTCATCACGCCCTGGCCGCGCTGCAAGACCGCCGCGCTGACCTGGTGCTCATCACGCAGAACGTGGACGACCTGCACGAGTGCGCCGGCAGCCGTGGCGTGATCCACCTGCACGGCACCCTTGCCGGGAACCGCTGCGCTGCCGACTGCCAAGGGCACCCCACGCCCATCAACATCAGCGCGCTGAACTGGGAGCCGGACGCCGGGCCGCCTGTGTGTCCACATTGTGACGCGAAGGTGCGGCCTGACGTGGTGTGGTTCGGCGAGATGCTGCCCGCCCAGGCCCTGGAAGACGCCGCCCACGCCGCCCAGGACTGCGACGTGATGTTGGTTGTGGGCACCAGCGGCCTGGTGACGCCCGCCGCCAACCTGCCCGTACTGGCGCGCCAGTACGGGGCCACGGTCATTGAAGTGAACCCGACGGATACGCCCATCACCCGCATTGCTCAGATTAAGTTGGAAGGCCCCTCCGGTGAGGTTATGCCGCGCGTGCTCAGTGCCCTGGATGCGCTGGCTTAGCCGCTGTGCCCTTGGCGTGCTGTTGGCGCTGCTGGGAACAGCGTCTGCGTGGGCACAGGCCCCGACCGCCACGCCGCCCGCTGATGACGTGCGCAATCACCCCTGGACCG
>CAYWGJ010000212.1:0-4399 GCA_964457835.1 uncultured Anaerolineaceae bacterium
GCCTACGGCCAGGCCTGCCAGCGCTTGCAAGACGACCAACTGCCACGGCGACACCACCAGCATCTGCGGAAAGTAGAAAAGTATGGCCGCCAGCGCGCTGCCCATCAGCACTAGGCGGTGGCCGATGCGGTCCCCCAGGCGGCCTAAGTAGACGCCGCTGGCCGTGGCCGTTGCAGAGGCGATGCCGACCACCAAGCCGGTCATGCTGCTGACGCCCATGGTGCCCAGCAGCATAGCGGCCATGTGCGCCGGAAGGGGATAGATGCTGCTGGCCGGCGTCATCTCCAGGAAGAGCGCGGCCACAAACAGCGGCGTGATGGGCACCAGCATGGAGCGCCCCAGCCCAGCCAGGAAGCGCACCAGGTAGGTCTGCGCCACGCCGTCCATGTGCATGATGTGGTTCCAGTTGGCGACCAGGCCGCGCAGGGGATTGCGACGCGGGCGCGCTTTGTCCGCGGGCTTGGGCGCAGGCCTGAAGTCTTCCTGGATGCCGAAGTGCACCATGAGACCGGCGATGAAGAGCATCACCGAAGTAATCACGAAAGGCATCCGGAAGCCGAAGTTGTCTGCCAGCACGCCGCCGATCAGTGGGCCGACCGCCACGCCGCCCCACAGCCCCACCTGGATAACGCCCATGGCGTAGCCGGTGCGTTCTCGCGGGGCACTGGCCGCTACCAGCGCGTTGGCCGCCGCGACGGTGCCGGTAATCATGCCCTGAATGGCGCGCAGCAGCACCAGCTCTTCCGCGCTGCGGGCGAAGGCCATCAGCAGCAGAATCACCGTGCCGCCGAACATGGCCCGCTGCACCATCAGCTTACGGCCATAGCGGTCCGCCACCGCCCCCCACAGCGGTGAGGCCAGCATCATGGTGAAGGCCTGCGCGCTGAACACCATCCCCGCCCAGAACTCAATGCTCAAGTCGGTGTTGGTGCCCAAGTCCGCTACGTACAACGGCAAAAAGGGGAAGATGATCGAGAAGCCCACCGCTGTACAGAGCTGCGCGATGAACATGATCCACAGAGTGCGCTGCCAGGCAGGGAGGGCGTTAAGTCGGCGGGTGACGAAGGACATAGGTCTGTGCTTGCTTTGTCTCGCGTATTTCGGTCAAGGATGCTGCATTGGACTCTCATGCTAGCACAGACTCAGCGGCCCGCCCTAGACCATCCCGCCTGGATTGGACATAGCGCGGACCGGACCAGTCTGCGCATTTGGGCCGTCGGCGGCAGCGCGTGTACACTGTGGAAAAACAGCCCAAGTTGGCATCAGACGAATCATGGAGGCTTGACGCATGATCCACAGTTTTTCACGAGCACTGACTTTCGGCCTGGGGCTGACCCTGGGCGCGCTGCTGACCTTGGCCCTGGGCGGTGTGCTGCCCCGCGCCGAGGCCACGCCACTGCATCAGGGCTTCGCCATGGAGCAGGCCATCAGCGACCTGTAGGACAGTGTGCGCCTGGACGCGCGCTAACGGGTGTCCCCTCCTGATGCGCGGCATGGGGTGGGGGGATTGCGTGGTGAGGCTTACTGGCGCTTGCTGAAGCACTTCGGGCTGCTGTGGCTGTCGGTGGTGGTGGACTCGTTGGTCTTCGGGGCGCTGCTCATGGGTGTTGTCTCGATGGGTGATGATCGCTCGGTCGAATGGTCAGCGGGTGCGGGCTTATTCCGGGTCGTACTCGTCGTACACGGCGTCTAAAAAAGTACTGTGCGATTTTTCACCAATTGAGCGCACAACGGCACCCCTCACAGCATTGACTTGATCGTCTCGGCCAGGGCCGCATTAATGCCTTTGACCTGCGCCAACTCTTCCACGCTGGCCTTGCGGATGGCATCGATAGAGTTGTCAAAAGCGCTCAGCAGGGCCTTGCGCTTCTTGGGGCCAATGCCGGGGATGCTGTCCAGGCGGCTGGTCAGGCTGATCTTGTCGCGGCGGCGGCGATGGTTGGTGATCGCGTAGCGGTGCGCCTCATCGCGGACGCGCTGCACCAGGTACAGCGACTGCCCCCGGCGCGGCAGCATCACCGGCTGCGGCTGCCCTGGCAGGTAGATTTCCTCAAACTGTTTCGCCAGCGACGCCACCGGCACCCGGTCGGTGAGGCCAAAGGCCGCCAGCACTTCCACGGCCACGCCGAGCTGTCCTTTGCCGCCGTCGATCAGCAGCAGGTCCGGCAGCAGCCGCCAGGTCTCGTCACGGTCCGGCTTGCCCGGTGTGTTGACCGGCGGCGTGTCCTTGAGTCGTTCCCAGCGGGCAAAGCGGCGCGTCAGGGCCTCGCGCATCGACTGGTAATCGTCGGAGCCGTCGTGGTCCACGCTGGTGATGTTGAAGCGGCGGTATTCACTCTTGCGCGCCGTCCCCTGTAAGAACACCACACGGCTGGCGACGATAGCCGTGCCCTGGGTCGTGCTGATGTCGTAGCACTCGATGCGGTTGGGCACGCGCGGCAGCTTCAGGTGTTGCTGGAGTTCGTCCAGCGCTTCTTCCTGCTTGGTGCTGTCGGACGCCCACTGCGCCTTCATCATACGCAGGGCTTCGTTGGCGTTTTCTTGCGCCATGCGGATCAGATCGACCTTGCTGCCGCGCTTGGGCACGGTGATCTGTACCCGGCTGCTGGCGCGTTTGTCGCTCAGCCAGCGCTCGATGATGCGCGCCTCTTCGACTTCCTGCGGCAGGATCAGTTCACGCGGTACTTCGTCGGCCTGGCTGTAGAACTGGGTGATGAACTGACTAATCAGGCGTTCGTCCAGCTCTTCGTCGCTGTTGTCCAGCCGCCGCGAGTCGCTGCCGATCAGCTTGCCGTTGCGGATGAAGAGGATTTGCACGACGGTCTCGCTGTCCTCGCGGGCTAGGGCGATCACGTCATGGTCGGTCATCTTCGGGCTGACGGCGCGGTGGCGCTGCGTGATGTACTCAATCGCCTTGAGCTGGTCGCGGATCACGGCGGCGCGCTCAAAGGCCATCGCTTCTGCGGCGGCGTCCATGTCGGCGGTCAGGCGGGCGATCACGCTTTCGGCGTGGCCGCTGAGCACGTCCATCAGTTCTTGGATCATGGCGCGGTAGGCCGCGCGGTCCACCTTGCCGATGCAGGGCGCATTGCACAGGCCGATGTCCATGAAGAGGCAGGCGCGTTCGTCCTGGCCGGTGATCTCGCGGTCGCAGGTCAGGTAGGGGAAGGCTTTACGCAGCACGCGCAGGGTGTTCTGCACGGCCCACATCGCTGCATACGGCCCGAAGTAGCGGCTGCCGTCCTTGACCACGCGCCGCGTAGCCTCCACCCGTGGGAAGTCCTCGTGCCAGCTCACGCGGATGTACGGGTAGCGCTTATCGTCCTTCATCAGCACGTTAAAGCGCGGTTTGTGCCGTTTGATGAGCGTCTCTTCCAGGATGAGGGCCTGCACCTCGGTCTCGGTGACGATCACGTCGATGTCGTCCACCAGGGCGCGCATCCGCAGGGTTTTGGGCGTGTTGTCGGCGTGGGTGGTGAAGTAGCTGCGCACGCGCAGGCGCAGGCGCTTGGCCTTGCCCACGTAGATGATCTTGCCGCGTGCGTCCTTCATCAGGTAGACGCCGGGCTTCAGCGGCAGCGAGGCCAGGATGTTCTCGATGTGTTCGGGGGTTTGGTAGTTCATGGCGATGGTTGTGCTTGGGTTTGCGGAATGCCGCGCATTGTACCAGAATCCGCTCGGATGATCGACTGCTGTAGACGACCACACAGGAAGGACTCGTGATGACGGCATCCACGACCTGGAAACGCACCGGTCTGCTGCTGCTGCTGACGGCGGCGCTGGCCTTTTTCACACAGCAGGGCTTCGCTTGGCGCACGCTGGTATCGCCGACGGCGCAGGCTTATGCGCTGGCTGTGGGCGCGGGCGTGGTGCTGCTGAGCCTGTGGGCGCGGCTGCGCTTGGGTTGGGGGCGCGGGCCGGGGGCCTTTGAGGGCCTGCTGCTGCTGTGGCTGGCCGCCGCCCTGCTGAGCATCGCCGCCAACCCCGAAGTGCAGCGCCGCAGCGTCATGGGCCTGTGGGTGATGCTGATTTACGCCGGCAGCTTCTTCATCCTGGCAGACCTGGTGCAGCGGGGCCGCGCTACCCGTGAGTTGGTGGTCAATGCCCTGCTGCTGGCCGGCGTGCTGGCCGTGAGCGTGGGCTACGTGCAGTTCCTGGTGCTGGCCGGTGCGGACGACGTAGACGTGCTGAGCGTGCGCATGGGCGGCCTGATGGAAAACCCCAACGTCTACGCTGCGTTCTTGGTGATGCTGCTGCCCTTCATCTTGGCCCGGATGCTGGCTCCGCGTGTGTCGCGCCCGGTCCGCTGGCTGCTGGGCGTCTATGCCGCGCTGACCCTGTTGATGCTGCTGATGACCAACTCGCGCAGCGGGTTTCTGGCGGCGGGGGCCGCGGTCGT
>CAYWGJ010000213.1:0-4383 GCA_964457835.1 uncultured Anaerolineaceae bacterium
AATCAACGATCGCACTCCCCCGCAGCGCGCAACGGTTGCCGCGGCGGGGGCGGCCCCCGGTCACAGCGGCGCACGGACGCATCTGCTGCACGCGGCGGATTTACGGCGGCTTAACAGCCGCGAGGAACTGCGCAGCGGGCGCATCAGCCTGCCCCAGGTAGGCGGCGAAAACGACGAGGATGATACGCAGCCGCGCCGCCGTCCCATCGAACTGGTGGACGATGACACGCCGTTTGGCTGGAGTCCGGATTAGGGTTCCAGCCCGCTGTTAAGCCGGAAGATGCTGTTGCCGCTGATGGCGTAGAGCAGTTCCTGCCCTGGGTTGGCGACGACACCCGCCAGCGACTCGAAGAGGGCCTCGTCATAGATGCGGTATGTCGCCCAGTGCGTGCCGCCCTGTGTCATGCGGTAGATGGTGCGCGTGGCGCGGTCGGTCATGTACAGGGCCTGGCCCAGCGGGTCTTCATCCAGGTACATGGATTGCGCGCTGCTGGGGTCCTGCCCATCAGGAAAGCCGCCCAGCTCAAACTGCTGAATTTGCCCCAGGTTGTATTGCAAAATAATGCCGTCGGCGCGCAGCACGAAGACACTGCCCGCGCGATCAATGGCGAAATCCACCGCGTTGACGACTGATCCCTGGTTCTGGCCGCTGAAATACAGCGTCGGCACACCGGCATAGCTGCCACTGAGCCGCTCGTAGCGCCAGATTTGATTGGCACCGGGGTCCAGCACGTAAAGGCGGTCTTCCCATACGGTGATGGCCTGCGGCGTCACCCAGTCTTCGCTGCGCAGCAGGCTCTGCACTGAGCAGCCGTTCTTCTGCCGCCGCCCACAGGTAATGAGCTGACCGTCGCGGTCCAGGGCCAACAGTGCATCCTGATTATCGGCAAAGGTGATGTCCAGCAGAGGACCGACGACAAAGCCGCCCACGTTGACCCCTTCGCGCATGTCTAGGATCGGTTCCAGGCGCTGACGCTCGGTGGACAGGCCGTCCTCTGCCAAGATGGCGTGATAGACGATGTTGTTGGCGTTGTTGAGTACGTACAGATCAGAGCCACGCATGAGGATGCGGCTGAAGGTTGCGCTGGGCAGCGCGTCCAGTACAACTGCGTCGCGGCGTTCGACGCTGTTGAGGTCATCGAGGATGTCTTGGCCTTCACGGATGAGGGTCAGCATGGCCGGGTCGTCCGCGCGCAGGGTGGTGCAGCGTTGTGCTTCGTTGATGGCAGTGCCCCACAGCGTCAGCAGTGCGTCTTTGTTGCCTGAATCCAGTGCACGCGCTGAAGCGGCGAGGTTGTTAGCTTCTTGCTGGCAGATTTCGAATTCGCTTTGACCGGTGCCGCCCAGCCACAGTGCCACCACCAGCGCCACGATCACCACCGGGATGAGCACGGCAGTGCCGGCGGTCAGCGGGGCGGAGGGAAAGCGTCGCGGCTTTTTGGGGGTGTTACCGTTCGTTTTACTGCTGGGGTCAGGCACGTAATGCTCCAGGGTATGGTCGGCTAAAGCAAGGGCGTTGGCTGTGGTACCCGCAGCGGCCCCCGGGGTGCGGCGGGTGTGCAGCGCGACGCGGGATTGCCGACGGCGGCGTGGGCGTTCGCCGCGCTTTTCCCTTTGGGCGTCCTGCTGGGCGGCCTGCTGGGCGGCACGCTGCGCCGCGGCGATGGCTTGCATCGAGTCGCCTTCCGGCACAGGAATGGGCGCTGGGACGTCCGGTGGGACAAATTCTACGGCCAGCAGCGTCAGTTGCAGCCGGGCCAGCGCTTTGAAGGCCACCAACACGCCGCCCAAGTCTTCGGCGGCGGTGGCTTCCAGCAGGGCTTGGCGCTCGAAGTCGGCTAAACTGGCGTCGCTCAAGATCAAGCGGCTGCCCTGCGTGACGTGCAGGCGGCTCAACTTGATTTCTGGGAAGGGCTGCACGCCCAGCGGTGGGTCAAAGAGTGCTTCGTCGTTGTCGATGTCGGCAGGCAGGGTGGTGAGCGTCGTGTCCTGACGCAGCAGCACAATTCCAGACCCGGTGCGCGCCGCGATCAAGTCCTCGCCGCGCAGCACGGCGCACAAGGCATTGGCCTCGAAGTCAGCTTGAGTCGGGTCGCGGTTGGTGTCGATCAGGTTCTGGTTCAGGGTGTTGAACACCAGGCGCAGCCCGGCGGTGACGCTGCCGCTGCTCTCGTAGTAGATGTCTGCGGCCAGGCGTGCCATGCCTTCGTAGAACGCCGGTGGGGCAATCTGCTCGCCGGAGGGTAGGATCAGCGTGAAGAAGGTATCGGCTTCACGGCCACGCACCGCTCGCTTGGGCGAGGCTTCGACCACGGCACCCGGTGGGGCCATGGTGACGGCACGCCCGCCTACAACGTACAAATGACCGACCAGTGACTCGTACTCAAAGGGCATCGCTCAAGGAGTCCGCATCTCAGGCTTGGATAGCCTCCGCAAAGGCACGGATTTGGGCAGGGCGGATGGGCTTGAGCACGAACTCGACCGGCTGACCGGGTTCGATCATCTGCGCGAACTGTTTGTTCGAGCTGACGATGACCGTCTTTACGCGGCTCAAGCGGGGGGTGGTGGTAATGGTGTTGAGGATCGTCACGCCGCTGACAAGGGGCAGCAGCATATCCAGGAAGATAATGTGGGGCGTTGTTTGGGCCAGGATGTTCAGCGCGATTTGGCCGTCCGCGGCTTCCAGCACTTCAAAGTCCTGCCGTTCTAACACACGGCGATAGATCAAGCGCAATCCGGTATCGTCTTCAATCACCAGGGCCAGCATCGCCATGCCTGTTAAGTCTTCCGACAGTTCTGTGTCACGATCAAGTTCACAACTCATTGCACCTTACACGACAAAGAAAGTGTACACCAGCCTCATGGCGCGGGCAAGCAGAAAAGTTTACCTTTATTAACCTTTGAATATGCATCAGCCCTGCCCGGTGCGCACGTAGCGCAGGGCGGGGATGCGTTCGGCGGCCACTTCGTCCAGGTTGGCGACGGAAATCTCCCCGTGTTCATACAGGTATTCGACGTGCGCCCCGGCTTCTTCGAGCGCCAGCAGCTCTTCGTAGCCGCGCTTATCCGGGTACATCTGCTGGGTGACCTGGGCAACGGTGGGCGGCGTGTCGGCGGCGCTGATGATGTCCAGCACGCGGTTGAGTTTGCGCTCATGGCTGGCGTGGATGGCGTCGATGCGGGTGTGTACATCGCGCATCGGGGTCTCGTGGCCGCCCAGGGCCAGCGTAATGCCGCTGATGCGCGCGATCTTGCGCAGCGACTCGCGATAGTGACCCAGCCCGGTGTAGCGCGTGATGCTTTCCGGCGATTGATGCGGCGTGGTACGTGGCAGAATCTGGTCAGCGCTGAGCAGTGTATCGCCGATCAAGACGCAGACTTGGCCCGGGCAGTGGCCGGGCGTGTGGATGAACTGCATCCCTTCGAAGAGCGTGTCTTCCTCCAAGGCGAAGTCCACGTTCACGCTGCGAAAGTGCTGCTTGGCGAAGCCGTACATCTCGATCAACTGCTGCCGCTTTGCTGGGGCGATGCCGGCGCGTTCTAGGTAGACACGCAGGTCCTGGGTGGCGACGGCGACCCGCTCTTCATACGAGATGAGCACGCGGCGGTCCAGTTCATGGATGCCGACGCGCGCGCCGCCGGTCTGTTCCAGCATGAAGGCCAGCCCGCCGAAGTGGTCAATGTGCCCGTGAGTGATGAGAATTTGCTGAATATCCGTAACCCGCAGGCTTTCGCCGAAGTCATCGCGCAGCGCGGCAATGCCGGCCAGCAGTTGCACGCTGCTGTCACCAAAGCCGGAACCAGTGTCGATCAAGGTGGGCGGGCCGGCGTCCAGCACCAAGTGGCTGTAGCCGATGAATCCATTTGGAAAGACCATCATCGGGATGCGGTAGATGCGTGCCCCGCTGCTGGTGTCAAAGTGTTCGATGGCGGGCAGGTGGCCCATGCAGTTCTTCCTCATTGGTGATGCACAACACAGCGCCATTAAACCATACCCCCCGTGCAGCGTGCAACAGGCCTTACGTCCCTTGCACGACCCCCCAATTTGTGGGGGAGTCACCGGCTTGGACCAGGAGTATGCTGAGTCTGCATCATAGCTAACTGTCTGTATCACAGGGGCGAAAGGTCGTCAGCCGTCATGTCTATACCATCGCAGTTCATCGTGATCGAGACACAGGGCCTGGGTAAGCACTATGAGAAGGGCGTGTATGCCCTCAAGGGCCTGGACCTGAGTGTGCAGCGCGGCGAAATTTTCGGCTACCTGGGTCCGAATGGTGCCGGGAAGAGCACGACCATTCGCATCCTGCTGGACCTCATCCGCGCCAGCGAGGGCAGTGCCCGCGTGCTGGGCCTGGACGTGCGCGCGGACAGCCTGATGATCCG
>CAYWGJ010000214.1:0-4371 GCA_964457835.1 uncultured Anaerolineaceae bacterium
CCGGTGGCAAAGGTGCGGCTGTCCGGTGCGAAGTCCACGGCCAGTACGGGGCCGTCGTGCCCGGTGAGCAGGCGCGGCTCGCAGTTCTCAATGGTCTTGTCGAAAATCCACACTCCCTGTTTACCCGCCAGCACCAGCCAGTGATCGTCAGGCGAGATGGCAATGGGGCCGATGTCCCCGCCTAGGCTGGTAAGCGGCGCGAGCTGATCGGCGTTGGTGGGGGTGATGAGCGGATACCTACTGTCGCTGTCTTGGGCAGACGTCAGCGGCACGCCGGCCAGCAGCAGCGCAGCCAACAGCCACAAAGCAAGTGATGTTCGGCGCATGGTCATGTCCCTTCCTGGCATAGCCGTTAAACCTATGCTCATATTTTAACCGGGGATGCCCCCCCGCCCTAGTCCCGCATGGCTTGTAGACCCATGACGTATGGCACGAAAAAAGCCGCGCACCCTCACGAATGCACGGCAGACAGGGGTCTCAGCGGTGGCGCGACTCAGCCTGCTTCGCCGCACCACTTCCACACGCCGTCTTCCTGCACGACGCGGTAGCTGCTGAAGGGGAACAGGGTATCGTCGCCGCCGTAGTTGGCGATGATCGCGCCGCTGCACGCCACCGTGCCCGTCTCGCCTTCGGTACTGAACACCTCACAGGCGATCTCGTTAATGCGCGTCTCGACGTTGGCAAAGGACAGCGCCTCGCGGTCCAGATCGGCTTCCATGGCGGCGCACAAGTTGGCCTGAACGCCGGCGCGGTCCCCGGCGGCCTTAGCCTGAAGGTAGGTTTCCACCACGGACGCGGCATCGCCGGCGGGGGCACAGGCCGCCAGCAGCAGGCTCAGCGCGGTGATGAGCAGGGCCATGGGCAAAACGGATACGCGAGTCATGAGGCAGTTTCCGGGGTAGGGGTCAGGTCAGGGATGGTGTCTGTCGGGGCCGTGTCCAGGCCCAGCGTGTGATACAAGCGGTCCAGCGTCACCAGGGACAGCAGGTTGTGCAGGCTGATGCCGTACCAGGCCTCATGGCCGCTGTCCAGTTTGAGCGTGTCAAAGCCGCTCTGCTTCAGGTGCACGCCGTCGATGTCCAGGCCGTTTTCTGGCAGGCCCTGCGCCGCGTACCACAGGTTAATCAGCGGTACGTCGAATGCGTCGGCCACGGCGATCAGCTCTCGGTGGAAGGCCAAGGCGCGCGCGTACAGCTCCGACTCCGGGTCCAGCGGCACCAGGGTCAGCACCGGGATCACGCCCGCGTCCAGCGATTCTTGCACGATGCGGCCCATGTTCTCTGCATAGCGGGTGGGGTCCATGCTGCGCACGTCGTTGGGGCCGAACATCACGAAGGCCACGCTGGGCCGCCGCACCCGATAGGCACAGGCCAACGGCGTCTCGCCCGGCGCGCAGTCGGGGTCATTGGCCCACATCGGGTCAAAGAGCACGATGCTGCTCATGCCCACCTGCGCGGACACCTCATCGCCGGTGGCGGATGGCCCGTAGTACGCCACCACGTCCGCCAGGAAGTCGAAGGGTCCCAGCGCGGCATCCGGCAGGCTCAGCGGCACGAGGTACTGCTCCGACGTGCTCAGGCTGTCGCCCACGCGCAGGATCACGTCTGGGTGATTGCCCAGTGCCTGGCCGCGTTGGAAGACCGCCAGCATCGCCTCACTGACGGGCGGCACCACGGGCGGCGCGTAGAGGTCGCGCGTGGCGAACGCCGGTGCGTAGGCTAGGTCGTGTTCTGGGGCGTTGGTGTTGATCGGCACGTCGCTGTAGCGCAGATCGGGGTGCTTATTGACGTAGCCGCCGATGATCCAGGCATCGGACGCGACCGCGCCGTCGGCCAGGTAGGTCTGCACGCGCAGCCAGGACCCGATGGCGTTGCGCTCCACGACGGTCAGCGGGGTACCGGCGGTGAAGCGTAGGGTAATCGCGTTGACGATGCCCGGCCCGGCAAAGCCCCATACATCCTGGTAAGGGGACACCACGCGCGGGTTGTCGGGGTCAGGGGGGCTGGCCGCCTGCGCGGACACCTGGCCCACGGGCAGCAGCAGGGCCGCCATCAGCAGTGAGAGCGTTATTCGCAGCACAGGACCTCACTTTCGTTACAGCAAACGGTCGTTTTCCGCGCGCGATTATAGCACAGATGGGGGGAACGTCCTTTGGTGCTATACTGTCCTTAAAGGGTGGCGCAGTATGGTTAAAAAGCGCAAACTCTACCAGCGCATCGTCAACAACCCGAAGAACGTTAAGTTCAATGAACTGATCGCGCTCGTTGAAGCGTTCGGTTTTGTGCTGGATCGCATCAAGGGTAGTCATCATACCTACAAACACCCCGAAATTAGCGATGCGTTCCTGCAATTGCAGCCGGGCAAAGCCGGTGACGCCAAGCCCTACCAGATCAAGCAGTTTCTGCGACTGGTGGAATCCTACAACCTCCGCATGGCCGCAGACGAGGAGCAGAGCGATGACTGACTATCACATCAACATCTTCTATAGCGCAGACGACGCCGCCTACATCGCGGATATTCCCGACTTGAAATACTGCTCCGCGCACGGCGACACCCCAGAGGAGGCCCTGCGTGAGGTACTGATTGCCAAGGCCGCCTGGCTGGAGTCCGCGCGCGCGAATAGGCGTGAAATCCCGGCACCGCGCTACCGCCCAGCCATCTATCAGGTAGGGTGATCGTGTGACGGCCTCACGCCCGCTCTCGTCCTTGAACAACACGTTGTAACTGCGGCTGCTGTTGAAGGGCGGGTCCAGGTAGATGAGGTCTACGCTGTCATCCGGGAAGTAGTCGTGGTCCCGCAGGATGGTCAGGTTATCCCCGTAGTAAAGTCGGTTGGCGGCGGTCATGGTGTGTCCCCCCGTGCGATAGATGCTGCCCTCAGTATAAGGGTATACCGCACAAAAGGGCAATCACGGAGGGGGCGGCGTACAAGGGTAGTCCCCTACCGCTGTATCGGCTGTGCGCTGCTTGACACGCGCCGCTGTATTCAGCCGCAGCACAGCGACCGTCGTGCGGCCTTCCGGTGTCAAGCCCTCGATGGTGGCATCTGGGTTGAGCTGGAAATGATCGCTCCACTGCTGCTGGCGCAGATGATACAGCTTGGCTGCTTCGTTTGTTTCTGGATCAATAGCCGCGACGTTGGGGCCTTTTTCGTAGTTGCAGTCCGGGCAAGCCAGACACAGGTTGTCGCTATCATCATCCCCTGCGTGCCTGATTGGCACGATATGATCCACATGAAAGCGGGCAAAGCTCGCGGACTCACAAAGACGTCAATATTCGCAGCAGCCGCCAGCGCGCTGCCGCACAGCATCCTTTTGCGCTTTACTCAGACTCATCAGTCGCCTGCTGCAACTTCAACTTCATCTTGGCCTTCAGCATGGAAAAGAAGCGGTTCGTGTTGAGATAGGCGTCTATCTCTTCGCGCTCGGCAGATGTCAGTTTGGACTCGCGGTTTTTGTCGAGCAATTCATCCAAGCGCGCTTGAAGATCATCCGGCAGGGCGTAGTCGATGATCTGCTGCGGGGTGGGTTCCGTTGCGAGAAAGTCGGTGATGACGTCGAAAACCGTGCGTGGGGTCGTGTTCTGCATGTGACTCGCTCCATCACTCCGTTAGGGCCATTATACACAGATTGGGGGCATGAACGGCCACTCATGCCCGCCGCGCACCCACCTACGCCGTCCAGAAGCCCTCGCTGAGGTACTTATAGGCGTTGTCCGGGAAGAGGGTCACGATGACGCCGGACTCGCCGCGCGCGGCCAGGGCTTCCGCCACTTGCAGCGCACCTGCCATGGCCGCCGCCGCACTGATGCCCACCAGGTAGCCTTCCTCACGCGCTAAGCGCCGCGCCATGCTGTAGGACGCCTCCGTGCTGACGCCGATGTCCGCATCCGCGACGCCGGTGTCGTAGATGCCAGGCACAATGGCCGACTCCATGTGTTTCCAGCCCTCCACCCCGTGAAAAGGCGAGTCCGGCTGCATGGAGATCACGGTCACGTCCGGGTTAAGCTGTTTGAGCCGCCGCCCGGTGCCGATCAAGGTGCCGCTGGTGCCCAGTCCAGCCACGAAGTGCGTCACGCGGCCCGCCGTCTGCGCCCAGATTTCCGGCGCGGTGCTGTGATAGTGCGCCTGCCAGTTGGCCGGGTTGTTGTACTGGTCGGCGTAGAAGTAGGCGTCGGGGTGGGCCGCCAGCAGTTCCCGCGCAGCCAGGATCGCCCCGTCGGAGCCTTCGAGCGCGTCAGTCAGCACCAGGTCCGCGCCGTAGGCCCGCAGGATGGCGATGCGCTCCGGGCTGGCGTTAGCCGGCAGAAAGAGCTTGACGCGGAAGCCGCGCGCCGCGTCGCCCGCGCGGCCGGACGCGACGGGGACGGCGG
>CAYWGJ010000215.1:0-4308 GCA_964457835.1 uncultured Anaerolineaceae bacterium
CGCCCGCGCGCCATCGAAGGGCAGGCCTTGATGCGCAGCGGCGGCCTGGGTCAGCGCCAGGGCGGTGAGCGCGTTCTGCACGTTGTGCACCCCTGGCAGGCGCAGCATCACCGGCCCGGATAGGCCCGCTGCCCCGCTGACCACAAAGTGCGTCCCGTCGGCGTCACTGCGCAGATCACCGGCCCGGATGTGCGCCGTGTCGCCAAAGCCCACGCGAGTCACCCGGCAGGCCGCCCCGTCTGCCAAGGCACGCACCGCCGCCGAGTCCGTCCAGGCCACCAGCGCGCCCTCAGCGGGCAGCAGGGCGATAAAGCGCCGGAAGCTGTCGTGCAGCGCGGCCTCGTCGGGGAAATAGTCGGGGTGATCGTATTCCACACTCGTGAGGGCGGCGGTAGTAGGACGCAAGCCTAAAAACATGTCGTCGTATTCATCGGCTTCAATGGTGAAGGGGGCATCCGGTGCACCGTGCGCGCCGTTAGTGCCGGTATCCGCCATAATGCCGCCGACGATGTAGCCCGGCGCATAGGCCAGCGCCCGCATCAGATGCACGGTCATGGCGGTGGTGGTCGTCTTGCCGTGGGTGCCCGCCACCGCCGCGACATGCCGCCCAGCCAGCACTTCCGCCATAATCTGCCGCCGCCGGTAGACCGGCACGCCCTGCGCCTGCGCCGCCTGCACTTCCGGGTTGCCGTCACTGACCGCGGAACTGACGATCAGCAGGTCGGGCAGGTGACCGTCCGCACTGCGCAGATTAGCGGCGTCGTGGCCCTGATACACCCGTGCGCCATCCCGGATCAAAGCCTGCGTCAGGGCGTTGGGCGCGCCGCGATCGCTGCCGCTGACGACGACGCCGTGCTCCAGCAGCACGCGCGCAATGGCCGATAAGCCCACGCCGCCCACCCCGACAAAATGCACCCGCTGCCCGTCCTTAATAGCCATCAGCCGCTACACCGCCACCAGCACCAACCCGAAGACCGCCACCACAATGAGGATCAGCGCCTCACCGCCGCCGGTCACACCGCCGCTGAACACCAGCATCGGCAGAATGGCAATCGACTCGGCGCTGATGGCCCCAGGCGCAGGCGCGGTAATCAGACCGGCGAAGGGGTACTCGTTGATGTCCAGAAAGTACCACAGCATCCCGCCAATGAGGTAACCGTTGAAGAGTCCCACCACCGCGCCCAGGATGCCGCTGCCCAGGCTGTCGCGCTCGCGGTCACGGCCTGTGCCCAGGCGCTGACGATAGGCCGCGTAGATGATGCCGCCGAAGAGGATCAGTTGCAGCACAAACACTTGGTCACGGCCAAAGCCGACTAACAGCGTCCCGCGCAGCAGGCTGTCGAACTGGAACACCAGGTAGATGCTGAGGAAGGCCCCCGCCGTCACCATCAGCTCGCGCGCCCAGCCGCGCAGAAAGCCCAGGATGCCGGTAAAGGCCGCAATCACCCAGATGAGCGAATAAAGGGAAATCATAGGCCGCGCGCCGCCTTTCTCAGATCACGATCAACACAATGACAAAGAGCACGATCACCGCCAACGTCAGCGGTTCCCCATTGCCCGCCGCGCCGCCCTGGATGAAGGCCGCGAAGCTCTCGATAGTGGCCGCGTTGGCGCTGCCTGCTTCCGGGGCCGTGATATACGGGAACAGCGGGTAGCCGTTCACGTCCAGGAAGTACCACAGCGTGCCCCACACCAGGTAGCCATTGAACAGTCCCACCAGGCCGCCCAGTAAGCGCGTCTGCTGTGCGTCGCGGTTGCTGCCGCCGATCTCGGCGCGGGTCTGGTAGGCGAAGAAGACGATGCCCACGAAGACGAAGGCCTGTATCCAGAAGACTTGATCGCGCGGAATCTCGCCCAGCAGCCGGTTGCGGATCAAGTCGTCGAATTGGAAGAGCGCGAAGATGCCCAGGATCACGCCTGCGGTGGCGATGATCTCCCGGTTCCAGCCACGGGTAAAGCCGACGTAGCCGAAGATGGCCGTCATCACGAAAAGCAGGCCCGACAGCTCGATCATGCGCGCACGCCTCCCGCCAGTTCAGCCAGCAGCGCGGCGATCTGCTCGGCGGCGGGCCGGGACGGACGCAGCGCGCGCATGACATCGGCCATCTGGTCCAGGCGCGCGTCGTCGTCCAACAGCGCACCCAGCGTCGGCAGCAGTTCAGCGGCCATGCGGTCGTCGTCCAGGCGCAGCGCTGCGCCGCGGTCGGCCAGGTAATCGGCGTTGACGCGCTGATAGCGCCAGGCGTAGGGATATGGGATCAGCACAGCGGGCAGGCCAAAGTAGGGCAGCTCCCCTAAGATGCTGGCCCCCGCCCGACACAGCACCAGGTCCGCCGCGCGGAAGCCCAGCCCCATGTCGTCGTGCAGGTAAGCCCGCGCGTGATAATGCGCGCGCTGCTGCGGCGTCAGGTCCAGGGCAGCGGCCTGTGACGCGCTGCGCTCAGCGTCCAGCTCCCCGGTGACGTGCAGTACCTGGAGGTCGGCGCGGGCCAGCAGGCCGGGCAGCGCGTCGATCAAGGCGACGTTCACCGAGCGCGCGCCCCGGCTGCCCCCGTTGACGAACAGGGTCTTACGGGCCGGGTCCAGGCCGAAGTGGGCCACGGCCTGCGCGCGGGTGCCTGCGCCCAGGTCCGCGCGCAGCGGGTAGCCAGTGACGACCAGCTTCTGCGCCGGGACAAACTGGCCGCTGGCCTCGGTGGTAGCCGCGACTTTCGTCGCGAAGCGCTGCAAGGCCTTGATCGTCAGGCCCGGCTCAATGTCCGGCAGGTAGATCACAATCGGCCTACGCCGCAGCCAGGCGGCCACCGTCACCGGGAAACTGACCCAACCGCCGGTGGACAGCACGGCCTGGGGGCGGTGTTTGGCGATCAAGCGCAGGGCCTGCGTGACGCCCACGGCCAACTTGCCCAGGTTCAGCAGCGCCCGCAGTGGGTTGATCCCGTGCAGCGGCCCGGCCTGCACCTCCGCGTAAGCCAGCAGGGGCACCCCGGCGGCCTGCACCAGCGGGCGTTCAAAGCCGTCTACCGAGCCGACGAAGACAAACTCAACGGCGGACGGCATCGCCGCGGGTGCCGCCGCGGGTGCCGCCGCTGCTACGGCCAGCGCCGGGTACACGTGTCCGCCGGTCCCCCCGGCTGCGATCAAAACGCGCATGGTCACTCTTCCGTTCGGGTGTATAGGCACGCAGCAAGGTCACACGCTGCACGCTGAGCAGCAGGCCCACGCCCACCAACAGCGTCACCATGGATGACCCGCCGAAACTGATAAAAGGCAGCACGACGCCGGTCGGCGGCACCAGGGCCAGCATCACGGCGATATTCAGCAGCGCCTTGCTGACGATCCAGATAGTGATGCCCGCTGCCAGCAGTGCTCCGAAAGCGTCCCCGGCCCGCTGCGAAATCGTGAAGCCGCGCGCGACCAGGGCCGCAAACAATAGCACGACTACCGCCGCCCCGACCACGCCCAACTCTTCCCCGATGACAGCGAAGATGGAATCGGTGTGCGGCGCGGGCAGCCCGGTGAACTTCTGCGCGCCCTCGCCCAAGCCCACACCGAACCAGCCGCCGTTGTCAAAGGCGATGAAGGCCTGCTGGACGTGATAGTCGGCCTGGGTGATGTCGCCCCAGCCCGCTAAAAAGCTGTCCACGCGGCCCTCCGCATAGAGGAACTCACCGCTCAGCAGCAGGCCCACGCCCATCGCCATCACGATGGCCGCGCTGACAGCTAACTGCACCAGGTCCGCGCCGGCTAAGAAAAACATCGTGCCACTGACGACTACGATCACCAGCGCCGTGCTCAAGTCCGGCTGAAGCGACACCAGCCCAGTGATGATGCCCACCAGCACGGCAAAGGGGATCAAGCCGTAGGTCAGGCTGCGGACGCGCGTATTCTTGGCCCCCAGCCAGGCCGCCATGTAGATCACCATCGCCAGCTCCGCTAATTCACCCGGCTGGTAGCGCCCACCAATCAGCGAGCGGCGCGCGTTGAACACGTCATCGCCGAAGAAGAGCACAGCGATCAGCGAGGCCAGCGACACCAGCAGGATCGGCACGGCCAGCCGCCGCACCCGTCGATAGTCGAAAACCACCGCCAGCGCCGCCAAGACGATGCCCAACAGCACGTTACGCCCGTGCTCCACCACTTTCACCGTCGGGTCGCCGAAGTCGCTGAAGCTCCAGTCGAAGGTGGTGCTGTAGACCATCATCAAGCCCACGGCCAGCAGCACGCCAACCAAGATCAGCGTCGGTTTGTCCAGGGTTTGCCAGAAGCTGGGCGCGCTGACCGGCTCCGGGCGAGCGTCGCGGCGGG
>CAYWGJ010000216.1:0-4285 GCA_964457835.1 uncultured Anaerolineaceae bacterium
CCAGGGCCGCCGCCACCCACACCCTATAGCCCGGCGCGGGCAGCACCCAGCGCGGCTCAAGGGCCGGGAAGTGCTGCTGAAAGGTCGCCAACAGGTGCAGCGGTGGGTCTTCGGGCGGGCGGCCCAGGGGATCGTCATTCACTTTGACACCTTTTTCGTGTACAAACAGGGGCACATCATCGTCCATTATAACGCACTTGAGGAGACCCCCTATGCCCCAACCGCCCGCGTATCGCCATCCCGCTGTGCTCAGCTTGACCGCCCTGCTGCTGGCCCTAACTGCCGTCACCGTGCTGGCTCTGTATGGACTGCCCACCCGCGCCCAGGACAGCGCCGCCGACGACGTCGCACTCGTCAGCGGCCAACAGTGCAGCACCCCGCTGAGCAGCTTCTGGGTCACGGCCAGCGACGCTTGTGTGGGCCAGCCCTTCGGCT
This sequence comes from uncultured Anaerolineaceae bacterium, assembly GCA_964457835.1. Lineage (GTDB taxonomy): Bacteria > Chloroflexota > Anaerolineae > Aggregatilineales > Phototrophicaceae > CAYWGJ01. Next base: position 436 of record CAYWGJ010000216.1, read on the forward strand.
TCGTGTGCAATGGCGGGCAAAGCCCCAGCGTGGAGCCAGTCGGACCGGTCAGTAACTCGTTGGCGGCGCTGGGTGCCCTGGTGGAAACCGATGTGGTGGACGCGCTGCACACGCCGCCCCTTCAGGCGGACGGCAGCGGCGGCGGTATTGCCTGGCTGCGCGTGGCCGCCCCTGACACCTTGGTGCAGTACAGCGCCCTGCTGATCGGCGAGGTCCGGCTGCGTGACGTGACGCCTGCTGACTTCAACTTTCCCGCTTGGCAGTCGCTGCTGGTGGAAACCATCCCCGCTGACAGCCGCTGCGAGAAGGCCCCCGTAAGCGCCTTCGTTATCCAAAGCCTGCCGAACCAATCCGCGCGGGTGGTGGTCAACGGCACCTCCTTGGACCTCAGTGGTACCGTCGTCGTGCAGACCGGCCCCGGCCCTTTCGGCAGTCAGACGCACTTCATGCTCATCAACGGGGACCTAAGCGTGCTTGCCAACGGCATCAGCGGCAGCGCGACCGCCGGCCAGGAAATCAGCACCGACTACGCTGCTGGGGACTTCAGCCGCCCGCTGGCTGGCCCCAACAGTGCCGTCACCTTCCGCCGCGAGCAGATCGAACACCTGCCTGTGCTGCTCTTCGACCGCCCCGTCAGCGTGCCGCAGGGCGGCGTCGCCACGACCCTCGGCCCGGTCAACTTCCGCAGCGCGCCCACCCTGGACTCCAACGTGATCGAACAGGTACCCGCGGGGGAACAGCTCAACATTCTGGGGCGCAACCCGGCGGGGGACTGGCTGCATCTGCGGCGCGCAACGGGACCAAGCGGCTGGATGTTTGCCGAACTGTTGAGCACCCGCACCACTATGGCGGAGGTTGAAGCCGTTTACGTGGAAACGCCGCAGCCGCTTCAGCGCCTGGGCGAGCTGGGCCAGGCCGCGCAGGTGATCGCCCCCAGCGGCACCGTGATGCGCAGCGCCCCGGACATTGGCTTTGGCGCGTTGGGGGCACTGCCCTTCGGCCAAGAATTGACGCTGATGGCGCGCAGCCCTTACAGCCCCTGGGTCAAGGTGGACAGCGGCGGCACCGTCGGCTGGGTGGCGCTGATCGCCGTGGAGACGCGGGCCATTGTGGACGCGCTGCCCATCGACTACGACGTGCCGCCACCGCCGGAACCGACGCGCATCCCCGGCAGCTTTGGCAACGCCTTCCCAGACCCGAACTGTTACCCCAACTGCGGCAACTAGCGCACGGTGCCAATGTGCCGGAATCAACAGGCCGTGATCCCAAGTGAGGATCACGGCCTGAAGGTGTTACCGGATGCTGTGAGTCAGGGGCTTAGAAGCCGCCGCCGAAGGCACCCAGCAGCATCAGCACGTCCATGAAGGTCGCCACGGGGGCACCTTCCGGCGCGGTGATGGCCGGGGCTGCGTTGAAGTCGGCGAAGTCGAAGCTGCCGGTCATGCTGATGGTGCCGCTTTCACCCAGGGCCGAGGCGTCCAGCAGGAAGTTGAAGCCAAAGCTGGTGCTGTAGTTGGTCGCCAGGTCGATCTTCTGCGTCAGGCTGAAGTCGAAGCCGTCGCCCAGCATCTCGAAGAGCATCGCGGCCTGGGCCAGGTCTTCGTCGCTCAGCGGGGTACCAGTCAGCGCGGCCTGGGCCTGGATCACGTCCATCAGGCTCTCGTCGCCCAGCAGGCCGGCCAGGTCGATGTCGGTCTCGAAGACCGCCATGCCGCCCTCGTCGGCCAGGCGGGTGATGGTGATGTACGGCTCCACAGCAGACAGCATCGCCATGGCGTCGTCTTCGCTCATCTCACCGCCCATGCTGTCCATGTCCAGGGCATCGCCACCCAGGGCACCGAGCTGTTCCACGGTGTCCACCAGGTCCAGGCCGGCCCATTCAGTGGGCAGACCCAGCATTTCCAGCACTTCCGGGCCGCCCAGCAGGGTGCCCAGGCCGGCGAAGTCCAGGTAGCCCACGCCATTGACCAGCAGCAGGTTCAGGTCGATGCTGTCAAAGGGGATGGTCGGATCAGCGGGCAGGCCGACGCTCAGGCTCAGGTCGCCGTCGAAGGCGGTCAGGGCGCTGCCCAGCGCCGCCAGGGCTTCTTCGGGGCTGACGTTGGGGTTGTTGAGTGCGTCCATTACGGAAGCATCCAGATCGCCCAGCGCATAGGCACCGCCGCCGGTCAGGGTGATGCTGCCGTCATCGCCGCCGGTGTCCGCGATGATCAGGTCAAAGTTGAAGTTGAAGGTGGCAGAGGTCACTTCGGCCATCGCCGCAGCGGAGCCGTTGTAGATGGCACAGTCGGCTTCGCTGAGGCCGCCGCAGAAGTCCATCATGTCATCTTGGGCCAAGGCTGCACCGCCCAGGCTGAGCATCAATACCGCGAGAAGGGCAATCAGAAACTTACGCATGTGTTTTTTCTCCATGTTGATCTGGATGCAAGTTGGCGGCGTACCGTATGCTCCCGGCTCACCGACTACTATTATATACGCAGTCCAGTTTAATAGGTGGTTAAGAGACAGCACCATTTTGCGAGTTTTTTATGCCGAAATGGGCAATTGACGCGCACAACCCCCATCCCTGGGGGGATATATGACACGCCTAACACTTTTATTACTGGCGATGCACGAACCCACGCCAGGCGGACGCCTCCCCCGGCTGAGCAGCAGCGTCCAGTGCGACCACGCGCCAGCGCCCCGGCATTGCCCCGATGAAGTCGAAGCTGTAGCGTGTGTCCGTCACCGTAACCGGGCTGTAGGCCGTGCAGGTGGCCGGATCATCGGCGGCGGTGCAGTACTGTATCTCTACACGGTAGCCTGACGCCCCGCTGACCGGCTCCCAACTGAGCGTCATGCTGCGCGGAAAAGCGCTCAATACGGCTCCATCTGCCGGGGCAATAAGGCGCGGCGCGGGCAGGCCCTCCGCTGAAGGGGGCGTACTGGTGGGCGGGGGCGCGGTGTGGGTCGGCCTTGGCCCCACCTGCCCGGCGGGGGTCGGCGTGCTGACGATGACCGTGAGCGGCACCAGGGTTCGCTGCGCGCCGACCACCTCTACCGTCCAACCGCTGTTGCCTTCCGGCGTGCGCACCTGCCACCAGGTGAAGTCGTCCGACTGCCGCGGCCCGTCCACCACAGAAAGCTGCGTGCCGTCCGGCAGCAGCGCGATGATCTCAAAACTCAGGCCGGGACCGTTGCGCAGGCGCAGCACATCGTCGGTGGTGGGCAGCGTGACTTGCACCGCGTCCCCGATGCTGAGCTGGCTGTTCAAGGCAAGGTCGGGGCTGTCCTCATTGTTGATGACGCTGTTGGGCAGGGTGCCGGGCGTCAGCGTGGTGACGCCATCGGCAGCGGCTACGGCCCACCCAGTGAGACCCTCCGGCGTGCGCATCTGCCACCAGGCGAAGCCGTCGGCCTGCACCGGGCCGTCCAGCAGGATCACCTGGCTGCCGCGCGCCAGCTTAGCCACGATCTGATACGCCGTGCCCGCGTCCGTGCGCAGGTTGAGCGAGTCGCCGTCGGTGGTGCTGACGGTGGCCGTGCCGCCGATGCTCAGGCGTAGGGGCGCGTTAGTCGGCGCGGCATTGAGTCCCGTGCCCGCCTGCATCACCGGCTCGGCCAGTGCGGGCCATGAGCGCAGCGTGCAGGGCAGCCCTTCCAGCCCATCCGCCGCCCAGATCAGCCGATGCGCCGCTGATGGTCCCAGGCTCCACAGCAGCCGGGTATCGCTCAAGGTGCCGTCATCCAGGCCATAATAGCTCAGCGCGCCTTGATCCAGCACGACGACACCACCGCCTGTTCCCAGCAGATCGGCCTGCGCGCCCAGGGGGAGGGCTGCCAGTTCGCGCCCGTCGCGGTCGATCACCAC
>CAYWGJ010000217.1:0-4260 GCA_964457835.1 uncultured Anaerolineaceae bacterium
CTGCGTGGGGCGGCGGCCCTGTGGATCGCGCGCCCGCAGGCCGCCGCTTAGCGCGGGTAACGCCTTACCGGCGGAAGCCGCTCACGCCGCCGTCATCCGCCTGGGATTCAGGCGCGCCGGGCAGGGGCAGCAGGCTGTCGTCGTCATCGGGCGCAATGCTGGCCGGGTAGTGCACGGCGCTCACGTCGTCCACGAAGACGCGCGGCTTGCCGATATTTGGCTCCCGGTACTTCACGACGATCACGACGCGCGCCACATCGCTGACCGGCGTGCCGTTGACCTCGGTGCCGATGACGAACTGGCCGCTGAATTCCTGGTAATCATAGGTGCCATCCTCAATGGTGACCTTGATGCGGTGGTTCAGGAAGCCGCGCGGCTGTTTCGGCTCTGGGTGGATGGCCTTGAGCACGACGCGCGCGTTGCCTACCAGCCCTTTCGCCTTGGCGTTGAAGTTCAGCACCAAGGTGTCGCCCAGCTCGATGTCGTCCACGTCCAGGTTTTGGTCGCTGAAGTGACGCTGCTTGAAGCGGCGGGCGTCAAAGCTGCTGCCGCCGAACTGCACCGCGCGGTTGCCGGCAAGGGCCACGATGCGATCATTGGCGCTGTCGATGATGCCGTCCCCATTTTTGTCTTTGTTCTTCTTGATCTTGTCCTTGTTCGTCAGCTTCACGCCGCGCCAGGCTTCGACAACTTCCTTCGGATTGGCATCTTCGGGCGCGGGCTGCTCAAAGCTGCGGTTGACCAGCAGCTCCATGGGCACCACGGTGCCTACCGTGATCGTCAGCGTCTGCACGTCCTTGAGCGGGAAGGTGCTGTTGTCGTCGCCCACCACCACGTCGAAGGTGTATTCGCCGATGTCTATGGGCGTCCAGGTGAGGATGCCCGTCGTGCTGTCGATCGCCAGGCCGTCCGGCACGCTGCCACTGACGCCGTCATCCAAGCTGAAAGTCAGCGCGTCGGCGGTGTTTGGGTCGTTGGCGATCACGTCATGGCGGAAGGGACGGCTGGGCTTGGCGTACAGCATCCCGGATTCGGCCAGCAGCGGTGGTTGGTTCTCTGTCGGGTCATAGACGGTGATGTCCAGCGTTTGGAAGTCAAAGCCGGGCGAGGGGCTGCCGTCATCCTGCACCACCAGGTCGAAGCTGTAGCTGCCGGGTGTGTCCGGCGTCCAGGTGAACAGGCCCGACTCGCTGTTGATCGTGGCCCCCGTGGGCACGCTGCCGAACTCGCTCTCAGACAGGCTGTAGCTCAGGGTCTGTTCGGGCAGGTCGGCGTCGGTGGCGCTGGCCGTGAAGCTCAGTTCTTGGTTCAGCGGCGCGTTGATCGGCCCGATGGCGTCCAGCACCGGGGCCTGGTTGTCCTCGCTGACCGTCACCGTGATGGTCTCGCTGTCGGTGCTGGCGGGGTCCGTGCAGCCTTCGCCCACCACGTCGAAAATGACCGTCTGTCCGCCGAAGCTGTCGTCCGGCGTCCAGCTCAGCGTGGCGGTGATGTTGTCCACCGGCGTGATGCTGGCACCGGGCGGTACTTCGCCTTCGCTGCCGTCGTCCAGCGAGAAGCTGACCGGGAAGTCACAGCCGCTGTCCGCGCTGATCGTGACGTTCAGCGGCAGGTTTTCGTCAGCTTCCTGTTCGGGCAGGTTGATGATGAAGTCGTCGCCAGCAGGGGCCTCAAAGAAGTAGGTGTACACCCCGCCCTGCCCGGAGTCTTCGTCCGGCGCGCCGACGATCACCTTGTCCACCGAGGCGGCGATGCTGAAGCCGAGACCCGACGTGCTCACTGCGTCGATGGGCAGCGAGAAGGCCTGTACGTCGCTCAGGTCAATGCCGACGACTTGGCCGGTGTTCTCGCCGATGTCGCTGTCTGCGTAGGGCGCACCCATGAGGATGTCCGGGATGCTGGTATCGGACGGGCCAAAGGCGATGGCCGTGCCCGCTTCAGCTCCACCGGGTTCCACGGCAAAGGGACCGGCGATGATCGAGTCATAGCCCAAGCCAGGGATGTACTGCCAGACCAGGGTCATGCCGCGGTCAAGCTCGCCGCCGTTGTCGATGCCAGGGCCGCCTGCTGCCAGCCAGTTGCCGCTGATGTCCACGTCCCAGCCGACGTTATCGTCGGCGTTGGGGGCCACGCTGAATTCCAGCGTTTCAAGCTGAAGCGGCCCGGCGCGCAGCGGCCAAGGCGGGTCGCCGGCGGTGTACTCATAGACGTAGACCGCGCCGCCGCCCATCAAGCTGCCGTTAAGCTGGAAGGGCGCGCCCACGGCCACCAGCGGCGGGTCGTTCGCGCCGTCCACAGCTACGCTGAAGCCAAAGCCGCTGTTCGGTTCGCTGCCACTGAACACGTCCTCTGGTGATGCGACGAACTGGCTGTTGAGGCTGTCGTAGCGATACACATAGGCCTGGCCGAATGCGTCCATGCCGGCGTTGGGCGCGCCCACGGCTAGGATGCCGTTATCCAGAGCGACGGACGCGCCGAACTCGCCGGTGTCGAAGCTGCCCTCTATGGTCTGGTTGGGCGAAATGGGCCACTCACCCGTTAAGAAGTTGTAGACGTAGACGTAGACCACGCCAGTGGGGTCGGTCAGGCTGTTGAGGGCCTGCGGTGCGCCCACCACCAGCACGTCGTTGTACATCGCCAGCGCCGCGCCGAAGTCGTCCGTGCTGCTGCCGGGGTTGCTCAGATCTCGCACCAGGTCAAAGCTGCCGCCGCTCTCATCGTAGATGTAGACTGATTCGCCGCTGGCCTCGGCAACCGCGATGTTGTTGGTCACGGGGTCCATGGCGACCGCGCTGCCGAAACCAGACGCGCCGCTGACGGAGAGGCGCCCCAGGGGGGTGTAATTCGCCTGCACGCTGACGCTCATCAGCGCCAACAGCAGCCCGGTGAGCAAGGCTAAAGTGAGTTTTCGTTTCATGGGTAAGTACTCCTTAAGTCCATTGGACGGTGATGCATAATCTGCATTGAATCTAGTGTATCAGAAGTCAGCCTGCTACAGCCGAAAAAACTCATATAAAGCGGGTGTGCTTTAGGTTTGGTCACGGCGCGTCAGCGCGGCAGCGTAGGATAAACGTAGGCTTGAGGACCTGCGGGGCTGTATCCCGCAGTATCCCAAATTATCCCAAGTCCAATTTGCGTTAAACACTGAAATGTGTTCGTTTTATGTTTCAAATCAGGCTAAATTTGGGATATATGCGCTTTTCCCAAAAGCCAGCGAGTCCCCGATCCGCGCGTTTATCCCAAAATATCCCCAGTGACACGTCGTCATTTTCTCCGCTTTGACCGGCTGCGGACTCCGCGTTACATTTTATCCCAAAGTTATCCCAAATGGCCCGCGCCAATTCCCAAAAAGCCGCGTATAGTTAGGCTTAAGCTTTACCCGAACACCCGTGATGGAGAACCGCCTGTGAGACTTATCCTCTTTGACATTGACGGTACGCTGCTGCGCGGCGGCGGCGTAGGGCGTGCGGCCACCCGTGCCGCCATGCTGGAAATCTTCGGCACGTCCGCCCAGGTAGATATGCATCGCTTCGGCGGCAAGACTGACTGGCGCACCCTGGTCGAGCTGCTGGGGCCGGAGGGCGTGCCTGCCGATGAGGTCGCGCGCCGGATGCCTGCCTACGAAACCGCCCTGGCCGCGCACATGGCCCAACTGCTGCCCACTGCCCCGGTCGAGACTTTGCCCGGTGCCCTGGATGCCGTGGCCCGCCTGCGTCGTCAGATCGACTCGTTCAGCCCTATGTGATCGATGCGCGGATATTCCTGCCACTGAAAAGTTTGCCGGTGATCGCAGATCAAGCAGCGATGCTCGATATCTCCCGTTTCGGGGTCCATTGCCCCCGCACGCGCCATCATGCCCTGGCCGCAGGCGTCGCACAGGTAATTGACCTCGACAGGCCTGACCTCTCGCTTTATTTCTGGCATGGCACATCCTCGTCGTTTTAATCTCCCGCGCCTATGCTAGCGCGAGATCGATGGCCACAGAAACCTTTTCAATCGTGGGCTTGCCAGTGGTCGGGCCGGGGTTGACGATGACGCCGGAGAGCCAGCTGCCGCCATCCGCCCCCAGCAGAATCTCGCCCACGCCACCGGGGTGGAAGATCTCCAGCTGGCAGGAGCCGTCTTCCAGCGGGGCGTCCGGTGGCAGTTCCATGGAGGCCAGGGCCCGGTGGAGAGCAGCGGCGTCGAAACCGAAGTGCTGCTGAAGGGTCATCTCACCACCCTCGCGGGGGCACAGCGCGGCATCGATTTGCAGGGCCT
>CAYWGJ010000218.1:0-4247 GCA_964457835.1 uncultured Anaerolineaceae bacterium
CTTCCGCTGGGAGACCCTGCTGGACCGCACCGAGGCCCTGCTCAGGGGCTGAGGGAAGCTGTCGTATATCATCCTCTGACGGTCTTTCGATACAGCTTATACGCAGCGCAGAAATTCCTCTTACACAGGGGGCGTATCCTACGGTCAAACATCGATCACGGGATAAACACACACAAGTAAGAGGAGGAACAAATCATGGCAAGCATTACCCGTTGGAACCCCATCCGTGAAATGGCCGCGATGCAGCAGATGATGGACCGCATGATGGACGACAGCCTGCGCGGCTTCCGCAGCCTGAGCGACGCCCTAGAAGGCGAAGCCCTGGCCCTGGACGTACACGAAGCCGAAGACCACTTCACCGTCAGCACCGCCCTGCCCGGCGTGGACCCGGACCACATCCACATTAACCTGCACGACGATGTGCTGAGCATTGAAGCGGAAATTCCGGAGCACATCACCGAGCAGAAGGACGGCGAGCGCGTGCTGCTGAAGGAGCGCAGTTGGGGCAAGTTCAGCCGTCGTATCCGCCTGCCGCAATCGGTGAACGCGGAAGCGGTAGAGGCTGAACACAAGGACGGCATCCTGACGCTGACCCTGCCCAAGGCGGAAAACGCCCTGCCGCGCAGCATCAAGGTCAAGCGCATCGAAGGCTAAGCGCCGCGTGCCCTGGACCCCGAAGCAAGCGGGCCGCTCCCAAGCGCGGGGCGGCCCTTGTGTGTGCGTGCGACACAGCCTGCATTTACGCTATAATAGGGCAAAGGGCGAATCGCATGGTCAAAAAGCAGAAGCTGTATCAAAAACTCATCAACAACCAGCAAAACGTCCGTTTCAGTGACTTCGTAACGATCGTCACAGCCTTTGGCTTGACCCGCAGCCGCGTAACTGGCAGCCATCACATCTACAGCCACGCCGATTTGCCACAGTCCATTGCCATCCAGCCGGACCACAATAACCAGGCTAAGCCGTATCAGGTGCGTCAGTTCCTGCGCTTAGTGGAGAAATATAACCTGAAGCTGAACGCTGACTCTTGAGGAGAACGACGCATGATAGACTATCACATCAACATCTTTTACAGCGCGGACGACGAAGCCTACATCGCAGATATTCCCGACTTTGAGATGTGTTCGGCCCATGGGGAGACCCCACAAGAAGCGCTGACACAGGTGCTGATTGCCCGTGATGGCATCATCGCCGCGATGCAAGCGCGCGGGCAAGCCATCCCCCAACCGCGCTACCGCCCGGCCATCTATCAGCTAAGGTGACTCGCGCCATTCTAGACCCCAAAGCAAGCGGGCCGCTCCGTATCGATAGGGCGGCCCGTGTGTGTGTCACGCACTCAGGCGTGAACCAGGTACTTCTCTACCATGTTCAGCAGGTCCCCACGGCTGACCGGCTTGGGCAAGTAGTCATCACAGCCGCCCGCCAGCAGACGCTCCCGGTCACCGAGCATGGCGTTGGCCGTCAGCGCGATGATCGGGGTCTGCGCCATGCCCGCGTTAGCATTGAGCTGTGCAGCCACCTCTAAGCCGTCGATGTCAGGCAGGTTGATGTCCAGCAGGATCAAGTCCGGGCGCTGAGCGAAGGCCACATCCAGGCCACTCATGCCGTCTTCCGCTTCGATGACGCCGTAGCCTGCGTGCTTGAGAATCTTACGCACCAGGCGCATATTCTGCGGATTATCCTCGATGTATAGGATAGAAAAAGCCTTGTCTTCGCCCATGATTTGTTAACCTCTTTCGGTTCTTTACACACTCTACGTTTATTATACATCAATTTTTAGGCGATGATGCAGTAGAACCCTTGAGGTTTTGTCAGTATTTAGTTCGGACCTTCACCCTCACCGACCGGCTCTTTGGTGGTGGTGACGCTGGTCCATTCGGGCTTATCGCCGCGCAGGTGGCCGTAGATGGGCTTCTCGTTGCGCAGGATGTCCACGAAGGCCATCACGTCGCTGATGGGCATGAACATGTAGCCTTTGCTCTCGATGGTGTCGAAGATGGGCTGCGGGGTCGGGCTGCCTGGCGCGGTGAACACCACGTCCAGCGTATACGGCTCGCTGGTCTTGGGGTCCATGCCGGTGCAGCGCACAATGGCCCGGATCAGCACCTCCACGCCGTTGAATTCGCGCGGCTCCAACTGCCGCCAAATCACCATGTAGTCTTTGATCTCAAAAATCACTACGTCCATCGGCCCCAGCCTCCTTGGCAAGTCATGTCAGCGTGTTTTTCATTGCAAGACCCTGATGATACCCCGCCCGGCCCAACGTGGCAATGTGTCGCCAAGGGCAGGCCGCCTGTGTACAATCTGTCCAAGATCAAGCTGCATCGCTCTGGAGGAGTCGCACGATGGACAGCCCCACCCCCCCCGAAACCGCCGCCGAGGCATCCGAAACGCTGCGCATCTTTGGTATCCCGATGGACCTGGGTCAGGCCCGCCGCGGCGTGGACATGGGTCCCAGTGCCATGCGCTACGCCGGCCTGCAAGAACGCTTAGAACGACTAGGCCTGAGCGTGCACGACGAAGGCAACATCCGCGTGCCAGAGGCCGAACAGTACCCGGAAGACATGAACCCACCCACCATCAACGCGCACTTTCTGCCGCAGGTCAGCCGAGTACTGCGCGCCACTTACGAGCAGATCACCGGCTGCCTACACCCCCAGGACCGCGCCGTGTTCGTAGGTGGAGACCACAGCATCAGCATTGCAACCGTGGCCGCCGTCACTGCCCAGGAAAAAGTCGGTGTGCTGTGGATCGACGCCCATGCCGACATCAACACGCCCGCCACCTCGCCGTCGGGCAACATCCACGGCATGAGCATGGCCGCGCTGCTGGGCGAAGGCCCCACGGAGCTGACCGACATCGGGCAGCCCGGCCCTAAGCTGAGCGAGGCGGCGGTGGCGATGATCGCCGTGCGCGACCTGGACCCGCCCGAACGCGCCCGCCTAGCACACAGCGCCATCCAGGTGCACACCATCCGCGCGGTAGACGAACAAGGCATCGACGCGGTAGCCCGGCGGATGCTGGCGCAATTCGCCCGCTTTGAGCACATTCACGTCAGCCTGGACCTGGACTGCTGCGACCCACGCATCGCGCCTGGCGTGGGTACGCCGGTGCCTGGCGGCCTGAGCTACCGCGAGGCACATCTGTTGATGGAAATCCTGGCCGACAGCGGCAAGGTGCGCACCATGGACGTGGTAGAGATCAACCCCATTCTGGACGACCGCAACAGCACCGCCGAGATCGCCGTGGAGCTGATCGCCAGTTTGTTCGGTCAGCGTATTATTTAAGTTTGTTTTGTGTTTTAGGAGGTGCCGGGCGCTTGCCAGCGGGCGGGCACTTGCCTATGATGAAAGCAGACTGCATTCTCACATAGAGCGAGACGACCCGCATGGACACCCTGTCTGCCCCGCTGCGCCACAGCCTGACCACGGACCGCAGTGCCTGGTTCATCACCCTGCTGAGCCTGGCCCTGATGCCGCTGCTGCTGCTGCTGCCCGACCTTCAGCGCGCATCCGGCATCACAGCGGTGAGCGGTGCCGCTGCCCTGCTGAGCCTGCACTTCGTCACAGCCCCGCGCGCGCCCTGGGTGACCCTGCTGATCGCACTGGGCTTGGCGGCACTGGGCCTGGCTGCTGGGTCCCCACTGGACGTGCTGCCCGGCCTGGGGCTGTTGGGCCTGGCCCTGCTGCTAAGCCGTCAGGACCGCAGGCCACAGGCTGCCGCCCCGCTCCCGGATGCCGCCGCGCCCACCGCCCCAGCGCGGGTCCTCAGCCCTTATGAGCTTGACACACGCATTGGCGTCACTGTGGACGGCATGGTGCGCAGCGCGCAGGCCGTCAGCGAGGTGGTACACCAGCAGGCCAACGGCGCGGACGAGCAGGCACAGGTGCTGAAGCTGACCACTGAACAGATCGACACCTTCATCACCCTAGCCGAATCCGCACAAGAGACGATCCAGGCGCTGAGCACCGAAGTGGACGAAGCCAAGCGCCGCACCCAGGAAGGCCAGGACGCGCTGCACCGTTCCATCAGCGGCATGGACGAAATCCGCCAGCAGGTCACCAGCATCAGCCGCACCGCCGTGAAGCTCAGCCAGCTCACCCAGCGCGTAGACCGCATCATCAGCTCCGTGAGCGAGATCGCCACGCAGTCCAACCTCTTAGCGCTGAACGCCTCCATTGAGGCCGCACGCGCTGGCGTGCATGGCCGCGGTTTCGCGGTCGTGGCCGACGAAGTGCGCTCGCTGT
>CAYWGJ010000219.1:0-4216 GCA_964457835.1 uncultured Anaerolineaceae bacterium
CCCGGACGCACCCGCGCCGCCAGCCAGGCCGCCAGCGGTCCCCACTCCGACAGATGGTTCAGCGCGCCGAAGTTGGCAAAGGCCCCGTCATACGGCCCGCGGAACTCGTCCGCCGGCAGAGCGTGCAGGTCCAGCGGGCGAAAGTCTGCCAGCGGCGCTTGACGCGCGTGCTGCGCTGCCAGCGCCAGCCACGCCGGATCGGTATCCGTGGCGGTGACACGCACACCCTGTGCGGCTAAGTGGCGCGCGTCGATGCCGAGACCACAGCCCAGCTCCAGCACATGATCGTTGAGCTGAAAACGGCTGTTCAGGCGGGCATGGGTGCGCCCGCGCAGCCAACGCGCCGTCGGGGGATCGCTGAAGCGGGCCTGGGGTGGGGGGATCATGTGGAACTGCTGTCGCTGCTGTCGCTGGCGGCATCGTCTGGTGTGGGGATGTCGCGCAGCGGCGCGATGATGGGTTGGGTGTCGCGCTCACTGCGGTTTCGAGTCTGCTGACGAGGGCGGGTTGTGTGGGGTTGAGCCATCGGCAGCAGCACGGTGAAGGTCGTGCCTTGGCCCTCCACGCTTTCTACGCTGACGCTGCCTCGGTGCTGATCGACGATGCGCCGCACGACTGCCAGTCCTAGGCCGGTGCCGGGAATGCTGCCTACGTTGCTCGCGCGGTGAAAATCGTCGAAAAGCCGTACCCGGTCTGCTTCCGGGATGCCGATGCCTTCATCCTGCACCCGCAGGCGGATTTGTGCCGGTGTATCCTGTGTCGGCAGGCGCTCCAAGCTGATGCGCACGGCGCTGTTGCTGTCTGAATACTTGACCGCGTTGGAGATCAGGTTGTTCAGCAGCAGGCGGATCAAGGCGGTGTCCACGCTGGCCGCGCGACACTGACGGTCCGTGATGAAGACGAAACTGTGGCTGTCGGCGCTGGCGAGGCGCTGTTCCTCGATGATATCCAGTACCAGGGCCTCAAGGTCGATCTGCTCTGGGGCGAATTGCAGCGCCACGCGGTCCTCGCGCAGCACGGTCAGCAGGTCGTCGAGCATGTCGATGAGTCGGCGCACTTGCAGCGCGATGATGCGTGTGTGTTCGTTGTGCTTCTGCGGCGTGATGCGGTCTGCGTAGCGTGCCAGCAGGTCATTGGAGGTGCGGATCACCGACAGCGGCGTGCGCAGCTCATGAGAGAGCATAGACGTGAAGCGCAGCTTCAGCGTGTTGAGCGCCTTTTCCTGGTCCAGGGCGGCGTTGAGTTCGGCGGTGCGTTCGGCCACGCGCGCTTCCAGCTCGGCGGCATGGCGCTGCACTAGGGTGTAGAGGCGGGCGTTGTCCAGGGCGATGGCGGCACGCTCGGCAAAGGCGGCCACGATGCGCTGATCGCGCGCGCTGAAGGCGTCGATGCGCGGGCTTTGCAGGTCAATGGCCCCGATGACGTGCTCGTCGATCTTGAGCGGCACCACCAGCTCCGAGCGTGTGGGGGCGTGGTTGGCGACGTAGCGTGCGTCACGGCGCACGTCCGGCACGTAGATGACTTGCCCGCTGCGGACGGCGGTGGGCACTAGGCCGGGGCCGTCCACGGTGAGAATTTCCTGGGTGGTGACGGCGAAGTGCCCTACGCGGCCAAAGCGCCCGATGACGCCGTTCTCTTCCGTGATCAGCATTACGCCGCAGTCGGCGTAGGCGAAGTGCGCCACCAGGACGGCGGCCACTTGTTCACCCATGGCTTGCAAGTCATGCGAAATGAAGAGTGAAGAGAGCGCTTCGTTGAGTGTGTTCAGGTCGCGGTGATCGCCTTCGAGGGTTTCCCAGCGCTGCTGCCAGGCCGTGCTGAAGCGGTTGAGGGCTTCGGCCACGCGCCGGTTTTCCGGGTCTGCGGGCAGTTCCAGGCGAGTGCTGAGATCATCGGCGGTCAGGGTGTCCAGGCGCTGGACGAAGGAATCGACGGCGGCGCGCACCTGGGCTTGGTGCCACTGCTGCATGGCCCACACTGCACCCAGCACAGCCAAGATCGCGCCTGGCAGGGCCAGCCAAGCGACGTTAAGCACAGTGCCCACAACAACCAGCAGCATCCCTGGCAGGGGTGCCGTGCTTAAAGCCAGCCATTGGCGCTGTTGCAATTTTCGCACGCGCTCACGTCACCTTCGCGGTTATCAACAAGCGTAAAAGAAGCCCATAACCTTATTATTCGCTAAAAGGCAGCAGCGACAAGGTCGTCTATCAAAGTTCAAACGAGACGAACAGTACTGTAACAGCCACACCTACATCCGAGAAAATAGAAGGTTAACATCGCGTTATTCTGCCTGCTGCTCACCGTCTGCTGTTATTTTAGCAGCACCTTCGCCGCGGCGCACGCGGAAGTGGTCGAAGTCGCGCGCCACGTATGCTTCCGGAAAGACCGCCCGCGCCTCCGCGATGAGGTCGCGCTCCCGGTAGCGCCGCGAGACGTGGTTCAAAATCAAGCTGCGCACGCCCATTTGCCGGGCAAAGTCCGCGGCCTGCTGTGCGGTCAAATGGCCGAAGGCAGCGGCGTCGTCGGCATCGGCCTCCAGGAAGGTTGCCTCGATCACCAGCGCGTCGGCGTCCTGCGCGTGTTCGGCGACCTCATCGACGCGCCCGACGTCGCCCACCACCACCAGCCGCGCGCCCGGCTGGGTCTCGCCCAGCACCATCTCCGGCGTGACGACGCGTCCGTCGGCCAGCGTGACCGACTCGCCGCGCACGAGTTGGCCGCGTTCCGGTCCTGACGGCACGCCCAGCGCTTCGGCTTTGTCCACCAGGAAGGGCGTGTGGTCCTTCTCACGGAAGACGTAGCCGAAGTTGCCCGCGCCGCGGTGCTGCACGCTGAAGGCGTGGACTGCGTAGTCACGGGCCTTCACGATGCGCCCCGGCTTGATGTCCACTAGGTGGATCGGGATCGGCGGGCGCTCGTTGTGCAGTACCACGCCGTAGATCAGGTTCTGCACGCGGTCCAGGGCTGACTTGCCGCCGAAAATCTCAATCTCTTCCACGCCTTCCCAGCGCACAAAAGTCGAGATCAAGCCACCCAGACCCAGGATGTGATCCAGGTGGCCGTGGGTCAGCAGCACGCGGTTAAGCCGCTTGTAGCCAATGCCGCTGCGCAGAATCTGCCGTTGGGTGCCCTCGCCGCAGTCCACCAGGTAGCGGTGTTCCCTGGCTAGTACCGCCAGCGAGGACAGCCCCCGGTGCGCCGACGGGGCTGAGGCCGAGGTGCCCAAGAAAACGAGATCAAACATCAGTCGTCCCCCTTTGGGTCATCGGCAGCAGCCGACTGAAGTGACAGGCGGCCAATGACCAGGCGGCTGCCCGCTGAGGGCGTATTGTCTTCAGCAGGCAGCACGTTGGCGCGGGTGCCGCTGCCCCGCTGATAGGCCCCTACGGACAGCAGGTACTCACGCGGTGGCAGCGACGCAGGCATCGTGATGGGCAGCACCTGCACGAAAACGTCGCGGCTGCGCATCTGTACGGGCACCACGTCCAGCAGGTCCGCATTGGCGACCGGACGCGCGCCAGGGTCGTCCTGTACATGGGCGAAGAGCAGCAGGTCAGGGGGCATCGGGCCATCCACGCGCCAATAGGTTACCAGGGGCAGCACATCACCAGGGCGCAGATCAACGGGCAGCGGGTCATAGCCCAGGAAGGTGAGGTTGTTCTCGAAGCGCACGGGGGGGCTGATGGGCACGCCCTCTTCACTGGAGGCGGCTTCCGGCGCGTAAAGTACCGGCGCGCTGGTGATGAAGCTGCCGACTTTGTCCGCTAGGGCGTCGGCGGCTTCCAGCAGCAGCACGCCGCCTTCCGGGAAGGGCGTTTCGGGCGGGGCCACCAGTGGTAGGCTGAGGTCCAGCCAGCCCAGCACCGCCGGGTCCGTGCCGACGGTGTTCTGCTCGGCGCGGATGACCTGCTGCGGGGTATCGCCGCCGTTGATGATGACGAAAGCGCGGTCACAGTCCGCGAAGCGCAGGCGGCCCTGGCTGCGGTTGAGCATGAGCGTCATCAGGCGGCCCGGCGACAGCTCGATCTCCGCGCTGGGGTTGGTGATGCCATCGGCACACAATAGCGTGGGCTGCGTACCGGCGGTGAGGTCAATGCGCCGCGCCAGCCGCCCGACATCGCCGTTGAAGGCCGCGTCAACGTCATCACGGGCGGCCCAGTGCACCAGGTCCAGCGAGGTCCAGGCCATGTTGAAACTCAGCAGGGCAGTCAGGGCC
>CAYWGJ010000220.1:0-4178 GCA_964457835.1 uncultured Anaerolineaceae bacterium
CCCCCGCCTCCGCGATGCGGTTCACCGCCAGGTACACCCACGGCGACTCGGTATAAGCGGCTGTGCCCGCCGCCTCACTGAACGCCGCCCACGCGCCCGGCGGCGGCTCCGGCCAATCAACACCCACAGCCGCCGTCAACGCCGGACGCCCCACGCGCAGCCCGCCTTTCACCGCAGCCGCCCAACGCTGCCACCACACACCCCGCCCCCTGCTTTGTGTCATCATGCCGCTTATCCTCTCTGAGCACATACAGCGCTCACCCTGATACCCTTAATAAATGAGCATGTGTGGATTTTCACACTACTCTGCCTTACTTCACCCCAGACTGCTTGTCAGCATCGCGGTTCACAGGCATAATTCAATTGTTATCAAACCATCCGGTACACACTTATGCGTGACTTCATCCGACAACTGCTTTATACACCCGACCTCTATCAAGGTCGCCGCCAGGCCTTCACCGCGCTGATCCTGCTGATTATCGCGGCGGTAGCGCTTGCCAGCCTGCCTTCCGCACTCAGCACCCCGGACCCCGTCCGCACCCTGATGGCCTACGGTATCGCGCTAACCGTCATGCTGCTGACCTACGGCATCGCCCGCCGCGGCCACACCCGCAGCGCCGCCGTCGTGCTCATCCTGGGCCTCTACCTGTTCACCACCGGCCTGCTGCTGACCTTCGGCGGCGTGCGCAGCACCATTATCGTCACCTTCATTCCGCTGGTGGTCCTCAGCGGCGTGATGCTGGGCCGCCGTGCCCTGCTCTTCACTACCTTCCTGACCACCCTCACCGTCATCGTCACGTATGTGCTGGGGCAAAGCGGGCAGCTCCCGCCCCCCCCCTGGCCCAACACCCCACTGAGCACCACCGTGCAGCTCGTCGCCAACCTGCTCACCACCGGCCTGATTGTCTTCGTCGGCCTCTCCCTAGTGGAAGACCTGCTGCGCCAATCCAACGACCGCCGCCGCGAACTCAAGCACACCGTCCAAGCCTTACAGCGCACCAGCGTCAGCCAGGCATATATGGACCGCATCATCCGCTCCATGAGCAATCTGCTCATCGTCCTGGAACCCGACCTGCGCATCCGCAGCGTGAACCCGGCGGCCATCAACCTGCTGGGCTTTGCCGAAGACGAACTCGTCGGTCAGTCCTTCAGCCTCATCGCCACCTTCGAGACCTATGATCTCGTCGAAAACTGGGACCACCACGCCGAAGACCGCACCCGCAGCGCCGAGCTGGCCCTGCTCAGCAGCGCAGGCCGACGCATCCCGGTCTCCTTCAACATCGCCGCCCTCTTCAGCAATGACCCCGGCAGCGTCGAGGCCCTCGTCTGTGTCGCCCAGGACATCAGCAACATCAAAGCCGTCGAAGCCGAGCGCGTCCGCAGCGCCATGCGCTACCGCGCCCTCTTCGAACAAACCAATGACGCCATCTTCCTGCTGAACATGGAAGGCCAACACATCGCCGCCAACCAACGCGCCGCCGATCTGCTGGGCTATTCCCCCGACGAAATGACCACCCTCAGCTACCGCGAGGTCGTCGCCGAAGACGAACTCAGCGGCAGCGACGACGTGCTGAACCGCCTGCTGCAAGGCGAAACGATCCCGGTCTTTGAGCGCCGCTTCCGCTGCAAAGACGGCAGCACCTTCCCCGCTGAAGTCAGCGTCATGCTCGTCCGCGACGGCGACGGCATCCCGCTGCACATTCAAAGCGTTGTCCGCGACATCACCCGCCGCAAACAATACGAACGCGAACTGGCCTACCACGCCTCCCTGCTCGAATACGTCTCCGATGCTGTCATCTCCACCGACATGCACAACGTCATCCAGAGCTGGAACCGCGCCGCCGAATCCGTCTATGGCTGGGAAGCCGGCGAGGTCATTGGCCGCAAATTGCAAGACGTCGTGCCCAGCCACAGCGACTCCGGCGGCGATACCCTCATCAAAAGCCAGTACATCCAGCGCGGCCACTGGAACGCCGAAATGGTCCAGCAGCGCCGCGATGGCACCGAAATCAACGTCCTCTCCGCTGTGGCCGTCATCAAAGACCGCAGCGGCGAAGCCATCGGCACCGTCAGCGTCAACCACGACATCACTGCCCGCAAACGCGCCGAGCAAGAACTCGAAGAGCGCGTCGTCCAGCTCGCCGCACTGCGCCAGATCGACGTCGAAATCAGCAGCTCCCTGGACATCGACAGCGTGCTCCAGATCGCGCTCAACGCCGCCTACCTCCTCAGCGACGCCGAGGCCGGCTTCATCCTGCTCAAAAGCGAAGACGGCAGCCTCCAACTCGCCCAGACCATCGGCGGCTACGCCAACCCACAGCAGATCGCCGAGAACTTCAATCACGGCATCACCGCCCGCGTCATGCGCCAGCTCGCACCCGAACTCGTCCTCGATGTGGCCCATGACCCCGACTACGTGCCCGACCTGACCAGCACCCGCGCCATGATGTCCATCCCGCTCATCTCCCATGAACGACTCATCGGTGTGCTCAGCTTAGAAACTACCGACCCCGCGCGCTTCACGCCTGAAGTGTTCGACTACATGAACATCCTCACCGCCCGCATCGCTACCGCCCTCGATAACGCCCACCTCTACCAGGTCTCGCAAACCCAGCTCAAACAGCTCCAAACCCTCTACGAGCAGGTCAGCCGCCTGGAACAGATGAAAACGGACATGATCCGCATCGCCTCCCATGACCTGCGCAATCCCATCGGCATCATTCGCGGCTACCTCTCCCTCATCGAGATGGACATCTTGCCACGCCTAGACGAGATGGAAGCCGAATTCATTCATTCCATCACCAGCTCCATTGACCGCATGGACCGCATCATCAACGACATCCTCTCCCTAGAACGCATCGAACAAATGGCCCGCCAAGACGAATACGTCGCCGTGGACATGGCCGCCCTCACCCACACCATCATCGACACCGTAGCCAAGCACGCCGACGACAAACAGCAGACCCTCATCCGCGACTTCGAACCCGATACCCCCCTCATCATCGCCGGGCACGGCGCACAGCTCCACGAAGCTATGTTCAACCTCGCCGAAAACGCCGTCAAATACACCCCACCCGGCAAAACCATCACCATCCGCCTGCGCAGCGCACACGGCGAGGCCGTCTTCGAAGTCATCGACGAAGGCTTCGGCATCCCAGAAGACCGCCAAGACCGCATGTTTGAACCCTTCTACCGCGCCAAACAGGACGAAGCCGCCGACATCGAAGGTACCGGCCTGGGCCTGCACCTGGTCAAGAACATCGTCGAGCGCCACAGCGGACGCATCATCTTCAAGAGCGTCTACCGCGAAGGCAGCACCTTCGGCTTCGCCATCCCCCTGGCCCAGCACCTAGAACTGCCTCCCAACCACGACGACAGCACACAACCCGCCCGCCCCAGCGACACCGCTGCCTCTGCCTAAACAGGCCTACGGCGGCGGGTCGCGGCCTACGGCGGCGGGTCGCGGCCTACGGCGGCGGGGGCGGCATCCACGCCGGACTCAGCAGCCACGTCACCCCGTGACGGCTGCCCCCGTCCTCCACCACATGGTCCACCCCCGCAATCCAATACGGCGCGTCTATGCGCCCCGCCGTATCCACAACCCGCACCACGTCAAACAAACCGTAACCCAACGCCGACTCCAGGCCGCGCCCCGACTCAAAGCCCAGACGCAGACCGCGCGCCGCCGCTGATCCCCGCGTCAGCAACAGCCAATCCGCCCGTTCACCCGCTGCCGCCGCCGAGTCCAGCAGCGGCAGGCTCAGCGTCAGCGTCAGCGGCCCATGCAGGCTCAAGCTGACCGGCTGCTCCCGCGTCACCGTCACCGGGTCCCCGCGATACAAAGGCGTGCCCCGCAGCACCGCCCCCGCCAGCAGATACAAGGGCGTCGTCCACTGATTGTGCACTCGCAGCACCGCCGACGCCCCCGCCACCGCCGCCAAGCTGACGGTCATGAACGGCGTCATGTCCAGGCCGCTGCCGTCTGCCTGCTCATTCACCCGGTAATCCGTGCCCGGCACCGGAGCCAACACGTCCACCGCCCCTGATGTCGTCAGCGCCCCACTGAAGCGCGCCACCAGGTCCAACGTCTCGCCCGCCGACACCTGCTGCGCCCGACCCAAAGTCCACAGCGCCGACCCCGGTGTGCCCACCGAACGCGGTCGCACCGTCACCCGCAC
>CAYWGJ010000221.1:0-4121 GCA_964457835.1 uncultured Anaerolineaceae bacterium
GGACCTTGCTGCCATCAGCGGCGTCACCCCGGCGGATGGCAGCAAGGTCCGCAAGGCGGATGTGCTCAGCGCGGCCTCAGCGAGCCAGGCGGCGAGTCCAGCCCCGGCTCCTACGGCTGCCCTGGCATCGGCCAACGGCACCGCCGCCCGCCCGGAGGAGCGCGTCCGCATGAGCCGCCGCCGCCAGACCATCGCACGCCGCCTGGTCGAGGCACAGCAGACCGCCGCTATGCTGACCACCTTCAACGAGGTGGACATGAAAGCCGTGATGGACCTGCGCAAGCGCCGCAAAGAGGCCTTCAAAGAGCAGCACGGCGTCGGCCTGGGCTTCAGCAGCTTCTTCGTGAAGGCGGTCGTGGCGGCGTTGAAGGCCTTCCCGACAGTCAACGCCGAACTGAGCGCCGACGGCAAAGAGCTGATCCTGAAGCAGTACTACGACATCGGCATGGCGATCGGTGCGGAAGAGGGGCTGGTGGTGCCCGTCATCCGCGACGCCGACCGCCTGAGCTTCGCCGGGATCGAGCAGCAGGTGAAGGACTACGCGCTGCAAGCACAGAACGGCACGCTCAGCCTGGACTCCCTGATGGGCGGCAGCTTCACGATCACCAACGGCGGTGTGTTCGGCTCTCTGTTGAGCACCCCCATCCTGAACCCACCGCAGGTAGGCATCCTGGGCCTGCACGGGATCAAAGAGCGCCCGGTCATCGTGGACGGCAGCATCGTCGCCCGCCCGATGATGTACATCGCGCTGAGCTACGATCACCGCGTGATTGACGGGCGCGAGGCGGTGCAGTTCCTGGTGAAGGTCAAGGAATTGATCGAAGACCCCGAAGCGCTGATGCTGGCGTAGGCCAAGTGCGACGCACAAAAAAGCCCCCACGGACTCAGTGTCGGCGGGGGCTTTGTGTTTTAGCGGGCGGCTTTACATCATGTCCTTCATCAGCGCGTCGAGCTGCTCACGGCTGGGGCGCATCTTGTCCGCGCTTAGGCGGGCCAGCGGGGTGTCGGTCAGCTCCAGGTACTGGCTCAGGGTCGGGCGCGGCTCTTCGTAGTAGATCAAGCCGGTCATGAAGATTTGCTGACGCCCGGCTTCTTCCAGGATGCGCAGGGACTCGACGCGGTTGCGTGGGTCGTGGCTGCGGTCAATCTTCTTCAGCAGGACGCTGGCCCCGTTGTGCATATCGACTTCGATCACTTCGCCTTCGGGGTATTCGTCAATGCTGACTTCTGCTTGCGTCGCCACAAAGTCTGGCGCGACGAACTGAATCTCGTGCAGCGGCACCTCGTTAGCCTTGCCGTAAGGGTAGCTCTTGGTGGAGGTCTCGGCGTTGTTGAAGGTCACGCAGGGGCTGATGATATCCAGTACGGCAGTGCCGCTGTGGCTGACGGCAGCCTTGAGCAGGGTCTGCACCTGCTTGGCATCACCGGAGAAGCTGCGAGCCACAAAGGTCGCACCGCCCACCACGGCTTCCAGCGCCAGGTCGATGGCTGGCAGGGGGTTGTGGCCGTAGTACTTCAGGCGCTGGCCTTCGTCAGCAGTAGCGGAAAACTGCCCCTTCGTCAGGCCGTAGACGCCGTTGTTCTCGATGATGTAGACCATCGGCACGTTGCGGCGCAGCAGGTGCTTATATTGCCCAAAGCCGATGCTGCCGGTATCGCCGTCACCACTGACGGCCACGGTGAGCAGGTCGTGGTTGGCTAGGTGCAGCCCGGTCACCACGGAGGGCATCCGGCCATGAATGGCGTTAAAGCCGTGCGACTTGCCCAGGAAGTAGGCCGGCGTCTTGCTGGAGCAGCCGATGCCGCTCATCTTGACGATGCGGTGATGGTCGATGCCCATCTCAAAGGCCATGCTGATGATTTGGTTGCTGATGGAATCGTGGCCGCAGCCGGGGCACAGCGTGCTCTTACGACCCTTGTATTCCTCGCGGGTGTAGCCCAATGCGTTGGTCTTCGCCATGATGTGTGTCCTCGTCTATAACAGTACGGTCTAATTTGCTTAGGTATCCTCGCGGAAGACCTGTGCCACGGCCAGTGTGAAGCCGGGCAGTAGGTCCCCAGCGCTGAGGGTGTCGTTCAGGCCCAGGGTGCGCACGGCGGCATCCCCCCGGTGAATTTCAATCTGCTGACTGCGCGGCAGCACCAGCCAGACTTCTTGTGCCCCGCGCGTGAGGTAGTACAGCGCCTTTTCGCGCAGGCTCAGCAGGGTATCCCCCGGTGAGCGGATTTCCACGGCCAGGTCGGGCATCTGCGGCACCGCGCCCTCGCGGACTAGCGGCAGCGCGCGCTCACGTCGGGTAAAGGCCACGTCCGGCAGCCGGGAGTCGCGCGTGTCTTCAGGGCCGTGATGCCGTGCCTCGGTCGTGACGCGCCCGACCGGGTTATGGCGCAGGTAAGTGTAAAGTTCACCCACCAGCACTGCCGCGATGAAAGCATGTTCTTCTGTCGGTGACATCTTCTCCACCACCTGCCCGCCGATGAGTTCCAGGCGTCGCGCGGCGTACTGCGGTTGGCTCAACAGCGCGTCGAAGTCAGCTAGGGTCATACTGCGGGCGGGTGCGTCGGTCATGACTAGGCGCTCTCCAACAGGGTCTCAACGGCCAGTGTAAAGCCGGGCAGCAGGTCCCCACCGCTGAGGGTGTCGCTGCGGCGCAGCTCGATCACGTCGGCATCCGGCGTGTAGACTTCGACGACAACCGCGCCCGCTTCCGCCTCCGGGAAGACCAGCCACACCATGCGTGTACCGTGGCTCATGTACAGCTCCGCCTTGCGCCGCAGGCCGCGCTTGCTGTCGTTGGGCGACATCACCTCAACGGCCAGGTCCGGGGCCACGGGCACCTCACGCGATGGGACATCGGGCATCCGCTCTTTGCTGATGTAGCCCACATCCGGGATGAGCACCACGCTCTCCGACAGGCGGTAGCTGCCATCGGCACCAGTCGTGTAGCCGCTGTTGATCTTTTCTGCATGTTCGTCAATGCGGCGGCCAAGGCGCAAAGCCACCCGTGACGGGATGAAACTTGCCATCTTCTCGATTATCTCCCCATCGATCAGCTCGTAAAGGCGGTCGCCGCGTTCCGGCGATTCAGCCCAGGCCATGAACTCATCGGCGGTCAGTGGGCGGGCGGGGGCGTCAGTCATCGCGTTTTCGTCTCTCGTCTAGCTTTCCTGCTCGTGCTGGGTGACGCGCTTCACCACGAAGTCCGGCGTCATGGGCAGACTGTCGCCCAGGGTCAGCGGGACGATGTGCTCGGTGCTGGCCTTGATCTCCATGTTGATGATCTGATGGAGCTGGCCGTCGAAGTTGTTCTCGATCACGTAGACGCGCTCGTGGCCCATCAGGAAGTCGAAGACCTCGGCGTTCATCGGCAGAGCACGCACGCGCATGTAATTGGTCTCGATGCCCTGAGCGGCCAGGGAGTCACGGGCTTCCTGGACGGCAGGCTCGTTACTGCCAAAGGTCACCAGGCCGACTTTCTTAGCCGGGTCGCGCTCGATGATCGGGGCGGGCACGATGTCGCGGGCACGCTCAAACTTCTGGTTCAGGCGCGTCATGTTCGCCACCCAGTCGTCGCCACGCTCGCTGTAGACGGCCATCTCGTTGTGGCCGGTGCCGCGCGCAAAGTAGGCCGAGTTCGGGTGATCGGTGCCGGGCAGGGTGCGGTAGGGCACGCCATCGCCATCGACGTCCCAGTAGCGGCCCCACTTGCCGTGCTCCGCGATGAAGGCCGCCAGGCCCTCAGCGTCCAGCACCTTACCGCGATCCAGGTCTGCATCGGGGTACTCGAAAGGGTCGGACATCCAGTTGTTCATGCCCAGGTCCAGGTCGCTGAGCACGAAGAGCGGGGTTTGCAGCGCCTCGGCGATGTCGAAGGCCTTCCAGCCGAACTCGAAGGATTCCGCCACGCTGCCGGGCAGCAGCACCGGGTGCCGCGAGTCGCCGTGGCCCAGCACGTAGGTAAACAGCAGGTCGCCTTGGCTGGTGCGGGTGGGCAGGCCGGTGCTGGGACCCATGCGCGTGATATCCCAGATGACGCAGGGAATTTCGGCGAAGTAGGCCAAGCCGCTGAACTCGGCCATCAGGCTGATGCCGGGACCGCTGGTGGCCGTCAGCGCGCGCG
>CAYWGJ010000222.1:0-1229 GCA_964457835.1 uncultured Anaerolineaceae bacterium
GTGGCGCGTCACGGGGGGCGACGACGGGCGGCAGACCCTGGTCGCGGTGGATGCGCACGACCGGGTGCACGGCTACCTGGCGGTGCGTGATCTCTTCAGTCCCTATGTCGAGGCTGTGGTTGATGACGCCGACGCCGCCAGCACCCTGCTGGGTGACCTGGGACGGCGCGCGCTCAAGATGGACCGCGAGTCTGTGCGCTGGTTGATGCCGCCGGATGATGCGCTGTTCGACTTCGCCCGGCAGGTGCTGCCCGTCCGCCTGGAGGCTGATTACAGCCCGGACGGCGGCTGGATGGCGCGCCCGCTGGACATTTACGGCTTGCTGCACGCTCTGCAACCGGAGGTCAGCGGGCAGGCTCAGGCTCAAGGGATGCCTTCACCTCGCCTACAGTACACGGGCGAGCGGGTCGAAATCCGTGTGGGGGGCACCTGGGCGCAGCTCACGCTGACGGACTTCCTGCCGGTGCTGTTCGGTGCGGAAAGCCCCTGGGCGCTGCGCACCCGTTGCAAGCTGGACGACGCCGCGGTACGGATGCTGGCGGCGCTCTTTCCGCCGCGCGTGACCGCTTTGGGTGCGTGGGACTGGTTCTAAGCCGGGGTGGGAAAAGCGAAAGGGACCTGCACCGTTGACTCAAGCGGCGGCGGGTCCCTTTCCATAATTGGCTCAGACAGCTTGTGTGCAGGACGCTGACGCGCCTTGCTGAGGAGAAGCACAGGGGTATCTGGACCATCTGCACGATCGATTTCAGCGAAATCAATCATTTAAATTTATTTAACTGTGCTTTGCGCATTCTGTCAAGCAGTGATTTGCTCTGCACGGCTTACAGCGGTTCCAGGTGGGCATCGACCCAGCGCAGGTAGGCGGCGCGGATGGCGCGGGTGTGTGGCCCCGGCTGCCCTGTGCCCAAAGTCACGCCGTCGATCTGCACCACCGGAATCACGGCCCGGCTGCTGCTGCTGATGAAGGCCTCGTCGATGCGCGGCAGGTCAGCGCGGGTCAGCGCCTGTGTGACGACGGGCAGCAGGTCGGGGGCCACGGCCAGCACGATCTGCCGCGAGATGCCATACAGCACGCCTTCCCCGGCGGTGTAGAGCTGGCCGCCTGTGATCGCGTAGAAGTTGGCCCCCAGCCCCTCCAACAGGTGCCCGGCGGCGTCCATCAGCAGCGTGTCGTAGACGCCGGGGGGCATGGCCTCAGTCAAGGCGCGGCGGTCGTGCATCCAACCTGT
>CAYWGJ010000222.1:1239-4082 GCA_964457835.1 uncultured Anaerolineaceae bacterium
TACCCGCACGCCGCGCGCGATGAGGGCCGGGTCCGGGGGGCTGAAGGGTTCTGCGGTCAGCAGCAGGGAGTTGGGGTCGGCGCGCGTCACCGTCACGCGGAAGCGGGCCTGCGGCCATCCAGCCTCAGTCAGCAGTGCCCGCAGCCCGGCCCGCAGCGCGGCGCGATCCAGCACCAGCGGAATGTTCAGCCGCCGTGCGGAATCGGCCAGGCGGTCAAGGTGCGCATCGAACTTCAGTACGTGCAGGTCGGGGTAGGTGTTGGTGACAGTGTACACGCCGTCGGGTGCTTCGTGCTGCGCCGCATCTGCCAGTGACTCCGCTTGGTAGGGCGCGGGGTACAAGGAGTCGCCGCGCAGCACACGGATCAAGGCGGTCATGGCGTGCGCTCCCACCACAGCTCGCGGTATTCGATCCACTCGTCAGCGTCAATGTCCGCGGACTGGAAGACAGCCAGGCCGCGCAGCACCTGCGCTGTCTGCGGCGACTCGTTCAGTGCGCGCAGAACACCGGTTACAGCAGTGCTGACGTTTTCCGCCGTGGTGAGGTGCCAGGGCGGCTCACTGTCATAGGTCGGGATGCTCACCAGCAGGCTGGGGCCGCTTTCCACGTCCAGGTCAATGAGGGCGGCGCTGTATTCTTGTACTTGATGGGCCACCCAGTCGGCGTAGTCGTTGGGGTCGTCCAGGCCGCTGTTATAGGCCATGATCGCCATTTCGTCGGTCATGAGGGCCACGCGCTGCTTGAGTTCACGCGCCCACAGCGTGCCAGGGGCGATGAAGCCCGCGCGCGGTACGGACTCGTCGGCGGGCGTCCAGTCCGGCGGGATCGCCACCGCCAGCCGACCGCCGGTAGGCAGCGCGCGCCGCACGGCTTGCAGCAGGGCCATGAAGTCGTCGCCGTTGTCGTTGTACACGTCGCGCACGTTGAGGAACACGCCGTCAAAGCCCATCACCTGCACCAGCTCCAGGCTGAAGTCGGCGACGGCTTGGTGCACTGCGGGGTCGTCCAGGCGATAGCCTGTGTCGCCGATGCTCACCGGGATGCTCAGCCAGGCGTAGACGGTGGCGTCCGGGTAGGCAGCACGGAAGTCCGCCAGGAAGGCCTCGACTTCTGGCTGGGCGTTGCTGAAGCTGGCGCGGGCGTCCTGACTGCCGGCCCAGGTGTTATCGGCCCGCAGCAGGCTGGCAAAGGCGTAGATCGTGCCGATGCCGGCGTCCTGGAGGCTGAAGGCAAAGCGCGCGACCTCACCGTCACCGTGGGGCAGGTAGGTCCACTCGGTGCTGACCCACAGCGCGTTAGCTGGGATTTCTTCAGTGTCCCCACTGAGCGCACCCAGCACAAAGATCACGAGCAGCACAAAGCCCAGGCCGCCCAGCACATAGAGCAGGGGCAGCGTGGTGCGCAGCAGGCGCAGGTCTGGCATCTGCAAGCCGCCGCTGGGCCGCACCTGCTGCACGCGTTGGGCCGCTTGGGGCAGCCAGTCCAGCACCGGGCTGGCCTCCATACGTGGGCGGCTGCGCGGTGGACGCTCACGCGGTGCGGGTGGGGCCGTGCGGTCTGTGTCAGCAGGGGCGGCAGACTCCAAGGACACGCGGCGTGGCGGACGGCTGGCGGTCGGCGGCGTAGATGGCGGGGCGGTCTCATCGGATTGCAGGTCCACGCGGGTGGTGCGTTTTTTGCGGCGTTCATGACGGACGCGGGCACCGCCCCGGCGGCGCGCGGGGGGCGTGCTGTTAGCGTCGTCGCTGTGCTGTGCTTCAGGCGACGGATCAGTCGGTAGCGCGTCGGAGTCAGACATGGCGGCCATCCCTCATCTTTAGAACAGCTTCTCGATCAGCGGCGGCCCCAGGATCAGCAGGCCGATCAAGACCGAGGCGACCACGCCCAGCAGTACTGCCGCTGACGCCACGTCCTTGGCCACTTTCGCCATGTCGTGGTAGTCCGGTGAGGTCAGGTTGACGACGGCCTCGACCGCTGCGTTGATGAACTCGGCCATCCACACCATGGTAATGGTCAGGATGAGCACGGCCAGCTCTGCAAAGCTGACTTGCAGCCACAGCGCCAGGCCCATCACCAGGATGCTGGCGGCGGCCTGGAGGCGGGTGTTCTTCTGCCAACGCAGCATGTACAGCCAGCCGGCCAACGCATAGCCCAGGCTGACGACGCGGTTACTGCTGGTAATCAGGCTGTAGTCGTCTGGATCGATACGGGCGGTGCTGGTCAGTGCCTCATAGACGCGCTGCCTGCGGGAGCGCGGCGCGTCGGTGTGTGTTGGGGGGTGTTGGCTGTCTGGATTGACGGGATCATGCGTCGTCATGCGCGGTTTTATCCCCTTCTAAAGCAGGTACGATAGCGGTATCAACCCCCAGCTTGCGCAGGGCGTCGGCCTGGGCCTGCCACATAGCCGCTTTGCGGGCAGGCGTGTCGTGATCGTGGCCCAGCAGATGCAGGGTGCCATGGACCACCAGCAGTGCCAGGCTGTCCTTGAGCGGATGCCCCAGGCGCGCGGCCTGGGTGCTGGCGTAAGGGTAGGCGATCACCAGGTCGCCGATGTAGGGCACGTCTTGGGATTCGGCCAGGCCTTCGGGCAGCGGGTCCGCCGGGAAGGACAGCACGTCTGTGGGCGCGGCCACACCGCGGAACTGGACGTTGAGCGCCTGTACCGCCGCGTCGGTGTCGATCACGATGCTGAGGCCAGCGTGCGGCTGCCCCTGCTGCGCCAGCGTGGTCTGTGCGGCCTGGACTAGGTGCGCGGCATCCACGGCGTAGGCCGGGTTCTGCACCTGCACGTCTATCAACGGTGGCAGCGTCATGCCTCCGGCTCCTGGTCTTCAACCTCGGT
>CAYWGJ010000223.1:0-4051 GCA_964457835.1 uncultured Anaerolineaceae bacterium
TGTTGAGGTGCACGCCCGGCGTCCAGCCGGCCAGCTTGCCCGTCTTCACAAAGTCATTTACCGCATGGCGTATCAACAGGATGGTCGTCATGGCATCAGCCCTGGTTTTCAGTGCGCGCGTGGCGATTTGTGCCCCCGCGCGTAAGTGATGGTACCAGTGTAACATAGGCCCGTGTACCACTCCACTAGATTTGCATTAGGGCTGAAAGCGGGGCTAATGGTGCGTGCTGCCGCGGTGCAGGCCCACCAACAGGCGGCTGAGGTTGTTGTAGTCTTCCAGCACGCGCCCGGCTCCGCGTGCCACACAGGTCATGGGGTCGTCGGCCATGTAGGTGCGGATGTTCACTTCTTCCGCGACGCGCTCCGCGAGTCCTTTGAGCAGGCTGCCACCGCCTGCCATAGCGATGCCGCTCTCCATCAGGTCCGCCACCAGTTCCGGCGGGGTGTCGTCTAGGGCATCTTTGATCGTGTCGATGAGAATTGCCACTGAGCCGCCGATGGCCTCGCGGATCTCAATGGAGCTGATCTCCACGGTAGTAGGCAGGCCGCTGACGAGGTTGCGCCCTTTGACCGGGATCACGCGTTCTTGGGGCAGCGGATAAGCGGAGCCGATCTCGATCTTGACGCGTTCGGCGGTCGGCTCGCCGATGAGCAGGTTGTGCTTGGTGCGCATGTACTGCACGATGTCTTCGTCCATCTCGTCCCCAGCCACGCGGATGGAGCGGCTGATGACGATGCCCCCCAGCGAGAAGAGCGCGACTTCCGTGGTGCCACCGCCGATGTCCACGACCATGCTGCCACGCGTTTCCAGCACGGGCAGGCCGGCACCGATGGCCGCTGCGACCGGTTCTTCAATCAGGAAGACCTCGCGCGCGCCAGCTTCCATGGCGGCATCATAGACGGCGCGCTTTTCCACTTCCGTGACGCCGCTGGGGATACCGACCACCACACGCGGGCGGGGGATAGGCACCCATGACTGCTCGTGCGCCTTGCCGATCAGGTATTCCAGCATCTTGTAGGTCACGTCGTATTCACTGATGACGCCATCGCGTAGGGGGCGCACGATGTTGATGCTGCGCGGGTTCTTGCTCCACATTTCCTTAGCACGCGCGCCAACTTCCAGGGGCTGGCCGCTGCGTTTATCGACGGCCACAAATGAGGGTTCGTTAATCACGATGCCCTTACCGCGCACGCTCACGAGGGTGTTTGCAGTCCCAAGGTCGATGCCGATGTCCAGGGAGAAGAGGCCAAATAAGTAATCTAATGGGCTGAGCACGCGGGTCTCCTCAGGTGACGAACACAGCGGACCGTTGGCTTCACCCAGCGGTGCCAAGCACAAAGTACCGGGTGCGGTGCGCGGATAATCGGCGCGAATTATAGCACAAAGCGAATCGATGCGAACCCCGCGTGCTGAATCTATCCACCTGATTAGGGCCGGCGGCGCGGTATCCGGGAAGGGCTGGTACTGAAAAAACCTTGTGTCTATCTCATAAACCTGATACTATGGTCTATACTAGGGTACCGCATGTCGAAAAGGAGTGTGATACGATGGCTGATGCAGCCTCTAAGAAACGTTTAGGGCAGCGGGTGCGCTTGGCGCGAACCTTGGCTGGCATGACGCAGTTGGAAGTCGCGCGCAAGTTGGGGGTCAGTCAGGGGGTCGTGTCCAATGTGGAAACGGGCGTATCAACCATCGACGTGCCCGATCTGCCGCGCTGGGCGCAGGTGCTTAAAACACCCATCATGGCCTTTTTCATTGATGAGATTAGCGACGACCTGCAACGGGCGACGGCAGCGCTCTACATGTTTCCGGATGAACGGCTGCTTTCTGTGGCGCGGATGTTGGAAAACATGGCGGGCGATGCCATCCGGGGCACCAACTCTGAAGAAGACGGCAGTCAGCCGGCCTAAAACGCTTATGACAGACGCTTGAGACCACGCCAGGCTGTGGTATACTAGATTTCAGCCTGGTCAAACCACATTGGGGAGTGGCCAAGCGGAAAGGCAGCTGACTTTGGATCAGAAGATCGTAGGTTCGAATCCTACCTCCCCAGCACGATAGGGTGCTATCCGAACGATACCCCAAACCTGAGCCGTTGGTGCGCACACCAGCGGCTTTTGTTTTGCCATGCTTCGCCCCGATGTGCACCGCGTCGCTGATGTCGTTCAGGTACGCGAAGGGCGCTTGCAGCTCCAGGGGGGTCTACGGTGATCGGCGCATCACCGCCGGGTCCAAGCCCCGGTTTGCGGATTGAGCACCAAGCCGTCCGGGATGCCTGGCGTACAGCTTGCGTCGATGGTAGGCGTTTCGCGTTCCTTGAAGCGAACCGCCACTGTCAAGTCTGCGTATTCAGGGAACAGCTCTTCAAAGAGCACGGTGAAATCATCAACCACATCTTCCTCAGCGCTGTTCAGAATCCCACCAGACAGCGCCATATCACGAAACGAATTAATAGCCGCATAGCTGGCAATGCGCCGCATTTCGTCGTCATCCATAGGACAAAAGGCCGTCTCGCCCCATACATGAAAACGGACACTACGCACGGGATCAATTGTACAGCCAGTGAGCTGCGCCCCTGGCAGTGTGATCTCTAAAGTTTCCGTTTCAGCATCAAAACGGACGTCATCGGCGTTGAGCAGCAGCAGATCAAAGCCAGTCTGCACATTGCCGAACATCTGGAATTGCGCGCCGACGTAGCACACCCCAGCAGCCCCGTAGCGCATTGAAGCCCCGAAGGTGCCGTTGTGGCTCTCGGCGGTGCTCAGAAGTGTGCCGTGTGACTGGATACGCTGGACGATCGGCTCCGTGTTGGTAATTTCAATGCGGGCGGGTGGATCAAAGACACTGCTGATGAAGTCTCCAAGCAGGCCCGGTATGGCAAAAATGAATATAAACAAGACCCCAACGATCAGCAGCGGCCACTTCAGTGCATTGATGATACTCAACATCTGTCATTTTCCTTTGTGTACGTTACTGTTCGATCCAGGTACCGGTACGAGCGTCGTAGATATAGCCTTCGGGTATGGGTGGCTCACAGCTTGCAGGCAGCACACGGGTCGTCTCCGGCTTGAAGTCAATTGTGATGCTCAGGTCCTCATACTGAGAAAACATTTGCGTCAGCACATGGTCTACGGCGTCGGTGGCATCCACCTTGGCACGCTCAAAGATACCGCCGCTGATAGCGTCTGCCTCAAAAGAATTGGTGGCCAGGTAGCCAGCAAAGCGCCGGAATTTGTCTTCGTCCATGGGGCAAAAGAGTGTCTCACCCCACTTGTCATACTGATAGCTGCGCACCGGATCAACGGAACAACCGATCAAGCTAGGCGCAGGCAGCATGATGGTCAGCGCTTGGGCTTCCTCATCAATCACGATGTCGTCGGCGTTGAGCAGCATCAGGTCCACGCCTGCCTGCACGCTGCCGTACATCTGGTGATTGGCCCCGACATTGCAGACCATCCCATACCGGGAGTTCACCGCAAACGTGCCGCTAAAGTCCACAGTAGTCGTCAGCAAGGTGCCGTGGGATTGAATGCTCTGGATGATGGCATCGGCGCTGGTGATCTGGATGATCGCCGGGCTGTTGAAACCGGGAAAGATGCTGCGCAGCGTGTCCCCCAGGTATTGGAAGCCGCTGCCGATGCCAAAGAAGACTATCACCGCGAAGACGGCGGCTGCCCCCGTGCGCATTAGACGTGGTTTGAAGACCTGATCGTTCTTACGTTTCTCTTCGATTGGACCCTCCGGCAGCGGGGCGTCAGAGCTTTCGTCGTCATCGTTGAAAAGCTGTCGCATGATGTGTCTTCCTTCATTTTGATATATCTACAGTATAGGTCACAATGTACGCGTCGCTTTAGGGGGTCCCCCATCAATCACAGCCTTCTGTCGGCATGGAGCGCAGCACGTCACTGACTTCAGCACGCAGCGTGAAGGGCACAGTGTACAGGTCGCTTCCCAGCGTCAGCTCAAGGGTGCCATCAATGACGGTCTGCTCCCAAGCGAATTCCCAGCGCGGCTTGCTTCCAGGCGCTGCGCGCAGGGTTTCGCTGCGAG
>CAYWGJ010000224.1:0-4047 GCA_964457835.1 uncultured Anaerolineaceae bacterium
CGGACCTGACGCTGGCCCCCGGCGAGTCACAGACCCTGCGCATGGCCTATGCCGGGCGCGCCTCCCTGCGGGACTCGGTGGGCCTGGCGAACCAATGGCTGGCGGAAAACTGGACCCGGCACTTCAAGCAGATACGCCTGGCGGCCGGTACGCTGCCCATCATCGAGACCGGCGACCCGGCGGTGGATCAGCTCATCGCGCTGAGCGTGCACCGCCTGGTGCAGGGCTTCCTGAGACCCACCGAGCGCCTGCCCTACAGCTATCTCGTCACAGAGCGCGGTCCCAACGTCGGTTGGAGTGCCAACGGCCAGGGGGACGATCACCCGCGTAGTTGGAGCGGGGCCTCGGTACAATCGGCCTATCTGGCGGCGCTGGCGATGGTCAGCATTGACGCAGAACAGGCACAGGGCCTGCTGCTGAACTACCTGTCGATACAGAACGAAGACGGCAGCATCGACGCTCAGCCCGGCCCGGCAGGGCAGCGTGCCGGCTTCAACGCGCCGCCGATCTTGGCGCGTTTGACCTTGGAACTGTTCCGTTACAGCGGCGACCAGACCTTTCTGCGCCGTGCCCTCCCTGGCCTGACGCACTTCTACCGCTTCTGGTTCAAGCGCGACCCGGATAACCTGCCGCAGTGGGACGATGAGCGGCAGATGGGCTACCTCTACTTCCCGACCTTTGGCGCGGGCAGCCGTTGGGCACAAAACGCTGAGGTCAACTGCATGGAATCGCCGGATATGGCCGCCTTTCTGCTCAGCGACGGGCTGAGCCTGCGGGCCATAGCGCGGGCCGTCGGCGCGGATGAATCCGCCAGCCGCTACCTGGAAAAAGCGCGCATCAACCTCGATGACCTGTGGCAAGGCACGGACACGGACGGCTTCTACCTGCGCCGCGACCGCGACACCCGCCGCCGCACCCAGGCCGTGACCCTGCTCCGCGAAGCGCGTGCCGACGAGGAACACTTCATCAGCGCGCCCCTGGACCGCCCCGCTCGCCTGATCCTGCGCGTGGAAGGCGGCACAGGCCGCACGCCCAGTTTCAGCGTCACAGTAACGGGCATCGACGCCGACGGTCACGCCATCAGCGAAACCGCCGAGCCGCCCGCCTTCGCCTGGTATCGCGGCTATGGGGCCTACACCACCCAGGCCGTGTTCACCCAGGTGGACCGCGTGGCAGCCGTAGGCCTCAGCCGCCTGTTTACCCTCAGCGTGCACAGCATGGACACCACCCGCCGCGACATCAGCGGGCTGCTGCCGCTGTGGTCCACCGGCATCCGCCTGGAACGGGCGCAGACGCTGCGTGACCACGCCGAAAACCCACAGACCTTCAAGCGCGCCTCTGGCATTCCCATGGTCCCGGCAGACGACCCGGCCTACGACCCCAGCAACCAGTACGGCGGTGGCGGGGTGTATCCCTTCTGGCTGACTTTGGCCGCCGAGGGCTTGTGGGATTACGGCTTCACCGCCGAGGCCACCGACGCCCTCCAGCGCTTGCTGCGGACACAGGCCGCCGCACTGACGGCATCCGACGGGCACCTCTTCGCCTTTTATCACGCAGACGAGGCGGTCGGCCTGGGCGCGCCGGATGACCTGGACGGGATCGCGCCGCTGCACCTGCTCAACCGGGTGCTGGGCACGCGCATCGTCAGCAGCAGCCGCGTATGGACCGGGGGCAGCTTCGCCTGGGGCGGCCCTATCACGATCAAACAGCACGGCGTGACCGTCACCCGCAGCGAAGCCGACGGCACCCGCGTTGAGTTTCCGTCCGGCTACGTCGTCACGCTGGACCCCGGCGCGGATTGGCAGCTCGTCAGCGATCCGGAACCCGCCACCACCATGCTCGTGCGTCCGCTGACCCCGCCCGCACCGATTGACGATGAAGCGCCGCTCGACAGCCGCGTGATGATCGCGGTGGAGGTGGAAGACGGCAGCACCACTGCTCCCGCGCCGGATGCAAACCCTGAGGCACCCGATGACGCCGAAGGAGCCACCAAGCCGCTGCCCGACTTGAGCGACGATCCCGCCCCGAAGGACGACGACCCAATGGCCTGAGTCCACCACCCCGTCAGACGATCGGCGCAGTACTGCGCCAGGGAGCAAACGCGCCCATGACACGCTTTGCCCTGCGGCTGACTCTGCTGTTAGGCAGCCTCTGCGCTCTAGTGACCGGCCTCACGCTGCTGCTGGCGGCGAGCCTGGGCACGGATGCCTACGTGCTGGCCTACGCGGACAGTGACCCCAACGCGCCCAACCTGGCCTATCCCGCCCTACTGGACGTGACGCGCCGCCTATCCGTGCATATCGTGAAGCAGCCCCTGGTGGACACCACGCCGCCGCGCTGGTCACCGGATGGGCAGCGCCTAGCACTGAGCCTGTTGAGCGCCGCCGACGACCCCGACGAAGCCGACATTTACGTCGTCCGCCCCGACGGGCGCGGCCTGCTGCGCCTCACCGATGATGCCCAAGCCGAAGTCGCGCCGCGCTGGTCCCCGGATGGCCGCTACCTGGCTTACGGGCAGGTGCAGATCATGAGCATCAACCGCGCCTTTTTGCTCAGCATCGTGCTGCCCGATTCACCGACGGTCGGCAAGACTACCCTGCGCGGCGGCGTGCTCGACACCGCGGATTGGTCCCCAGATAGCAAATGGTTGGCGGTCAGTTGGCGTGCGGGGCGCACTTCTGAAGAGAGCATGGACATCGCCCTCTACCGCGTGACGCCCAATGGCAGCGGCACCCCCTATACCGAACTCACACGCCGCATCGAACGCCCGCAGCGCTACGACGAAGCACCCGACTGGTCCCCCGACGGGCAACGCGTGGCCTTTGTCAGCGACGCGCGCCACGGCAGCGAAGCGCGCTTAGCGGTCACGGATCGGCGCGGCTATGTGCAATTGGAGGTGCGCGTGGGAGAACGCCTGGGCGTGCCGACCGTGCCATCCTGGTCCCCGGACGGACAGCGCATCGCGATGGGCTATAAAGAGCGGCAGCCCGGCGCGACCTTCAAGCGGCGCGCGGTGGTCATCGACGCGGAGACAGGCCTCATCCTGGCCGAAACACCGCCGGGCGTGGACCTCATCATGGGCGCGGAGGCCTGGTCCCCGGATGGGCACTGGCTGGCCGTCTACGTGATGAAACAAGGCACCGACTCGGCCTATCTCGCCTTGATGGACCCCAGCGACGGCAGCCTACACCCGCTTATCACCATGAGCCAGCGCACCGCGGTGCCGGACTGGCGGCCCTGACGTCGCTCACCCCTCACGCGCAGCCCGTCAGTGCATAGACGGCCATGCGCGGCCCACCGATGCTGCGTGAGGTGCTGCCCCCGCTGATGTAGACCCGCTCGCACAAGCGCGGGTCGTCCGGCGTGGTATTGCCGGGCAGTTGGTCCGGAAAGCCGACGATGTACGCGGCGTTCCAGGCGTCCAGGCGTGCCCACATGCCCACCGAGTCGTGATACAGGGCCGCGATTGCTGGGTCCAACAGGCCGGCGGTGTCGAAGAAGGGACGCTCGGCCTGGGTCTGGCCGTCCGCG
This sequence comes from uncultured Anaerolineaceae bacterium, assembly GCA_964457835.1. Classification (GTDB taxonomy): domain Bacteria; phylum Chloroflexota; class Anaerolineae; order Aggregatilineales; family Phototrophicaceae; genus CAYWGJ01. The sequence continues at coordinate 3,532 of CAYWGJ010000224.1, forward strand.
TAACGCAGGTATCCCAACGCGCCGATGTCGTGCGCGGCCAGGCGTGCATCCAGCGGCAGATTGCGCTCAACCCACACCGCGGTCGTCACCATCTCCTCATGGATAATGCGCACGTCCGTGCGGAAGGCGTCCGCGCCGACTAACAAGACAAACAGCAAGGTCGTGGCAGCGATCACCCCGGCGACAAAGCGCGTGAACACCCACCACAGCCGTGTCTCTAACTCACGCTGCGACTCGATCTCATGCTGAAGCAGGATCACCGTGCCCACCGCGCCCGCCGTCAGCAGGGCAGGCAGCAGCGGAATCACGTAGCGGCCATGTTGATAGCTGGCGGGTAGGCGCAGCGCGTAAAGCAAAATCAGGGCCACCGGCCACAGCAGCAGCGCGCCGCGCAGCAGCGCCCGCCGCCGGTCCGTGCGCAGCCGCAGCAGAAACGGCACCACGCCCAGCAGCAGCAGCACCTGTGCCCCGGTCAGCACGGCCAGGGTCAGGTCCAGCACGCGCTGGGACAGCGGC
>CAYWGJ010000225.1:0-4018 GCA_964457835.1 uncultured Anaerolineaceae bacterium
TGATCGTGGGTGTGCGTGTCGGCGTCACGCTGGGGAGCTGCATCAGCGTGGGCAGCGGTGGAGACGTCAGCGGAAACGCTGCGGTGGATTGGCAAGCCGCCGTGCTAACGAGTAAGATTAGCGGCATCCATTGGGCCGCGCGCCGGATCATGCCCGACCACGGCCCGCTGATCTGAGTCATGATCTGACTACGGAGCGTTATCATGCGCACACTCTCGCCTTTTGTTCGCCTCACTGCTTTACCTATCGTCCTGATGCTGACCGCGCTGCTGCTCTCCGCGTGTGACAGCGGCCCCGGTGCCGATGAAGCCGCCGTGCTGCCCACGATCTTTGAGCTGCCCACGCTCACGCCCAGTTTCACGCCCAGCGCCACGCTGCCCCCAACGGAAACGCTGACGCCGACGCCAACCCTCACGCCGACCCTGACGCTGACGCCGACGTCCACGCTGACGCCGACGCCAGCACCCACCGACACACCTGCGGCCACCAACACGCCGCGCGCGACAGCTACCTTCACCCTGACCTTCACGCCGGAAGCCAGCGACACACCCACCCTGGCCCCTACGTCGGAGATGCCGCAGATCATCACCTTCACGTCATCGACGCCCACGGCATCAGTAGGCGGCACCATCACCCTGACCTGGGAGGCAGTCGGTGACAGCGCCCGCATTGACGTGCTGAACCAGCAGGGCATCGTGATTCAGCAGAACCCGGTGGCCCTCACCGGCCAGCAGCCCTTCGTTATTCCGCCTGTGACCGGCACGACGGTCGTGTATCAGCTCACGGTGCAGCGCGGCACACAGAGCGTCAATCAACTGTTGACCATTGCGAATGTGGTGGACTGCCCGACGCCCTGGTTCTTCGCTAATCCCCCCGCTGACGCTGGCTGTCCCACTGGCCCGCAGGAAGTCGGCCCTGGGGCGTTCCAGAGCTTCCAGGATGGCCTGATGATCTACGTGAACGCCAACAATCGCAACACGGTTTATGCGCTGGCGAACGCAGGCGCGGTCAACGGCCTGGTCACGCAGAACACCTATGGCCGCGAAAACAACGCCTGGGACGGCGTGACCGATCACTGCTTGCAGGAACCGCCGCCCGGCTTCCTGGAGCCGATCGCCCAGTTCAACTGGATGGCCTGTTTCGTCTTCGGGCCGCAGGGCTTCTGGATCAACACCATCGGCTGGGCCACCGCCCCCATTGACCTCGCCGAGCGCACGATCCAGTTCAGCAACAACGGCACCCTCTTTGTGGATGCACCGGGCGGCGTGATCTATCGCTTGCAGCCGCTGCCGCAGGGCGTGCTCAACGCGGGCTGGTCGCGCGTGACGCCCTAAAGCGGCCCGCCTGCTGTTGAACCCAGCCGCGCAAACCGGGTGTAGGCGGCGGTGCACCACGCCGCCCGCCGCGCCCGGTCGTACCCAACAGTGTCGGCACCTGCATCCGCCGGTGATAGGCGAACCACTCGATCAGCAGTACCGCCAGCGCCAACAGCGCCGCAATGGGCCAGAACTCCAACTGGCCCGCTTCCGCTTCCACGCCGACGGCCACCGCCTCGCCATCCAGCGTGATGTCACGCGGGGCAATGGCGCTCTCTTGCGGATCGTAGGCGTTCACCGCGAACTGCTGGCTCAGGCGCGGTGTATCGTCCGCGTTGAGCACGGTGACGGTGTAGACGCCGGGCGTGCGCGTATCTGTATAGATCACGCTGCCACGCCGGATCGCGATGCGCTCCGTGCTGCCGTCCGGCTGCGTGACACGCAGCGCGGCGGCATCCAGCGGCGGATTAAAGGTCAGCGCATCGCCCACTTGCAGCGCGCCCGCAACCGTGAGCACCGTGCCCGGCGTGAACCAGCTCACTAGGTTAGACATCAACACCGGAAAGGCGATTTGCAGCGGTAAATCTGACTGGCGCAGGTCGAAGGGCAGCACGGCGACCTGACGCCCGTCGGTTTCACCTGCGACCACGAGTGGATTATCACCAAGCCGAGCCAGCACGTCGGCCCAGTCCGCGCCGCTGAGCGGGCGATACGCCAGGATACTCACGTCCGCCAGATCAACGAAAGCCATGCGCGGGTCGTCGTTGGCAGTGGTAATGGCGGCGTTCGTGTTCCGGTTAACTTCGGTTTCTGGCCCCAGACGGAAGAGCGGCGTACTGTCCGGCGGGTTCAGCAGCAGCAGATCGCCCTCAGGCAGCGGGCCGTCAGCGGGCAGTGTGCCGTCGAAGATGTACAGGTCGTAGGGCTGCTGCGGCACCGGGAAGCCCGGCTCCACGCGGAAGAGCGACAACCCCGGCAGGCTTTGCAGCACCTGCTCCAAGAAGAGGTTGCCGTCAGTGAAGATCAGGGCGCGGCGCTGACGGGTATCACGCGTGACGGCCCAGGCGCTGTTGTCCAGTGCCAGGTAATCCTCAGCATCCGCGTTGACAGACAGTGTGAGGTCGGCTTGCAGCACGCTGAAAGGCTGGTCCAGTGCGGCGGTGGACACAATCGGCAGCGCGCCATCCGCCGGGATCGTGTAGCGCTGGCTGACGATGGGCAGGGCTTGGTCGTCAGCACGCAGGCTGAAGATCACATCAGCATCTCTGGGGCCGTAGTTGCTGAGTTGGGCGAAAAGCTGCGGTGCTTGGCCGGGCAGGGCGCGCGTGGCTAAGGCACTGATGGCGACGTTTTCAGCGGACTCGCCTACGCGCAGGAAGCGCAGCGCACCGGGGATACTGATGCCGGGCAGGTCGGCGGCATCGCCCAGGCCGCCATCACTAATCACGACCAGGGTGAAATCCTCGCTGCTCGCGCCCCCGGCGGCGGCCAGGGTCAGCGCGGCGATCCAGTCCGCACGGCCCCGGCCCGCTTGGGCGTTCTGGATGGCGGCGCGCAGGGCGGCGCGATCGGTGGTGTAGGGTGTCAGCACTTCGGGCACGTCCCCCACGCGGATGACGGTCACGGCGCTGTCGCCCCCTAAGCTGGCGATCACGTCCAGGGCCTGGGCCTGCGCACTGGCGAAACGGCTGCCTTGGGGGGTGTCGGTGGCGTTCATGCTGGCGGAAGCATCCAGCAGCAGCGCAGTTTGCCCAGCACTAACGGCAGGCACAGTGATAAAGGGCCGCGCCAAGGCCAGCACTAGCAGCGCCAGGATGATGAGCTGCAAGATCAGCAGCAGGTTACGCCGCAGCCGCTGCCAGGGGGTGTTGGCCTCGCGGTCTTGTAGGATTTGCTGCCACAGAAAGGTGCTGCTGATGGGCACTTCGCGCCGTCGCAGGCGCAGCATGTACAGCAGCAAAATAGGGACAGCGATTAGGCTGCCTAGAAACGCCAGCGGAGCGAGAAATGACATGGGCTGTGCCTCACGCGGTGACCGGTCTGCGTGCTTGTGAGGCTACAGCCTTGCGTCCCAAAATGCAAGCGGTCCGCCCTACCCGCGCGGCGGCACCGCTCAAAACTGTAAGACCATCTCCGTGCGTCGGAAGACCTCAATGTAGCTGCTGGCCGCGTAGGAATCCCACAGCGGGCTGCCTGCCTGCACGTTCTCGATCTTGGTGTCCTGCATCGGAAACTGCTTGTGTAGGTGATACAGCAGCGCACAGCGGGCGTCGTGGGACAGGCTGGGGCCAAAGGCAAAGCGCGAAAGCTGGAAGGCCGAGCGCTGGAAGATCAACCAGGGCTGCGTATCGTCCGGCAGCGTCAGGCGGATGCCGCGCAGCGCGCCAGCGTTGAGCATCGACTCGGTTTCTTCTACCCAGGAAGGCTGGTCGTCGCGGGTGTGCAGCAGGCGCGCGATCTGCGGCCCCGGCACTTCTTCGACAGGCAGCGCGTCGTAGTCCGGCTGGGGGGCGGGTATGCCAGGTGGGCGGCGCACGATCATCAGCTCGCGGGTGGCCTCAAAGCCCAGCTTTTCGAAGAGGCGGCGGGCGGGGTCATTGCCGACGATCACCTCAAGCTGCATCTGCCGTGCTTCTAAGCGGCGGGCATAGGCGATCATCGACTCCATCAGGTACAGGCCGATGTGGCGTTCGCGGCGCTGG
>CAYWGJ010000226.1:0-4000 GCA_964457835.1 uncultured Anaerolineaceae bacterium
CGCCCAGCAGCACGGCCACATCCCCATCGCGCGGGTGGTGGGCTACGGGCAGGCGGCGGTGGACCCCAAGTGGATTTTCTACGCGCCGGTGAAGGCCATCCCGGTGGCGCTGGAACGCGCGGGCTGGACGGTCGATGATGTGGACCTGTTCGAGATCAACGAGGCCTTCGCGGCGCAGGTGCTGGCGGATATGCGCGGTTTAGCGCGCGACGGTCATGTGATCCCGATGGAGAAGGTGAACGTGCACGGCGGCGCGATTGCCTTGGGGCACCCGGTGGGCGCCAGCGGCGCGCGCGTGCTGGTGACCTTGATCCACGCTTTGCAGGATCGCGGCCTGAAGCGCGGCCTGGCGGCCCTGTGTTTGGGCGGCGGTGAGGCCGTCGCGTTGGCGGTGGAGTTGGAGTAAGGGGTTCGCGCCACGCTGTGTGACACCCACACGCCCCGCGTAGTCTGGCGGGGCGTGTTTGTTTGGAGGTGTAGGCTACGTCCCCAGGTAGGCCTCGATGACGGCAGGGTCGTTCTTCAGGACCTCACCGCTGCCGCTGTGCGTGACGTAGCCTGATTGCAGCACGTAGCCCCGGTCAGCGATGCCCAGGGCCATGCGCGCGTTTTGCTCCACCAGCAGGATGGTCGTCTCCGCCTCGCGGTTGAGGTACGCGATCACGTCGAAAATCTCGCGCACCAGCAGTGGGGCCAGCCCCATGGACGGCTCGTCAAGCAGCAGCAGGCGCGGACGGTTCATGAGCGCGCGGCCAATCGCCAGCATCTGCTGCTCGCCGCCGCTGAGCGTACCGCCGAGCTGGGCCTGTCGTTCCTTCAGGCGGGGGAAGCGCTCGAACACGTAGTCCATGTCTTTGCTGATCCCGTCGGCGTCATTGCGCAGGTACGCGCCCATCTCTAGGTTTTCGCGCACGGTCAAGCGCGAGAAAATCTTGCGGCCTTCTGGCGATTGTACGATGCCCAGTGCTACCACGTCGTGTGGTTTGGTGCCGGTGATGTCCTTGCCGTTGAAGCGCACCCGGCCTTCGGCGGGCGGCGTGATGTGCGAGATCGTGTTCAGGGTGGTGGTCTTGCCGGCACCGTTGCCGCCGATCAGCGTGACGATTTCGCCCGCCTCCACCGCGATGCTGATGCCCTTCAGGGCGTGAATCTTGCCGTAGTAGGTGTGAATGTCTTCGACTTCAAGCAGGGCGGTCATAGGGTGTTCACTCCAGGGCTTCGGTGCCCAGATAGGCTTCAATGACGCGCGGGTTATTCTGCACTTCCTCCGGGCTGCCTTCCGTGATCTTGCGCCCGTAGTCCATCACGTTCACGCGGTCGCTGATGCCCATTACCAGCTTCATGTCGTGTTCGATCAAGAAGATTGACAGGCCGCGCTCGTCGCGCAGGCGGCGGATGAAGTGCATCATCTCGTCGGTCTCGTTGGGGTTCATGCCGGCGGTTGGCTCGTCCAGCAGGATCAGCCGCGGCTCCAGGGCCAGCGCCCGCGCGATCTCCAAGCGGCGCTGGAAGCCATAGGCCAGGTTGCCCGCTAACAGGTCCTCTTTGCCGCTGAGGCCCGTATATGCGACCAAGGCCATGGCGTCTTCCAGGGCGTGGACTTCTTCGCGGCGCTGGCCTGGCGTGCGCAGGATGTTGGTCCACAGTGTGGCGCGCAGCAGGCGGTGCTTGGCGACCATGATGTTTTCCAGCACGGTGAGGCTGCCGAACAAGCGGATGTTCTGGTAAGTGCGGGCGATCCCGGCGCGGGCGATCTGGTCCGGGCGGCGGCCTGCGATGGACCGGCCCGCAAAGCGGATGTCGCCTTCTTCCGGGGTGTAGAAGCCGGTCGTGCAGTTGAAGAAGGTCGTTTTGCCCGCACCGTTGGGGCCGATCAAGCTGACGATCTCACGTTCGCGGACGCTCAGCGCTACCTCGTTGACTGCTATCAGGCCGCCGAAGCGCTTGGTGATCTGCTGTACGTCCAGCAGCACCTCGCCGAGTGTCGGCGCGGCATGGGGTTGGGGGGATTGGGCGTGTGCGCTCATGGGTCAATCTCCTGCGGCGGGAACAGCGCTGGACGTAGGCGGCGGGTCGGGCTGGGCGTCGGGGTCGCGGACGCGTTCGCTGAGGCGGGGCGGCTGCGGCGGCAGCAGGCCTTCGGGGCGGGTCGTCATGGCGATCACCAGCAGGGCACCGAATACCAGCAGGCGATAGTCTTGCAGTTCCCGCAGAATTTCCGGCAGGCCTACCAGCATCACCGCGCCCAGGAACACGCCCGGAATCGACCCCATGCCGCCGATAATCACCAGGCTGAGTACGTTGACCGAGATCAGGATGGTGAAGCTGTTGGGGAAGATGCCTTGCAGCGATGCGCCGAAGATCGCGCCGCCCAGCCCGGCAAAGGACGAGCTGACGCCGAAGGCCAGCAGTTTGGTCCACACCAGGTGGATGCCCATGGCTTCGGCTACGTCTTCATCTTCACGTAGGGCACGCCAGGCCCGGCCCAGCCGCGTGTTAATCAGGCTGCCCACCACCAGCGCCGCTGCGATCACGGCGAAGAGGTAGAGGTAGTAGATTTCCGTGGCCTTGCTCAGTGAGATGACCCAATGATGGTTATAGGTCGTGATGCCGCGCATGAAGTCCGAGATGGGCATGATGTCGAGCTGGGCGCTGGGCAGGGGTACCGGGGGCATGATGCCGCTCAGGTTGATGACCGGCACTGGAATGGGCGAGATGCCCTGCGGCCCGCCGAACACGTCCTTGAAGGTGTCGGATTTCAAGATGCGGTTGCTGATCTCACCGAAGCCCAGCGTCACGATCGCCAGGTAGTCGCCGCGCAGCCGCAGCACCGGCACGCCCAGCGCCATCCCGGTGAAGGCCGCCACGACAATCGCCACCGGCCAACCCTGCCAATAGGTCATGACGCCGGTACACACCTCATTGATCGTCTGTCCGGAGTCGAGGATGGCCTGCGGGTCCTGCCAGCCACAGGTGAGCAGGTTGGGCGTGGTGACGATGCCTGCCGTGTACGCGCCGATGGCGAAGGACGCCACATAGCCCAGGTCCAGCAGCCCGGCCAGGCCGATCATGACGTTGAGGCCGATGCCCATGATGACGTAGAGCATGACCAGGTTCAGCGTGTTGCTGATGGACTGCCCGGCGAAGCCCGGTACGACGATGAGCACCGCGAACAAGAAGACGAAGCTCAGGCGGCGCGTGCTGATCTGGTTGCGCTTGGCGAGCGCCTCGAAGCGCTCCGCGATCACCGCGCCGATTGGGGGCAGCACCCACAACACGGCGAAGATCAAGGCGAAGATTATGCCCGCCGCTAACAGCGTCATGCCGCGCTGCCAGTTCAGCACGCCCAGCACCAGCAGCAGCACGACGAAATACCACACGCCGTTGTGCACGCTCTGTGGCGAAGGCCGCACCAACGCCCCCAGCGCGCCGATGCCAGTGGTGATGAGCACAAAGAACAGGCTGTAGCCCACGTCGCCCTGTGCGGCGAACCACAGCAGCGTAGGCATGGAGCCGCTGCCGCGCAGAAGGGTATCGCGCTCCAGGCCCAGCACAGGCGCGATGATCGTCAGCCCCGCGCCGATGGCGAGACCCATGGCCGCCCCGGCTAGCAGGCGGATCAACAGTGGGCGCGGCTGGCTTTGATCGCTCTGGCGGGTTATCAGGTAGGACGCGCTCAGCGTCAGCGCGATGAGGATGGCGTCCGGCTGGGTAATGATGCCGTCGATCTGTGCTTGCAGGATGCCGGTAACGATCGTCAGCCCCAGCGTCAGGTAAAGCGTCTCGCGCAGGCGCTTACCCAGGCTGAAGCTGAGGGCGGCCAGCACGCCCATCACGGCACTGACGCCCATCAGGACGGCCAGCCCGGCTTCCATGGTGTCCTGCTCAAAGGTGACGGCGCTGGGGAAGAGCGGGCGCAGGTTGGCGAAGACGAAGGTCACATCGACGCTGCTGGTGAAGAGGGTCGTGGCGGCGATGGCCGCGCCCACCGCCAGCGATC
>CAYWGJ010000227.1:0-3917 GCA_964457835.1 uncultured Anaerolineaceae bacterium
GAGGCGGAGTCCGCGCTGGCGGCGGCCTTCGGCTATGACCAGGACGCCGTGTTCACCTTCCGCCTGCCAGACACCGACACGGACCCCAACGTGCGCGCGTCCTGGCAGTACAGCGCCGCGGCGCTGGGCGTGCGCTATGACCCCGCCGCCACTGTCACCGATGCCTTTGCCCTGGGCCGCAGCGGGGACCCCATCGCCCGCCTGGTAGACCAGGGGCTGCTGTGGCTCAACGGCACCGCGCTGACGCCGGTCGTCACCTATGACCAAAATGTAGCGCAGGCGATCTTGACCGACATTGCCGTGCAGATCGACCAGCCCGGAAGCAACGGCGCGCTGTCGCTGAACGGCACGCAGATCACGGCCCAATACGGGCGGGTGGGCCGCCAACTGGACATCACCGCCACGCTGACGCGCCTCAATAACGCCATCAGCGGCCTGACCAACGGCACGGAAATCACGCTGGTCGTCACCGAGACGCCGCCCCGCATCACCGGCGTGGCCCTGGCCGAGTCCCGCCTGCAAGCCGCCCTCAGTGCGCCGCTAACCCTCACTGCGGACGACGGTCAAGGCGGGGCGCTTGGCCCATGGACGGTGAGTACGGAGCAGATCGCCGCCCTGCTGGGGCTGTCGCTGATGGATAACGGCGATGGCACGCAGTCCTATGAGGTCAGCGTGGCGATGGCGCCATTCCGTGCCTCGCTGGACGCACTGGCCCCCGGCCTGGTGACTCCGCCGCGCAATGGCCGCTTCCGCTTCGATGAAGTCACGCAGTCGCTCCAGGTGATCCAACCGGCGCAGGGTGGGCGCGCGCTGGACGTAGACGCCACCCTAGCCGCCATGGAAGCCCAGGTCTTCAGTCATACCGAGCGCAGTGTCCCGCTGGCCTTCACTTACACCCAGCCGCGCTATCACAACCAGATCACCGCCGCTGAACTGGGCATCCGCGAGCTGGTGGCCGAGTCCACGACCTACTTCACCGGCTCTTCGGCCAACCGGCGCACGAACATCGCGGTGTCGGCCTCGCGCTTCGACGGCGTAATCATCGGCCCCGGCGAAGAATTCTCGTTCAACACGCTGCTGGGCGAGATCAACGAAGAGAACGGCTTCGTCGAGGGCAAGGTGATTTTCGGTGGGCGCACGATCAACGGGCTGGGCGGCGGCGTGTGCCAGGTGAGCACAACCGCTTTCCGCGCGGCCTTCAGCGGCGGCTTTACGATCATCGAGCGCAACTCGCACGGCTACCGCGTGGGCTATTACGAGCTGAACGGGCAGCCGCCGGGCCTGGACGCGGCCATCTGGCAGCCGGAGCGCGACTTCCGCTTCCAGAACGACACGCCGCATCACCTGCTGGTTGAGACCTCGGTGTTCCCCACGACCAACACGCTGCAATTCCGCTTTTACAGCACGCAGACCGGTCGCAGCGTAGAAATCGAGCAGGCGCGCGTCGCCAACGTCGTGCCCGCCAAGCCGACGCAGTACGCGGTCAACGCGGACTTGCAGCCGGGGCAGATCGTGCAGGTGGACTATTCCGCTGAGGGGGCCGACGTGAACGTCACGCGGCGCGTCACCTACCCGGACGGCAGCGTGCGCGAGGACAACATCTTCACGCACTACCTGCCCTGGGGCGCAATCTTCGAGGTCGCACCTGGGGACCCGCGCTTGGGGGGATGAGCTTAACGCCACCTCAAATCCCCTTAAAAAGCCTTAAATCCGCCGTGTGGGGGCTTGCAGGCGGCCCCCGCACGGCGGATACTCTGTGGAAAGCGTCCGCATAGATTGATACCTGCGTCCATGACTGCCCTGAAGATTGCCCTCATCGAAGACGACCGCTTGATCCGGGAGCCGGTGGCCCGCACCCTGCGCGGCCTGGGCTTTGACGTGCTCAGCGCGGAGGACGGGCGTGCCGGCCTGGACTTGGTCCTACGTGAGTCGCCCGATTTGGTGGTGCTGGACATCATGCTGCCGGAACTGGATGGCTGGGAGGTGTGCAAGGCCATCCGCGAGCAGAGCGTGGTGCCCATCCTGATGCTGACAGCCCTGTCTGAAGAGGTAGACCGTGTGCTGGGCCTGGAGCTGGGTGCCGACGATTACCTGACCAAGCCCTTCAGCACCCGTGAGCTGACCGCCCGCATCAAGGCCCTGCTGCGCCGCGTGGAGTTCGACCGCAGCGCCCAGACCGCACGCCGCAGGCTGCAAGTCGGCAGCATCACGCTGGACCTGGACCGGCGTCAAGCCAGTAAGGGCGGCCAACCCCTAAGCCTACGCTACAAAGAGTTCGAGCTGCTGAGCCTGCTGATGGCCCACGCGGGCGAGGCCGTCACCCGTGCCGAAATCTTTGACAAGGTGTGGGGTACCGACTGGCTGGGCGACATGCGCACCCTGGACGTACACATCCGCTGGCTGCGCGAAAAGCTGGAAGATGATCCCAGCCGCCCGCAGCGCATCCAGACGATACGCGGTGTGGGCTATCGCTTCAGCCCGGAGGCCGCGTCATGAGCCGTATCAGCATCCGCGCACGGCTGCTTTTCGTGTATGGGGCGGTGGTGGCACTGGGGTTCGGCGCGCTGACCCTGGTCGCCGGTCAGCAGATCGAAGCGGCGGCCCGTAATGACTACGAAGCGCGCCTGCTCAACGAGGTGCTTTTGATCGCGGAAGGACTGCGGCCTTACCTATCGAACGGGCCGCCCCTGGACTTCGACGAGGACATGTCGCTGTTTTTCGGGACGACGGACTTCAACTTCAGTGTGCGGGGGATGCCGTGGTCGCCACCGCGCGATGCTGCCGAAGCCCGTGCCACGCCGCCGGCTGGTCGTTCAACTGCCCCACGTCCCACCCTGGATGAACGTATCGCTGAATTTGAGGATCAATCTGGTGGGCAGATCAAGGTGCTGCGCGTGATGGACACCGACCGCGAGACCCTGCGCATCAGCCCGGAGTTGGAGACCGCGCTGCGTGGTGAAACGGTCGTGGTGCAGCGCCGCGATGCTTTCGGTGAGGTGGCCTTTTTTACGGCTGCGCCCATTAACCGCAGCGCCGGTGGCCCCATGCGCTTTATCCCCACACCGGTGGTGCAGCTCAGTGTGCCCCAGGCCCAGCTTGAGGACCTCATCACGGCGCGCTGGCTGAGCTTGGCGGCGGTGTTCACGCTGGTGCTGCTGCTGACGGCGGCGGCGGCCCTGGGCATCGCCCGCTCCATCATCCGGCCCCTGGATGCGCTGCGACAGGGCGCGGCACAGCTCGCCACCGGGGACCTGGATCACCGCGTGCAGCCGGTGGGCCGGGACGAAATCGGTGCGGTGGCGGCGGCGTTCAACAGTATGGCCGTGCAGCTTCAGCGCATGGTGGAAGAACAGCGCGCCTTTGCCAGCAACACCTCGCACGAGCTGCGCACCCCGCTGACCACCATCCGCCTGCGCAGCGAGGCCCTGCGCAGCGATCCCACGTTGGACAGCGATACCGCCGCTCAATACGTCGCGGAAATCGACGACGAAGTAACGCGCCTGGGCCGCTTGATCGAAGACCTGACGCTGCTGTCGCGTTTCGACGCCGGGCGCGCCGAACTAGGCCGCAGCGAGGTTGACTTGCTACGTCTGGCGCACAGCCTGGTCGGGGCGGTGCAGGCCCGCGCCGACGCCGCCGGGATCACACTCTGCGTGGAGACCGATGCCAAGGCCGCGCCGCTGATCGTCTACGGCAGCCTGAACCACCTCAACGTCGTGTTCCGCAACCTGCTCGATAACGCGCTGAAGTACACGCCGACCGGGGGAACGGTGCGCTGGGTGCTGCGTGCGGAATCGGGCGGGATACGGGCGCAACTCACCGATAACGGCCAAGGGATTGACCCCGCTGACCTGCCGCGCTTGTTCGAGCGCTTCTATCGGGCGGACAAAGCACGGTCGCGGCAGGTGCCAGGGACG
>CAYWGJ010000228.1:0-3911 GCA_964457835.1 uncultured Anaerolineaceae bacterium
CCAAACGGAATAGGACACGCCCGTCCGCGTCGCTGAACAGGGCATCGGCGGGGTGCGGCAGGCCATCAGAGTAGACCGGCGGCGCGGGGGGCAGCGACAACTCCGGCGTGCCGTAGGCCTCGATGTCCAGCACCAGTACCCCTGTGAGCAGGGCCTGCGCCGCCAGGATCAGCACCCAGCCACGCCGCCCATTCAGCACAGACCCGCTGCCCGGCATACCACCCGACGCTGCAATCAGCATGAAAGGCGTCAGCAGCAGCCAGATGCGCCCCGACTCGCCGCGCGTGGTGCCGCTCAGCGTCAGCGCCAGCACGCTCAGCAGCAGCGCCAGGCCCAGCGTCCGCACACGCCCCGGCTCACGCAGGCCCACCAGCCACAACAGCGCCCAGGCCAAGCCGCCCCACAGCGCCCAGTCCCACAAGTGGAACCACACCCAGAAGCTGTACGGGCGCTCCAAGTCCAGGTGAACGCCCAGCGCCGCGCGCAGCAGGTCCAGCAGCGTCTGCGCAGTAACGGCGTAGAAGGCTGCCCAGGGGATCAGTGCGCCCGCCGTGAAGACCAGTCCCGCCGGGATCAGCCGCCCCACCCGCACCCACAGCGGACCGTCAGCGTGCAGCAGCGCATAGAAGCCGTAGAGCGCCGCCAGCGGCAAAAACACGAAATTCAGGAACAGGCCCGCGCCGTAGATCAGCCCCGCCAGCGACAGCAGGCCATAACGTCGGGCGCGTGATTCGGCGTCCAGGGCCACGGCAAAAGGCCAGAAGCTCAGCAGCGCAATCAGCGGAAACAGCGTGCTGCTGGACGTAGCAAAGGCCAGCAGCCCTGGCACCAGCGGCCAGAACAGCACCGCCCGCCGCGCGGACAGCGGTCCAGCCAGATGACCGGCCAGCCCGTACAGCGGAAACACCGCCAGCGCCGCCAGCAGTGGGCTGAGCATCCCCGGCCAGGCCGCCGCCCACTGTGACGGACTCAGCGCCAGTAGATCGGGGTTGTGGCATTGCAGGGGCAGCAGCGCGCGGTAAAGTGGCGTCGTCAGCGCAGGCAGGGACTCCAAGGCTTGGGCGGTCAGTCCGTAACCCATGAAGAGTCCCGGCGGGCTGGTGGCGACGTGCCCGCCCTGCGCGGCCATGACCCCGGTCCAGTCGCGCCATGCCCCGTCAGCCCAGTCGATGTGGATGCCGCCGTGATGCTCGCCCGCCGCCTGGATCGACACAGTGCGGGTGAAGAGGGTGTACAGTGCGTCGCCTTCGCGAGCGTGGGCGGTGAGCAGAGGCAGCGCCGCCGCCGCGATCAAGGCCCAGACCAGCACCCGGCGCGGGCGCGCGTCCCGGCCCAGCAGCCAAGCCGCCCCACCGACGTAAACACTCAGCCCCAGCATCAGCGGAAGCTGTTGTGCCAGTGCCACCGGAATATAGCGCCAGCGCCAGCCGAAGCCGCCGCGCAGCCCAGGCGTCAGGTCCAGGGCGATGACCACCGCTGCCAGCAGCGTTACGACCAGGGCGGCGGTCAGCGGCCAGGGAAGAAATCGGCGTGGGCTGTCCATGGGATCAGCCGATGCTGAGGTGAGTGTGCGGCAGGTTTAGCGCGTCCTTGAACACCTGCCAGTGCAGCGCGGCGATCTCGCGCGTTAAGAGCTGTGTATACCAAGGGCTGCGCACCCAGTCGGACGGCACAGGGTGGGGATAATGGGTGATTCCGGCCATGTCGAAAAGCCAGTCGGCGCGCAGCATGTGAAAGGAGTCGGTGATAAGCACGGCGTCACGGAAGCCCTGCGCAGCCATGATCTGTGCGGTGTAGAGGGCGTTTTCCTCGGTGCTGCGGCTTTGTGATTCCAGGAAAATGGCGCTGTCCGGCACGCCGCGATCCAGCAGCAGCTCACGGCAGGCCTCGGCCTCGCTGCGCCGCTGGCCTTCGGACTGGCCGCCAGTACAGATGACGCGCGGCGCGTAGCCGTCGGCGTAAGCCTGGGCCGCCCAGATGCTGCGTCGTCGCAGCGCATCGCCCGGCGAGCCATCGCGCCGCAGCCCAGAGCCGAGCACGACGATCACGTCGGCGGGCTGGGCCTGACTGTCTTGTCCATAGCTGTGGATCATCAGGCCCAGGGCCAGGATGACCAGCAGCCAGGCTAAACCGCTGACCAGCATCACCCGCAGCAGCAGGCGGCGGCTGGGGCGTTTGAAAGCGAGTCCTCGCATCGCAGCGCCTCGTTCATCTGTCGATAGACCAAAACACGCGCTTAGTGTGCGGGCGTAGGCGCGCCAAAGTCAAGGGAAGGGTAGCAAAGAAAACGCTGAGCGTAGGGCGAAAGGCGGGTCAGGCCCGGCCCTTTCGCGGCTTGGCTTGGCCGCGGTTACGCGCCACGATTTCGGTAATCTTGGCGTGGCTGGCGAAGATCACCAGGGTGTCCCCGGCCTGCACAACGATGCTGCCGTCGGGATGCACGTCACCGTCCCCGTTGCGGCCATGCAGCACGATGTCCATGTCTTCGTCTTCTTGCAGGGTGTCAATGGTGCGCGAGTCCATGAAGGAATGGGCCTCCACCGTCAGGCGGATCATGCTGTATTCCTTGCCGTTGATCGTCAGGGTCTGCGTGATTTCGATGCCCACGGCGGACCCGGCAAAGGCGGGCGCGGCCAAGCTCGACGAGCTGATGACGGCCTCCACACCCATGAAATGTTTGAGCTGTGCGGCAAACTTATCGTCCCACATGCGCGCCACCAGCCGGACCTCCGGGCACAGGTCACGGGCGCGCATCAAAGCCTCCAGGTTGACGTAATCGTTGGAGGTGCACACGATCAGGGTTTCGGCGTAGTAGATGCCGGCCTTCTCCAGGATGGGCGCAGTACGGCCATCGCCGATGATGGCAGGCACGCCCAGGCTGCTCAGTTCAGCGTCTTGCTCGGCCTTGATGCTCACGTCAATCGCGACGACTTCAAAGCCCATAGCGACCAGGGTACGGATGACACCAATGCCGACGTGCCCGGCCCCCATAACGATAATGTGATTGCGGTATGTGCTTGCCACGGCTTCCTCCCAAGCATCCCGGCGTTCATTGCGGTTAAAGAAAAGGCGCACGAAGTCCGCCGCGCCGCGCCCGATGATATACACGGCAATGGGCGGCATCATGTACCAGAAGAGGATGAGCTGCGGCTCGCTGGGCAGCTCAATGGGCGTTTCCAAGATCATCAGCGCGGTCATAATGTAGGGCAGGTCGTGGAAGGGGATCGGCTCATGGCCGGCGGCGGTGTGCAGCTCGCCGTATAGCCAGCCGCCGCCCACCGTCACCAGCACAAAGAGCACGATCGGAATGCGAAATTCCTTCAGCAGCGCGGAGGTATCGCGCCAGGATGCCCGGATGATGCGCGTCAGGCGGTTGCCCCTTTTACCGCCTGGCAGGACGAGTTTAGCGTATGTAGGCATGTTTAGAGACGTCCAGTTGGTCGCTTTGTGTTGATTGCGTTGGTTTGTGCCACGTTTAGACTCACTATAGCACAACTTGCGTCAACGCACACTTAAGGCGGCGCGGCGGGGGCGTCAGTCGATAAGTGACCCTTGATCGCTGTGCCGCCGCGTGCTATGATACGCTTATCACTACATTGGGAGATAGTTTAATTGGCAAAACATCAGATTCTGGCTCTGACGTTCCTGGTTCGAGTCCAGGTCTCCCAGCACAGGCGGTCATCAGTCGAACAGACGGTGACCACCGGGCCATCCTCAGGGATGGCCTTTTTGTTTGCCTCAGTTTCCCGCGTGGAGGTGCGTACCGCGTCGCTGAGGTCGTTCAGGTAGGCGAAGGGTGCTTGCAACTCCAGGGTGACATTTCATTCCGGGTCCACGATGACCCGCTCAACCATGTAAGGTACTTTGCTCAAGCTGTTAGACATTCCACGAGAGCAGTTGCCGCATCAAAC
>CAYWGJ010000229.1:0-3808 GCA_964457835.1 uncultured Anaerolineaceae bacterium
TAGGGGTCTTCCCGCCGCCGGAAGACCCCTACGCGCCGGACCCGGCCTATGACGACCCGCCGCCCATGGACGACGACCCTGTGTCTGACGCCCACGCAGCCCACTTTACCAACGGTCACGGCGGCCCGGCCCAGTCCGCTGCACCGGATATCCACCCGGCGGACGTACACGACGACCAGGCCTGGGAACAGCTTCAGCAGGGCAGTGGCACGAATGGCGGGCGGCTGCTGCGGGTCTATATGCGGCTCAGTGACAACGAAGAGGCCGACGCCCAGCACCTGCGCCGCTTGGTGCTGCACATTCAGCAGCACCCCGGCCCGGACCATTTTGCCGTGTTCGTGGACATGCAGGGTGAACGCTACCGCATGGACTTTCCGCAGGGTATACAGGCCGACAGTGACGCCTTATGGGCGGAGGTCGCGCGCATTGACCCCGACGTGCGCTTGGAACTGCGTGCAGAAGATGAGGCGTAACCGCCGCGTTTTGCGCTACAATCGGGGCATGAACTAAACTGACGAGGTGACCCATGGCCGACCGTTTCGTGATCGCCAGCTTACAGCGCCTGCCCCGTTTCGCGTCCCTGCCCGCCCCGGACTTGGCACGTTTGGCCGAATTCGTGGCGGTGCGGCGTTTCCCGGCACGCAGCTTGATCTTTCGCCAGGGGGATGTGTCACAGGGGCTGAGCTATCTCATCAGCGGGCAGGCGGTGTTGGTGCAGCAGATGCCGGACGGCACTCAGCGTCAGGTGGCTGTGGTTGGGCGCAATCAGTACCTCAACGACGCGGCCCTGGAACAGCCCACCGTTGAGACGGCCTCGCTGCTGGTGACGCAGGACGCGGTGGTGATGACGCTCAGCCGCGACGCTTACCGCCAGTTCCTGCAAGCGCCCGCTGCACCGTCCCCACCTGCGCCGCCCATGCCCCCTGCGCCCGTGCGTCACAACGACCTGCGGACGCAAGCACTGCCCAGTCCGCCGCCTAACCCGCCGCCCATCAACCAGGATGCACCGCCCATTTATCAGCAGCACCCCGGCCATACGCCCGGTGGACCGCCTGCGGTGTCGCGCATGGTGCCTGCTCAGGTAGAGCCAGCGCTGCGCCATGACTCCGCGCCCCCAGACCCCGACGATGTGCCGCTGGGCGGTGGTCTGCTGGACGACGCCGTGTCGCCGGAACGCCGCAGTTTCAAGGGGATGCGCCCCACCGAAGAAGTTGTTCACATGACGCGGCGGCATTGGTGGGCAGTGGTGGCGCAAATCTGGAAGCCGGGCATCATCTTCCTGCTGATGATCGTCGCGGGTACCCTCATTGACGACGCGCTGATGAGGGTAGTGATCTACGGCCTGACGCTGGTGGTGCCTGGGGTGATGATGGCTTACTTCTATCTGGACTGGCTCAACGACTGGTTTATCGTCACGGATGAGCGCGTGGTGCACATCGAGAAGAACCTGCTGACGCTGAACACCCGCATCAGCGACATCCCGATCCAGAGCGTGCAGGCGGTCAACAGCGAGCTGGGGCGCGGCGTGGCGGCGCGGCTGTTTAACTTCGGCGGCGTGGAGATCAAGACGGCGGGCGGCGGCGGCAACATCGTGATGAACGTCATCGACGACCCCGAACGCATCCAGGATTACATCTTTCAGCAGCGGACCAAAGTCTCGCAGAAGGAAGCCGCCGAGCGCAAGCAGCAGCTGCTGGAGCAGGAACTGAACCGGGCGCTGGGGGGCACGGTCGTCAAAGCGGACAGCGCTGGTGGCACTGCGCCGGTCAGCGTGGCCCCGGCGCGTCGTGGCTGGTTATCGCAGCGCTTCACGGATGCGGAGGGCAACACGGTTTACCGTCGGCACTGGATCGTGTGGGTCGGGCACGTCTTTCTGCCCACGCTGCTGCTGCTGGCTGGGCTGGGCGTCGGTGTGGCTGGCTGGGTGCTTCCCAGCGCGCAGGGAACACCGCTGCCGTTGGCCGCCGTGCCGCTGCTGCTGATCGGCGCTTTTTGGTTCTACCTGTCGGACTGGGACTGGCGCAACGACATTTTCGTCATCAGCGACACGCTCATCAGCCGCATTCACCGCCGCCCGCTGTGGCTGCAATACGAGGATGACCAGGTGCTGATGGACCGCATCGACAACACGATCGCCAACAGTGGCGGCCTGTTTCGCTCGTTGTTTGGTTACGGTGACGTGCGCATCGTGCTGCGTGGTGACGAAGAGGCCAAGGTCTTCGACCGGGTGCCGCGCCCGCACGCCATGCGCGAGGAAATCTCGATGCGCATGGCCCGCGCGCAGCAGGCGATCAAAGAGGCCGACGAGCGCCGCCAGCTCGCCAGCGCTGCTGACCTGATCGCGGCCTACCAGCGGCAGCAAGGCCATCCAGCAGGTGGCGGCCATCCAGCAGGTGGCGGCCAGGTCACTGGTGGCGGTTTCAGGCCGCATCAGCCTTAAGTCTGTGGCGCGCTATGATCGGGGCGGTATAATGCCCGGTGAGTTTGTGCTGTCTTTCACACAATTTGTTGGCCCATTGTTTTGAAACGATCGATTAACGAGGAGACGCAGCCCCATGTCCAATGAGAAGCACACGCGCTTAGTTCTGCCCGGCCCCGTTGAAGTGCGCAAGGAAGTGCTGGACGCGCAAACCGCGTGGATGATCGGCCATCGGTCCGCCGCTTTTGCTGAGCTGTTCGCCGGCTTGCAAGACAAGCTCAAGCAGGCCTTCATGACGCAGTACCGGGTCTTCATTCAGGGATCATCCGGTACCGGCCTGTGGGAGGGTGCGTCGCGCAACTGCATCCGCGATGGGCACAAGGCGCTGCACCTGGTGGGCGGGGCCTTCAGCGAGCGCTGGGCCGAAATCAGCGCGATGAATGGCAAGGACGTTGACGTGATCGCCGTGGACTGGGGCCAGGCCCACACCCCGGAGATGGTCGCCGAGGCGCTGAAGAAGGCCCGCTATGACGCCGTGTGCGTCGTCCATAACGAGACCAGCACCGGCGTCACCAACCCCATCAAAGACATCGCCGAGGTGGTGCGCCCCTATGAGGACACCCTGCTGCTGGTCGATTCCGTGAGCGGCTTCTTGGGTGCGGAGCTGCGCGTGGATGACTGGGGCCTCGACTTCGCGCTGACCAGCGGGCAGAAGGCCTTCGCGCTGCCGCCCGGCATTGCTTTTGCTGCCGTCAGTGACCGCGTGCTGGAACGCGCCGCCCAGGTCGAAAACCGCGGCTACTACTTTGACTTCCTGAGCATCGAGAAGAGCCTGAAGAAAAACAACACGCCCTCCACGCCGCCTATCTCGCTGATGTACGCCGCCGACCGTCAGCTAGATGACGTGCTGGCCGAAGGGATCGAGGCACGCTGGGCGCGCCACCTTCAGATGCGGGGCATGGCGCACACCTGGGCACAGCAACGCGGCTTCGGCCTCTTCGCACAGGACGGCTACCGCTCGCCCACTGTAACCACCGTCGATAACCGCGCGCGCGGTGTGGACGTGCCCGCCATGGCAAAATTCATGGAGCAGCAGGGCTTCGCCATCGACAAGGGCTACGGCAAGATCAAGGGCGAGACCTTCCGCATTGCGCACATGGGCGACATGAGCGTGAGCACGCTGGAAGAAGTCCTGGCCGCCTTTGACTCCTATTTGAACGCCTAAAAGGACGCGCACACGATGAGCAGCTATCACATTCTCGTCCCGGACAACATAGACGCTAAGGCCATCGCGCTGCTGCAAGCCGCGGAAGGCTTCAGCGTGACTGCCCCCGGCAAGATGAGCCGCGAAGAGACCCTCAGCGCGGTGCCCAGCGCCCACGCCCTGGT
>CAYWGJ010000230.1:0-3728 GCA_964457835.1 uncultured Anaerolineaceae bacterium
GCCGCGTGACGCCCCGGCCCCCCGCGGTCATGGCGGCGGGGGCGGGGCCTGCGCTTGGGTTAGGTGTCGTCTTCGTCTACGTCAAAGCGGGACATATCGGCGGCGGTGGATTCGGGGTCGTCGGGTGCCATGTGCCGTGCCCAGATCGCCGCGGCCAGCGATTCCGCGTCCGTTTCGACGCCCTGCCCGCTGAAGTACTCACACACGCGCTGCACGTCGCGGCCAAAGACCTCGCGCGCGCTGCGGTTGTGCTGCGGGTCGGTCACCTGCGGGAAGTCGATCAGCGTGATGCTGCCCTGCCAGTACAGGATGTTGTACGCGCTCAGGTCGCCGTGGATGACACCTAGGCCCAGCATCCGGTCGATGCTGTCCACGACTGTTTCGTACAGGGCGTGGGCCTCGTCGGGGTCTTCCAGGTGGACGTGGTTCAGCGTGGAGGCGGGCAGGTCTTCGCTGCCCACGTAGCCCATCAGCACGGCGTTGCTGCCTACGGCCAGCGGCTCCGGCACGGGCAGCCCGGCGGCGTAGAGCTTGCTCAGGGCCTGAAACTCGTACATCAGCCAGGAGGTGTGCGCCACGGATTCACCGTAGGCGCTGCCTTTTTCCAGGGCGCGGCGGGTACGCTTGTCCCGGATGCGCACGGCGCGGCCTTCCGCGGTGAGCACGTCGCGGCCCTCGCGGTATTGTGCGTCGTTGCGCAGGTTGCGGAACATGCGTGGGCGGTAGACCTTGGCAGCCAGCCGTGTATAGCCGGTGCTGGGGTGTGCCTCGCAGCGGTAGACGCTGGCCTCTTTGCCGCCCTTGACCAGGGCCAGCACGTCGGTGATTTTTTGTTCGACGTAGAAGGGCCGCAGGGATTCGGCCAGCCACACGGCCTCGTGCTGCGCGGGACGGTAGGTGGTCTGGAAGGTGTTCTCCAGGTCGGTCTGGTCGGCCAGCTCGGTGAGGAGCTGCTGCTGGCTCTTTTTGGGTTGGTGCTTTTTGGTTGGCTTACGCTTGCGGCGCGCTTGGCGGTCGCTGTGCAGCGGGTCGAAAGCGTCGGCGTAGGTGTCGTAGACGTCGGTATCGATGTCGTCGTAGAAGGTGTTGTCAGTCAAGGCTGCGAATCCTTGTGATTGCATCATCGGCATGGCTGAGGTGGACATACGGAATCTCTCAGCGTCAGGGCGCGTGCACCTGGCGGAAGTTGGGCCAATGTTTAGGGGGATGGGCCGGGCCATGCCATCGATGAGTTTGGGTTGCTGCGCTGTCAACGCAGGGCTGACGCAGGCACTCAGCGGGCGGTGGGCCGGTCCATCCACACACGGGCGGCTGTGGTCTTGAGGGAGGTCATAGCAAATCCTTTCGGCTGTGTGTGGACGAGATACCGCGCATAGATTAGCACGACTCACGGGTCTTGTCAAAGGGTCATTGCGGGTTAAAATGGCTTAGAATGGGCCGAAGCTGAGGAGAGGCGCTTGCGATGAACCGCGCGTCCCTTTACACTGTTAGCGGGTGCGTGGCACGGAAAGGGCCGCCAATGACCTATGATGATGCCTTTCGCAATAACCTGATTGAGGGCATGACCAAATTCCAGGGGGCGCGCTCGCGCGCGTTTTGGAGTGAGGTGATCGCCCTGCTGAGCGGCAAATCGACCGAACTGTTGAGTTTTGAGGACGTCAAGACGCGGCTGCGGCTGCGTGAAGAGAGCTACAAGGGCTTGCAAGAGGTGCCGCTGGCGCAGATCGGCGGCAGCGTGGGCCGCTACCGCGACTTCACCGCCAGCTTTCTGCCGCGCAGCAACGCCATGAAGGAGCGCTGGAGCCGGGTCTACGCGCAGGCCACCGGCATGACCGGCCTGCCGCCCATTGAGCTGTACAAGGTGGGCGAGGTGTACTTCGTGCGTGACGGCAATCACCGGGTGTCGGTGGCGCGTCAATTGGGGTCCAAGACGATCCAGGCGCACGTCACCGAGCTGCCCACGGCGGTGCCCATCCGCGCGGGCATGAGCGCTGATGAGCTGGACGGCGCGACGGCTTACGCAGCCTTCCTGGAAGAGAGCGAGGTCAGCCGGGTGCGACCGCATCATCAGCCCATGAACCTCAGCGAGCGTTCGCGCTATGCGGACTTAATGGGCCACATCTACACGCACAAATACGTCATGGAGCAGGTCAGCCGGGGGCCGGTGAACCTGGGCGCGGCCGCGGCCAACTGGTACGACAACATCTACCGGCCTGCCGTGACCTTGATCCGCAAATACGGTATCATGAACATGCTGCCAGGCCGCACGGAAGGCGACCTGTACCTGTGGATGGTGGATCATCTACGGGAAGTGCAGGAACAGTACGGTGACGCGGCCCCGGTGCGGCGCTTCAGCCAGGCGCTGGTGGACTTCCTGGACGAGCGCGGCATTGAGGTACCTACAACGCTGCAAGAGGAAGACGACCCGTCGATGCTCTTCAGCCGCCGCCAGATTGACGTGGCCCTGCGCCGCCGCCACGACACCGCGCCAAACCCACCCGACACTAACCCGCCATCCGCTGACGGCTAAGCCCGCTTAGAGCACAGGACGACGCCCATGGACGCACGCCCCCCCGCACCCCCTAGTGACGACACGCCGTCTGAGGACGCCAACCCGCAGCGCACCCGCGCCTCAGTGATCTTCATGGAGATGATGCGCCATGAGATGGCGCGGAAAAACGAAGCGGATGCACCGGCAGACACTGAGGCCGCACCCGCCGCAGCCCCGCCCTTCGTGGGCCAACGTCCAGCGGCAGCGGTCAAACCGACGACCACGCCGCCTGCTCCCCCGATGAGCGAAGCCGAACGCCGCCGCGCCGCTGCCCTGGAGCAGCAGCGCTTACAGCGTGTCAAGCGCCGTCAGCACAAGCGCCGCCGCCGCGCCGTGAGCACCTTGGGCGGCTTTGTGCGCGCGCTGATGATTATCTTGGTGTCGGCGGGGCTGATGGCGACGATTTTGAGCTGGTGGACCGACGCCAGCTTTCTGCCCACGGAAATCCGGCGAGAACTGCCCGCGGCCTTGGCCTTGGCTGATAACCCCACAGCGATACCGACCGTCATGCCCACGCCCAACTACCTGAAGCGCATCGGCGTCGTGTCCGGGCATCGCGGGCCGGGGCAGTACGCGGCTTACGATCCGGGCGCGGTTTGCGATGACGGCCTCACCGAGAACAGCATCAATTATCGGGTGTCACAGTTGGTAGTGGACGGCCTGCGGGCGCGCGGCTACACAGTGGAGCTGCTAGACGAATTCGACCCACGCCTCAACGATTACCGTGCCGAGGCGCTGGTGTCGGTGCACGCCAACGACTGCCGCGACTACGGCGAACTGGTGACCGGCTTCCTGGTGGCGAAGGCAGCGGCCAAGCCGGAGGGCGGTGTGGATACCGAGCTGGCCGAGTGCATCGCGCTGCATTACGGGCAGGTCACAGGCTTGGACCGGCGCTTCGGCCTCACCGAGGACATGACCGACTATCATAACTTCCGCGAGATCAACCCACTGACTCCTGCTGCGATCATCGAGATCGGCTTCATGCGTGCGGACCGCGCCTTGATCGAGACGCAGCCGGACGTGGTGGCGCGTGGAATTATTGACGGCGTGCTGTGCTTTCTGGAACCGGCAGACGAGTCCGTCGTGGGGGAGCCGACACCCGCAGCGACCCCAGCGACCGCAGCGCCCGCCGCGACCGCCGCGCCATCCGCAGAGGACAGTGCGGCGGTGCCGACAG
>CAYWGJ010000231.1:0-3714 GCA_964457835.1 uncultured Anaerolineaceae bacterium
CGCGGACGAAGCACCGGTCGCGGACGAAGCACCGGTCGCGGACGAGGACTAGGCCAGCCAGCACCTGGCTGCTTGAGCCGACACTATCCCTGCTGTATCCCCCCACCGAGGCCGTGTGAACGCCGTGCGGCCTCGGTGTTTTGCTGTTCCTTGAGCATGTCACACGAGTTCTAACAGAGAATTGACGTGGTGTGTGCACCGGCATGGGGTATAATGTACCGGAGTCGGCGTGTATCTCCTGCCTGCTGTGGGCCGCCCTGAGCGGCACCCCCGGTGGGATTGGCGGATGTCGGTTTTCCGGTAAGCACGAATCACGAGGCGACGGAGGGTAAATTTCCGTGTCGAAGATGGAGCGTTTTACGCAGCGCGCCCGGCGGGTCCTCAGCCTGGCCCAGGAAGAAGCCGAGCGGATGCAGCACAATTACATCGGGACCGAGCACCTGCTGCTGGGCCTGATGCGTGAAGAAGGCGGCGTTGCGGGCCGCGTCCTGCGGGACCTGGGCCTGGACCCGCGCCGCGTTGAAGAGCTGGTCGAGCGCCTGACCCGCGCTACCTCCCGCAGCAGCGTCACCCAACTGGACCTCTCTCCTGGCACCAAGAAAGTGCTAGAGCTGGCCGTCGATGAAGCCCGCCGCATGGGACATCACTACATCGGCACCGAGCACCTGCTGCTGGGCCTGGTGCGCCAGTCCGAAGGCGTGGCAATTGAAGTGCTCAAGCGCCTAGGTGTCAGCCCGGAGGAAGTGCGCCGCCAGACGCGCCGCGTGCTTCAGGAAAGCCCGGTGCAGCCCCCCCAGGACAAGGATAAAGACAAAGACAAAGAAGAAAAGCAGCCGCCGCGCCGTCCCACCGCCCGCCGCAGCAGCGGCAGCCAGGAAAAGACCCCGCTGGTGGACCAGCTCGCCACGGACCTGACCGAGCTGGCACGCGAGGGCAAACTGGACCCCGTGGTGGGCCGCGAGACCGAGATCGAGCGCGTGATCCAGGTGCTTTCTCGCCGCCGCAAGAACAACCCGGCCCTCATCGGCGAACCCGGCGTCGGCAAGACCGCCATCGTCGAGGGCCTGGCACAGCGCATCGTGGCCGGTGACACCCCCAAGCCCCTGCTCAATAAGCGCGTCTTGCAGCTCGACGTCGGCTCGCTAGTGGCCGGGACCATGTACCGCGGCCAGTTCGAAGAGCGCCTCAAGCGCGTCATCGAAGAGCTGAAGTCCTCCGACAGCATCCTCTTCATCGACGAAGTGCACATGCTGGTCGGCGCTGGCTCGGCGGGCAGCAGTGTGGACGCGGCCAACATCCTCAAGCCCGCCCTCGCACGCGGCGAATTGCAGTGTGTAGGCGCGACCACCCTGGACGAATACCGCAAGCACATCGAGAGCGATGCCGCCCTGGAACGCCGCTTCCAGCAGATCATCGTCGATGAGCCGAGCATCGAAGAGACCATCGAAATCCTCCAAGGCATCAAGGTCCCTTACGAAGAGCACCACAACGTCGAGATTACCGACGAAGCTATCGAACAGGCCTCGCACCTCTCCGCACGTTACGTGGCCGACCGCTTCCTGCCGGATAAGGCCATTGACCTGATCGACGAAGCCAGCGCCCGTCTGCGCATGTACAAGAGTCCCGAAGCAGCCCAGGTGCGCAAGGCCGAGGCCGACCTGGCCGATGTCGAAGAAGAGATGCGCGTCGAAGAGTCCGACAACGGCGAGGGCGAACGCTTAGAACGCCTGCGCAGTCAGCGCGACACCCTGATGAGCACCCTGGCTGACCTCAAGGCCAACTGGAACGAAACGACCAACATGCCGCGCCTCATCGGGGAGGACATCGCCGAGGTGGTCTCCATGTGGACGGGCATCCCGGTGATGCGCATGGCCGGCGAAGAGACGGAACGCCTAATGCAGATGGAAGACGTGCTGCACCGCCGCATCATCGGCCAAAACGAAGCCATCGTCGCCATCAGCAAGGCGGTGCGCCGCAGCCGTGCTGGCCTCAAGGACCCGCGCCGCCCGATTGGGTCCTTCATGTTCCTAGGGCCAACCGGTGTGGGCAAGACCGAGCTGACCAAGACCCTGGCCGAGTTCCTCTTCGGCAGCGAGGACGCCCTGGTACAGCTCGACATGAGCGAATTCATGGAGCGGCACTCCGTGGCCCGCCTGGTGGGTGCGCCTCCCGGCTACGTCGGCTATGAAGACGCCGGCCAGCTCACAGAGGCCGTGCGCCGCCGCCCCTACAGCATCGTCGTCTTTGACGAGATCGAAAAGGCCCACCCCGAAGCCTTCAACATGCTGCTTCAGGTGATGGAAGAAGGCCAGCTCACCGATGCCCGTGGCCGCCGCGTGGACTTCCGCAACGCCATCGTCGTGATGACCAGCAACATCGGCGCGGACACCATCAAGCGCGGCGCACAGCTCGGCTTTGCTGCCCCTCTGGACGACAGCGTAACCGACAAGGAAAGCTACGACGAGATGCGCAAGAACGTGGTGGACCAGCTCCGCCGCGCCTTCCGCCCGGAGTTCCTGAACCGCGTGGACGCCACCATCGTCTTCCGCTCGCTGACGCGCGAAGAGATCAAGCAGATCGTGGACCTAGAGATGAAGAAGGTCAGCGAGCGCCTGATCGAACACGCTATCAGCTTGGACCTGACCGAGGCGGCCCGCGACTGGCTTGCCAACCGGGGCTATGACCCTGAGTTCGGTGCCCGCCCGCTGCGCCGCTTGATCCAGAACGAGATCGAAGACCGCCTCTCCGACGGTATCCTGTCCGGCCAGTTCCCCATCGCCAGCGTGATCCGCGTGGACGTGGACGCCGCCGACGAGCTGAGCTTCAGCAGCGCTGACGAAGAAGACGAAACCGACGCCGACGAACCGATGCAGACTTCCGAGCAGTAACAACGTCTTTCTCCCCCGCTCCTGTAGACACAGGGGCGGGGTTCCCGCATGACTCACCCTACGCGCCGAACAATGCTATACTGAAGGATGACCTGCCCGTGCCGCCCCACCCGGAGGAGACGCGCCCATGCGACCTCGCCCTGCTGCCATACCGTCTGTCTTGCTGCTGACTGCGCTGCTGCTGGTCGGCGTGCTGCTGCTGCTGAGCACTCAGCGCGCCACACGCGCCCAAGAAATCCCGACTGCCACGCCCCCGCTTGTCGGCACCTACACTGCGCCCAGCCCCACGCCTGCCTTCTGCCGCGACCCGCTGCCCATTGAAGCGGGCGGCGTCATCGTCGTGTCGGGCGGCGTGATAATCCGCCTGTCGCCGGACGCGTCCTCACCTCTTTTGCGCAGCTTCCCAGACCGCCGCGAGTTCCGCGTGGTGAGCGGGCCGGTGTGCCAGGGCGGCTTCAACTGGTGGCAGGTTACAGGCCATGGTCTGACGGGTTGGGTGAGCGAAGGCCGCGACGACCGCTACTGGATTCGCTATCTGCGCGGCCCTGGCGAGGATACGCTGGACTGCGCCGCACCGCTGGACCTCAGTGTCGGCGAGTCCTTTGAGCTGCTGTATAACGCGCGCATCCGGGCCGATGCCGACATCGACGCGCTGACCCTCACCGTCGTGCAGGCCGACAGCCGCGTCAGCGTGTTAGAAGGACCGGTGTGCGCCGACGGCTACAACTGGTGGCGCGTGCGCGCGGCGGTGCTGGGCCTGATCTACGAAGGCTGGGTGGCCGAGGCCCTGCGCACAGGCGAAGCGCTCATCGACGCACCGCCAGAG
>CAYWGJ010000232.1:0-3707 GCA_964457835.1 uncultured Anaerolineaceae bacterium
ATGAACAGCGTACCGGGCGCGGCAGACTGGGGCGCGGCTGGGCGACACCGCCAGGGGTGGCGCTGGCGGTCTCTGTGATCCTGCTGCCCCCAGCCGATGCTCTGCATCAGCTCACCATGCTGGGCGCGTTGAGCATCGCTGAAACCCTGGACGCCCTGACCGCCGACGCGCCCCAAGCCGTGAGCGTGGGCATCAAGTGGCCCAACGACGTGCTGCTGGCGGGCAAAAAGGTCAGTGGGGTGCTGGTGGAGGCGGAATGGGCCGGTGATACGCTGCGCGGCGCGGTCGTGGGCATGGGCCTCAACGTGCGCGTGGACTTCAGCGGCACTGACTTGGCCGACAAGGCGATCAGCATTGAGCCGAGCCTAGGCCGCCCGGTTGAGCGGACCGACCTGCTGGTGTCGCTGCTGGCGCGGGTGGATCACTGGGCCGCGCGCCTGGGCACACCGATGCTCCAGCGTGCCTGGGCACACCGCCTGGTGACCTTGGGGCAGCGCGTGACGGTCAGCACGGCGCAGGGCGAATACGGGGGGCTGGCGGAGGGCGTCGGGGTCGGCGGTGCGCTGCTGCTGCGCGACGATCACGGCACCTTGCACACCCTCCACGCCGGGGACATTGCGCTGGGCTGAGCCGCTCAGCCGATCAGCGTCTGAAAGAGCAGCATCCCGCCCACCGCCGCAATCATCGTGGGGTAGACCACGCGCGCGGGCATGTCCTCCAAGGCTTCCGGCAGCAGCTCTTTGAACACCATCCAGATCATGGCCCCCGCTGCCAAACCTAGGCCCACTGGCAGGAAAGGCTTAAAGGCCAGCACGAACAAGAAGGCCGGCACCGCCATCAAGGGCTGGGGAATGCTGCTGAAGATGCTCCACAGGGCCGCCCGCGATACCGAGGTGCCGCGCGGGATGAGCACCAAGCTGATCGCCAGGCCTTCCGGGATGTTGTGGATGCCGATCGCCACGGAAATGAGCAGGCCAAAGGTGTTGGTGTCCCCGTAAGAGACGCCCACGCCGATGCCCTCCGCAAAGCTGTGCACGGTCATGATCGCTACGATCATCAGCATCTGTACCGCGTCCGCGCCCTGTACCTTGCCAATGCTGAAATCCTCATCGCGGTCAGCCAAGAGCCGCTGAAAGAGGAAGATCAGCGCCACGCCCAGCGCCGCGCCGATGCCCAAGCGCAGAAGTGGATCGCCGACGCCCTCCATGGTTGCGCCCTCAATCAACAGCCCAATGGACGCGCCCAGCATCAAGCCAGAGGCCAGCGCGTTGCCCACACCCAGCCAGCGCGCACTGATGTCTTTGACGAACAAGAAGGGCAGCGCGCCAAAGCCGGTCGCTACGGCGGTAATGCTGGCCGCGATGAAGACCAGCATCACGGTGGCCTCGCCGCTGTTCATCTGCTGGCCTACCCACAAGGACGCGATCACGACGATCACGAACAAGACCAGGGCGGTCAGGCCGTCCTGTAGGCGGGTGTCACGCTGGGGGGTCGCATTCTGGGTTGTCTCCGTCGTCACGGCTGAAGCTCCTATGAGGTTAATTCAATCAACAACCCAGAGTATATCATATTTTTGCATTAGGTTAAATCCCAATTTTCAAAATGGATACATGCTGTGAACCAAGGGTATCATTGTTGGTGCCATAAGGTGCGGTAAGGGCACAATGCCTCACCCCCAAGATGAATACTATGAATGGATAAAGTATGACATCCATCTCAAATCTACAGGGTAAATATCATATTGTGAGCATGAGATTAGTGATACACTGTTATTGTTATGGTGGGTTGGGAGATAGACAAATGGCACCGCGTGCGAACTTTCACTATGAGTGGTACGACTCAACACAGCAGACGCTGTACATCCGCGTGCAGGGCATTTGGACCTGGGACGACATGGCGGCCCTACGCCGCGAGACTGACAGGCTCGTCCGCGCGCAGCCGCACCCTGTCACCGCACTGGTGGACATGCGCGACAGCGAGCACATCCCCTCGCAGATTTTTTCCGGCGTGGACCGCCTGATGCATCACCTGCCCAACAATCTGGCGCGCGTTGCCGTCATCAGCCGCAGCCGCTTGATGCGCGTGGCCTACGACAGCTATCGCCGTGTGTACCCGCGTCGCAGCGCCGCGCTGCCTGTCGTGTTTGCCACCACCCCGGACGACGCCCTGGCCCGTATGCGCGCCTGAGTACGCCCCCCATTACGTCTGTGCTATAATGGGGTCATCGTTGTGTAAGCATGACCGATGGCCCCTTTTATGAGCGAACCCACCCCACCCCCTGACGCACAGCCGACTTTCACCATGAGCGAACCCGCCGTGCTGGGTACCGCCACCCGTTATGCCTTCTACCTCAACACCCGCACAACACGCCTCTTCCGCTTCACCGCCGAACTCATTTGCGTGGCCGATGTCGAACTGCTCGCGCCGGAACGCGCCTGTGTGAGCATCCACGACGCCTTCGACGCTGACGAAGCCTGGCACTTCATCCGCAGTGAGCTGGAAACCGAATCGCAGTTCACCGACCTAGACTCGCTGTGGGAGGATGCGCTGTGGCTGTTGTGAATGGCGAGCACGCGCTGCCGCCGGGACAAGCCGCCTTTCGCGGCCTGCTGCTGACGGTGACGGGCCAGGCCTTCAGCGCAGCAGATTATCACCTGGACGACAAGCCGATGCAGTGGGCGGGCGGTAAGTTCCGTTTTAGCAAGCGCTGGCCGGATGGCGTGACGGGGATCGTGTTTCAGCACCTGCTGTATCACGACACCGAGCACGCCAGCGGGATGCCCTCGCGCTTTCGGGTGATGCTGCATCCCCGGCACGGCCCGGCGCGGGACCTCAGCGCGCTGGTGGTGGCGGACTTCGGCGTGGCGATTCTGCCCAGCGCGGCGCATTGGTGGCACTACCAGGACACCAGCGCCTTAGCCAACGCCCTCGCGGAAGCCGGGCACCTGGTCATCGGCTATGGCCTGGCCTGGCTCAGCGGGGACCTGACGCCGCCTGGGGGGTGAAGGCTACAACCGCAGCGCATACACCGTGCGCGTGTAGGCTTCGGCTTCGGCATCTGGATTCAACAGCTTGGCCGTCGGCGCGTCTACGATCAGCGACAAGCTGCGGTACGACTCTCGGTGCGCCCAGTCCCGTACTGCACTGAGTACCTGCTTCGTCAGCGGCTTCAGCGTCCACACCGCCAGCGCCGCACTGCGCGGATCGTAGGCCCCCTGCGTACACACTACAAAGGCGTCCTGCCCGCTGACGCTCAGCGCCAGGCGGTCCACGCGCTGCGCGGCAATCTGCGGGATGACGGCCCAGTGTGCTGGAAACAGCGCTTCCCAGTGCTGGCGCGCGCTCTGCACGCGGCCTATGGGCATGTGCCAGCCTTCGATCTGGGCCGGTCCGCTGCTGTGATGCGCCCCCACTTTGTAGAACACCTGCCCGGTCCGCGCGCTGAGGGTGTAGCGCTGCACCTGCGTCAGCGGCGCAAAGCCGCGCCCGCTGTAGAAGGCTGCATGCGGGTCCGCCGGGCCGGACAGCGTGACAGTCAGGTGCTCGGTGGCGGTATCGGCGGCCAGGCCATGCAGATGATCCAACAGCGCGCCGCGCACCGCGTCCGCATCGGGGTCGGCAGCGGCGTTCAGGCTCAAATCGCCGACGTGGAGGTGCGCGCCGTAGGGGGTGGGTTCCAGGCCGGGGTACGCCTCAAGGTAGCCCAA
>CAYWGJ010000233.1:0-3706 GCA_964457835.1 uncultured Anaerolineaceae bacterium
GCGATCCGCCGCCGGGCTGTGCGCAGCGCTTCGCGCGTCAGCGGCTTTATGACGCACCTGGGCGTGTTCGTCGTTGCCAGCGTGCTGCTTTTGGGGGGCGCGCGCGGCATCAATGAGTTTCTGGGCGGCTTGCTCACGGGGGTACTGGAAAACGTCGAGGGCCTGACGATCCCGGAGAGCATCGCCTTGATTGACTTCGTGCGCGTGGGCCTGCTGATCTGGGCGGGCGGCCTGATTAACCATGGCTTGAAAACCTTCTACCACACGGGTGGGCAGATGCAGCGTCAGCGGGACGCGGTAGAACGCGCCCTGGTGCTGCGCTATGGCGAGGACTGGCCGGTGATGGTCAGTGACCGGGAATACCGCCATGTGCGCCGGGACGTAACGCAGCGCTTCGACGCGGTGCTGGGCTTGTTTCATCACGTTGTTTCCGCTGGGTTTGCGGTGTTGGCGGTGGGGCTGGTATCGCCGATGCTGCAAGAGCTGGGCTTGGCGTTGATCGCCACCGGTAACGACGCCGAAGCGCTGGCCTTCTTCAGCAGTTTGCCGCCGTTGTGGATGCTGTTCGCCGTGCTGATGGCCGTGTTTGTCGTGTTCCATGCCTTCGGCCTGATAGTACGGCTCTTGGTCACCGGCCCGGCGCAGGACCGCGCCATTGAAGAGGCCCTGCGCCATGAACGCAGCATGGCGAAGCGCAAGGTCGCATCGGGAGCCTCAGCGCCGGGCGTGCGCCTCACGGAAGATGGCGAATTCACCGAGAGCTTTGCGCAAGAGCTGGACGAAGACCCGCAGATGGGCGGCAGTGCGCAGCGCTGAGGCGGTGCGTTGGGCTGTGGTTGGGCCTAATGCAAGCGATCAGCGTGATCGACGATGCTGCCGTCGATGAAGGCGGCCAGTGCGGCCTGGATGTCGCTGATGTCGGTGATGATGGGGCGAATGCCGGCCTGTTTGAGGGCGAGGTGCGCGCCGCGCCCCATACCGCGCACGATCACGGCTTCACAGTCGGTGATCTGTGCGATCATAGCGGCGTGACGCTCGGCGGCGCGGTGGCCGAAGCCGTGGCCGGGCGTGTGGTCTTCGTGGTCATGGCTGTGCTCATGATCGTGACTATGGCCGTGTTCGTGATGCTGTACGTCGCGCTCGCGGATGTCATGGCCGGTGATCTGGCCGTCCTCAATGATGAAGACTTCGTAGGTGCGGGCGCGGCCAAAATGCGCGCTGACGCTGCGTCCGTTGTCGGTAATCACTGCGACTTTCATGGGATCGTTCCCCTTGGATCAAAAACGGATCAAGTGAAGCGAGGTGCGCAGGGCGCAGCTCAGCCTCATAGACTCAGACGCGGCGGATGGCTCATCTCGTACTCAGCTTATGTGGACTCAGTCGCTCTGTGCACTGTGGGCGGTATCTGCTATGATATTAGCACCTTTTATGAGCTTTTTGCAGTTTCTGCCGAAAGACGAGTTCGGGAGTACCGTGAGTATGGCAAGCATCGCACAGGATGAAAAGCAGAAGCAAAACGAACTGCTGGCCGAAGCGCCGCCGTTGCCCAAAGGACTACGCATTCTGACCGGGGTTACGCTGCTGGCGACCTTGGCCGGGCTGTACCTGGCCTTCTTCCACGTCGGCCCAGACGCGCAGCAGGGCGATGTGCAGCGCATCTTTTACGTGCACATGCCCAGCTTCTTTGGAGCACTGTTGGCCTTTAGCGCGGCGGTGTTGGGCGGCATGCAGTATCTGCGCACCCGTAATGTAAAGTGGGACACGCTGGCCCTAGCCGGTGTGGAAGTGGGCTTGGTGCTGGCCCTGGTCAACCTGGCAACTGGGTCGATCTGGGCGCGGCCTATCTGGAACACCTGGTGGACTTGGGACCCGCGCCTGACCTCGGCAGCAGTGATGGCCCTGACCTACGCCGCCTACCTGATGCTGCGCGCTGGCATCGAAAATCCAGACACGCGGCGGCGCTTCGCGGCGGTGTATGGCATCATCGCTATTGTAACGGCCATCTTGACGCTGGTGATTATCCGCATCGTGCCGGAGACGATCCACCCAGTAGTGGTGGGCAGCAGCCCGGTCAACGCGGAAGGCAGCTTTGAGGCCGACAGCAACGTCGCACTGGCCCTGCTGCCTAACCTGCTGATCTGGGGCGGGTTGATCCCGGTGACGTTGATGTGGTACCGCATCCGTTTGCAAAACCTGGCCGAGCGCGTGCAGCGGGTGAAGCTCAGCGCGTTGGGCGACCTCTAAGAAAGGACGAATTGCCATGCCGGATACGACGGCCTATATGCTGCTGGGCGTGGTGGTGACCGCCGTGCTGATGCTGGGCCTGGTGCTCAGCTTCTGGACGCGCACGCGCGGCTATCGTCATGACCTGGACGTGATCGCGCAGATCACACGCGAAGACGTTGAGTAGGTCTACTGGGGCGGGTGCTAGGCGGCATCCGCCCGGTTTTTCGTTTGTACGCCTATCGCAACTTGGCGATATTTTGAGCGCTCGACGTTATTCGTGTGTCGTTTAGTCGGCGTCAGGTGCTGCTGCTTGGCGCTCACGTACAAAGGCCAGCGCGTCGTCCAAGTTATCGAACAGCTTAAAACTCAGTTTGGCGTTGGGCAGACGCCTGTACATGTTCAGCATGGCGCGCACGACCGGGCTGTGCGTGACGATGGCGTTGGTGTCAAAGTTCGGCGCGGCGATGCGGTCCAGCGTGTTCAGGGAGGTGAACAAGGTGCGCGGGATCGTTACACCCAGCGTATCGATCACCGCGCAAACCTGGTGATCTACGGTGCGGATCATGTCATTACCCTGTTTGTTTGCCAGGTGCAGCTCGTCCAGGGTCCAGGGGTCGGTGATGGTCCAGAAGATGATGCGTTGGCTGTCGTCCAGCCACTGTACGGTGATGGGCATCTTTAGGCGGACTCCTCGTTGGTATAATCGTGCTGCGATGCTGGGTGAAGGTCGTGGGCTGCAAGCAGTGCCTGGTGGTCTTGAATGGCGTGCAGGGCTTCGGGCACGGTGTCAACCAGGATCAGCGGGATGTTGGCACCGGGCACACGTCGGTACATGTTGATGACCGTGCGCACGAGCATGTTCTTGCTGACGATAAAGGCCATGTCGAAGTTGGGCGGCTCACTGCGTCCACGGGCGTTCATGGTGCTGTAGAGGAAGCGCGGCATGGTGGACGCATTGATTTCAATGAGGCCGTTGACCCAGTGCGGTACCTGATAGGCTAAGAACTGCGCCTGGTCGTAGGCGTCGTGCAAGTCTTCTAGGGTCCACGGGTCGCTGAAGACCCAATGAACTATCGTCTGTCTTTCATCGTACCAGTTTACGGTAATCGGCATCTGATTTTCCCCCTTATTGCAAAACGCTGTCGCCGCTGATGTGTCCCTCTCATCCTACACTAAAAATGCGGAGATAATCCTTAAGAAAATTCGCGTGTGCCACCCTATCCCTCTTCAAACCACGGCGGGTTGTCGTTGTCCTCGCTGAAGCCCAGCAGTTGGCTCATCAGCAGCGCCCCCTCATTGCGATGTGGCAGGCTGTTGAGGTAGCGCTCCGTGACAGCGATGCTGCTGTGGCGCAGCAGGCGGCTGATTTTGTCCACCGGGGTCCCGGCCTCGTACAGCGCCCCGGCGACCGAGCGCCGCAGGTCGTGCGGGGCCACATGGCCGATGCCCGCCGCCCCCGCCGCCGCGTCTACGATCCACC
>CAYWGJ010000234.1:0-3687 GCA_964457835.1 uncultured Anaerolineaceae bacterium
ACGCGCTGAACGAGATGCCGCGCCGGGCCGTCACGGATGGGCGCGACCTGGTGGCGGAAGTGCGCGACATGCTGCGCGACGCGCCGTATTTTGTGGTGTCGTGCCGGATACGCGATTACAACAACGACCTGGACGCGCTGAAGCTGGAACGCATGGAAGTGCGCGACATGGACCTGCCGGCCATCCGGGAGTTTGTGCGGCGCTACAGCGTGGTGCTGAAGTACGACGACGCGGCCCTGTGGCGGCAGATGGGCGGCAGTGAGGACCTTTTCAAAGCATGGGAATCGAAGCGTGCCGGCTTCTGGGAAGCCAACAAGGGGTTAGGCTGGTTCGACAGGGGTTATGCTGCCTGGCAGCGGATGTGGCAGGGGGCCAAGCTGATCCCGCTGGCGCGCAACCCCTACATGGCGAAGCTGATCTGTTCGCTGAACAAGCCCGGTGCGGAAATGCCGCAGAACCGCGCTGAACTCTACAAGGCTTTCGTTGACGAACTCTATGCACGCGAGCAGGACCAGGCCGCACGGCGCGGTCAGGCCTTCCCGGAGCGTGAAACGCTGGACGCCTTCCTGACGACGCTGGCTGAGCGGATGCAGGCAGCACAGACCACCGTCCTGAAGATAGACGCCGCAGACGACGCCGCGCTGCGTCAGGCCGCGCTGGATGCCACGGTCCTGACGTTGGACGGGGAAAACCTGCGCTTCAGCCATCAGCTTTTGCAGGAATACTACGCGGCGCGGACCTTGGCGGCCCAGATGGAGGCTGACGCTGACCCGCGCCCGATCCTGGGTGGGAGCAGGTGGCGGTTGAACGTGTGGCGCGAGACTGCGCTGATGCTGGCGGAGTTCACCGGGGAAGCGGAACGGGTGGCGCGCTGGCTGGGCCAGGCCAGCCCGGAACTGGGCACCGCAACGCTCCAGCGCCTGATGGACGATGAGACCCTGGCCGGCATCAGCGGGGACACCCGCGAGTCGCTGATCCGAAGTGCGCTTGCCTTGGTTGATGAAACTGAGCCGCAGGGCCGGGCGGCGGTGTACCGGGTGCTGGGACTGCTGAACGCCGACGACCGCCCCGGCGTGGGCCTGCGCGCTGACGGCCTGCCGGACATCGCCTGGGTGGAGATTGCCGGTGGGGCGTTCATCTACCAAGACGGGCAAAAGCGAACCCTGCCGGCTTTCGCCATCAGCCGTTACCCAGTGACCTACGTGCAGTTCCAAACCTTCATTGACGACCTAGAAGGCTGGGGCGACTCGTGCTGGTGGGAGGGGCTGAGCATCCCCGACGGGCACAACAGCGCGCCGGATGAGCAGTGGTTCAAATACGCCAACCACCCGCGTGAAAACGTGAGCTGGTACGACGCGATGGCGTTCACGCGATGGCTGTCGTGGCGGCTGGGGGGCGGGTGGGACCTGGCCGACATCGGGGCGTGGGCGGTGCGGCTGCCGACAGAGCAGGAATGGGAGCGGGCGGCGCGCTGGACGGATGGCCGCGTCTATCCGTATGGTGACGAATTCGACGCGGCCAAGGGGAATACCAGCGAAACCGGCATCGGGCAGACCAGCGCGGTGGGGCTGTTCCCTGGCGGGGCCTCGGTGGAAGGCGTGCTGGACCTGAGCGGCAACGTGTGGGAGTGGTGCGTGACGGATTACAGCAATCCGGAAGGTGAATTGAATGAGGATAACTTAATAAGTAATGCCCGCCGGGTCCTGCGCGGCGGCTCTTGGCTCGTCCCTCGGGGCAACGCGCGCGCGGCGTTTCGCTACGACTACTTCCCGTACTCTCGCAACGACCGCTACGGGTTTCGGGTGGTGCGGCCCCCTTCTCAGTAAGGGGTTTCTGAACACTGTTAGGGCGGTCGGGCGTAGCCCGATGCGCGTAGCGCAAGCCCTTTCGCGCGAAGCGCGAATCAAATTTTTTTGGGGGTCTGGGGGCAAAGCCCCCAGGTCTCTTCGCGCGCAGCGCGAAACGATTTTTTGGTGAATCTAGGGGGTATCTAAACCTGACCCCCAAACCTCACACATTGCTGTTGCCGCGCCGCGTGTTTCCGCCGGAAAATAGGTAAAACAACCTGTTTCCCGGAGTTTCACCATGGACACACCGCATTACTCGCGCTATATCGGCGTGCGTTTCACCCCGCAGGACCAAGAGCACCTGCGCGTTTTGGTCCGCTTCACCGGGGCTACGCAGTCGGCGGTGATCCGCTACCTGGTCCGCACCGCCGCGCAGCGTCCCGAAGCTGTGGCCGCTGGCATCCGCCGGGAGGCAGCGCACCGTGAAGCGTAAGCCGCCGCACAGCGTCCGCGTGTACGCCCGCATCACGCCGGAGATGCACACGCTGCTCCAGCAGGTGCGGGTGGCCAAGCGCATGGCAACCGACGCCGACCTGGTCCGCGCCGCGCTGCGAGCCTATCTCGACGACCAGAGCGACCAGGTCGCCAGCCGCCGCCACTTCAGCGCCAGCTTCCGCACGCGCATGACCCGCCTCGACTGGCACCTGACCGTGCTCACCTATTTGCTGGCACAGTCGCTGGGCGTGCTGATTGCGCGCACGACCGGGCAGAAGCTCAGCGTGGACGCGCTGTTGGAGCAGGCCGTGCGCCTGGCGGCGGAAAACCATCAGGCGCTCAGCGAACGGCTCGACGCGGGCCTGGATGCCGAATGAAGAAACACGCGCTGATCTGTAATCTGCTCTACAAGAAAGACACGCCCGACGACCGCCGCGCCGTGCTGGGGATGCTGAAATATTACCAGTACCGCGACGACCGCGACCGGCACGTCGCGCAGCATCCCGGCCTGGAGCGCTGGCACGATCGCGACCTGGGCGGATCGTTTCGCGCCGTGTGGGATGCGGCGTCGCGCTTGTCCGAAGATCGCGCCAACAAGGACGAGGTCTTGGCTCGGCTGATGGTCGTGTCGCCGCATCCGGACCTGATGGCCGAGGTGCCGCGGGGTCAGCGGAAGCGGGTGCTGCGCGAACTCACCGAGACGATGATGGACCGCTTTTTCACCGCCTGCGAGCTGCCCACACCGGAGTACAGTTACGTGATCCACGATCCGGCCACGGCGGATGGGCGGCAGCGGCTGCACGCACACGTCGTGTTTCCCGCCACCGTACCGGACATCGACGGGCGGCAGCATTACGACCTGCGCCGGGCGCAGATGCCGGTTTTCCACGCGGCCCGCGACGCCGCCGTTACGGAAGTCTTCACGCGGCTGCTGGGTCCGGAGCGCGTGGCCGCGCTGGACGCCGCGCTGCTCACCGACGCGGAGAAGAAGCGCGCCGAACGCAACATCGACCGGAGGCTGGCGTGATCTACTGGCTGTTCACCGAGTGGCGGACCGCTGCGCCCTTCGTCCTGCCGCCGCTGCTGTGCCTGACCGGGCTGCTGCCGGTCCTCTACGCCGTGGCGGTGGGGGTGGGCGTGCGCCGCACGGACGATTCCGCCCCGGTGACTCGCGGGCGCTGGCTGCGGATGTTGGCGCACGTCACGCTGAGTATAGCTCTTATCACCCTGTTAGCGCTGGTCCTGGGTGACGCGGCGCTCAGGCGTGGACGCGGGGAAATCGGCGGCCTCTTCCTTTACATAGTGGGCGCGCCGCCGGGCGTGGATGCGCGGCATCTGCTGACCTACGGCAGCGGCGTGATCGCGGCGGTCGCGGCCATAGGTGTCGTCGGCGTCTACGCTGCGC
>CAYWGJ010000235.1:0-1292 GCA_964457835.1 uncultured Anaerolineaceae bacterium
GGCTTGATCTTCGGCGGGCTGCTCGGTGCGCAGCACGTCCACCCACAGCACGCCATTCTGAAGCTCGGCGCGGGCCTCCGTGGGCATATCGCAGCCATCGTTCTGGACGTAATCGGCGGTGATCGTCAGGGTGGCATTGCTGGGATCGTGGGCCAGGGTCACGTTACGCACGCTGATGTCCGGCAGCGGACCGGGGGCCGCGGCAGGAGCGCTGAGTTCCGGCGTGGCTTCGGGGTCGGCATCCTGGGCCAGGGCCGCGCCGCTGAAGACCAGCAGCAAGCTGAAGAAAGTCACAAAGGCGATGGGGCGCATGGTTGGGGTCTCCTTGAGTATAGACATGTGAATCGCGCACTGTGCTGTAGACGCCGCTGCGCCTGGCCGGGTTCCCGTTTTCTCTGCGAAAGGGGCGGCTTTTCATGCAGCACACATAATCTAACATGCTTTGTGCAGTGCTGCTGCCCATTCCCACAGTGAAGTGTTTCATTGGCGATTCTTATAATTTAACCACTTGCAAAAAAAGCATGGCTGCCATTATATTAATAGAGAAGCATCTGAGAAAAGCGCACATACGGGTTAGATGAGACGATGAGCAGCGGCCTGAGCGCAGCAATGCAAGAATACCTGGCGGAAACCTACCGCCTGTCACAGTATCAAGACAAAGCGCACGTCGCTACGTCCGCGCTGGCAGAGGTGATGGGCGTCAGTGCACCGGCGGTCACGCGCATGGTACAGCGCCTCAAAGAGGGCGGCTACTTGGAGCACGAACCCTACCAGGGCATCGCCCTGACAGATAAGGGCCGCTATGAAGCCCTGATGACCATCCGGCGGCACCGCATCGTAGAGCGCTTCCTGGTGGACGTGATGCAGTTCGGCTGGCATGAAGTGCACGACTCTGCGGATGCGCTGGGGGCGGCGGCCAGTGATGCACTGGTAGCGCGCATGTACGCCATGGCCGGGCAGCCGCGCCGCTGTCCGCACGGGGAACCGATCCCGACGGAAGCAGGCGTGATGCCCCCGGTGGAGGATTATCCCCTGCCAGAAGCCGCGGTCGGCGGCCATTACCTGCTGAGCCGCGCCAACTCGCACGACGAGGAAAAGCTGAAATACCTGGATGCGCTGGGCTTGCGCACTGGCGTGCCGCTGAGCCTCATTGACCGCGCGCCCTTCAACGGGCCGCTGCAAATTGAGGTGGGCGGGCAGCAGCACTTCATCGGATACGAGCTGGCTCAGGTGCTGCGTGTGGCGACCCGTGAGGCCTTCGAGCGCGTGTGAGCCGCTAAAAAGCAATGCGA
>CAYWGJ010000235.1:1392-3671 GCA_964457835.1 uncultured Anaerolineaceae bacterium
CCGCTTTGCGCTAAAAAGCAATGCGACCGCTTTGCGCTAAAAAGCAATGCGACCGCTTTGCGCTAAAAAGCAATGCGACCGGTCGCTAGTAGCAGCAGCACACCGCCCACTGTCACCAAGATGAAGAGTAGGATGGAGAGGATCATGCGCTCCGCTGCCGTCATCCCCAGGAAGGTGCCGCTGCCGCTGTCGGCGTCCGTTTCCCGGTAGGCCGTGGCGTCCTCTTCTCCGAAATCCTCAAAATCGTCGCCTGTGTTGCGCAGTTCATCGAGCATGGCTGCGGTCTCCTCAATCTGTGTGCGCTGTGGATGCACTTATTGTAGCACAGAACTTTTTCGGTATAATGCGGGCCATTGTGCACATAATACCGGGCGCGGCTGGTTTTGTCTTGTGGCATTTTTCACGCAGGATTAAGGCACAGGCGGTAGCATGGCGCACGGTAACCGATGAGGAGTATGGCAAGACATGGCTAAGATTGGTTTGTTCTACGGCAGCAGCACCGGCAACACCGAGTTTATCGCCTATCAGATCAAGGCCGCTTTTGACGCGATCGAAGACGGCATGGTTGAGATTCACAACATCGGCGCAACGACCCCTGAAAAGATGCTCAGCTATCAGTATCTCATCATGGGCATTCCCACCTGGAACACCGGCGAACTCCAGGATGACTGGTCCTTCTTCTTCCCTAAGCTGGAAGAAATGGACTTCAGCGGGAAGAAGGTCGCGCTGTTTGGCTTAGGCGACCAGAACGGCTACGGCTACAACTTCCTGGATGCCATGGGGATGCTGGCTGATCAGCTTTTGCTGCGAGACGCTGAACTGCTGGGCATGTGGTCGCACAAAAGCTACCAGTTTGAGGAGTCCAAGGCGTCTATTGAGGATCATTTCCTGGGCTTGGGCGTGGATCAGGACGGCCAAGAGAACATGACCACCGACCGCATCAAGGTATGGGTGGCACAGATCAAGGAACAGTTCGCCCTCTAAGACGGCGCTGCCCTACACCACCGACACCCCCGGCCTATGCTGCTGGGGGTTTTCAGGACCCCGCTGCCGTGATCTACAGCGATTTCCCCGACGAGACCGCGCTGCGCCAGCTCTGTGCAGCCATGAACGCCCGTGCCCGGCGATTGGGCCACGACACGCCCCTCACCCCTATCGAGCTGCGCGGCGTCATCCTAGAATCCGGGGGGCGCTGCGCCTGGTGTGACGCCGACCTGCGCGGCCAGCCCCTACACGTCGATCACGTCATCAGCTTGAGCCAAGGCGGGGCGCATACCCCCGGCAACCTGGCCTGTGCCTGCCCCGACTGCAACCGCCGCAAGTCCAACAAGCACCCAGCGCGCTTCGTGCAGGAAGTAGCAGCGCGTACCGGCGTGCTCACCGCTTGGGGGCGGCGCGTGCTGGATCACTACGGCGTGGACGATCCCCCGCCCACCCAGCCGGGTCTGTTCGATTGAGCAGCGGCGTGCTAGCATCAGGGTCCGGATTGACCCGCACCCCGCACAAGGACTGACCACCCATGCGCCTGATCTACGTCGCCAACGCCCGCGTGCCTTCTAAGCTCGTCCCTGCACTGCAAATTATGCAGAACTGTGAGGCCATGACCGACAACGGCGCAGACCTCAGCTTGTGGACGCCGATGCGCTACCCCCCGCCGGGCACCGAAGTCGATACCGATGATCCCTTCGCATATTACGGCGTGCGGCCTGGCTTCCGGGCGCGGCGGCTGCCGACCTTGGACCTGATGCCCTGGCTGAGCCGCGTGCCGCTGCTGCGGCGCGTGGTGGAGGTGCTGCAAGTGATGAGCTTCGCGCTCAGTGCGGCGCTGGGCCTGCTGCTCAGCGGTGAGCGCAGCGCCCAGGTCTACACCCGTGATCGCCTGCTGCTGCTGACGCTGACCCTGGTCACGCCGCGTCAGAAGATCGCCTATGAGTGTCATCGTCCGGCTTACACCCGTGCCGCTCGCTGGATCGAGTTTTGGGTGCTGCGGCGCACCGGCACGGTGATCGCCCTCACGCCGCCGATTGAGTCTATCCTGAAGGAACGTACCGCCACGATGCGTAAGCCGCCGCGCTTCATGGTGGCGCACGACGGCTACCGCGCCGCCCGCTTCGCCGATCAACCCACCCAGGCTCAAGCGCGTGCCCAGCTCGGCTGGGACCCGGACGCCTTTATCGTGGGCTATGTGGGCACGCTGACGACCATGGGCATGGATAAGGGCGTAGGGCAGGTGATCGATGCCATCGCCCGCCTGCCACAGCCCGATAGGGTGGCGCTGG
>CAYWGJ010000236.1:0-3581 GCA_964457835.1 uncultured Anaerolineaceae bacterium
GCCGGGAAGAAGCGGTAGGCGGGTTCCGGGGCGAAGTCCAGGCGGAACTCGCCGATGGGCGTTAGGCCGGTGCTGAG
This sequence comes from uncultured Anaerolineaceae bacterium, assembly GCA_964457835.1. Classification (GTDB taxonomy): domain Bacteria; phylum Chloroflexota; class Anaerolineae; order Aggregatilineales; family Phototrophicaceae; genus CAYWGJ01. The sequence continues at coordinate 78 of CAYWGJ010000236.1, forward strand.
TCCGTAAGGGGTAGGAAAGAGCGCCAGGTGCAGGGCGTTGGGCTGTACGCCGATAAGCGCCTTACGCATCTGGGCGAGGGGCTGTGCGGCCTTTTGCAGGGCGTCGCGGGTTTCGACGTGATCGTTGAGCAGGGGCAGGGGCATGAGAAGCGGTCCTTTCGGGTTAATCTGGAGTTTTCATACAAAGTGTCCAAGTTAGTACGCTGAATTCGGTGTGCTATGACCCATGACTCGCGCTGCAACCGGGCGTACCATGCAGTATATTGTAGGTATCTTGTTCAGCTCGCACAAATGGGCAAGTGCCAAAGGTTAACCGAACATCCACAGGGATTAATGCACTCATGAGCCGCACGTCGCAGCGTTTTGTTTCTGAGCAGTCCCGCGCCATGAAGCCTTCGGGCATCCGCCGCTTTTTCGACATCGCCGCCACCATGGACGACGTGGTGACGCTGGGCATCGGCGAGCCGGGCTTCGCCACGCCCGCGCACATCACCGCCGCCGGCGTCGAGTCGCTGCACGCGGGGCATACCGGCTATACCGGCAACAGCGGCCTGCTGGCCCTGCGCCAAGCCATCAGCGCGCACCTGGCCCGCCTCTATGCCCTGCGCTATGACCCGGCCAGCGAAGTGCTGGTGACGGTGGGCGTCAGCGAGGCGCTCTTCCTGGCGATGAAGGCCGTGCTTGATCATGGCGATGAAGTGCTGATCGTGGAGCCGTACTTCGTGGCGCACACCGCATCCGTGGAGATGGCCGGCGGCGTGCCCGTTCCGGTGCCCACCGACCCCGCCGACGACTTCCAGGTGACGCGCGCTGCCCTAGAGTCGCGGGTGACGCCGCGCAGCAAGGCTCTGCTTATCAGCTACCCCAATAATCCCAGCGGGGCCGTGCTGGATGCCGCACACATGGCCGAAGTGGTCGCGTTTGCCCAAGCGCACGACCTGGTGGTCATCAGCGATGAAATCTACGAGCGCCTGACTTACGGCGTGCCACACAACAGCGTCACTGCCCAGCCGGGGATGCGTGAGCGCACGATCTACCTCAGTGGTGTGAGCAAGTCCTACGCCATGACCGGCTGGCGCATCGGCTACGCGGCGGCCCCCGCCCCCCTGATGGACGCCATGGCGAAGGTGCACCAGTACCTGATTATGTCCGCGCCGACGCCCAGCCAGTACGCGGCGTTGGAAGCCATCACCTACGGCGAGGACGACGTGGCCGCCATGCGCGCGCAGTACGACCAACGCCGCCGCTTGATCGTGGATGGCTTCAACGGCATGGGCCTGCCCACCTTTGAGCCGCGCGGCGCGTTCTACGCCTTCCCGGACGTGCGCGGCACCGGCTTCAGCGACACAGACTTCTGCGAGCTGCTGTTGCAAGAGGAGCGCGTGGCCGTGATCCCTGGCAGCGCCTTCGGGGAGAGCGGGCGCGGCCACGTCCGCGCCTCGTACACCAGCAGCCTGGAAAACATCGAGCGGGCGCTGGAACGCATGACGCGCTTCGTACAACGTCACGGCGTGCAGGTGCCGGCCTAAGCCGAACCTGTGGGTCAATCGCTTTGAATGCGTTCTGGCCCTCATCCCCCGGCCCCTTCTGCCGAACGCTGCGCTGGGGGAGAAAGCCGCTTTTGAAGTCCCGCTCCTAGTCCCGCCGGGATGGTCGGGAGAGAGAGATTTAAGGTGAGGGCTGGGTCCGTAAGCCGATGTTACCGCCTGCCGTCCCTCGTCATGGCGTGTGAGGGACGGCAGCACAACCCACCCTCCCCGAAAGCCGCCCGCCTTGCTAGACTCGGTCTCATACCTGTTCTACACTGACCCCAATCAGCGACCGACGCGAGGCCCAGCATGGCACAGACCCGACCCCCCAGTGACCCGCGCAGCACCCAGGAATCCGGCCAGGTGCCGCCGGTGAGCGCTCCCCCGCCGCCGACTGGCCCCTACACGCCCCCGCCACCCACGTCGCAGCGTGGCGGCTGCGGCTGCTGGATTCCGCTGATTACTGGCGTGATCGTGGCGGCGCTGCTGGTCGTGGCCGGGCTGTTCCTGCCGCCCGTCAGCCTGCTGGACCGCCTGACCGCGCCGCCTTACGTGATGCTGAACGCGGCGGACAACGCCGTCGCAGCGGATGCGCTGACCCTGGTGCTGGACCCCGCCGACACGGGGGTTGAATTCGGCGTGGCACTGAGTGTGCAGCCGCTGGAGTCTTTCATCAGCCCGGACGCCAGCGCACCGACCTGGGTGCCCGCCGCCCGCGACGCCGTGCCCGCCTACTTAGCGCTGCAAAGCGCCGTCTATGACCTGCAAACGACCGGCACACCGCCCGACACCCTGTATCTTACGCTGCGCCTGCCCGCCGACGCCGCCACCGACGTGCTCGACCTGTACCGCTACGACGCCGGGCGCTGGACCTTCGTGCCCGCGCAGCTCAGCGGCGACGAGACCGAAACGCTGCTGGCCGCACAGATCAACACGCTGAGTGAGGGCGTGCCGGGACGGGTGGCGCTCTTCCGCGCTAACCCGCTGGACCCCGCCGTACACAGCGTGCTGGAACTGAACCAGCGCTTCAATGACGACGTGGGCCGCGTGGTGAACATCGTCTCACCGGCGGGCCTGACGCCCAACCTGGATGGCACCTTGGTCGGCAGTTTGGCCCCCGGCTTCAGCGTGGCGGCGGACTACCGCGTGATGCCGGTTGTGCGCAACTACATCGACCCGCGCGCCGTGGATGCCGCCACCGTGCCACAGATGCTGGCGAACCGCGCTGCCCGCCGCAAACACGCCGAACAGCTCACGGCGGTTGCGGTCAACGGCGGCTGGAACGGCGTCTTCATCAAGTATCGCGACCTGCCCGCCGAATCCCGCGAGGACTTCAGTGCCCTGCTGCGCGAGCTGGGTGCGCGCCTGGAGGAAAACGGCCTGATGCTGGGCGTGATCGTGCCGCCCGCGCAAAACGTCGAGGGCGCGTGGCAGACCGGTGCCTACGATTGGCGGGCGATCGGCGCGGCGGTGGATTACTTCGTGATCGACTTTCAGCCCAACCCGGCGGACTTCGCCCCCGGCCCGGACCGCCTGGTGGAGGCGATGCTGCGTTGGGCGGTCGGTGAGGTCAGCCGCTACAAGATTCTGGGCGGCCTGACGGCGCTGTCCGTGCGCGAGCTGGGCGGCGATTACAGCACGCTGAGCTATGACGAAGCGCTGGCAAGCATCGGCGACGTGGTGATCGACGCCGACCTGAGCGAGACCGGCACCGTGGAGCCAGGCGCGGAGATCACCGCCCGCCTGGATGGTCCCGAAGTGCTGCCCGGCCTGGACACGCAGAGCAGCACGCCCTTCCTAGACACCATGGCCGCCGACGGCAGCGTGGCGCAGCGGGCTTATCTGACCACGGCGGAGGCGCTGCGCTTTCGTATGGGGCGCTTCACAGATTTCGGCATCGGCGGCGCGTCGGTCAGTGCGCTGGCGGGCCAAGGCGTGGCTGATGGCGTGCTGGCCGCCGTGCTGGGCTACAGCC
>CAYWGJ010000237.1:0-3581 GCA_964457835.1 uncultured Anaerolineaceae bacterium
GCGCGGCGTCATCGTGACGCACACGCCCGGCACCAGCGCCATCGCCGCCGGGGAGCACGCCCTGGCGCTGATGCTGGCCCTCAGCCGCCGCCTGGTGATCGCCCATAACAGCCTGAAAGAGGGCTGGTGGCTGCTGGACCGTCGGCGTCAAGCGGGGACACAGCTTCAGGGGAAGACGCTGGGCCTCATCGGCTATGGGCGCGTGGGGCGCGTGGTGGCGGCGCGCGCGTTGGCCTTCGGCATGACGGTCATCGCCAACGACCCTTACCTCTCTGATGAACAGATGGACGATCGGCGCGTGCTGCGCGTCAGCCTGGCGGAACTGCTGGCCCGCGCGGATGTCATCAGCCTGCACGTGCCCAACACCCCGGAGACGCGCGGCCTGGTCGATGCCGACTTCATCGCGCAGATGCAGCCCGGCGCGCGCCTGGTTAACACGGCCTTCGGCGCGGCGGTCGATGAGGTAGCACTGGCGGCGGCGCTCAAGGGCGGGCATCTGGCCGGGGCCGCGCTGGACGTGTTCGCTGAAGAACCGCCCTACAATTCGCCCCTGGTCGGCCTGGAGTCCGTGATCCACACGCCGCATATCGGCGAGAACACCCTGGAAGCGGCCCAGGACTTGGCGCTGCAAATCGTGGGTCAGGTGCTGGATGCCCTGCATGGCCGTGATTACCGGAACGTGGTCAACCTGCCCTTCATGCCCGGCCTGGAGTTCGACACGCTGCGGCCATACCTCACATTGGCTGAGCGCATAGGGGCGCTGCTGCACCTGCTGTCACGCAGCGCGCCGCACCAAGAGACGGCCATTGCGCGCGTCGCGGTGGAGTATCGAGGCGAGGACGTAGGCGGCATGATTAAGCCCCTGACCGTGGCCCTGCTCAAAGGCCTGCTGGCCCCGATGCTGGGCGACAGCGTGAGCTACATTAACGCACCGGTGTTGGCCGCGGAGCGTGGTATCCAGGTGATGCAGGCCAAAGGGATCAAGACCGGCGATTACACCAACCTGCTCGTCTGCCAGGTGGTGCTGGACGATGGCGAAGAGATCATCATGAGCGGGGCGCTGCTGGACGGCAAAGAGCCGCACATCGTGCAGGTGAACGCCTACCGGCTCAACGTGGTGCCGGAAGGCCACCTGCTCATCATGGGCAGCTACGACCGCCCTGGCGTGATCGGGCGGGTGGGCACGCTGATGTCTGAGAATGGCGTCAACATCGCCAGTTGGCAGACCGGGCGCGCGGAGCCGGGCGGGCACACGCTGACGGTGCTGTCGCTGGATCAGCCGGTGCCGACGCCCGTGATCGACGCGCTGCTGCAAGAGGACTTCATTCGCCACGCCCAACAAATCGCGCTGCCAGGGTGATTGTGCGGCGCTTCCGCCGCCGTTCCCCCGCCGCCTGACCGCCGCTTTTGGGGATCGGCATCACGCGGTGATACAATAGGCTACATTGCAATAGACGACAGGCACAGCGCCGGGACGCACCCGCTTATGGACCCCAACGCGATACAGCACATGCTCAAAGTACAGGCCGACCACGAGCCGGACATCTTGTCCCGTGCCAACGTGGTGGGCATCGGCGTCGGCTTCAAGGACCCCAGCCGCCCCCAAGACGACGAAATGGCGCTGGTGGCCCTGGTCAAAAAGAAGAAGCCCCTCTCCGAACTGTCCAGCGCCGACGTGGTGCCCGCACAGGTCAACGGCGTGCGCACCGACGTGATCGAGGTCGGCGAGCTGTGGGCCAATCAAGCACCGAACGCCCGCTTCCGCCCCACAATCCCCGCTGGCGTGAGCATCGGGCACTACGACGACACCGCCGGTACCTTGGGCGCGGTGGTGCGGGATCGCAGCACCGGCGCGCGCCTGCTGCTGAGCAACAACCACGTCTTCGCCCGCAGCAACGACGCTGAAATCGGCGACGCCATTCTTCAGCCCGGCCCCATCGACGGCGGCCAGAATCCCGCCGACCGCGTAGCCACCCTGGAGCGCTTTATTCCGCTGCGCTTCGTGGAGGACGGCGGCAGCACGCCCGACCCAGACCCAAAACCTGATCCCACCCCGGACAGCGAAGCGCCCGGATGCGTCAGCCTTTTTATTACATTGACCAACATCATCGCGGCACTGACTGGCTCCGCCCAGCGCGCGGCCCTAGCCCCATCCGCGCAGGCGGCCTCCGCCCAGCGCGTGACTGCGCCCACTATGCCCGCCCCAGTACAGACGCCTGCGTCCGCCCTGCTCCGTGCGCAGGCGGTCGATAACGCCATGGACGTGGCCCTGGCCCGCCCGGTGGACCCCGAAGCCTTCAGCGCTGAGATTCTCAACGTCGGCTACGTCAGCGGCACGCGCGCGCCCGGCCTGGGGATGCGCGTCCGCAAGCAGGGGCGCACCACCGGCCTCACCGATGGCATGGTGACGCTGCTAAACGCCACCATCAACGTGGGTTACAACACCGGCCAAGGGCCGCGCACCGCCCGCTTCAGCGGCCAGGTGATTACCGAGCCGATCAGCCAGGGTGGAGATTCGGGGTCGCTGGTGCTGGACGCCGAGTCGGGTCATGCGGTGGGGCTGCTGTTCGCGGGGTCGTCGCTGGCCTCCATTTTCACGCCGATTGACGCGGTGCTGGCCGCGCTAGATGTGTCTTTTTGAGCTGCCGCACCGCACCTTCCCGTCAATCAGCCAGGAGCTGTGTCATGCCGGAGAAACGCTCATCGACCGATGCCATGATGGAAACGATCACACGAGTGCAGACTGCCTACACCGAGTTCCTGATGCGCCTGCCTAACGTCGTCGGTGTGGGAGTCGGCTTACGCAAACGCGGCGGCGTCTTCACCCAGGAACCGGTGCTGGTGGTGCTGGTGACGCATAAGTGCGCCCTGGAAGACCTCAGCGAGACCGACTGTGTGCCGCCGGAAATCGACGGGGTGCCGGTGGACGTGCAGGTGATCGGCCACCCACACGCCGACAGCGCGCACTGACCCTCGCGCCGCGCCGCCGCCTGCGCTAGAGTCCTGCGAGTTTGACTGCCGTTGTGAACGCAAGGAGCCTGACCGATGTCACGGCCTAACAAGATGATCCGTCGTGTGCTGCTGCTGAGCCTCAGCGCTGTGTTGAGTGCCTGCACCCTGAACATGACCCCGCGGGAAGATACCGCCGAGTCCGCCTTTGACGGCCCGCCGACCCTGGCATTCGCCGCACCGCTGACCAACACCACCTATCTAGACGGGGTGGGGGTCAACCTGCTGCTGCGCGTGGCCGACGCCGGCCCGGACATCACCCGCGTGGAGTTCGCAGTAGACGGCGCGGTGATCGCCACCTTGACGGACCCCAACCCCGCCGGTGACGCCGCCTTCAGCGTGGCCCAAACCTGGAACGCTGATGCGCCCGGCAGCTACAGCCTCAGCGCCGCCGCCTACCGCGCGTCCGGCGTCAGCGGCACGGCGGCCCTCAGCGTGACCGTGGTGAACGCGCTGCCGCAGCAGGCCGAGGCCACGGCGACCTCTACGCCGCTGCTGCCCACCGCCACCCACACCCTGGCGGCCAGCGCCACGCCGCAGGCCGACGCCGTGACGGAAACGCCCGTGCCCGC
>CAYWGJ010000238.1:0-3577 GCA_964457835.1 uncultured Anaerolineaceae bacterium
CTGGCCGGGCTGGGCGTGGTGGCCGCCATGCTACTGCTGGTTAGCGGGAGCGTCAGCGGTGCGGGCTTGGTCGTCGGCGTGATGCTGGCGTTCATCGTCCATGAGCTGGGCCGCAACCTGGCACACAACAGTTTTCAAGCACTGCTGGCGGACCGCTTTACCGAACACCGCCGCGCCACCGCTATGACCACCTTTGAGGTCGTGACGCTGCTGGGCCTGGTCGTGGGGGCGGGTGGGCTGTCCGCCGGGCTGCGCGAGTACAGCGCTGAGCGCCTGGTGAGCGTGACGCTGGCGGTGTCGGTCGTAACTTTCGTGCTGACGGTGGTTGCTACTGTGCGCAGCGAGCCGCGCCGCGATATCCAAGCACAGGCAGAAGCCGCCGCGCGCACCCGCTTCATCCCGTTGATGAAAAGCGTCGTGTTGGGCGACCGCCAGGTGCGCACCTTCTTCTTGATGATCGTGCTGGTCATCATCGGCACGCTGGCGCAGGACGTGCTGCTAGAGCCTTACGGGGCGCTGGTGCTGGGCATGGACGTCGCCGATACCTCCGCGCTGACCAGCTTCTGGGGCCTGGGCGTGATGGCCGCGATGCTCAGCGCCGGGCTGTTCTTCATCCGTCGCTTTGGCGAGATGGCCGTGCTGCGCGTCGGGCTGCTGCTGACGATGGTCATGTTCGGCGGCTTGATCCTCAGCGGTGCCACCAGCAGCGTGAGCCTGTTCCGTGGGCTGGTGCTGCTGATGGGCCTGGGGACGGGTCTAGCCGGTGCCGGGCTGCTGACGAGCATCATCAACTTCACGACCAGCGTGCGGGCCGGGCTGCTGCTGGGCGTATGGGGCTTCGCCATGGTCGCGGGGCGGTCCATCGGCGGCTTGATCGGCGGCATCATCGTGGACCTGATGCTGGCGGCTACTGGCAGCGCTTTCGCGTCATACGCGGTGGTACTGGGCCTGGAAGGGCTGATGCTGGGGGCCGCGCTGCTGCTGACCACGCGCGCCGCCCTCACCGACTCCAGCGCCTACGCCGAATCGCAGCAGGTGCTGGAGACCGCCGTCCAGGGCGCAGCAGTGAGCTGAGGCCACACCCTCAGCGCCGGACCAGCGGCCCCAGGGCTACGACTTGTTCGGCGCTGAGGGGCACCAGCGGGCCAATGCCGCCCATTTGCAACAAGGCGCGCGCGCTGTATTCGGCTACCTCTAAACGGTCGAAACTTTCCAGCAGCGTGCGCCCGGTGACGATCAGCCCCGCGCGCGTGAGCACCACCGGCGCACCCGCCGCCATACGCCCCACCACCAGCGACTCAGCCTCCGTCAGCAGCGGCAGATCAGCCAGCATCATGTAGCTCTCCGGGATGGTGTGCGTCGGCAGCGTCTGCCCAGCCAGTGCATACGCCATGACCTGTGGCGGCAGCGCTGTGATGACGCTGTGCACATCCGGCAGCGCCGCGTAGAGGGCGGCGTGCAGCGGATGCGCATCGTCAGGCGGTGACCCATCCGCGCGCTGACCATCCGCGACCAACACCGGCGCGTCGTCCGCGATCAGGGCACGGTCGGCTCCTTGTGGCGCGATCACAAAACAGGCCGCGCCCGCCATGCCCGGCCCACGCATTGAGGCCGTCCCCTGCGTGCTGCTGAAGAGCCGCCGCGCATAGGCCCGCCGTGTCACATCGGCCAGATCACGGCGCGCCTGCGTCAGCCCAGCGGACTCCGGCGGCGCAAAAGTCGGCAGCGGGTTAGGCACAGGCGCGGCATCCAGCGGCCCGACCGTGACTCCACCGAGGGTCCCGGCGTACATCTCAGCCCGCGCGCTGAAATCGAGCGTCTCCAGGCGCTGAAACGCCGCCAACAGCGACTCCCCCGCCGTCACTACGCCGTGATTTTCCAACAGCACCGTGTTGTGCCCATCTGCGAAGGCCCCGGCGATGACCGCGCCCAGTGCCGGGGTGCCGGTGAGGGCGTAGGGTGCGTAACCCACCGGCCCACAGACCGCCGCAGCGCCCGGCAGCAGACCCAGGTCAGGCACACGCCGCGCCAGGCTGAAGGCCACCAGGGTCGGGGGGTGCGCATGGACCACGGCGCGCAGGTCCGGGCGGGCGGCATAGATGGCTTGATGGAAGGGCAGTTCAGAGGAGGGCCGATGCCGGGCGGCGGGGTCCGGGCTGCCGTCCGGGGCCAGGCGCACGATGTCCTCACCGACCAGGCGGCCCTTGTCCACGCCCGCCGGGGTGACCCACAGCGTGCCGTCAGCCTCCCGGATAGACAGATTGCCGCCGGAAAGCGTGGTCAGCTCAGCGTCGTAGAGGCGGCGCATCACACGCACGAGCTGATCGCGCGCGGGCAAATGGTGAAAGGCAGCGTCGGGGGGCATGGCCGTTCCGTCCTGATGGCGTATGGTCAGGTGCTGCTGTGAGTCTACGCCGGTACGGGGGTGGTGGCAAACGAAATGCCCCCAAAACCCCCTACTCACACACCCGGAAGTAATCCATCGAGAAGGTAATCGGCAGGATGGACGCTGAGCCGAAGAACACGATGCGCCCCGAGTCCCAGGTATCATCCGTCACGCTGACGATGAAGTCCCCGTTGATGTACAGGCTGAAGCGGTCCCCTTCGCTGGTCACGCGAATCGTATTAGACGCATTCGCGTCAATCCGCACCACGTCCGTCAGCGTCCACGGGATGAGATCGACGTACCCCCCTTCCCAGCGCGCAACGCGGTAAGCGCCATCTCCACGGAACATGAAGGCCAGGTAGCCGTCAGGGCCTTGATAGCGCAGCCACAGCCCGGTCCGCCAGGCCGTATCCTGCGTCACGTCCACGCGGATGATCCCCTCAACGCTGCCATCCTCATGGGAGAAGCCGCGCAGGCTGCCCCAGGATACCGGCTCATCAGCATTCGGGGACGCCGCCAGCGCCACCTGATAGGCCCCGTCCTGGATGCGTACCACAGAGCGGCTGCCCTGGCCCAAGAACCAGTCGTTGGGGCTGCTGCTGTCGAAGTCGTCCTCCACCAACACCCGGCAGACCGGCAGCAGCGCGTTATCCGGCGTGGGCAGCGGTGTCGGCCTGGGCGCGTCGTCATCGCTCTCTACTGGGCCGACGAAGTAGTTGCCCGACTCCCCTTCAGCGATCCAACCCTGGAGCACGCCACCGCCGTAACTGATGCGATACCAGGCGAAGGCATTGGCGCATTCGGGGCCTTCCAGCACACGGAAGCGCTCATTGATCTGAAGCTGATCGGTGCGCTCAAAGCTGACGCCCGGCCCGCTGCGGACGTTCACCAGGCGCGTGTCGTCGTCCAAGACCATGCCCTCTTCGCCAGGCACTAAGCGCGAGCGCGGCGCACCGGGACAGCTCGGTAGACGAGTGGGCGTCAGCGTAGGGGTGAAGCTGGGTGTAATCGTAAAAGTAGGTGTGATCGTAAAGGTGGCTGTCGCCGAAGGTGTCGGCGTTGGCGTGTCGGTTGGCGTGTGGGTTGACGTCGGCGTGTCGGTCGGCGTGTAGGTTGACGTCGGCGTGTCGGTCGGCGTGTCGGTTGGCGTGTGGGTTGACGTCGGCGTGTAGGTCGGCGTGTCGGTCGGCG
>CAYWGJ010000239.1:0-1036 GCA_964457835.1 uncultured Anaerolineaceae bacterium
GCGCACGAACTCAGGGTTCAGCGTGCCGTTGGCGTCCACGCTGAGGCGCAGATAGCCGGCCTGGGGGTTGTCGTCTTTGGGCTTGCCAACGCTGCCGGCGTTGATAATGTGGCGTCCGCTGGGCAGCACGCGGTGATAGGGCAGGTGGGTGTGCCCGCAGACCATCACGTCGGCGTCGATGCCGTCCATGATGCGCTCTAGGCTGTCGTCGGGGCGGTCTTCATAGAGATATTCATTGATCTTGCGCGGACTGCCGTGTACCAGCAGCACCCGCAGGTCACCCAGCGTCACCGGTATGTGCGCGGGCAGCGTCCGCAGATAGGCCTTGTGATCGGCGTCGGTGTGAGCGTTGCTCCAGGCGATGGACTGTTCGCCCAGGGCCTGCGCTTCCGGGGTCTTGTAGGCACAGCCGCAGTCATCGCTGTCCTGGCCGACCCCCTGGTCGTAATTGCCCATCAGGGTGGGGATACCGCGCTCACGGATGGCCTGCACGACTTCGTTGGGGTACACGCCGTAGCCGACCAGATCGCCGAGGCAGTAGAGCGCGTCGTCATAGCCCCGCGCGGCCATGTCCGCGAAAACGGCCTCCAGCGCGTGGATGTTGCCATGGATGTCACCGAAGATGGTTATGGCTTGGGTCATGAAGGGCTTGCTCCTGTTCTTAATGTGAGTAGAAACTGCTGGATACGTCCTTGCAGACGGCGGGCGGTGTCCTCAAAGGCCTGGGCGCGCTGGTCTGGGTCTTGAATGTTGGCGGGGTCCGGGAAGCCCCAGTGCAGGTGTCGCCCTTCACCGGGGAACACCGGGCAGACTTCGCGCGCGCGGTCACACACCGTGATGATGGTGTCAAAGGGCTGATCTTGCAGGGCGCTAAAGCCCTTGGACCACTGCTGGCGGATGTCAATGCCCAGCGCGTCCATAGTGCGGATGGCCTCTGGGTGCACATCGCCGGGGAGGCTGCCCGCGCTGTGGACGATCACGCTGCCGCCGAGATGGCGCATCCAGCCTTCAGCCATTTGTGAGCGGGCGCTGTTGT
>CAYWGJ010000239.1:1046-3547 GCA_964457835.1 uncultured Anaerolineaceae bacterium
CAGGCGGTGGGGCGCGCTGGGGGGGGGCGGTGGGCTGCTGGGTGCTGCGGCTAGAGCGGGATGCAGGGCGGCTTCTGCGGCGTTGAACTGTGCCCGCAGATGATCCAGGTCCAGGCTGTAGTAGGTGTCGCGGCCATCGGCTTCGCTGCGCCGCGCGCTGACGAGCTGGGCGTCCCGAAGCCGCTTGAGGTGGTACGACACGCCGTTGAGCGGCTGCGTGACCCGTTCGGCCAGCTCATTGACACGGTAATCGCCCACGGCCAACAGGCGCACCAACTGCCAGCGCAGGTTATGCGCCAGCAGTTTGAGCACATCCGGTGGTGCTGTTGGGGTCATGCTTCGGCGGCCTCCAGTTCGCCCAGCCACGCCTTGATCTTGGCCTCGATCTGGTCGCGTACTTCGCGGAACTTCGCCATGATCTCCTCGTCGCTGCCAGTGGCCGCTGCCGGGTCGTCGAAGGGCCAGTGCAGGCGGGTACCGCGCGAGAACAGCGCGTGTGGACACTTCTCGTCGGCGTCGGCGCACACGGTGATGCCGTATTGGAAGTGCACGAAGCCCATGTACTTGCGGATCGAGTCCGAGGTGTGCGTGCTTACGTCGATGCCGACTTCATCCATGACGCGAACGGTGTAGGGGTTGATGCCTTTGGGTTCCAGGCCGGCGCTGTAGACCTCGAAGCGATCCCCGGCGTACTTGCGCAGAAAGCCTTCGCCCATCTGGGAGCGGGCGGAATTGCCGGTGCACAGAAACAGGACTTTCGGTTTGGCAAGCATGAATATATTCCAATCTACTTTGATCTAAACTTATTTGAAGTATATGCGACAAGTACTCGCGTGTCAAGCATCAAAGAGGGTGACGGCTTGGTTCAGGGGTGGGTGGGCTGCATTGAGGTTGAAATAATCGCCGACGTGACACACCCCTTTGCTTTTCGTTAGTCACGGCTTGACTCATCTGCTAAATAGTGATACCGTGTGATTGTCATGACAACATGGTGAGCGCTACACCATATTTGTAAGAAAAAGCACGCAAAAGAGGATCAACACACTATGAAACTCTTCTCCCCCCCCCGTTCTACCTAACACTGCTTATAGCACTTCTTTTCACTGGTTTTTCTTCCATTTCGGCACAAAGGACACCCTTGCCATTACCTAATCCGTTTACGCTGACCGAAACTGATAAAGCCAATGCCATTGTCGTGGACTCGCTCGATGCCTCCGAACGTGTTCCCGTGTATGGCAGCAGCAAATCGCTGCTCCGTAAGCACAGCACCCCTGCTACAAACTATCGAGTCTATAAGCTACGTGACTGTGACGCGACAGACCCCGATCAACATTGCTATTTCGTAGTTGGAGCGGAGGTTACGGACATTGATTATCAGAACGGTGACTTGGCAGCCCCAGCTTCTCGCGGATTTGGTGGTGGGTTCGAGGCGGAATATAAATGTTACATTGCCCTTGACCCAAACGGGGGGCAACTTCTTAATTACAGGCTTCAACAAAACGTGGGCGTCAAGCATTTTAATAAGGCCGGTGGTCAGTCTCGACTGCCAGCGAAAACCTTGTATGAAAACATGAACGGCACATTTGCAACTGTTCCCTTTTACTGGTCGGATTTTCAGGGACCAAGTGTAAGTCCGGTCGCTGGCGAGAAAGTGAAAAACGGTGAGCTGTCCGTAACATCATCAGCCGTCATAAATGGAAGTCCGGGAGGTTTTGTCCAACGATACTTCAGTGTAAATCTGTTCATCAATACTTCAGGTTGGGGTTGCAGGTAAAGGGATAAAATGATGATGGAACTTGATCTGATATCTGTTATCGGACTTGCGATATTCCCCGTCTTGTTCTACGGCGGAATCATACTGATCATAGGAAAAATCATCCGTGCGGCGTACAAGCCGCAGGCTAAGCCCAAAACCGGCGGCTTCGTTGATGATCCCTTCATCAGCGATGACGACACCGCGTGATAAAGCCGACTGCCTGAACTGACTCGCGCTGTGCGGAACAGTTCAGGTCACACCCCGCTGTACGCACTGAAGCCGCCGTCCACCGGCACTACAATTCCCGTGACAAAGCGGCTGGCGTCCCCGGCCAACCATAATAGGGCACCGTGCAGGTCCTCCGGCTGACCGAAGCGGCCCATCGGCGTGTGATCGATGATCTGCTGCCCGCGCGCCGTGAGTCCGCCGTCTTCCGTGGTGAGCAGGAAGCGGTTCTGTTCCGCCAGGAAGAAGCCCGGCGCAATGGCGTTCACGCGCAGGCCAGGGCCGTACTGCTGCGCCAGCGTCACCGCCAACCACTGCGTCAGGTTGTTGACGGCGGCTTTGGCCGCGCTGTAGGCCACCACCCGCGTCAGGGGCTGCATGGCCGCCATGGAGCTGATGTTGATGATGCTGCCGCTGCGCGTTTCGGCCATCAGCGCCCCGAAGACCTGGGTCGGCAGCAGGGTGCCCATCAGGTTCAGGTCGATCACCGCGCGCAGGGCCTCGGCGGGCAGGTCGAAGA
>CAYWGJ010000240.1:0-3509 GCA_964457835.1 uncultured Anaerolineaceae bacterium
CGCGCGCATCTCGACGTAGAGCGGCGGGTCCGGCACGCGCACCAGTTCAATCTCGCTGCTTTCGCCCGCCACGATGGGGTAACCGAAGGTTTCACCGATCAGCGGCTCGGCTTTGCCTGCGAAAAAGCGCTCGGCTTGTGGGTTGGCGTACAGCACTTTACCAGCTGTGTCGAGTACGATCACGCCGTCGGCATTGTATTTGAGGATGTTGGCATAGGCCGAGGACATCAATTGTGCTTTCGCATAGAGCGTTCTGTAACTTATTTTACCGCATTTCGCAGCTTGTGGCGTTGTTGAGGTCTTAAGTGTTTGGTGTGTGCTGGCTTGGGTAATGACGCACCGTGTGACGACACGGTGCGTCGGGGGATGCTGCGTGAGGCTTTTGGGCTAGGCTTCCATCGCTTTGAAGAAGGTCGGCGTGGCGATGATGCGCCGCACCGGGCATTTGGTGGTGATTTCTAGGATGCGCGCGCGCTGATCCTCGCTTAGGTCGCCGTGCAGCACGACCTTCTCGCGAATTTCGTGAATCCACAGCTCGTCGCCGTCGTAGTCGTCGTAGTCTTTGCCGCTGAAGCGCTCCACGCTGAGCGTGACTTCCACGTCTTGCAGGTCCCAGCCTTTGCGGTTGGCGTAGAGCTTGGCCGTCTGTGCCATGCAGGACCCCAGCGCGCCCAGGATGATCTCTTCTGGGGTGGGGGCGCTGTTGTCGCCACCGCTGGATTCGGGCAGGTCGGAATGCCAGGCGAAGTCGCGGGTGCTGATGGTGGTGCGGTAGCTACCTTCGGTGCGAATGTGTGCTTTGTCCATGATGGGGGCATCCTTGTGTTTGGGTATGGGTCTATGTGTTTCAGTATACCCTTTGACGCCGGGCACGGATATGGCCTTACGCCCATTGCCCCTGGGGACGCTGCACGGACGCGCGTATAATGCCCGACGCATACGTTGCGTGTCGCAGACTGTCCACACATGACAAGGTGGTGCACACATTATGGGACTTCCGCCGCAGCAGGGCTACGCTGAGGACCCCATGGGGGCCAGCCGCTTTCACAAGGTGTTGGTGTTCACGCAGGCTATACAGCAGCTCCCGTCACTGTTAATCGTCGTGATCTTCGTTTTTCTGGCCGGCTTGGTGGCCTGGGTCTGGGGCAGTGACAACGTGGCCTTGATCTACCTGATGTTCGCGTCGTTGAACTGGGTGTCGTTGTGGCTGCTGCCCCGCCTGCGACTCAGCTATGGCCCTGACCGCCCCTCGGCGCTGGCGTTGGCCCTGCTGATGGCCGTCGTGATGCTGCTCATAGGTC
The DNA here is from genome assembly GCA_964457835.1 of uncultured Anaerolineaceae bacterium. Lineage (GTDB taxonomy): Bacteria > Chloroflexota > Anaerolineae > Aggregatilineales > Phototrophicaceae > CAYWGJ01. The sequence goes on from CAYWGJ010000240.1 coordinate 1,302, forward strand.
TGCTGAATCTGCCCAGCGCAGGGGCCTATACCCTGTTGGCTCTCATCACCTTTGTGGCCGTGTACAGCACCTGGGTGGAGCCGTTTCTGCTGCGCGTGACGCAGCAATCACTGACGAGCGATAAGCTCAAGTCCGATGCCCCGCCCCTGCGCCTGCTGCACATCGGCGATTTACACATGGAGCATCTGTCCCCGCGTGAGCGCCGCTTGAACGCCCTGATCGAGGAACTCGCGCCGGACTTGATCGTCTTTTCCGGGGATTTTGTGAACATCTCATACCATGATGACCCCGACGTGTACGTCGCTATCCGCCAGGTGATCGGGGCTTGGCGCGCGCCGCTGGGCGTCTTCTGCGTCAACGGCACCTACACTGTCGAGTCGCTGAAACGGGTGCGGGAGTTCGTCAAAGGTCTGGACAACCTGCGCCTGTTGGTGGATGACTGGGTGTCGCTGGAAACGCCGGGCGGCCGGCTGTACATCGCCGGGATGCGCACACGGCATGTGCTCCACGAGGACCAGGCGGCGGTGCAGGCCATGCTCAGCAAAGCGCCGGACGGTGCCCCCGACCGTGACTTCACCCTGTGGCTGACCCACGCGCCGGACGTCATCCCTGATGTGGACGCCGCCGGTGCTGATCTCTACGTCTGCGGGCACACCCACGGCGGCCAGATTCGCTTTCCGCTGATCGGGGCGCTCTTCAGCGGCAGCCACCTGGGGATGCAGTATGTCATGGGCCGCTATGACCTGGATCACCTGACGGCCTACACGACGCGCGGCGTGGGCCTGGAGGGACTCGGTGCGCCGCGTGCGCGCTTCTTGTGCCCGCCGGAGATCGTGCTGTGGCAGATTGAGGGGAGTGGCTGATGCTGCTGGAGTTTCTGCGCGCGATGTATGCCTTGGCCGCGCTGACCTTGGCGGCTTACACGCTGGGTCAGGGCGTGTTGATCCTGCTGTATTGGCGGCATCGCAGCGAGTCCGTGCCCCTGCCCCTGGTCACGCACTGGCCGACGGTGACGGTGCAGCTTCCCATCTACAATGAGCGCCATGTGGTGCGGCGTCTGCTGCGGGCGGTGGCGGCCCTGGACTATCCCCGCGACCGGCTGCGGATTCAGGTGCTGGACGACTCCACGGACGAGACGCAGGTCATCATCGCCGAAGAAGCCGCGCGGATGCAGGCGCAGGGCCTATGCGTGACCCACGTCCGGCGGGCGGTGCGCAGCGGCTACAAGGCCGGGGCGCTGGCGTACGGCTTGCAGCTCGATGATGCGCCGCTGTTGGCCCTCTTTGACGCCGATTTCGTGCCCCCGCCGGACTTTTTGCGGCGCACGGTGCCTTACTTCAGTGCGGACCCCTGCCTGGGCATTGTGCAAACGCGCTGGGATCACCTCAACGCCGGGCACAACTGGCTGACGCGGGCACAGGCCCTGTCGATTGACGCGCACTTCATCGTGGAGCAGACGGCACGTCAGCGGGCGGGCCTGCTGCTGACCTTCAACGGGACGGGTGGGCTGTGGCGGCGTACCTGCATCGATGCGGCGGGCGGTTGGTCGGACGACACGCTCACTGAAGACCTGGACCTCAGTTACCGGGCGCAGATGCAGGGCTGGCGCTATCTCTTTCTGCCGGAGCTGGCCGTGCCGGGGGAAGTGCCGCCGCAGCTCAGCGCGTACAAACGGCAGCAGGCACGCTGGGCACAAGGCAGCGATCAGAGCCTGGGTAAGCTGTTTGGGCGCTTGTGGGCGGCGGACTTGACCTGGGGGCAGCGCCTAATGGCCGTGCAGCACCTGGGTCAGTATCTGCCGCACCCGATGATGCTGCTGCTGCTGCTGCTGACGCCGCTGCTGTTGTGGGCGGATGGCTTGGCCGGTCTGCCCTTAGCGCCGCTGGGTTTGGTGGGTTTGCTGCCGCCCTTGATGCATGGCATCGCGCAGACCTGGCTGCATCCGCCGCGCGCGGCTTTGGGGCGGCTGGCGGCGTTTCCAGCGTTGATGCTGTTGGGTCCGGGTTTAGCGTGGAACAACAGCCGGGCGCTGATGGCGGCGCTGTGGGGTGGCGTGACGGGTCAGCGCGGCGAGTTCAAGCGCACGCCGAAGTTTGGTGCGTCAGTGGGGGGCAGCCGCTATCGTCTGCGCGCGGACTGGGCGGCCTGGGTGGATCTGGTGCTGGCGGTCTATGCGGCGCTGGGGGCGTGGCTGGCGCTGCGGCATGA
>CAYWGJ010000241.1:0-3481 GCA_964457835.1 uncultured Anaerolineaceae bacterium
GAAGCCGTCCAGGTTGCGCACCAGGACGTGCTGCGCGCCCTCTCCACCCAAGCTGCGCAGCGCGGCTTCCCGCCAGAAAGCCAGGTCCTCCATACCATCCTCATGCGCGCTGAGCGTACCGTACAACACGTAGACGAAGGCCAATATGCGCCGGGCGGCGGTGGCGCGCTGGTCGTAGATGTCTACGATGCCCTTGCCCATCGCCTTGAGGTAGGTCTCCTGGCTGGGCATCTGGTCGTCAAAATCGTGGCGGATGCGAGCTTCGTCCTCAGTGAATAGGGCTTCGGCAGCTTCCAGGGCGGTGCGCGTGCGCTGGACGCTTTCGGCAGCGTTACGTTCGACCCAATCCCGGCACAGCTTCGCCAGGTCGCGCAGACGCCCGGCGGCGAAGCGTTCCGACTCGCTGCGCGCGATCTCCAGGGCCTGCTGGCCCAGGCGTTCGGCGTCCGTCAGACGGCTGCGGTCAAAGGCCTGCCAGCCGTCCGCCAGGGCGCGCCCCATGCCGCCGTAAATCGCGTGGCGCTCCACATAGGACCCGCCGCTGACGACGCTGCGCAGTTGGTTCAGCCAGCCGGCCAGCGTAGGGCTGATGGTACTCACGGACTCGGCGGCGGTATGCAGCGCGTCCAGGGCGGCGGCGCGGCTGACCTGAAGCGTGGCAGCGGCGTAGGCTTCCCAAGCCTGTTCAGCGTTTTGCAGCCCACTGACCATTTCCGTGAGCATCTCGTCAAAAAGGCTGTGCTGAAAGGGGTCCAGCTCGCGCTGTGTGGCGTGCAGCCAAGCGGCCAGATCGCTGCCATCAGCACTGGGTACGTAGGTCTGATAGCGTTGCAGGCGGTTGTAGAGGTCGTCGAGCATAGCCCCTACGGCATCCCAAATTGGGCTGGTGGGGTCGATACCCCGGCTGTTGTCCAGGGCGGCCATGGCGTCACGCGGGCTGGACGTCGCCTGCCGCCCGATGACGTGCATGAAGTCCGCCAGGCCCATGGCCGCATTCAGCGCACGGTCCAGCGAGCTGAGCGGCAGCTTGCGGTTGCTCAAGCTGTGCTGTACGGCAAAGGTCGAAAGGCGGTTGTTGAGCGCGCTGAGTTGATCGACCAACTCGCGGTATTCATCGCGCAGCCGGGCCACGTTGCCCTCACTGGTGAGGTTGTCCAGGCGCTGGCCTACCCCATCCAGCATCTTCTGCGCTTCGTCTAGTTGATAGCCTTCGTCGGCCAACATCGCCACGGCCAGTTCCAGGCGGTAAAGGTTGGGGCGCAGCAGCAGCGCCTCCGGGATGCGCGAGGAAATACGCTCCGCCAACAGCCACTGCACACGCCGGGTGGCGTCATCGGGGGTGTCCTCCACCAGCAGCACACGTGCCGCCTCGGTCACGTTGCCCTCGAACATCAGCGCGATGGCGTGGGCAATCGCAGCAGGCGGCGCGTCCCCTTCCAGGATGTGTGAATCGACCAAGAGCATGGCGCAATCCATCAGCAGGTTCACACGCGCCGCTGTGGTGGACCCTGCCGCGTCGCGCAGTTCGCCCAGCAGCTCCACCGCTCGCGACCAGCGCCCACTGTCCATGTAGATGCGCACCGCGTCCAGATCAGCGGAGACGGTCAAGTCACGCAGACGTTCGTCCACTTCCGCCAGTATCTGACGCGCGCCAGGATTGCCAGGGTCCGGCGCGAGGGCTTCTTCCAGGGTGGTACGCAGGCTGAGCAGCTCGTTCTTGCTCAGGTTGCGGCGCAGGCGGTCTGCCACGCGCGCGACGATCCCGTCGCGCTGGCGTTCAAGCGGTTCGCGCACGTTGGCGAGATCGCGGCGCATCTCGGTGACGTAGGTGTAGCGCTGACGCGGATCAGGGTGCATGGCACGGCTGATGACCGCTTGCAGCGCCTGTGGCACGGATTCGGCGTGTTCGCCAAAGCTCAGGGCGAAGTCTTCGCCTGCATCGCGCGGGACATCCGGGCGTCCGCCGCCGGTCAGCGCGAAGTAGAGTAATTCACCTACTTGGTAGATGTCACTCTGGCGGCTGATGCCCTGCGGCGTGATCTCGTCACCTTCTAAGAAGACAGCGTTGCCCCAATCGATGACCTTCAGGCGGTAGGCGTCGCGGTCCCAGAAGAGGTGCTTGGCGTCCACGTCGTTATATACAATGTCGCGTGTGTGGGCGGCGTAGAGCAGGTCCAGCAGGCGGTCCACGATGACCAGCAGTTCAAGCTGCGGCAGACGCTGACCCTGGGCCGCCAAATGCAGCACCTCGTCAGCGATCACCAGGCCCTCGGCGCGCTCCATCACGATGTACTGATGCGTCACACCGCCGACGTTGAACTGGCCTTCTCCCAACAGGCGCGTGGGAACCGGGTGGCCTTCCAGACGCGCCAGGGCACGGCGTTCGTTGCTAATGCTGACCTCTTGCCCAGCACGGATGGGCGGCGCATCGCCTGGCGCGGGACGTTTGATGACCACCGGGCGGTCCCCGGCTTGGGTGTCAACGGCGCGCAGAGTCTCCCCGGATCGCCCGCGTGGGTAGATATAATCATACCGGTACCGCTCGTCGAAAAGGCTGTCAGCCATACTTACCGCTCCAGGTTGATGATGAGAATCCGCCGCACCCCGACGATCCAACGGGTGAGGCAGGCCGTACCCGGCCAGGACTGCCAATGGCCCCAGGTCAAGCCCCGATGCAGCATCGTGGACACTTATTGTACGCGCCAGGGCACATTCTGCAATCTACGCAATGGCATTGGGGTCCAGCCCGCGCAAGCTGTGCGGCTTCAAGTGGGGCGCTTTGTGTTATGATCTACGTACTCAAAAATCCGTGATGGTTAGCGAGGTGTGGTCCGTGTCTGAGCAGACACCACCGCCAGAAAAACAACCCAATACGCCACAGCAGCCCAGCCTCTTCGACCCGCAGGACCCCAGCAGTGAAGCGGACAAGTTCGCTGTGCAGCCGGAATTCTGGGAGCGCCTGCTGGATGCCATGCCCGATTGGGGCGACGAGATCGCCGGGATCGTGCTGCTGGTTTTCGGCTTTGTGTCCTTTATGGCTCTGCTGGACGCGACCGCGAGCGCGCCGCTGGCCTTGGCCTGGTCCAACGCCCTGACGCAGCTCTTCGGGCTGGGCAGCGTGGTGGTCAGTGCGGCTATTTTCGGCTTGGGCGTGCTCATCTTCCTGCCGAAATTCGGTGTGCGGGTGGTTTTTCCAGCCTCACGCATCCTGGCCTTAGAAATCGCGTTTATTGCGCTGCTGGCCCTGCTGCACCTGGCCGTCGGCGACCCGGAGCTGCGCGCGGTCGCACGTGCGGGACAGGGCGGCGGCGTCATCGGCGGTGCCGTGAGCAGTGCGGTCAGCGGCTTGTTCGGCACCACGACCGCGCTGGTGGTCTTCGCGTTGGTGTTCGCCGTCAGCTTGGCGGTGGCCGTCGGGGTCAAGCGCGGGCAGGTCCACACCTGGCTCAAGCGCAGCAGCCAGCGCCTGCGGGCCTACAGC
>CAYWGJ010000242.1:0-3438 GCA_964457835.1 uncultured Anaerolineaceae bacterium
AAGAAACATATCTAATTCATGAGCCTATGGCGGCTGCCCTTGGTATCGGGCTGGCCTACGGCTTCGGCGCGACCGAGCTGATCCGCGACAACGGCGACGGCACCTACACCGCTGTCTACGGCGAAGGCCCGGCAGTGGACGCCATGCAGTTCATCTATGACCTGCGCTGGGCCGAAGACGTCAACGCCCTGCCGCTGGACCTCGCCAGCAACCCCACCTTTGAAACCATCGATGAGCGTGCCGCCATCTTCATGTCCCCGGCGGACGGCTCCATCGGCTGGCTGCGTGTGAACATGCCCGACGTGGACCTGACCCGCTTCGGCTACACCGCCATGCCGCAGTCCCCGGACGGCAGCCGCTACACCCTCAGCGGCGGCAGCGCGCAGTTCGTCTTCAGCGGCGCGTCAGAAGATGCCCAAGAAGCCGCCGTCGCCTACTACCTGTGGAAGACCCTCAGCGCCGAGGAATTCGCCGAGTCGCGCGTAATCTTCCAGAACACGCAGGCCGGCGGCGGCACCCCGGTGCTCCCGGTCTACGCCGGTGAAGTCCAGGAAGCCGTGGATGCCTTCGACGCCGAATTCATCACCATGCCAGTGGAAAACTACCAAGGCTTCTACGACGCGCTCGACGCCGGTGAAATCGTGTTGGTGCCGGAACCGCCCTTCGCCCAGGACTTCTACAGCGCCATCGCCGAAGTGCTGACCGTGGTGCTGACCGATGAAAGCGCCGACGTCACCGCACTGATGGCCGACAACGCCGCCAGCTTCCAGGCGGGTATCTTGGACGTGGCCGCCGACTAAGGCTGACCCACCACGTCATATCGATCTTGGGGGGCGGCTGGCACCCACTGCCACCGCCCCCACTTTCCCCAACAACACGCCCATGACTGCCTGATTTTTGAAGAAGGAGGGACCTCATGGCACAGGCATCCCGCAGCACCCCCCGTGCCCAGCAGACTACACATCGACACCTACCCAGCCGTCTGCGCTGGCGTGAGCAGCTCGCCGCTTACGGCTTCCTGGCCCCGGCGCTGATCCTGTTCACCGTGTTCGCCTGGTACCCCATCTTCAACAGCGTCGTGATGAGCTTCCAGGACGTGAACTTGGTAGACGCCAGTCAATCCACCTGGGTTGGCTTTGAGAACTACGAGCGCATGGTTGCTGACCCGACCTTCGCCTCATCTTGGAGCAACAGCTTTCAGTTCGCCCTGCTGAGCCTGCTCATCGGCTACTTTGTACCGGTGGTGGTGGCGATTTTCGTCAACGAGATGCGCCTGGCCCAGGGCTTCTTCCGCATTGTGTACTTTCTGCCCAGCGCCATCCCACCCCTGGTCGGGATTCTCGTATGGCGCTTGATCTACAGCCCACTGCCCGGCGGCCTGCTCAACAGCGCAGTGGGCGGCATTGGCATTGAGCCGCAGCAGTGGCTGCAAAACGCAGCCCTGGTCAAGCCGTCTATCCTGGTGATGATGACCTGGGGCGGCTTCGGCGCGACGATGCTGATTTACTTAGCGGCGCTGCAAGACCTACCGGTGGAGCTGTACGAAGCGGCGGAAATTGACGGCGCGTCGATCTGGCAGCGCGCCCGCCACGTCTTGATCCCCTATTTGCAGCCCACGATGCTGGTGCTGCTGATCGTCCAAATTCTGGGCCTAGTGCAGATTTTCATTGAGCCGCTGGTGCTCACCCAGGGTGGCCCCGGTCAAGCCACCATGACGCCGGTCTTCACCTTGTATCGCAAGGGCTTCTTGAGCGGGGATTACGGCCTAGCCGCCGCCTGGAGCGTGATGCTGATGCTGGTGCTGGGCGTCATGTCCTTGATCTACCTGCGGCTGACCGGCATCGGCAGCACGTCCAGCGACCGCTGAGGAGGCGCACGATGACTCAATCCGCACGTTCCCTGATTTCCAACGTCGAGATGCGCCGCCCCGGTGCGCGCATGGTCTATTTGAGCATGGTGCTGGTGCTGTTGGTGTTGGCGCTGGCGGTGCTGGTGCCCTTCGTCTATGCGTTCACCAGCGGCCTAAAAGACAGCCGCGAGATGTTCAGCCCACAGTTTCAGCTGCTGCCGGAAGAGGCGTTGTGGGGCAACTACGAGCGTGCCTGGGAGCTGTTCCGGCTGCCGCGCTTGTTCCTGAACACTTTCGTGCTGGTGGTGGGCGGCATGTTCTCGCAGGTGACCGTCTCGCTGCTGGCGGCCTACAGCCTGTCCAAGCTGCGGCCCTTCGGCGGCGCGCTGGTGCTGCGTATGTTCCTGCTGACGCTGATGATCCCGGCCATTGCCTACATCATCCCACTGTACGTGACAGCCAGCCGCTTAGGGCTGCTGGGCAATTACTGGGGGCTGTGGCTGTCCTACGGGGTGAACGCCTTCATGATCTTCTTGTTCAAGAATTACTTCGACGGCCTGCCCGGTGAACTCTTCGACGCCGCGCGCGTGGATGGGGCCAATACGATGCAAACCTTCCTCAAGATCGCGGTGCCGCTGGCCTGGCCAATGATCCTCATTCAGATCATCCTCACCTTCATGAACCTGTGGAAGGACTTCTTGTGGCCCTACCTGGTGCTGCTGGAAAACCAGGACGCGCAGCCCATCAGCGTGTTTCTCTTCACCCTGGAGCAGCAGTCCACCACCCCGGCCAACATTCAGATGGCCGGCTACTTCATGGCGATGCTGCCACCGCTGCTGATCGCCCTGCTGCTTCAGCGTTACTTGCAGCGCGGCGTATCGCTGGGTGCGGTGAAAGGATAAGACCATATGCACACGCTCAACTTACAAGACCCTCGCCCCATCGTGCACTTGATCTGCACGGCGCACCTGGACCCGGTGTGGATGTGGCCGTGGGAGGAAGGCCTGCGCGAAACGCTATCCACCTTCCACGCCGCCGCCGAGCTGCTTGACGCCTTCCCGGAGTTCGTCTTCAACCACAACGAGAGCCTGCTCTACGCCTGGACGGAAGACTACGACCCGCCCCTGTTCGCGCGCATCCGTGAGCTGGTGGCCGCCGGGCGCTGGCACATCGCGGGCGGCTGGTACTTGCAGCCGGACCTCAACCTTCCCCAGGGCGAAACCTTGGTGCGTGTCATCCTGGAGGGCCGCCGCTACTTCGCCGAAAAATTCGACGCCCGGCCTCGTGTTGCTTACAACTTCGACAGCTTCGGCCATCCCCGCAGCCTGCCGCAAATCCTCCAACACAGCGGCTTTGAGATGTACATTCACTGCCGCCCGGTTGAGTCACAGATGGCGCTGCCCGGCCCCTTCTACCGCTGGCAGGGCGTGGATGGCAGCGAAGTGTTGGCCGTGCGCCCGGATAGCGGCTGGTACGGCACGCCGCATCCAGGCCAGGCGCTGGAACAGGCCAAGAACGGCCTGCGCATCGCCCGTGAGACAGGCCGCGACACGCTGGTCACCTGGGGCCTAGGCGATCACGGCGGCGGC
>CAYWGJ010000243.1:0-3417 GCA_964457835.1 uncultured Anaerolineaceae bacterium
GGCGACCGCCGCTGTGGTCACAGCCACGGCAGAGGCCGAAGCCACCGCCACAGGTGCCGCCGAGACGACGGCGACAACGGCTTTCGAACTGACGGCAGCGGTGGTCACGCCGACCTCGGCAGCAACGCAGACGGCCCCACCCGCCAACTAAACGCGATCTCCCCCCCTAGGCCCGGCACAGGTTGGGGGGGGGCGCTACGGCACCTCGATCAGCAGCATCTCGCGGACGATGGGCGTCAGGCCGCCAAAGAAAAACTCCACCGCGATCGACATCACGATGAGACCCATCAGCCGCATCAGCACCTTGCTGCCGCTGTCACCCAGGGTACGCATGACGCGTTCGCCGCCAATGAGCAGGGCAAGCGTGATGAGCATCACCAGCAGCGTGACGCCCAGCACCGCCACCTGTGACAGCAGGTTGGGGGCGTCGCCCATGCGCACGATGATGGTGGTAATCGCCCCAGGGCCGCTGATGATGGGAATCGCCAGCGGTGTGATGGCAATGTCACTGACGTACTCCGGCTCGGATTCCTCGTCCAGCTTGGTGCGGCTGAGGCGGGCTTGCAGCATGTCATAGCCAATGAAGAAGAAGATCACCCCGCCCACAACACGCAGGCTGTTCACGGAGATGCCGAAGAACTGGAAGAGCATCTGCCCGGTGAGCGCGAAGGTCAACAGAATAAGAAAAGAGGTCACGACCGCCCGCGTCGCCGTGCGGCGAACGGCGACGCGCTCCAAACCGGCGGTCATGGTGATAAAGACCGGTACCACGCCGACTGGGTTCACCACCGAAAAGAGCGAGGCGAAGCTCAACAGTGCGAAGTTCAACAGTTCGTCCATACGTGATGCAGCGCCTTTCTGGGGATAAAGTGTGAGCGGCGGCCATTGTAACGGCTGCGCAGCGCGTCACCCAGGGCAAAGGCACCGCCTTCTTTGGGCAAACCTCTGTACTGCTCACGTCGGCCCAAGGCAGGCGGGCTACGCTGATGCCATTGATTACGCTAATGACGAGGAATATCCACATGACTCGACTCGCTGCCTTCGTGCGCCGCCACTGGCATAAACTGGTCGTGGCGCTGCTGTGGCTGGGGGCAATCCTGGCCGCGCAGCAGTACGCTGCCGCCCAGGGCCTAGGCCCCATTGAACTCTTCGGTCAGCTCCGCGAGGCGCTGCTGGGCCTGGCGATCGCGCCCCTGCTCTACGTGATCGTGTATCTACTGCGCCCGCTGGTACTCTTCCCGGCGTCCTGGCTGACAATTGCCGCCGGGGCGCTGTTTGGGCTGTGGGGTGGCTTCGCGCTGGCGCTGCTGGCGGGGACGCTGTCGGCGGCCCTACCGTATGCTATGGGACGCTGGTTCGCCGGGGACTCGGAATCCGACCCGGCGGCTGCGGCGGGTACACCCTCGCGCCTGCGCCGCTTTACCGACCTGCTGCGCCGCGCGCCGTTTCAGTCCGTGCTGACGATGCGCCTGCTGTATCTACCCTATGACGGCGTGAGCCTGTTGGCGGGCAGCCTGCGGATTCCCTTTGCCGCCTTCGCCAGCGCAACGGCCCTGGGCAACATCCCTGGCGCGTTTGCCTATGTGGGCGTAGGCGCTTCCCTGGAAGGCGACCTCACCGCCGGCGACCTGAGCATCAACCCGGCAGTCCTGCTGACCAGCGGCGTGGTCTTGGTGCTCAGCCTAGCGTTCAGCTACTGGCTGCGGCGGCGGTCCGTGGATGCAGAAACACAAAGCGCCGACCCCATCACGGAGTCGGCGGCGTAAAGCGGGATACTGCGGCGGGTGGAGGCTGACTTTAGTCCCCAGCGGCGGGGGCGGCGCTCATCGGCGAGTCGATGACGTAGCCTTCTTCTTCGCTGCGGATCTGCGCGACCTGGGTCAGCAGCACACCGTAGATCACCTTGGACGACACGTCCGCCAGGGTGTAGGTGATCTGGCGGCCCACGACGCCGGTCACGTCGTTGAGCAGCACCGGCATCAGGTAAGCGCCGGGGTACAGCATCCAGGAGACGAAGAAGAGGATGCCGATGGCCCCCATCACCTGGCCCGCGCGCGGCGAGAGGTTCTGGCGGGCTTCCTGGATGATGCGGAACATCAGGTACAGCACATGCACGAAGAAGACCGTGCTGATGGCCCCCCAGATGAAGAAGGGGGTCTGGTCATCGGCCACTTCGTAGAACTGCCCGATGTAGCCGGTGATAATCATCATCGCGCCGGAGAAGAAGAACCAGTTGCGCAGGCGGTTGCGCCGGTCGCGGGTGATCTCCACCACGAACAGGATCTGGAACAGCAGCATAGGCACGTCGATGAGCCAGTTCAGGTAGCGGTAGCCGTTCGTGAAGGCGGCAGCCCCTTCAATACGTTCATACATGCCAGTATCCAGGTTGAAGGAGAAGGCGTTCACCCAGCTCTGATGCTGGAAGAACAGGATCAAAAAGGCGGAGACCATGACCACCACCGACAGCACCGACGAGATGCGGTAGCGCGGTGCCACGGTGCGCATGGTCAGCACGAAGTAGAACAGGCCCGACAGCATCACGGCGTAGCCCAGCGTCAGGGTGTGTGACACCATGTCGAATTCCATGGTGTTATAGGCGAAGAAATTCTCAAAACTTGGCTGCATCTTGCACGTCACTTTCACTCATTTGACGGTTCGCGGTTGGCATCTTGCCAGGCCATCATTTTCTGTCCCTTCAAGATATTCTTAACTTTACAAACCGGATATGAGTCTATGAGAGGACTACGCTGAGTACAGGCTAAAATCGGGGCGGGGGGCGTCCCGCTTGGGCGAAAAACAAGCCGCTCAGCTTGGCAATCACTGAGCGGCCATCAGCGGACACGGCCCGGTCACTCATGGCACATCAAAGCAGCAGGCAGCCCTTAGCGGTCGCGCATCACCTTAGCGTGGAAGCGCAGTGCCCGCCGATCATAAACTACTAAGGTACCGGCCAGCTTGTCATGCAGCGACTGGCGGCGGTTATCGGCCAGCACCAGCAGTGTCCCCAACAGCAGCAGCGGCACACCCACCAACCAAAAGGCCACCACCCGCCGCACGGCACGGCGTGCCCGGATCGGACGGCCCTGCATATCCACAATGCGCAGGCCCATCAGCATCTTACCCGGCGTCTGCCCACCCAAGGACCAGAAGAGCAGCGAATACAGCGGCAGCAGACTCGCCAACAGCGCCCCACTTACCAGCACAGCGCTGGGGCGCTCGTTCAGGTCCACGCCGATGAAGGCCGACAAAGCCTGCACCACCAGCGCGATAAAACTCAACGCGATGCTCAGCATCATGGAGTCCACCACCAGCGCGGCTATCCGGCTGATGAACCCGGCGTACTGTCCAGCGAGGTGCTCGGAATCGTATCGCTGCGACATCAGGGGCGCGCCTCCGGGGGCTGTGGGGCGGGCGGCA
>CAYWGJ010000244.1:0-3409 GCA_964457835.1 uncultured Anaerolineaceae bacterium
CTGTGGACGCAGTATGTCTACCCAGCGGTGATGCTGGTGCAGGGCCTGCTGGTGCTCGTCTGGCTGATTGGGGCGCTGCTGCGTGGCTCATCAATGCGCCCCGTGCCGGAACCCGCTGCCGCTGTGGCCGCCGATTCACCACCGCTGGACCCCGACGCGCCGTATCGCCCGCCCTGGCAGCAGGATACCCAGCCCATGCCCGCCCTCAGCCTGACGGAACCGCGTTCGCAGCGTCCACGCGGCCTGGGGCGCATGGTGGCGCTTTATGTCGTCGTCAACCTGATGAGCCTACTGCTCTATTTGCCCTGGCTGCCTACTGCCTACGCGCAGCTCACCGCGTGGCCCAGCACCGGCCAGCCGATCCCGACCGGGCAGGCGCTGACGGTGATCTTAGGCTGGTTCAGCGTAGGGATCAGCTACACCGAGGCGCAGCTCACCGTGGCTTTCTTGTTCTTCGCACTCTTCGGCCTGCTCACTGTCGCGCCTGGTATCTCGAATGGCGATGCGCGCGGCAGTGTGCGGCGGATGCTGCTGCCGGTGCTGTGGACTGTGGTGCCGGTGGGCGGCTTTCTGGCGCTGGGCTTGTTTCGGGAGGCCAACCTGAAGTTCCTGCTGCCCGCACAGATCGGCTTCGCGCTGTGGGTGGGGCGGGGCGCGTGGGTCATGTGGACGCTGAAGCCGCGCCGCACGCGGGCACCCTTCCGCTACGCGCCGCGTGTCGCTGCGGGGGTCGGGGCGCTGGCACTGGGCTTGTCGCTCATCAGCGGCCTGGACGTGCTCTACAGTGACCCCGCCTATCAGCGCGACGATTACCGCGGTATCGCGGCGGCTGTTCGGTCGGATGTGGGGCCGGACACCGGGCAGGACACGGCTGTTGTGCTCAATGCGCCGGGGCAGATTGAGGTCTTCAGCTATTATTTCGACGGTCCGCAGGAGGCGCTGCACCCGTTGCCCATCGGCCTCACCGTGGACCGCGACGCAACACTGGTCGCCGTGGACGCACTGATTGCCGGGCACAGCCGGGTGTATGCGGTGCTGTGGGGCACAGTCGAGCGCGACCCGGAGGGCCTGGTGGAAGGCGCGCTGGACGCTGGGGCCTTTGAGATCGACAGCCGCTGGTATGGCAGCGTGCGCCTGGTCCGCTACGTGACGCCGGGAGCCTTTGACGCGGTGCCGGTGGACGCAGGCGCGCGCTTTGGTGAGTCGATCACGTTGGACCGCTACGCCCTCAGCGGCACGCAGGCCCGCCCGGATGCCGTGCTGCTGCTGCGCTTGGACTGGTCGGCGGCTGCGCGCATGGACCGCGATTACAAGGTCTTCGTGCAGCTCATCGCCGCGGACGGCACCTTAGCCGCACAGCGTGACGCGGTGCCGGTGGGCGGGCAGCGGCCTACCTCCGGGTGGGGAGTGGGCGAAACAATCGCCGACCCGCACGCCTTGTACCTGCCGTCGGACATCGCGCCGGGGGGGTATATGCTGATCGTCGGCTTGTACGACGCCGCCGACCCCACCGCCCGCTTAATGCTGTCGGGCGGCGGGGATTTCCTGGCGTTGGCGGATGTGACTGTGCTTAGTCCGTAATCGGAATGCTGACGCCGCCGCCGCTGCGGAAGCCGCCGGCTTCAGCGGGCAGCCAGCCGGTCACGTTAGCGCCGTTGCAGGTGGCGGCCAGCTCGTACCAGGTGGCGTCGGCGTTGCGGCCCACGATGAAGTATTCCACGTTTTGCTGCACATCACACAGGGTCAGCGCGCCTTCCACCGGGATGGTGCGCAGCGGCTGCGTGAAGAAGACGGCCAGGCGCGGGCGCTCCAGCTCACCGGCCACGGTCACCAGCGGGACGTTCGTCAGGTCGCCGCGAATGACGACTTCTTCCGCGTTGACCCAGCCGACGATGCCGTTGACATCGACGTACCACCACGAGCGGTCCTCGTTGCGGCCCACTACGGCCAGCGTCGCGTTGATGTCCACGCGCCCGACGACTGTGTAGGCAGCACTGTCACCGCTGCGGAGGTTCAGCGCGCCGGCGGTGACGATCAGGTAGCCGGGCAGGCTGTTGATGAGGTCGGGGTCACTGCTTCCAGGGCGTGCAGGATTGGCGTTGATGGGCGTGCTGGGCGAGGTGACGCCGGTGTAGTTCAGGAAGTCGAAGCTGAGTGGGTTGACGCTGCCCTGACCGAAGAACGCCAGTGCTTCCGGAGACAAGATGAAGGGATTGCCCGCGACGGGTGTGGTCAGGCTGTCGCAGGTTTCACGCTTGACGTAGAGGCTCTGTTCCAGCAGCCCGTTGCCCGCCGGGCTGTAGATGTGCAGGGTGAGGGGGTTGGCCTGCGGCGCTGAAGTCCAGGTGAACTCAAGGCCTAGGGGGAAGGCCAGGCGCGTGCCCACCAGGAAGTCCTCGGCAGTCGGGTTGAAGATGACGTTGCCTAGGCCGTCGGTGGCGGTGATGATGAACTGCTCGCGCCCGGTGCCGGTGTTGTCGCGGTCCAGGGTGATGCTCCCTCCTCGGCTGTCGAAGCCGTCGCAGGTGATGTTGAAGAGCAGGTCGTTGCTGGCGGCAGCGGCCTGGACTGATGCAGTGGGGGCCAGCGACCCGGCCAACAGCAGGGCCAGCAGGAAGGCGAATAAGGAGCGGTGCATGGGGCTGTCCTTTCGTCAAGGTGTGTAGAGTGCGCATTCGTTCATCTGTAATCATGCGCTAAGCCGCTGGATTTGGCAACTGATGCCGCGCAGGTTACCCTTTCTTTAACTGTTTAGGCGGCGGAGATAGCTCTAGATGACTGATGTATTTATCTCGTATTCTCGGCATGACGGCGCGTTTGGTCGGCGGCTCTTCGATGCTCTCACTGAGCAGGGGCGCGATGTGTGGATGGATTGGGAAGACATCCCGCCGACGGCGAAGTGGTGGGACGAAATTCAGCGCGGCATCGAAGCCAGCGACCACTTCATGCTCATCATGAGTCCCGACTCGCTGGCCTCGCCCATCTGTCACCTGGAGATCGCGCACGCCCTAGGCTATAACAAGCGCATTATTCCGCTTTTTCACCGAGAGCCGAACAAGGAGGCCGCCTTTGATGCGGCGGTGCAGCGCGCCGAGTCTGACGACTACGTGCGCGTGATGTTGGCCGGGCGCGACGTGCGGGCCTTGGCGGCAGCCAACTGGGAGGTGCTGGCCGGGCTGAACTGGGTCTTCTTCAAGCCGGACGACGACTTCGAGTCCGCGTTTGCCGCCCTGGTCGAAGTGCTGGACCTGGACGTGGCTTACATCCATGACCACACGCGGCTGCTGGTGCGCGCTTTGGAATGGGACGGCCAAGGCCGTGAGGCGAGCTATCTGCTCAGTGGTGCGGAGATCGACCAGGCCGAGTCCTGGTTGGCCCAGGGCCTGGACAGGCAGCCCACACCCCTGCC
>CAYWGJ010000245.1:0-3400 GCA_964457835.1 uncultured Anaerolineaceae bacterium
GACGAAGAACAGCCCAGCAATCAGGGGGGTCACCAGCACGTTGAGCAGATAGGTGGTGTGCAGCAGGCCCAGCCAGGGCACTGATTCCGCCAGGGCATAGAGCGGCGCGACAGCCAACAGCAGGCCCGGCTCCGCGCGGGTGAGCGCCACCGGCAGCGGATCACGCGCACCAAAGAATACCTCCGGTTCCTGCCAGTGCGTCAGCGTGAGCAGAGGCTGGCCGTGGCGCACCCACCCGACCGTCGAGTCAAAATAATAGAGCTGGTCGGCGATCTCAACACGCCCGGTGTAGCTGAGCATGTAAAGCGCCGCCAGCAGCAGCATGAGGCTGACCGTGCGCTGTGCATCAGCACGCCACGCAGGGGCTGTGCGCAGCACTTAGCTGCCGCTCACACGGTTGCGAATCCCGATGACCCACTTGAGCAGCTTCTGTGGTGGACTGAGCTTTTCGAGGTTGTCCAGGCCGATTTCGTAGGTGGACGCGCCAGCGATGAACTTGCCATCGGCCACTTGCAGCGCGCCAATGGCCATCATCGTGTCGGCGTAGTGTTTCTTTTCGCCCAGCTCTTCAAAGGCATCGGCGGCCTGAGTGTAGCAGACGTAAGCCTGTTCGTTGTCGCCCAACTCTTTGTAAACGCCGCCCAGGTTGCCCAACACCATCGCGCTGCGGCGCACGTCGCCCAATTCCTGAAAGGTCTTCAAGGCGACGCGCATCACGTCAATGGCCTGCTGGTATTCGCCCAAAGCGCGGTGCACCAAGCCGATATTCGTCTGCATTTCAGCGGCCATGTCCGGTTGATCGACGGCAGTGTAGGCTTCGTGCGCCTGCTGAAAGACCCGTGCGGCCTCTTCGTATTCCTTCTGCCGATAGAGCTTGATACCTTCTTCCTGGAGTGCCTGCGCGCTGCTGCTGTCCATACACCATGTCCTCGCTGATCTCGTTGTCATGCGTCCGTGCATAAGCATAGCACAGGCGCTGAATTTTGGGACGGGTCCAGGCCCTTCCATCTGCGGGCACACGGGGCTACACTGTGCCCCACTTCAGCACACACACGCAAGGAGCGGGCAGATGCGCATTCTCATAACCGGGTCACGCGGGCGACTGGGGTCACGCTTGATGCAGGACCTGGCCGCCGCCGGGCACCACATGGTCGGCGTGGACCGCGACAGCCTCGACATCACCGACTTTCAGGCCACTCAGCACTTCATCCAGGCCACTCAGCCGCAGCAGGTGATCCACGCGGCGGCCTGGACCGATGTGGATGCCTGCGCGCATCAGCCGGAAGAAGCGCTGCGCGTCAACGCTTACGGCGCACAGAACGTGGCAGCGGCGGCCTACGCGGTCGGCGCGGCGGTGCTGTACGTAAGCAGCAACGAGGTCTTCGACGGGCGGCTGGGCCGGGCCTACACCGAATACGACCGCCCCAATCCACCCAACCCCTACGGCTACAGTAAGTGGGTCGGCGAGCAGGCCGTGACGGCGGTCAACCCCCGGCACTACATCGTGCGCACGTCCTGGCTGTTTGCCCATGGGGGCCGCAACTTCATTCATGTGATCCTGGACGCCGCGCGCGCAGGCCGGACGCTGCGCGTGGTCACGGACGAAGTGGCGCACCCCACTTACAATGACGACCTGGCCACGGCCATCGTACAGCTTGTCGAGATTGGCCGCTTTGGCACCTATCATTTCGTCAACGCCGGGGCCGTGTCACGCTATGACTTCGCGCGTTACGCACTGGATGCCGCCGGGCTGCACGACACGCCGATCACGCGCATCACGCGCCATCAGTGGCCGCGGCCCTCCACGCCACCGCTGTACACCCGCCTCAACAACCTCGCCGGTGCCTCAGTGGGCATCACGCTGCGACCGTGGCAGCAGGCCGTGGACGCCTTTCTAACGCAGGAGGGATTGGCAGCGGTGCGCACCGTGCAGCTATAGGCCGCCGCACGCCCTACCCCTACCCCGCGCTCACTTGGAAATATACGAAAACGGGGCTAAAGTGGAGGCAACTCACGCGCGGATACTGTACGCAGGTAGGCCATGTCCTCACAACAAAGCACCCCACACCCTATTACACAAGGGCTGATCCTCGGCTTACTCGCGCTGCTGCTGACGGTCAGTGCCGCGCACGCGCAGTCGTTGACGCCCATTCCCATCCCGGATGACCCGCCGCCGCTGCCGGATTACCGCATCGCGGTAGACGCGGCCCGTGCCTCCACCGATGGCAGCGCCCTGGAAATCACCTTCACCGTCCGCAATCTGGGCGGCACAGTGCCTGAAAGCGCCACCGGCACCATCCGGCTGGACGTGGTAGCCGTGGATGGCAGCGCTCAGCCGCCCGCACTCAGCAGCACCGACCTGGACCCTATCGCGCCAAACGCCAGCACCACGCTGGTGATGAGCGCTCGCCTGGCGGACTTCACGCCCGGCACGCGCCAAGTGTTTCAGATTCGCATGGTCGCCAGCGGCATACCGGGCAGCTTCACGGACAGCACGCCGATTGCCTTTGACATCCCCACATCGGTGGACACGGCCCCCAGCGGCGGCAGCGTGCTGAACATCCTGGGCTTCACGCTGGACCTAGGCGACCCGACTCAGTTGGCGCTGCTGGTAGGCATCGGCGGGGCCGCGCTGATTATTTTGTGGCTGCTGCTGACGATGCTGCGCCTGTTGTTCAGCCGTCCCCCCAGCTTTGGCCGCTACGCGCCGCCCTATCCGACCATGCCGCATGTGGACCCGCACAGCACCGAGGGCATCCGCCAGGGCTGGCAGGCCGTGTCACAGAACAACCTGATTACCGCGCCCTGTTCCGCCGCTAGTCCGAATAATGCCCACGCCTGTAAGCACCTCGTCAGCGCCGACGGCCTGTACCTGACCAGCTGGCGCGTCACTGCCGGGCGCATGACCCTCTATGACCCGTACGGGCGCATCAGCCGCACGCAGACGCCGCTGTCTTCGTCAGTGGTCAAGCGCCTAAGCCGTGTCGCACAGCGCCGCGAAAAACTGACCGTCAGCCGCGCCCGCCGCCGCCTGAAGCCCGTTGCCCGTCAAATGGCCCGCGCCATCGGTAAATCCATCGACGCACGCACGGCCCCCCTCCCCATTGCCCTGGATTTACGCCTCAGCGGGCGCGTGGATCAAGTCGGCGTGTTGTTTGAGCTGTATCAATGCCGCAGCCATGAGTCCGGGGCGGGCTGGATGCTCATTGACCGCTGGCAACCTGAATTAATCGCGGTCAGCCGCAGCGTGCATGAAAGCTGTACCTACACCGTGTTCGGGCTGCGTGGCGGCGAAACGCTGCGGGCCTATAAGCGCCGCTTGGCCGACGAAATCAGCGAGGCGCTGCTGGCTTTCATCGCCCCCATGCCAGACACACTGCCCCAGCAGGTGCCCGTACCC
>CAYWGJ010000246.1:0-3391 GCA_964457835.1 uncultured Anaerolineaceae bacterium
CAGGGGCGTGCTGCGCGCGTCATCCGCTTGCAGCAGGACCCAGACCGCCGTGTCGTCCCGTGTGAGCCGCCCCACGATCCCCGCCGCGTCCTCCGGGGTGACTGCCCCCCACCACGACAGATCGACCGCCAAGCCTGCACGCAGGCCCTGCGTCTGCATCGTCCAGCCTGCCGGGCTGTAGGGCGGCAGCGTGTGGATCAGCGGCTCGGTCGGCACGCGCGACTCGCGCAGGGTGTTGTAGAGCGCGTCGGCGTCGGCATCCGTGGGCGGTGTCACCAGCGCCCCCAGCAGCAGCGCCCCGATCAGGGCCAGCGGCACGCCGAAACTGCCCAGTGGCGACTCCAGGCTCAGCGCGTAAAGCGGCACGATCAGCAGCGGCAGCACAGGCAGCAGCAGTGCGACGGCTAAGCCGGGGATCAGCACCCCGCCCAGGCTCAGCGGCACCACGCTGGGCGCGTCCAGGAAGGTCCACGGGGAAAACAGCAGCAGCGCCACCGCCACCATCAGCAGCCACTCGCTGAGACGCAGCAGCCGCGACACCGTGTATAACGACAGCATACCCACGGGCCGCTCGGCGTTGATGAACACCCGCGCCAAGGTCAACAGGGCGTGGGCGCTGAGGATGACGTAAGCGGTGATGTGCAGGTAAAGCGCCAGCGCCAACGCCAGGACGTACAGCCCGCGGTGATGCCAGCGTGGGTGGTCGCGGATCACCGCGCGGCTCCAGCGGGCATAGGCGTAGTGGCTCAGCGCGGCGGCGGCGAAGAGCACGCCCAGCGGCGCGGCATGGCTGGCCGCGTACACCATGACCGGCAGCAGGCCCAACAGCAGCACCGACCCGGCTACCACCGTCCGCAGACTGGACTCCGGCAGCAGATGCAGCGCCAGCGCTACGCTGACGGCAGCGCCCAGGGTGACGCTCAGTGTGCTGAGCAGGCGCAGTGCCCACAGCGAGTCGCCGGTCAGCAGCGACCAGCCCTTCAGCAGCAGTGCCCAGCCCGGCGGATGCAGGCCCTGTGCGGCGCGGTCCAGCAGGGCACGCCCGTCGTCGATCAGTGTCCGCGCCAGGTCGGTTGGGGCCATCGGGCCAAGTGCGGGGGTCTCGCCCACGATCCACAGCGTCAGTGCTTCGTCGTCGCTGACCGGGGCGCTGGGTGCACCGGTCTGGGCCAGCACGAAGCCGAAGAGCAGCGCGCCCGCTAAGATCAGCAGTGAGGCGCGCGGTGGGACGCTGGCGTTTGCGGCAGCGCTCATTTTTCCACCACGGGCGGATGATGATACAGCCACCAGAAACGCAGCGGTTCATAGGCCGGGCGCAGCGGCTCGTCCCACACGAAGTCGCTGCCCTGCACGAAGCGCCGCAGCCGTTGATCGACGCGGTTGGCCTTCTTCGCCGCGCTGAGGGCGTCGGGGTCGTCACTGAGCAGGGCGTCTGGGATGGCGTGCTGCTGCATGTGGATGAACAGCTCTTCAACGACGGTACGGCGCATGGCTTCCGGCATGTAGACGCGGGCACACAGGCGCGGGTTAGCGGCGCACTCTTCAAAGAAGGTCTGCATGGCGTCCAGGCGGGAGTGCGTTTCGCGCTGCACCTTCAAGTGATAGTGGGCGTTCCACTCGCGGCGCACGGCCTCCACCTGTTGGACGATGAGGTCCAACTCGGCGGCTTGGTTCGGCAGCAGCGCATCGGCCTGGCGCAGGGCATCCAAGCGGCGCAGGCGCATCACCAACGCGCCGACGGTCAGTGCGGGCATCTGGCCCGCGCCGAAGAATCCGCCGCCGCCGACACTGCCGTACAGCGCGTCCTGCTGTAAATAGCGCTCTAGGCCTTTCGCCATGGCCTGTGCCTCGGTGAGGTCTTCGCGCGGGGTGTAACGGGTTTCGGGCATGGGTGCTGACTCCTGTGTGCTGTGCGTGTGTCATGTGCCTAAGCATAGCACAGGGCGCGTGGGGCAGGTATGCCGACGGTGGTGGGACTCCTTGTAACAAACGCGCCGCCAACCTTCCCTGCCCACGTTGCTCAAGCCCTCACACAGCAGTATACTGATGACTATGCAGTAAGCTGGTACAATACCTACCATACAGCGACCGCACGCTAACGCAGGAAGAGCAGCGCATGGCCGAAGATACCCGCGACATTCCACCCATTTCTGACTGGGAACGCCCCGACAGCAGCGCCACCGGCAGCTTGTGGAGCAGCCCCGCTACGCCCGGCCTCTGGCAGCAGCCCGGCCAGGCCGATGACACCGCACAGGAAGACTGGCAGAAAATGCGCGCCCTGCCCGAAGAACTCGACGAGCAGCCCCAGGACAGCGGCGCGTGGCATCTGCCCAGCCCGGCGGATACCACCTTCAGCCCGGACGACGAAGTTGAAGTAGGCGGGGGCCAAGCGGCCCCACCAGAAGCGCGCGTGGACATCTTCGTCAGCGCCGACCTGGAACCCCCCGTCGCCCCTGAGGACCTCGTTTTGCTAACCGCGCCGGAAGACGCCCTCAGCGGCCCCGCTGCCGCTCAGCCCGCCGCCCCCGAAGACGAACTCTACCAGCTCATCGCCGCCGCCGCCGATGACTCCGAGCCGATTGTGCCCCAGGACGAGATGAAGCCTGAAGACCTGCTGGCCCTGCTCGACAGCGTAGAAGAAGACTCACAGCCCACTGCCACCCTGCGCAGCGAGCTGTTCGAACTCAGCAGCCTGGGCGATGCAGCCGGTTTCGGCCAGCAGACCGAACTGGATGCCCTGGCACAGCTCGTACAGCAGGAAAGCGCTGCGGATCGTGCCGCAGCCGATGCCGTCTCAGACACGCAGGCCGCTGACCCGGCTGATCCACCCAGCGCCCCCAATGCCGCCGATTCGCAGGACTACGCCTCGCAGCTTCTAGCGCAGCTCGACGCGGAAGAGACCGGCGTGCCCCAGCCCACCGACAGCCTAACCGCCGCTGACCCCAACGACCCGCAGGCTTACGCCGCTTCCATGCTCGCCAGCTTGGGCGAACCGGGCGCACCCGCTGCCCCCGCCGCACCCGCCATGGACCCGCGCGAGGAAGAACTCGCCCGCCGCTTTGCCAACACCGAGGCAGAAATCCGTGCCCTGCGTCGTCAAGTCGAAATGGGCGAGATTGACGAAAACACCTACGTCAACACCCTGCTGCCGGAAAAGATGATCCAGGACGACGATCAAGTCTGGTGGGTCATGGGGGCCTTTGAGGACCAGTGGTACAAGTTCGATAACGGCGACTGGGTGCCCGCACAGCCGCCGCGCTTGCCCAGTGCCATGCCTTTCGGCACCGATCAACTGCTGCACACGGGCGGTACGGCGGCGCGCACCGGCTTCCCCGGCGAAGACCCGGCACAAATCCGCCTGGGTGAGGACAACATGCCCCTGCCCCGCACC
>CAYWGJ010000247.1:0-3322 GCA_964457835.1 uncultured Anaerolineaceae bacterium
TGATGCCGTCCAGGTCCTTGGGTGTCAGACCGGCTTCCTTCAGACCCTCGAAACCAGCGTCAGCCGGGTCGATCAGGTCGAAGGCTTCCAGGCCGATCTCGAAGAAGAACGGCGCGTTCAGCGCTTCGGTGTCTTCAGGGTTGGTGTTCTTGGCGACCACGGTCCAGGCATACGCGCCGGTGCCCAGGCCGGAGGCGTCCACGGTGAAGACACACTGGCCTTCGGGGCTGTCCTCGGCACAGTCAGCCGGGGTGATGTCCACGGTAGCAACCACGCCCAGGCGGACGTTGTTGCTGATCTGGAACAGGGTCCAGGTGTAGTCGGTGGCGTCCGCAGACAGCTCAATGCTGATGCCTGTCTCAGCGGGCAGCGCACCACGGAAGAAGGCGTTGTTGGCCGGGCCGACCAGGTTGAAGTCGCCGGGCTTGGGCAGCGGGGTCTCAACAGCGGTGAAGCTGAAGGGGCCGTTGTTGCTGTACAGGCTCACGTCGTCGTTGGTGTCAGCCGGGGTGTTGTTGTCGTCGATCGCTTCCACGTCCCAGTTGTAAACGCCCAGAGCGGCCACGACGGTGTTGAAGTCGGCGGCGGCCACGGTCAGGTCGCAGGTGTTGGGGGTGGTGGTGTCGTTCAGGGCCAAGCCGTCAGCGTTGGCGTCGGCGGCGTCGCAGACCAGCGGCGTAGTGTTGATCGCGGCCAGCGGGCTGCCATCAGCGGCGGCCAGCCAGTTGTAGGTCACGGCAGCGCCCTCAGGGCCAACCGGAGCCTGAACTTCCCAGCTCACGGTCACGTCGCCGGTCACCGGGATGTTGATCTCTGCGTCGTCTGCCGGGGCGGTCAGGGCGAAGTCGCCGTCGGGGGTGTTGTCGATCACGAAGCTGAAGGTGCTGGTGGACTGGGTGATGTTGCGGTCCGCGTCCTCAGCCAACACGATCCAGTCGTACTGACCGTCATCAGCCAGCACGGCGGCGGCGGTGGCGGCGGGCAGCACGTAGGTGCAGACCACGCCCAAGTCAGGGTCGTCTGCTGGGATGTCGGTGCAGACCAGCTCTTCGGCTTCGTCAAGGCCCACCAGGGTGACCTTGTTAGCGTCGGGCTGGGTCAGCTCGAAGGTGTATTCAGCGGTACCAGCGCTTGCCTGCCACTGGATGTTCAGGTCAGCGTCGGGGGTGGGCAGCTCGGGGTAAGGCATCATGGCCGTACCGGGACCAACCAGGTCGAAGGCTTCGGGGGACACGTCTACGGTGAAGCCGAAGGGGCCGTTGTCCGAAAGCGCAGCAGGGGTGTCAGCGTTGACGTTCCAGGTGTAGTCACCTTCGGCCAGGCCGCTCAGGTCAGCGGTCAGGGTGCAGACGCCGTCAGCGCAGACCAGCTCATCGGTCGGGCTATCGTCAGCCGCGGTCAGGTCGTCTAGGTCCAGCGTATCATCGCTGAAGTCGAAGTCATAGGTGGCGCTGCCGTTGTCCTGCCAGGTGATGCTGGCAGCGGTGGGCAGCGGGTCGGTCAGCACGGCACCGTCCGCCGGGCCAAGCAGATTGAAGCCGTCCGCGTTGTAAGTGAAGTTCCAGGGGCCGTTGGCGCTCAGTTCTTCGCCAGCAGCGTCGGTGTCACGCGCGGTGACGTTCCAGCGGTAGCTGCTTTCGGCCAGGGGGGGGATGGTGCCATCGCCAGCCAAGTCGGTGAAGTCCAGCGGGCCAAGGGTGCAGACGCCGGCGTCGCAGACCAGGCCGTCTTCAGGGTCGTTAACCGCCGGGTCCAGGTTGTCCAGTTCAACTACAGTGGCATCACCCGTATTGTTAATCAGGATGAAGTCGTACTCTTCAGCACCGTCGGCTTCTTCCCAGGTGATGTTCTGGGCGGTCGGCAGCGTGGTCAGCAGCGCGCCGTCAGCCGGAGCAGTCAGGTTGAAGGGGGTCCCAGGCTCTGCCAGGTCAACGATGATGTCGTAGGGGCCGTTGGCCGCGGTGGTGATCAGCGCGTTCAAAGCACCCAGCGCTTCCACGTCCCACATATACACACCATCCGGGGCCGCAGGCAGCGCAGCAACCAGGGTCGCTTCGTCCAGCGTCAGGGTGCAGACGCCGGCATCGCAGGTCAGCGGGTCCGGGTCGGCTTCCGGCGTGAGCGCTGTCGCGTCAGTCACGGAAGTACCGTTCAGGGTGAAGAAGTAGCCTTCTGCCGGGGAAGACTCTTCCCAGGTGGCGGTCAAGCCGTCGGTGGTATCGGTGACGACGGTGCCGTCAGCCGGGGTGAGGAGGTTGAAGTCCCCCTCCAGGGCGCTGGCACCGAAGGTCACCACGCCCAGGGCGAGGACCATCAGCAGCAGCAGGATACTAGTACGGAATTTGTGCATTTGTAACTCCTTGTATAGGTACTTTACGAAAATGCGTGGCTGCACACAGCCACATCTCACATTTTACGCTTTTCAGAGTCGGAATGTCTACCCCCCCGGCCTTAATCTCTCACTAGGCTTAATCGTTTCTTAACAAAACATGCGTGCGCACGAAGTGATAAGTATCGGCTTAACACTTGCGTGAGCACTGCATGAACATTATGTGTGCATAAAGCCTGTCTAAAGCCTGTGTCGAATATGAGTACGGGCACCCCATCATGAGCGCCCGCTGAGCACTTACACGTCGCGGTCCAGCAGCCAGCGCAGGCTGAAGAGGCCGGTGCTGTGGCGCACGCGCACCCGTCCCATCAGGTAGGGGCTGCTGCGGTAGTGGCGCGTGGCGTCCGCGGTGGTCACGGCGGCGCTGTAGCCCGCGTCTTGCAGCAGCAGGCGCGTCAGGCGGTTCTGGCGGCCAAAGGGGTAGCAGAAGGTCTGCGGGCGGGCACCCAGCCTTTCTGCGATGGCGTGGGTGCAGGTGTCGATCTCGACCTGCTGTGCGGCTTGGTCCAGCCGCGAGAGGTCCGCGTGGGTGTGGCTGTGGGCGCCGATTTCGATGCCCGCGTGGTGCAGTTCGGCGGCTTGGCCCCAGCTCAGGTAGCCGGGCTGGTCCATAAAGCTGCTGACGACGAAGACCGTGCCGGTCATGCCGCGTTCCAGCATCAGCGGGGCGGCGTGGGCGTAGGCGTCCCAGTAGCCGTCGTCAAAGGTCAGCACGACGGGCTTTTCGGGCAGTTCGGCTTCCCCGTTCAGGCCGCGCGCCAGGTCCCGCAGTGTGATGACGTTAAAGCCCATCTCCAGGATGAGGTCCAGGTGTTGTGCGAAGGCGTCGGGCGGCACGGTCAGGTCATGCAGGGTGGGGCTGGCGTCATCCGGCGGCGCGCTGATGTAATGGTACATCAGGATGGGGGCCACGGCGCTGCTGAGGTCGGCGGC
>CAYWGJ010000248.1:0-3292 GCA_964457835.1 uncultured Anaerolineaceae bacterium
CGGTCGTGGCCGACGAAGTGCGCTCGCTGTCGCAGCAGTCCACCAACGCCGCCCAACAGGTGCGCGCCACGCTTAACGAGATTCAAGCCGCCGTGCACGAGACCGTCACCGCTACCGAGATCGGAATGCAACAGGTGCAGGCCGGTGTGCAGGCCACCGACTCGGTGCAGTCGGTGATGGCCCAACTCGATACTCTCGTCAGCGCCGCTTTCGACAGCACGCGCCGCGTCAGCGCCGTGCTGCGCCAGCAGTCCGACGGCATGGAAGGCGTCATGATCCAGATCGACCGCATCAACCGCATCACGGACCAGTACCTCGTCAGCACGCGCGTGGCCGAACAGGTCAGCAAGTCGCTGTCAGAGCTGGCCGAGGACCTGCGCACCCTCTCCGGATCCGAGAGCCTGGCGGCCTTTCCCAGCCAGTAGACACAAAAAAACGGCGGCCAGAGTCGCGTCTGACCGCCGCGGCGGATGGCTGCTGAAGCGTGGGCCGGGCTTACTGCACCCACACCCCCGGATAGAACTCTGCCCCCGCCTCAGTGGTGAACTGGTAGAGCGTGCCGCTGTTGCCGTCCAGGATGAAAATCTGATAGCCGTCGCTCCGGTTGCTGGCGAAGGCCAGGAAGCGCCCGTTGGGACTCCACACCGGGTAGATGTCGTCGGATTCGGCGTCCCCGGTGACGTTGATCTCGCCGCCGGTGCTGCCACTCAGGTCGCGGATGTAGATGTCGCCGGGGGCGTCGGGGCTGCTGCGCTTGACGTAGGCAATGCGCGTGCCGTCCGGGGAATAGCGCGGCATGTCTTCGTAGATGGCGTCCCCGTCGAAGGTCAGCGGCTCGATGGCTTGGGTCGCCACGTTGATGACGTAGAGGTCACGCGCGGGGAAGTCCGGGTTGTTCTCAGAGCGCGCGACGATGATCTGTGTGCCGTTGGGCGACATGGTCGGGAAGCTGTAGTTCTTGTCATCGGCAGTCAGGCGCTGTAGGGCTTCCGGCTGACCGCTGAAGCTGCGGTCGTAGAGGTAGACCTCATAGCTGCTGCTGTTGAAGTCCTGGCCGATGAAGGCCACGAAGTTCCCACCGGCACCGACGCTGGGCATGTTCGTCCGGCTGGGCACGCCGCCCTCCACGCTGGCAGGCCAACCCACCGAGGCCAGCAGGGTATGCGTGCCGGCTTCCACGTCCAGGGTGTGCAGTTCGGCACTGAACTGGTCGCTGACGTAGCGCCCGTAGAGGATCTGCCCGTTATCCAGCCGCGTGACGTTTTCGCCGCGCGAGGTGCCCGACAGCACGCTGCGCCCAGCGGGGTTACTCAGCGGGATGTTGAGCACGGGCAGATAGCCGTCCTGGACGGTGTCAAAGCCGCCCCAGCCCAGGATGCGCCCCACGGCTTCAGGCGGCGGAGAGGGCAGCGGCGTCGGCGAGATCAACGGCGTGACGGTCGGCGTGGGCGTAAATTCCGGCGGCAGTGTGGGCGGACGCGGCTGGGCGGGCGAAGGTGTGGCGGTGCGCGGGTTGGCCGTCAGTTCCGCTTGAGTAGCCTCAAAGATGCCGGTCACGGTGGCGATAGCGTCGATAGTGCCAAGAGCGCGGGCCGTGCTCTCGAATTCAGTGCTCAGCAGCACCACGCGCGTCGCTTCAGTGTTGGCGGCGTTGCTGGATGCTGTGGCGGCCACGATGACAATAATCACCAGCAGCAGCACCGCCCCCAGCACCACGCCGACCAACATCACCTGCCGCCGCGTAACGCCAGGGATCACTTCGTCTTCGGCGGCCACTTCGCGCGCGCCCATCTTGTCAAGCTGTGCGCGGGCGCGCTCGTTGCCGGGGTCCAGCTCCAGCACGGTATTGAGCGCCATGACCTGTTCGTCGCGGTCGCTGCTGATGCGCGCCAGCAGCAGCCAGGCCTGCACACTGCTGTCGTCTTCGCTCAGAATGTCCTCGACCAGCGCGCGCGCTTCGTCGCGGTCACCGGCCTTGGCCGCATCGACGGCGGCCTTTAGTTTCGCTCTCTGTTGTGGGTCCATCACCACGCTTGTCCTCTCGCTGCCAGGTACAGGGTCACAGATACTGTTTGTCAATCGGTTTGAATGCGTTCTGGCCCGCATCCCCCGGCCCCTTGTCCCGAACGCTGCGTTGGGAGAAGGGCTTTTGAAGTCCCTCTCCTAGTCCCGCAGGGACGGTCGGGAGAGAGAGGGATTTAGGATGAGGGCTTGATTCGCCAACCGGGTCGGTCACAAGGTCCCAATCTAACGCAAGCGGCCCAGGTCCGCTGGGCGGAAGTGCACGCTGATGTCCTCGCGTTCGTTCTCGCTGATGCGTTGGAGCACGGTGCCGTCCACGCTGGCGACGTAGGTTTGGAAGCGCCCGTCGCTGCGATTAGAGACAAAGGCGACCCAGCGGTTATCCGGGCTGATGCTGGGCGCGCGGTCTTCAGCGCCGCCGTCATCCAACGTGACCAGCTCCAGCGCGAAGCCGTCGGCATCCATGACGAAAACGTCGCCATCGCCGAAGCGGTCGCTGGCGAAGGCGATGCGCGTGCCGTCCTGTGACCAGGCCGGGTCATAGCTGCTGCCAGAAGCCGCGGTCAGCGGGCGCAGGGGCGGGGCCTCTGGGGCGAAGTCCGCTGTCAGGTCCAGGCTGTAAATTTGGAACTGTCCCGGCGTGTCGCGGTCCGATGAAAGCACCAGGCGCGTGCCATCTGGGGACCAAGCAGGCTGGCGTTCAGCGTAGCCGGTGCGCGTCAGGCGGACGGGGCTGCCGCCGTTGACGTCAATGCGCCACAGGTCCTGGCGGCTGGCCTCGACTTGCAGCGCCAGGTCCAGCTCGGCATCGGGCAGGGCCTGCGTGCCGCTGCTGGCAAAGATGATCGCGCTGCCGTCCGGCGACCAGGTGGGACTGCCGGTGTCCAGGGCGCGCAGGGTCGTCAGTTGTCGGGGGTTGTCCGGGTCGTTGAAGTCCACCACGAAGACCTCTGGTGCGCGGCGGGTTTCGTCCTCCACCACGCGCACGAAGGCCAAACGCGCGCCATCCGGGGACCAAGCCGGGTCGTCCACCTGGTTCACAAAGGCCGACTCGTAGCTGGCGTCAGCTTGCAGCAGGTAGATGTCCGGTTCCACCGCCCCGACGTTCAGGCTGGCGTAGACGGTCTCAAAGCGGCCTAGTTCAATGGGGGCCTGGGTGGGCGTGGGGGTCTCAGAGGGGCGCGGCGTACGCGTGGGCGTAAAGGTCGGCGGCAGGGTGCGCACCGGCGTGATGGCGTCCAGGGGCACGGGCGTGTTGGATGCGGGCGGC
>CAYWGJ010000249.1:0-3278 GCA_964457835.1 uncultured Anaerolineaceae bacterium
CGCGCATACCGGGGTTTAGGCCCAGGTCGGCCAAGCGTTTACGCAGGCGCGGGCAGGCGGTCTCCACGCGCAGAATTTCCACACAGCCGCCGTCATCGACCATCGCCAAAGGCAGCACATCGCGGTCGGGCGTAGGCGCGGGCAGGACAGTGAGCGGAACGGCTGGGGGGCGGGCTTTGGGCAGCGTCGGCATGGGGAAATCCTCAATCGTTCAGGTTACGCTAAAAAGATAAAGCACAGTCAACTCTCAGTGTAGGGGCTGCCCATGCGCACTGACAGTGACAAACGTCACGCGGCGCGGGATAGATGTCACTTTACTTAGTGCGCACCTTAATTTTTATGTGTGCAAGCCGCAATTTGCAGCCTGAAAACCCGGACTTGAGTGGGGTTAAGTCCGGGTTTTACCCCGCATGTGCATCAGTTGCTGCTGTCAGGTGGGGTGCGTACCACCACCAGCGGACGCTGGGCGTTGTTGTTGGCCTTGTTGCTCTCGTTGATGGCGTTATCGAAATCGACCTCGGCGAAGGCGGTGAAGCTGCCTGTTGTGTCGAAGCTCAGCTCAAGCTGGAAGGCAGCGCTCTCGCCGCGCCGCAGCCCACTGACGCTGAAGACGCTCTCCGGCCCATTCGGGATCACACGCACGCGCCCGCTGAACGCACCTGTGTCGGCGCTGCCGTCATTGCGCACGGTGATGTTGAAAGTGCCGCGCGCGCTGCCCTGCCCTGGGAGGGTGAGCGTGTCGGGGCCGCTGAAGGCGCTGACGATGAGGTCGGGTAGGCCGGGGGTGGCGCTGGGGGCATCGGTGGCGGGCGGCGGGGTGGCCGTCAGGGTGAAGGTGGCCGTCAGCAGCGGTGTGATGCTCACCTGCGGTGTCGGGGAGGCGGGCGGCTGCACAATCGGGATGAAGGCACAGTTGGCCCCGATGGTAGACGTAAAGGCCGCGCTGGCCCAGCCTGTGGTGCCGCCGTACTGCATCTGCCACCAACTGTTGTCCCCCACGCGGCCCACGATGGGCACCACCGCCCCCGCAGGCATCACCAGCAGGCTGTCGAAGTCCGTGCTGGGACCGCTGCGCAGGTTCAGGTTGATGTTGATGCGCGCGCGGCAGGTGGGGTCACTGGTATCTAGAGTGGGAATAGGCGTGGGGCCGCCGGGCGTGATGGTCGGCAGGCTGCCCGCGCTGACAACCTGTACGGTGACCTCAGCGGGGTCGCTGGCGAGGGTGCCGCGATAGGCCACGACCCGCAGCCGCAGCTCACCCAGGCTGCCCGGCGTGTAATCCAACACGACGTTGGTTTCAGTGTCGCCGTCGGCGTTTTGCGACAGCACACTTTTCACCAGGTCGTCATTGGCGAAGAGCTGCACCCGCGTGATGCCGGCGGCGTCGCTGGCGCTGGCACTGACGAGCAGCTCGCTGCTGAGCTGAACCAGCTCACCTTGGCGCGGGGATGTGATCGATACGCTGGGGCGGCCCGCCACGGTGGGCGTGACCCCGCTTGGCGTGGGCGTGGCGTCGGTGTCGGCGGTGAGGTTGCAGGCGGCTAGGCTCAGGGCTGTGGTCAGCAGCAGGGTCAGCAGCAGGCTGGATCGGTACAGACGCAGGACGGCGGGCATAGGGTCCCCTCCTTCGGTGGGCGGCGGATGTCACAACGCGCATTGTAGCATCCCTGGGCACTGGCTCACAACGCGTGCGCCGATTCACCCGCGCGATGCCGTGCCGCCCTGTGCTACAATGGCTGCGTCACGTCATCACGGAGCACTAAAAGATGCCGCTACGCCGCAATCACCGCCGCCTGCTTACAGCCCTGCTCGCACTCATCCTGGCCGTGCTGGTCGTCATCAGCCGCGAAAGCCAGAGCTGGCAGTACGTCGTGCAAGGCAGGCCGGGCGAACTGCTTTACGCTGCCACCTTTGACGGCTTCTTCGACGACTGGAACCTGGCACAGGGTGCACGCGCTGTCACCTTGACGGAGGGCGTGCTGCGCGCGGAGATCGGCGTCAACGCGGGCGGCGGCAGCGTCTTCAGCCCCTCCCGCTTCTTCTACGACGACATCAGCGCGCAGGTGGACGTGCGTCTTGTGGGTGGCTCTGAACTGAATGCCTACGGCCTGGCCTTCCGCCAAGTGGACGACAACCACTATTACCTCTTTGTCGTCAGCGCGGATGGCTGGTACCGCGTCGATCGCGCCGCGGGCGGCGTCTTCACCGCATTAAGCGCCTGGATTCCGTCTGACGCCATCCGCACCGGCCTCAATGTGGAGAACACGCTCAAAGTGGTGGCCTACCAGGACCGCTTCAAGTTCTACGTCAACGACACCCTGCTGAGCCTGTGCGTCCCGCAAGACGGCGGTGAGAGCACCTACAGCGTCTACACCGACCCGCCGTGCAGCGGTAGCATGGAACCGGTTCTCGTCGATGACACCTATCGCTGGGGGCGCGTGGCCCTCACTGCTGAGGTCGTCGAGTCCAGCTCCAACGATCCGCTCACCCGCACCATCACGGCAGAGTTTGACGACCTGCTCATCTATGGCGCTGAGATCATCGACTAAGCCAAGCAAGACGACACCCGGAGGCAAAGCCCATGGCGAAAGTACACCTGCGGATGCTGGGATGCCGCCTGAACCAGAGCGAAATTGACCGCATGGCCCGTGAGCTGCAAGCCCAAGGCCACCAAATGACCGAGGACCCTGCCGAGGCCGATTGGCAGATCGTCAACACCTGCGCCGTCACGCGCCAGGCGGAAGCCAGCAGTCGTAAGCTGATTCGTGAGCTGCATCGGCGTCAGCCCGGCGCACAGATCACGGTGACGGGCTGCTACGCACAGCTCGCGCCGGAAACAGTAGGCGCGCTGCCAGGGGTAGTGCGTGTGGTCGATAACAGCGGCAAGGACAGCCTGGTCGCGCAGATGACCGGCCAAACGGTCCAGTCCTTCGACCACGAGCCGGTCGCGCGGGAACTGCCCGCCGGTAGAACGCGCGCTTTCGTCAAGGTGCAGGACGGCTGCGACAACGCCTGTACCTTCTGCATTACGACCGTGGCGCGTGGGGCAGGTCGCAGCGTGCCCGCCGACACCGTGATCCAGGAGATCAGGGCGCTGCGTCACAAGGGGGGCTACCAAGAGGCGGTGCTGACCGGCGTGCATCTGGGCAGCTACGGCCATGACCGGGGCCAGCCCGACGGCCTGCTGCACCTGGTGCGGCGCATCCTGGCGGAAACCGACCTGCCGCGCCTGCGCCTGTCGTCCCTGGAACCCTGGGACCTGACCCCGGACTTCTTCG
>CAYWGJ010000250.1:0-3268 GCA_964457835.1 uncultured Anaerolineaceae bacterium
CGTCACACTACCCGCGCGGACTTCCGTGCGCTGATGCAGGCCGCCCGCCACGCCGCGCCCGACATGCGCATTACCAGCGACGTGATCGTCGGCTTTCCGGGCGAGACCGAAGCCGATTACGCCCAAACGCGCGCCTTCGTCGAAGAGATGGCCTTCGCCGGGCTGCACGTCTTCCCCTACAGCCTGCGTCCCGGTACACCCGCCGCCAAGCTGCGCGGGCATCTGCCCAAGGCGGTGAAAAAAGCGCGCCTGGCCGACCTCACGGCCCTGGCCGCTGACCTGGAAGCGCGCTATGCCCAACGTTTCACCGGGCAGCAGCGCCCGGTGCTTTGGGAGCAGGTCATCGCGGCCACAGCAGACGGTTTCGTCAATGTCGGGTATACTGATAACTACATTCGGGTACGCAGCCTGGACCGTCGCCCGCTGACGAACGTCATCACAGCGGCCTGGCTGACGCACTACGACGCGGCCCTGCGACAGTTCGAGGCCCACGCCTTGATGGAGTACGCATAGGCGTATTTTGCGCAAACGCTGTACACGGACTACTGACTGACCCAAGGAGTCATCATCCCAATGGACGACCCAAGACCCGCCCTGCAAGCCGCCGTCAAGGACGCGATGAAAGCCAAAGACGCCCGCCGCCGCGACGTGCTGCGCAACCTGCTGAGCGCTATCAAGCAGGTGGAGATTGATACGCAGCAGGCCCCCAGCGCCGAGGACTCCGTGGCGGTACTCCAGAAAGAAGCCAAGCGCCGCCGCGAGAGCATCACAGAAATGGAAGGGGCAGGCCGCACCGACCTGGCCGAAAACGAAGCCTACGAGCTGGGCATCATTGAGGAATTTCTGCCCCAGCAGCTCAGCGAAGACGAGCTGCGCGCCATCGTGCAGGAAGTCATCGATGAGGTAGGGGCCAGCTCCGCCAAGGAGATGGGCAAGGTGATGGGGCCGCTGATGGGCCGCGTCAAGGGCCTGGCCGACGGCAAGCTGGTGAACCAGATCGTCAAAGAGTTGTTGAACGGCTGATGTCATGATTCTCACCATCGCTCAACTGCTTGAGCGATACCTCAACGTCCCGTTTGAGCGCTCCGCGATGCTGTTGGGCCGCTTGACGGTCACGCTGGCGGCGGCGCTGTTTTTGCTGCTGGGGACGGGTGTGGTCGCGTTTGAGAACCTCTTCCAAGCGGGGGGCGGGCTGGCGACGCTGCGCGCCGGGGACGTGGCCCCAGTCAGCGTATATGCCCCGGAAACCCGCAGCTACACCAGCAACATACTCACCGACCTGACCCGCGAGATCGCACGAGAGGGCGTGCAGCCCATCTACAGCGCCGCCGACCTCAACGTCGCCCGCACCCAGACCGTGCTCACCGGGCGCATCCTGGACTACATCAACAACGTGCGCCGCGACCCCTACGCCAGCGACGAACAGCGCCGCCGCGACCTGCTGGCCGTCAGCAACTTGACGCTCAGCAACGAGACCCTGAACGCGATCCTGACGCTGAGTGAGGAAGATTGGCAGGCGGTGGACAGCGAAGTGCGTGCCCTGCTGGAGCAGGTGATGCGCGACTCCATCCGTGCCGAGGACATCCCGGCCATCCGCGACCGCCTGCCCAACCAGGTAAGTCTGCGCTTTGACGAGGGCGAAGTGGCCGTCATCGTGGCGATTGTCGAAGACTTGATCCGCCCGAATCGCAGCATTGACGAAGCCGCCACCGCTCAAGCCCGCGACGAAGCCGCCGCCGCCGTGCAGCCGCAGCAGGTTGGCTTTCAGCGCGGGCAGATCATCGTCGGTGAAGGCGACCGCGTAGAGCCTATTCACCTAGAAGCCATGGCCGAGCTGGGCCTGCTTCAGCCAGCGGACCAGCGTCTGACTCAGGTAGGCCAGGCCATGATCGCCATGCTGGGGACCATGGTGCTCTTCGGGCTGTATTTGGCGCGTTTCCGGCCCTCGCTGCTCTATTCTGAGCCGCGCCTGTTGGTGCTGCTGGGGGTGATCTTCCTACTGCTGTTGGGCGCGGTACACCTGACGAGGGGCAACACACAGATTTATCTCTACCCCTCCGCGGTGTTGGCCCTGCTCTACGTGGCGCTCATCGGGCCACAGACGGCTATCATCGGCACGTTGGGCTTGGCCTTCCTGGTGGGCTTCATAACGAACGCCTCGCTGGAAGCCGCGACCCTGGTCACCTTCAGCGGCTTGATCGCGGTGCTGGCCCTGCGGCGCAGCGAGCGTCTGAACAGCTATTTCGTAGCCGGGCTGATGGTCTCGCTCATCAACGTGCTGGTGGCAGCGGTCTTCCGCCTAGATAACCTGACGCCCACGACCGCCACCGAGTCGGCGGAAATCCTGGCGTTCGCCTTCCTCAACGGCTTGATTGCGGCGGCGGCCTCGGTGGTGGGCCTGTACGTGATCGGCCAAGTCTTCAACCTGACAACTGCCGTGCGCTTGATCGAGCTGAGCCAGCCGGGACAGACCCTGCTTCAGCGCCTGCTGCGCGAGGCCCCCGGCACCTACCAGCACTCGCTTCAGGTCGCCAACTTGTCCGAGCAGGCCGTGAACGCCATCGGCGGCAACGCGCAGTTGGCGCATGTAGCCGGGCTGTACCACGACATCGGCAAGATGAGCAACCCGGCCTTCTTCACCGAAAACCAGCGTGACATTGGCCGCAACCCGCACGACACCCTCAACGACCCCTACCGCAGCGCGGACATCATCATTGGGCACGTCACCGAAGGCGAAGAGATGGCGCGCCGCTACCGCCTGCCCGCCCGCATCCGCGACTTTATCCGCGAGCACCACGGCACCTCACAAGTGTACGTATTCTATCAGCAGGCCCTGGCCGCTGCCGGAGACGACAAAGACGCGATAGACATCAGTGAGTTCACCTACCCCGGCCCGCGCCCGCGCAGCCGCGAGACCGCCGTCATGATGCTGGCCGATAGCTGCGAAGCCGCCGTGCGCGCTCAGCAGCCCGAAAGCCGCAAGCAGATCGAAGAGACGGTGAATCAGATCATCGAAGCGAAGCGTCAAAGCGGGCAGTTGGACGAGTCCAACCTGACGCTCAATGACCTGAAGACCGTGCGCACGGTCTTCATCGACATGCTGCAAGCGACCTTTCACCCGCGCATCAACTACGCCGAAGCGGTGGCGCGGGCACGACAGGCCACCAGCAGCCGCAGCGCGGCCCCAGACAGCCTGGCGGCCAGCGCCACCAGCAGCAGCCTATCCGTCCACAGCGACCCCAAGGTCGGCACGGCTGCTTCAAGCGCC
>CAYWGJ010000251.1:0-3262 GCA_964457835.1 uncultured Anaerolineaceae bacterium
GGCGGGGCCGGTGCAGCAGGTGACCCATCCCGGTGCGGTGCTGGCCGACTACATGACGCAGGAAGTGGCGCTGTATCAGATCGGGGCGGGCTTCAGCCCGGATGGCGCGCTGCTGCTGACTTACGCCGGGGCAGATCGTGCGTTCCGCCTGTGGGACCCCACCGACCTCAGCGCGCCGCGCCATGTGCTGCGCCATGATCTGCCGGAGGCGGCGCAGACGCAGTTGTTAGGCGATGGCTCGGTCGGTGATGTCATGGGCGCAGCTTGGAGTCCCGACGGGCGGCATCTGCTGACGTGGAGCGATGACGGCAGCGTGCGTGTGTGGCCGCTGGGCGACTTAGAAAACCCGCTGGTGCTGCTGCATGAGGACTACATCGCCGGGGCCGAATGGAGCGTTGATGGGCAGCGCGTGCTCACCTGGACGACTGACGGTGCGCTGCGCGTGTGGTTGGTGGACGTGCCGACTTTGCTGGACTTGGCCGCTGATGCGGATCACCTGACGCTGGACAACGCGCAGTTGGCGGCGGTCTTCCTGCCCACGCAGCCGCCCACGGAGACGCCCACGCCAGTGGATCAGCCTACGCTGCCCACGCTCACGCCGTCCCACACGGCCACGGCTACGCTCACGCCGGACCTGACGCGCACGACGTCTACGCCGACCTATACCCCGTGGCCCAGCGTCACGCCTTGGCCGACCTTGACCGCATCGCCTACGGCGGACTAGCGCGACACACAAAAAGTCCCTCTCCAAACTCGTGGAGAGGGACTTCAGGGCAGGCTGTCTGTAACCGCAGTGGGCGCTTTAGAAGCCGCTGCGGCTCAGGGTCATTTGGTAGAGTTGTTCATCGACGGCGGCCATGCGCACGACGACCGTGTACAGGCCGTCTTCAGGCAGGATCATGTCGATCTGGGCATCGGTGTTGTCGCCGCTGATGACGTCAACGTCGGCGGCGATGATGTAGCCGTCCTCAGTGCGCAGTTCCAGGGCCGGGTTGCCCGCGCCGGTGATATTCAGCAGGTCCAACGTGACACGCTCGCTGCGGTAGCCGCTGAAGGTGTAGGCATGTTCGCCGTAGGGGGCGATCAGCTCGCGGCGCGGTGTGTTTTCCAGGATTTGGCCGCGCTGGTCCAGGACGGCGGGCGCGGGTAGGACGGACGTCGGCATGGGTGTGGGGCCACTGCCATCACCGGTGATGCCGCGCAGCGCGCCAGGATTAGCTTCCACCTGGGCGTCTGCTGTTAGCTGGAGGTTGAAAGCCGCCGGGTTGTCTTGCGCCGGGTTGACCTCTTGCGTGCTCTCTGGGTTAAGGGGCAGCGGGGTTAGGGCCGGGGCGTTGGTGTCGCTGTTGGTGTTTGGCTGCACGTCTGGCGTGATCTGGGGTGCAGGCGTCTCGGTGGGCGCGTTGGCCTCTACGCCGACATCCGGGGTCGTCTCTGGGTCCAGCAGCAGATCAGGGTTGATGGCGTCGTTTTCGTCGCTGGGCGCGGGCGTTTCGGTGGGCGGCTGGGGCGTCGCGCTGGCCGGGACGGGGGTCTCGCTGGGCAGCGTGAAGAGGGTCGGTTGTTCTTCAGCGACGGTGGCGTCGGCGTTGCCGTCCGGGGCGGCGCGCCCGTTCATGGCGTTCAGCAGCACGATCCCGGCCACGACGGCCACGAGTACCGCCGCTGCACTGCCCAGCATCAGCAGGGCAGGCCGCCGTGAGCGCCCGCTGCCCTCGCGGTGGATGCCCATCTGCGAGAGGAGCTGGCGCGTTTCCAGGCGGTTGAGCAGGGCCGTGGCGCGTGGGTCATTCGGGCGCAGGCTCAAGACTTCTTCCAGCGCCATGCGTGCTTGCGCGGGGTCTTCGGCGGCGTTTGCCAACAGCCACCACAGGGATGGGTTCTGCGGGTCACGTTCGATCAGTTCGGCCAGCACGCGCACCGCCTGTTTCCGTTGGCCGCTTTTGATCATCTGGCTCACACGCTGAAGCTGCTGTTTCGATGTTGGCATGGCCTACCCTCGTGTGCTAATCCGTCAAAGCTACATTCACCTTACCATAGATTCAGGGCCGGACTCTAGTAAAGAACTTGTGCTCGTGGGGATTCCGGCGGGTTCTGAAGGGGAATTCAGAGGAAATTTACAGGCTTTTTACAGCCTATCTTTTCAGCCCGCCGGACACAGCCGCTGGATATAGGGCCGTTACAGCGCGAGGACCTGTGTGAGCTGACGCATCAGCGTTTCGCTTCCTCCGGCTGTGGCGCGGACTCCAGGATCGCCAGCAGCGACTCGGCGGCACGGCGGGCGGCGTCGTTGTAGCTGGGGTCTACACCCAGCGCCAGCAGCGACTCGGTGCTGAGGGCCAGCGCCACAATGCTGAAGGCTGTGCCCTGGCACAGGTGGGCGTCGGCGGCGGGGAAGGTCTCGCGCAGGTCCTTGGCGAACATAGCGATGATCTCATCCATCATGCTGCGCAGGGTCGCGCGGGCCTGGGGGTAGCGGTCGCGGACGCTCATCAGCGCGGTGAAGAGCAGCTTCTCGTACTCGTCGGAGTCGGCCTCGGCGAAGAGGTAATCCATGATGGCCCCGACGCGCGCTGGCTGCGGGATGATCGTATTGGCCTCGCGCAGTTCTTGCAGGTAGCCCTCGGTGATGCGGGTAATCAGGGTGTTCATGGCGTCTTCACGGTTGCCGATGTAGTGGCGGATGATGCTGCGGCTCATACCAGCTTCGTCAGCGACCTGCTCCAGGGATACGTCCAGGCCGTGTTTGCCCACGGCGCGGATGAAAGCCTGCGTGATTTCGGTGGTGCGTTCTTCGCTCAAGCTCTTGCGGCCCACGGTTATACCCTCCAATAGATTGTCAATGTTGACAATATTAGAACGCAAAATCCGTAAATTGTCAATGCTGGCAATGTATGTGCCGTGTAGACATTCACGAGGCAGTCGCGTAAGCGGTGTGGATTTTGGCGCGCCGTGCTCGTATACTGACCCCAGTTGTATCACTTGTGTTGGATGAGACTCTGAGCCATCTATGCCACCGATTCACGTTCGCCGTGACTACAAACGCCCACTCTTCAGCAGCCGACGCCGCCGCGTTATTGGGCCGCTGGGCCTGCTGCTTTACAGCATCGCGCTGACGGGTGCCGTGTACTTGGTCAGCATCAACCTGGAGGGTTTGCAGACTGCCGCTGCTGCCGCCTTCAGCGGGCCGGTGCCGCCCACGCCATTCGCCGCGGAGCACGCCACCCCGGGCCTGGACCTTTTCCTCAGCGGGGACCTGGAA
>CAYWGJ010000252.1:0-3261 GCA_964457835.1 uncultured Anaerolineaceae bacterium
GCCTTCAACGGCGGCCCCGGTTCGGCGTCGGTGTGGCTGCACCTGGGCGCGCTGGGACCCAAGCGCGTTGTCATGGAAGACGAAGGCTGGCTGCCGCGCCCGCCCTTCCACCTGGAAGACAACCCGCACACCTGGCTGGACCAGACCGACCTGGTGTTCATCGACCCGGTGGGCACTGGCTACAGCCGCGCGGTCAAAGAAGAGTACAACAAGAATTACTGGAGCTTGGATGGTGACCTGGCCTCAGTGGGCGAGTTCATCCGCTTGTACCTCACGCGCTACGAACGCTGGACCTCACCGCTGCTGCTGGCGGGCGAAAGCTACGGCACCACGCGCGCGGCGGGTCTGGCCGGGCGGCTCTTTGCGCAGGGCATCGCCTTTAACGCCGTCGTGCTGGTCTCCACGGTGATGAACTTCCAGACCCTGCGTTTCACCCGTGGCAACGACCTGCCTTACCTGCTCTATATTCCCACTTACGCCGCCACTGCCTGGTATCACGGCAAGCTGGCCCAGGAATACCAGCACCGCCCCATTGCCGATTTCGTGGCGGAGGTGGAAGCCTGGACGGAAACGACTTATAACGCCGCCCTGCTGCGCGGGGACTCGCTGTCTGATGACGCGCACGCTGCTATTCGGGCGCAGTTGGCCGCATACACCGGCCTGCCGGAAGACTACATCGAGCAGGGCAAGCTGCGCGTGGAGATCATGCGCTTTTGTAAGGCCTTGATGCGCGATGAGGGTTTCACCGTGGGCCGTCTGGACAGCCGCTTTAAGGGCATCGACGACCTGACGCTCACCGAATACCCGGAGTTCGACCCCTCCATGAGTGACATCATACCGCCCTATACCGCCACTTTCTACGACTACGTGCGCCGCGAGCTGGGCTATGAGAGCGATGACACCTATGAAGTGCTTAGCTTTAAGGTGAACAGCATGTGGGAATACCCGCAGGCGGTGTACCCGGACACCTCCGAGATGCTGCGCGCCGCCCTGGCGAAGAACCCCTATCTCAAAGTGTTGGTGGCGCAGGGCTACTATGACCTGGCGACGCCGCACTATGCCGCCCACTACACGCTGAACCACATGGGCATTGACCCGCGCCGCCGCGAGAACGTCAGCGTCAAGCACTACGAAGCCGGGCACATGTTCTACCTGGACACTACCGAGCTGGGCCGCTTCCGTGAGGACGTGCGCGTTCTCATCGCCGACGCCACCGCCTAGCCAATACCTGCCAACACACAAAACAGCCCCCGTGCGCTGCGGGGGCTGTCGTGGTGTGGCGGTGCCCATCGGCTTTAGTTGCGGTAGCCATTCGGCGCGGCGGGCAGCGGCAGCGGGTCCGGTGGTGTGGGCATCTGCATCATGCCGGAGCCTTCTTCCGCTATGAGGCTCATGTCGTCCACAAAGGCCCTGCCGGAGATTTCCTTACCTTTGAAGCGGACTTGCAGCCTTATTTTGTCCACTGTGTTGGTGATGGTCAGCGTGTCGGTCAGCTTGACGTAATCGTAGGTGCCGTTGGGCACGCTGAGGATGCGCTTGCTGCGTTCGTTCTTGCCGGTTTCGGGGTCCACGTTGGTGTAGATCACGATCAGCCGCAGTTTCAGACCGGTACTCAGGTTCTTGCCCGTCACCCAGCCGCTGAGGGCCAGTGTGTCTCCAGCGTTGAGGGGCATGGGCAGGTCCTGTGTCTCAAAGACCTGTTGAATGCGGCGGTTGTTAAGGGTTTCGTTGTCCTTTGGTCTGAAGCGATAGGCACGCTCTCCGGTCCGGGCAAAGATTTTGTCGTCTTCCTCGCGTATCTTGCCGTCGTCGTTGAGGTCCTTGTTGGTGCGCAGCTTATCCTTCTTGCCTGTGCCTTTGACCTGCCAGCCGTCGGGCTGTTTGTCCTCATCTTTGTCCAGCTCAAAGCCGCCGTTGACCAACAGCTCATAGGCGGGCGCGATGACCGTCGTCTGTGCGATGCGCACGACAGGTGCCCCGCTGGAGTTGGTGGGGTCGGTGTAGCTGAAGGTCAGCACGTCGCCGATCTGCACCTCGATCAGGTCATTGTCGGCGCTGGGGATGGCGCTAGTCAGCGTCAGGTTAGCGCGGTAGGTGCCCAGGGCCTTCAACGGCACCTGAACGGTTTCGCTTTCGCCGCGCGTACTGGTGACGGTCACATCGACAGCTTGCACGGCGTCTTCCAAACTGCCCTCGTAGATGCTGATGGGCAGCGGCTCGTTGTACTTCTGCTGCGCGGGCACCGCGACCACGGCGTCGCCGCTGGGCAGGCTGAAGCCGTTGATGCGAAGCTGCCAGTTATCCAGCGTGCCGGTGGCGGCCTGGCGCGTGTCGCGGATGCGCAGCGTCCAGGTCCCCTGCGACGACTCATACAGGGCACGGCGTGTCAGCAGGGTGTAGTCAGTGATGTGAGAGCCTTCATCCTGGCTGCGTGGCTCCAGCAGGATGCTTTCGGTGCCTGCGGGGGAAATCAACGCGATTTGTAGGTCGCCGCGCCGGGCATGGCTGACGTTGAGCAGCAGCTCCACGCTTTCAACCGTGATGTCTTCTTCAACGGTCAGGGTGCGGGTGATTTCACCGGGGGTGCTGCCTATGGCATCGGGGATGGCGACTGCGCCGTTCTGCTTCAGTGACAGCACGGTGGTTTCGTTGGGCAGGTCGATCCAGTTCTTCGCCATTTCCACAGCAGCACCGGCGTCCACGCGGCCAAAGCCGTACTTGTGGCTGACCATCAGGCCCGCGCCATTGGTGACCCAATCGGGGTCGGTCGGGTCGTTCTGCACAGCGGACAGTGCCAGGATGACTTGGACGCCGCGCCAGCTTAGCTCCGGGTTGGCTTCCAGCATCAAGGCCACGACGCCAGCTACCAGCGGTGCCGCCGATGAGGTGCCGCCGTAGTTGTTGGTGCAATCGTCGTCACCCCCTTCGCTGTTCCAGTTATAGCCGTCGCTGCTGCCCAGACGGTCGCTGGTGACGGTGCCTACGCCTGTGCCGCTGGAGGGCGCGTTAACTACCAAGGCCGCGCCGCGTTCGCTGTAGTTGGATTGCATCCCGATGTGCGACGAGGCCGCGACGGGGATGGTGTAGCGCGCGTTGATGAAGCCGTCCGCGCCGCTGTGATCGAAGGTGTAGCCGTTGCCCGCCGCCCACACGTAGATCGTGCCCAGGCCGCCGCGCCCCTCGGACGCACCGGTCGCCAGGGCTTGCAGCGCTAAGGGGCCAACGCCGCCCAGTACGTTGCCAGTGTCCGGCGGCCCCCAA
>CAYWGJ010000253.1:0-3162 GCA_964457835.1 uncultured Anaerolineaceae bacterium
GGTGATCCCGGCGACAGCCAGGTCAGCGGCAGTCCACGAAAGGCCGCCTGCCACAGGTCCAGGCCGTGATCCGGCAGCAGGGCCAGCGTCCACCCATTGAGGCTGTGCCCCCACACCACACGCTGCCCGTTGTCCAGGTGGGCGGGGGTCCACGCGACGAACGGGCGCGGGTCCGGGCTGTGCGCGCGCAGCATGTCCGGCGTGAAGTCAGTCATCACACCACCTCGATGAACTCACGCGCGGGCAGGGCCGGGTACGGTGCGTGCGGCTCCGCTTGATACCAGAAGGCGGTCGAGGCGATGTCGTCTTGCAGCGGCATGAAGCGCCCCTCCGAGCGCCAACCCAGCGCCTGGATCGTCAC
This sequence comes from uncultured Anaerolineaceae bacterium, assembly GCA_964457835.1. GTDB lineage: Bacteria > Chloroflexota > Anaerolineae > Aggregatilineales > Phototrophicaceae > CAYWGJ01. The sequence goes on from CAYWGJ010000253.1 coordinate 362, forward strand.
GCGCAGGTCCTGCTGAAAGCGCACGGGGTCCGGGATGTGCCAACGGTACAAGCCGAAGCGCTGCTGACTGCGGTACAGGCCGTCGGGGGTAATCACCTGCGGCATCCCCAGGAAGGGCGTGCTGTAGGTCCCGTACTGCCCGGCGGGATGCTCAAAGTTCCACGCGCCGCCGAAGTAGTCCTCAGTGCCGGTGCCGCACAGTGTCGGGAAGTCGTCGTCACCGTCGATGTAGAATTTCACCTCGCCCTCGCCCCACCAGTTGCTGCTGTTCACGTTCCAGGCGATGTAAGTGCCCACGTAATGCCCACGCCCCTGCACGCCGTCCAGCAGGGTGTGCACCTGCTTATAGGGCAGCGGGTTGCTGCGCCGCCACTGCGCGTGGAAATAGGCGGTGTCGTCGGGTAGGGCGTCGTGTTGGGCATAGGTAAAGGTGTAGTAGAAGCCGTCGATGCGGTCTTTCGTCAGGCTTTCCAGCGTGATGCGCGCACGCTGCCGGAAGGGCATGGGCCAGTAGCTGTTGAAGCCGCCCGCTGGATTCACGGCAATCGGCAGCGCGTTGACGTTGCAGCGCACCCCCCAGCCGTTGCAGAAGAAATCGCCCAGCGGCGTCTCCACCGAGGGGGTCGGCTCGTCGTCCCAGTAAATGCGCAGGATCAGCGCCCGCCAATAACGCGGGTCCACGGTGAGCCACAGATGCTGCCAGGTACCCGGACCGTGCACGTCGGCCAGCGTCACCGTGCTGAACGGTTCCACGCGGATAGAGGGCGAGACCTTCCAGCCCTGGCCAAGCTGCTCAGCGGGGCCGGGGATGCCGGTGCCGGTGGTGGCGCGTCCGCCCTGGCCTTTCTCCCCGCTGAAGTTCTCCGGGCTGACGGCAAAGGTGCGGTCGCTGCTGAGCTGAGTGAGTGCGCGCATGTCCATGCGGGCTTGTCCTTTCGCCTAGGTTTGACAATCGGCTACAATACAAGGGGGTGCAAGCACAAGCGCACCCAAACTAGACTTTTCTTGATTAAGCGTTCACGGATGATGCACCATGCCCCCAACCCACATTGATTGGCGCACCCTGCCCCCGGTCTTCGAACCCGCGCTGAGCCTGGCACACCTCACCGAAAACGACCACCTCTTCTGGCTGGGCGACGGCGACCTTTTCCTCAACCAACCGATGCCGCGTCATTGGCACGACAGTTACGAGCTGGGCCTCATCTTAGAAGGCGAGGGCCTGCTGGTCATCGAAGACCGCGAATACCCCTACGCCGCCAACCAGGTCTACATCATCGACGACAACGTGCCACACATGTGCTACTCGCTCAGCCCACAGACGCGGCTCTTCGTGGTGCACTTTCACCCGGCGGTGCTGCGTGACACTTGGATCGCCAAGGTGCGCACCGAAACGCTGATGTTCATCCCAGAGCTGAGCGGCGGCAGCCCACTCATCGCTGACCCGGACTCACCAGAGGTCAACCTGCTCTACCACATCCGAGCGGAGGGCGAACGCGCTGCCCCTGGCTGGGAAGTCATCATCAGCGGCATGATCCTGCAAGTCGTAGGGCACATCGCGCGGCGCATCTTGCAAAAGCCGCAGATCACGCGCACGGACCCCAAACGCCGCGAAGCTCTGGCCCGCATTCAGCCGATTCTACACCTGGTGGAAGAACACTTCGCCGAAGCGCTGAGCCTGGACGACATGGCCGCCGCTGCATACGTCAGCCGGTCCTACTGCTGTGCGCTGTTCCAGGAAGCGCTGAACACCTCGCCCATCGCCTACCGCAATCAACGCCGCATCAGCGAAGCGCGTCAACTGCTGCTGAGCACCTCGCGCTCCGTGCGGGACATCGCCTATGAGGTGGGCTTCAGCAGCGTACAGGAATTCAACCGCCTGTTTCATCGAGAGAATCATCTCACACCTTCGCAGTTTCGTCAGCGCTACGCGGATGCACTTCAGAAGATCAGTTCATAGCTTGCGACAATTGTACCCTCAGCAGCAGCGCATCTGCGGTATGCTGAAACTGATGGTCGGGCAGTTTGACACTGGGCAGTTTGGTGCCGGGTTGTCAGTGCCCGCCAAGCATCTAAATGCAGATTGTTAGAGAGGAACATTGACCGCCATGAAGAAGATTCTTGTTGTCACACTGCTGATCCTAGCCCTTTCGGTTTCCGTCGGCGCGCAGGACAGCGCCTTTGAATCGCCCATCACCCTGCCGGACAGCGTGGCCGAAGGCCGCGACGTCACCGTCAGCGTGGCCGCCTGCATCGGTGAAGATCAACAGGAACAGCGTGACGCCTTCGACGCGCAGTTGGCCCGCTTCAGCGCACAATACCCCAACGTCACCCTGGAACGCGTGCAGTACTGCTTCAACCCGGAGTCCTTCGCAGCGCTGGTGGCCGGTGGCAACCTGCCCACCCTCTTCGGCGTACCCGCGACGGAATATCAGCGCTTGATCAACGATGGCACCGCCGTCAGCCTGGCCTCGTATTTTGAGCAGTTCGCGCTGGACGGCGTGTACAACCCCACCCTGATGGCCCTGCTCAGTGACGTGGACGGCAGCCCCTACGGCTTCCCGGAATTCTCGTATGCACAGGGCATCGGCTGGGAAATCGCAGCACTGGAAGCCGCCGGTTACGACGGCCCGGCGGTCACCTGGGATGAACTGGGTGCGCAGGCCAAGGCCCTCACTGACTCGGCCACCGGGCGCGCGGGCTTCGCCATGTTCATGTCCGGCGGCGGCGGCGGCTGGCACTGGACGAACCTGGCCTACGGCTTCGGCGCGACCGAGCTGATCCGCGACAACGGCGACGGCACC
>CAYWGJ010000254.1:0-3162 GCA_964457835.1 uncultured Anaerolineaceae bacterium
CGGCGAGTCGGCGCGTTTGGCGGCGGGCGCGTATACTATAGCCGTACAAGCCTACATCCTCACGCCTGACGGCCAGCCCAAGCGCATCCTCACCGCTGCTGGTGACGACTACCTGGTCGCGGGCACGCTGAGAGTCGATGAAAAAGGAGTCTATGATGCCGATGGACCACCCCCTGCGCCTTGAGCCAACGCTGCACGTCAAAGTGTGGGGCGGGCGCAAACTGTCAAGTGTGATGCACAAAGCCCTGCCCAGCGATGCTCCCTACGGCGAGTCCTGGGAGCTGCACGATACGTCCACGGTGGACCACGGCCCCCACGCCGGGCGCACGCTGGGCGATCTGCTGGCGGAGTACGGTGTGGCTTTGATCGGTACGCGCAGCGACCCCGCCGAGGGCTTTCCGCTGCTGGCAAAACTGCTGGACGCTGCCGACTGGCTGTCGGTGCAGGTGCACCCGAACGACGCGCAGGCTCGCCAATTAGAGGGGCAGCCGCGCGGCAAGACCGAAGCCTGGGTGCTGCTGGCCGCTGATCCCGACGCGCGCCTGGTCATTGGCGTGACGCCCGGCACCGCTCAGGACGCCATGGCCGCCGCCATCCGCGATAACACCCTGGAGGACCTGCTGGTCTATGCGGAAGTACACGCCGGGGACGTGCTCTACATGCCCGCCGGGACCGTGCACGCCATCGGGCCGGGCTGCTTGATCTACGAGATACAGCAGTCGTCGAACACGACCTACCGCCTGTACGACTGGGGGCGCATGGGCCTGGATGGTCAGCCGCGCCCGCTGCACATCGACAAGGGCGTGCAGGTGAGCAATCTCGGCGCGCTGCCCCCGGTGACGCACCCGACGGACGACGGCTTGATCGTCGATGGCGCGTACTTCCGCACCTATCGGCACACCCTGCGTGAGCCGGACGGCGCGCTGACTCTGCCTACAAGCGGCGCTTTCCAGACGCTGACTTGCATCAGCGGCACGCTGTGGCTGGAGGCCAACGGACAGGGCGTCGAGCTGGCGGCAGGACGCACGGCAGTCGTGCCAGCAGCGGTGGCGTCCTTCACGCTGTCCGGCCAAGGAACGGCGCTGCGCTCGGTGCAGTGGGGGTAAATGCACGGCAAGGCCAATCACATAAATTGCAGATGAGGGACCTTGTACAAGTCCTTAAAGATGGCGTATACTTAATCTAATACAAAGTCTTTAAGGAATCGCTCATGAAAGACAAAATAGGTTTAGTTGTCGATGATAACCCGGCCAATTTGGACTTCCTCTCGCGCTTGATGCGCACCGCCGGTTTCGCCGTGCACAGCGCGGCGCACGGCCTGGACGCGATCAACGCCGCCCAAGACGCCCCTGAACTGTTGTTCGCTATCGTGGACTTGGAGCTGCCCGACATGAACGGCATCCAACTCACCGCGGAGCTGCGCGCGATGCACCCGAAGGCCTACATCGTGGTCGCCACCATGCACGACGAGCGGGCCTTGATGGACCGCGTGTTTGACAAAGGCGCGGACGTGTTCCTCATCAAGCCGCACGGCTTCATGGAGCTGTACAAGCGCATGATGAGCACCGACATGGCCATGCTGCGCGCGGAGCCGCCGACGATTATTGACCAGTTCGGCCCGCGCCCGCACAGCGCCATCGTGAAGTAAGCGCGCGGGGGCTTCAGTCCCCCGCTGCATCAATGACGTCGATGTAGTCGGCAGGCCTCATAATGGCGATACCTTGATAGGGGTTGAGGACGAGTAAGTCTTTGTCCCCAGTGACGATGTGTGAGGCTCTGCCACCTTTCGCGGCACTGAGCACTATGACATCCTTTCGATCACGGATGACATCCTTCGATATTTCGATTCCCTCACTGATGACAATAAGCTGACGGTAGGATTCAACTAATGCACCCGCTGTCTTCTGAGTGTATGCCACGTATTGTGCGAGTTTGGGCTTTTGCAGCGTTCTTTCCAATTCAAGCAGCATGACCTCTGTACCGATGATGACTGCACCTGCCTGTAAGCTGCGTTCCAGCGCGTGCCGTGGCTGACCACCCCACAGAAATGCTGACACAATAATGTTCGTGTCAAAGACAACACGAATCACACGGCATCATCCGGGTCTTCATCCCGTACTGCGTGCACGAAATCACTCAGCATAGCCAATACCTCATCCTCGCTGAGGTCGGCGTGGTCGGCACGGAAGGACTCGCGCGCAGGCTGTAACGCGGTGTCCAGCGCTGCCCAGCTTTCCATCCGCGATAGTTCCGCCGCCAGCAGGCGTGTCATGCGCGCTGGTGTCAGCAGCCCCAGCGCGCGCGCTTTCTCAACCAAGGGTTCGGGCAGGCGCAATGTGACATCAACGTCTGTCATAACGACCTCATGCGCTCAATCAACGTCACCCACATTATACAACGGGTTACTCGGCTTCAGTCTCCCGCTGCATTCCACCAGATCAAGCCCGCGTCGCAGCCGATGACCACCGCGCGCCCATCCGCGCTGAGCTGCACCATGTCCGGCACGCGCGTACAGGCGTCCCAGTAGGGGCCGAAGTCCAGCCGGGTGCTGTCGTCTGTGGTGTCCCAGGCGGCCAACACCGGCTCCTCGCCGATGTGCACCGCCAACACCACATCCGCCGCCGGGCTGACCAAGAAGGCCTGCACGTACTCCCCGCCCAGCGCGGCGATCTGCCGATTCTCTCCCGTGCTGAAATCCAACAGGTGCAGCGCCTGTGACGCCGGGTCGCGCCAGGCGAGCTGTTGGCCGCTGGTCTCGTTGATGCGCCCGAAGACCGGCGGCAGGTCAAGCTGCACCTGGGCGGTGACTGCGCCCGTCTCCAGGTTCCACAGTTTGACCAGGCCATCCGGCGCGCTGGTGATCGCCAGCGGCGCGGGGATGCGCCCGATACGCACGAAAGCCTCGGCGTCGTTTTCCGGCGCGGAGGGCATGACCTGGGGCGCGTCGCTTTCGGCGTCCGTGCCGGGGATGCCCAGCTTGACCACGCGGTGCGCGTCGTCGTCGGGGTTGAAGTAATCCGGCCCCGATTCCACCCACAGGTAAGCGTCGGGCTGGGCGCTGTCGAACCAGACCCGCACCGGCACCCCGGTCTGCGGCGGGAAGTCGAAGCGCAGCGTGTCCTCACCGAGGGTGTGCACCGTGATCGGGTAGCGCCCGCCGTC
>CAYWGJ010000255.1:0-3158 GCA_964457835.1 uncultured Anaerolineaceae bacterium
GACACCTTGACCAAAGCGGATTCAGCGGCGGGGGTGCTGCTGGGGGCCGTGGGCGGGCCGCAGTGGTCCGACCCCAGCGCGCCCGTCCGCCCGGAGCAGGGCCTGCTGAAGCTGCGCAAGCATTTCGGCCTCTTCGCTAACCTGCGCCCGGTGCGCGTGTACCCGGCTTTGGCCCAGCACGCCCCCCTGCGCCCAGACCTGCTCGTGGGTGTGGACATCCTCTTCGTGCGCGAGCTGACCGGCGGCATCTACTTCGGGGAGCGGGCCGAAGCGGATGCGGACAACACCAGTGCCTACGACACCCTGGTTTACACCCGCACTGAAGTGGAGCGCGTGGCCCACGTCGCGTTCCGGGCCGCGCAGGGACGCCGCCGCAAGGTCACGTCCGTGGACAAGGCCAACGTGTTGGCGTCGATGCGGCTGTGGCGGCGGGCGGTGGTCGGCCTGCATGAGGACTACGCCGACGTCGCGCTGGAGCACCTGCTGGTCGATGCCTGCACCATGCACCTGCTCACGCGCCCGGCGGACTTCGACGTGGTGCTGGCGGGCAACATGTTCGGCGACATCCTCAGCGATGAGGCCTCGGTGCTGGCTGGCTCGCTGGGGATGCTGCCCTCGGCCTCGTTGGGATCGGGCACCTTTGGGGTCTATGAGCCGGTACACGGCTCCGCGCCGGACATTGCCGGGCAGGGCAAGGCCAACCCCATCGGCATGATCCTCAGCGCCGGGATGCTGCTGCGTTACAGCCTGGGCCTGGCAGAAGAAGCAGATGCGGTGGCAGATGCGGTTGATGCGGCACTGGCCGACGGCCTGCGCACGGCGGACATCGCGGGGCCGGGCGAGTCGGTCGTGAGCACGGCGGCGGCGGCGGATGCCGTCGCGGCGGGGATTACGGCGTAACGGCACGCAATCCGTTGCGGATGCGGTGGTGCCATGCTATTTTTCGCTGATTGGCATGCAATACACAGACTAAGTTGTCAAATAAGGTGCCCTTAGCGCCGGTGCTGGGGATCGTGGCGATCGTCGGCGGCATCTCGGTGAGCTTCTTTGCCTTCCGCGTGCGCGGCGCGGTGAATGAATTCAACGCCGAGGCCAGCGCTTAGGGTTAATCCTGCGCGACAGCGGCGCATAAGCGTTACTGTGTAAGATAAAGCGGGGCATGGTGTAGATCATGCCTCGTTTTGCGTTTTGTTATGCAGATGCAGTTCAGCGCGTCACATCAGAAAGGATTGGCTTCCCCAAAGGTGCAGCAAGGCATCCCGAATACCTATTGTGCTAATGCGGCGGATTCGCATTGTTGTTACAGGCATCGGCCAACCGCAATAAATTTATTCTGGCACTAAACGCTTGACAAGGCAAGGACATAATGACAAAATTTGTCAGATTACGCTCAATTGCCAATGTTTTCACTTTTTTCATAGTCGATGGTGTGAGGCGCGATGCCCAAGGCAAACATTTCCCCATTGTTCGGCAAGGAGCTGGCAAAACTGCTGGATAAACATCACCCGCACTGGCACGCCGTGGAAGAATGCGAATCGCAAGACAGTGCCTTGCGCAACGGTACAGTGTACGATGGTCTGCTGTTCGGCGTTTCCAGGCGCAGCTTGCAACGCTGGATCAGGGGCGAGGTGCGCCCTCAGCCGGAACGCCTGCGCGTGTTCCTGGAACATGCGCGGTTCCATGAGGACGAAATTGTCTCACTCTACGACCTGTATCACGCTCCCTATCTCTCAAAAAGCGCCGCCGAGCAGGTGCCCGATGACCGGACCTACATGCGCGCCATGTACGCCATTCTAGGCAGCATTGTGGGACTGGCCCTGAGTCAGCACAGCGCCGCGATGATCGACGGCGTACTGACAAAGCTGAGCGAAACGGTGGACAACGAAGTGCATGAAGGCCTGCAAGCGCGGCTGCGGCACTTCCTGCGCCTGATGCAGGTCCAGGTGTACCGCAGCCTGGGCGACGCGGAGCAGGCGCAGCAGCTGGTGGATACGCTGCCCAACTACTACACTGACATCCGCGACGACCCGATCCTCACCGGCTATACCCTGCATGTCGAGGGCAACAACAGCCTGTGGGTGCACGGCGACACCCACCACGCCCTGGACCAACTGCGCAGCGCCACAAACACCTTCCGCCAAGAGGACAACGCCGTCTCCAACCATGCTGCCCTAGCGGACCAGAGTATGGCGCACTTGTACCTGGGGCAGTTGGCCGCCGCCAATACCAAGCTCAAGACCGCCCTGAAGTGGGCCAAGACCCACAACGACAGCCGCATGGAGGTCAGCGTGACCGGCTACATGGTGCTGCTCCACCTGATGCAGGGCCGCCTGGAAAGCGCGCTGAATCTGGCAGGCTCGCACCTCTACCTAGCGGAAAGCGAAGGCAGTGTGGCGCAGCTCGCCAACGGCCACGGCAATCGCGGCACGGTCTACGCCGCCATGGGCGACTATGAAAAGGCCTGCGCCGATTACCAGGTAGACATCGACGCTCGCGAGCGCGACCACCTGTTCCGCGCCAACGCCTACGCGCTGAAGGCCATGGCCCTTTCTGAGCTGGGGCGCTGTGACGAAGGCCACGCACTAGCGCAACGCGCCCTGGACATCGCCGACGCGAATCACTACCCGCTGCTGCGCATCTTGGCCCTGCGTGCCCTGGCCGATTGCAGCGGCTCGAACGTGCAGCGCCTATCCCTGCTCAACGAAGTGCTGGCGATGACCGAAGCCCGCGACATGCGAATGCATCAGGCCAGCCTGCACCTGGCGCTCAAGCAGGCCCTCAAGGACCCAGCCCAGCAGGCCTATCATGACGCGCAGGTGCGGGCACTGCTGCGTGAGTCCGGGGCTTGGGCCTGGCTCAGCGCCTACGAAGCCGGCACCGTGCAGCGTCTGCCCATCATCTGAGGCAGATGCTATACTCTAGCGGCAGTTTCGCATCCGCACAGGAAAGGCCGCCCCTATGAGCGATTACGATACCGTGTACGGCATTTACATCAGCGACGCGCTGAAGCTGGTGAATCACCGCACGCGCCGCACCGGGATTCAGCACCGCCACGCCATCACACCGCTGGACCCGGCCCCCGGCCAGGCCGTTACCGTTCACTTTACTACCCTGGGCAGCGACGCTTACGACCAGGCCGCGCTCTACCTCACCACCGA
>CAYWGJ010000256.1:0-3053 GCA_964457835.1 uncultured Anaerolineaceae bacterium
GGCAGGTCGGCACGTTCCACCGCCAGGTGATCGTAGTCCACACGCAGCCGCCGCCCGCCGGGGAACTGCGCCACCGCGCCTACGCGCCCGGCCTCGGCCACAATCAGCGCGGCGTCGATGTGCTGCAAGGCGGCAGCATCCCCAGAGTCACCTGCCAGCGTGCCGACGGCCTCGAACAGCCAGCGCCGCTTTAGCGCGGCAGGCAGCGCCTCATAGGTCGTGCGCGTCACGGTCCAGCGCCCCACGCTGCGTGTTTCTTGGCCGCTCAGCGCGGACGCCAGCACGTCCCCCAATGCGGAGTCGGCGTCGTGGGCGTGCTGGGCCAGGCGCAGCAGTGCATCCGTCACCGCTGGGTTGATCTCGGCCAATGTAGGCAGCACACTGTGGCGAATCACCGTGCGGGCGTGGCGCGGGTCGGCGTTGCTGGGGTCCTCACGCGGCTGGATGTCGTGGGCGGCACAGTAAGCCTGTAGCTGTGCACGGGTGGCCCCCAGCAGCGGACGCCGCAGCGTCAGTGTAGGGTCACCGGGCAGCGGCGACTCCGGTAGCATTCCGCGCAGCCCACTTAAGCCTGTGCCGCGCGTCAGGTGCAGCAGCAGGGTCTCGGCCTGGTCGTCGGCATGATGTGCTGTGAGCACATTTGCCGCGCCGATTGCGTGTGCAGTGCGTGACAGGGAGGCATAGCGTGCGGCTCGTGCCCGCGCCTCGATCCCTGGGGCCTGCGGGTCCAGCGCAGCCCGGCCTTGAGTCATCGGCACGTCCCAGACCGCCGCCAATGCCGCCACGTATGCCGCATCCGCCGCTGACTGTGCGCCGCGCAGCCCGTGATCGAGCGTGGCCGCGTGCAGGGACAGGCCCATCTCAACACGCAGGCTCACCAACAGATGCAGCAGCGCCAGCGAGTCTACGCCGCCGGAGACGGCCACCAACAGCGGCCCCTGTAGGTCACGCAGTGTGGCACGGACCAGTGCTGACAGCGCAGCGGGATCAGGCGTCGTCATCGCTCCCGTCGTTCAGTTCGGGTACCGGGCGGCCCAGTGCGCGCAGTATGCGGTCGGGGTAGTCGGTGATGATGCCGTTCACACCCAGGTCAATCATGCGCGCGATGTCCTCGTCGCTGTTGATCGTCCAGGCTTGCACGTCGATGTTGTGGCCTTGGGCGTGCGCGATGAAGGAGTCGCTCAGTACATGAAGGTCACCGCTGTACTCTGGCACCTGAAAGGCGTGCGACACCGGGTGATAGACCGGGTGCAGGCCGACGGTGTTCAGCGCGAAGAAGACCGTGACCTCGCTTTCGTCGCTGGACGTGGCAACCTCCGGGCATACTTGGCGGAACTCGCGCAGCACCGCGCCGTGGAAGGACCCCACCAGCACCTGCTCGGCCATGCCTTTCGCGCGCAGCAGATCGCAGAGCGTGCCGGTGATGGGCGGTTCGGGCTGTTTGATCTCGATGACCATGGGCATGTCCGGGAAGGCGTCCAGCACGTCAGCCAGTGCCGGGATGGTGACCCCCTGCCCACGGAAGGGCTGACTGCCCGCGTAGGGGCTGTCGCTCAGGGTGGGCCAATGGTAGGCTGCATCCAGGCCTTGGATGTCGGCGTAGCTCAGGGCGTTGACGCGCCCGCTGCCGTCCGTGGTGCGGTCTACGGTATCGTCATGGATGACGACCAGCACGCCATCTGCGCTGCTGTGAATGTCCATTTCCAGCACATCCGCGCCCAGGGCCACGGCGTGCTCGAAAGCCATCAAGGTGTTGCTGGGCCGCAGACCATCGCCGCCCTGATGTGCGATAATCAGCGGCTGGGCAGCGTCCGCAAAGCGGGTGAAGTAGGGGTGCGGCGGCACAGGCTGAGCGGTCACGACGGCAATGGCGTAGGCTGCGATCAACAGCCCCAGCAGACCCAGTAGGACCAACAGGATACGGCGCATATGGCGGATCAGCTCCTTAGCTCAAAGGGGTCAGCGTGCAGATAACCCGAAATCATAGCACGCTTCGCGGCTGCACGCTGGTGCTGGTTCAAGCCGGTCAACAGTAGTACAATGGCGCCCTATAAAGAGAGCATTGAAAGGCAGTCGATGACCACCGTCCTGGTTGTGGACGATGACTGGACCAACCGCGATCTGTTAGAAGCCGTGCTCAGCAGCAGTGGATACAGCGTGCAGCAGGCCAACAGCGACGCCGCGGCCTGGGCACAGCTCATCCGGGGGGAGCTGCCGCTGCCGGATGTGGCCCTGATCGACGTGCGGCTGCGCGTGGGCCGCGATGGGTACGCGTTGTGCCGCCGCATCAAAGCGGACCCGCGCACAGCGGGCCTCATCGTGATTATGATTACCGCCATGGACTCGCCCGAAGACCGCGAAGAAGCCTATGCCAGTGGTGCCGACGACTTCATCGCCCGCATGGACAGCATTCAGCTTCCGCAGCGGATCGCCGCCCTGCTGCGTGCCTGATGAGCCGCCGTAGTTCCCTCAACCGCTACGCGCGGCGCAGCAGTGGGCCGCCCGGCTGCCTGGTATTTGTGATCGCCGTGGCGCTGGTATTTGGCCTGTATTATCTGTGGGTGGGCTTACAGGGCTTTGTAGAAAGCGGTGGGCTGGGCATCACGGAGGCCACCGAACGCGCTGCCCAGGTCGCGACTGCTACCGAAGGCCGCCGCGCCACCCGTACCGCCGCCCGCGAAGTATTGGACAACCTAACCCCCCGTGCGACTGCTACACCGGTGCCGCCTTGTCTAGATTTCGCCGTGATCGTGGATGTGGCGATTGTGCGCAGCGCCCCGACCTTAGCCAGTGATGTGCTGGACGAAGTGGCGCGCGGCGAGACGGTGTGTGTGCTGGGCCGCGCCAATAACGACCCCGAGTCCGCGTGGTACCTGATCGACACCAACCCGCGCACCAATCGCATGGACCCCGGCTACATGCGCGAGGACCTCATCCAGGCGCGCATTCCAACCATTACGCCGCCGCCGACTGTCACCGACCTGCCCCGCCCCACGCCGGGCCAAACGCCCATCCCTACGCCCCCCCCCACACAAGCCGCCACGCTTACGCCC
>CAYWGJ010000257.1:0-3031 GCA_964457835.1 uncultured Anaerolineaceae bacterium
GCAGCGGCGTCGTGAAGAAGCCGGTCATCTGCGGGCTGTCGGCCTGAGACTGAATGGCAGCGGCGGCCTTGAAGGCCTCGGCGAAGTCTTTGACGTCCGGGTAGCGCTCGCTGGGGTCCTTCTTCAGCGTGCGGCTGATGACCTGCTGAATCGTCGGCGGCAGGTCGAAGCGATGTGTTTCAATCGGCGTGGGCGGCTCGTTGAGGTGCTTGTGCATCAATTGAAAGGGCGTGGCCGCGTCGAAGGGCAGCTTGCTGGTGAGCATCACGTAGGTCAGCACACCCAGCGCGTATTGGTCCGCCGCCGGGCTGATGTCATCGCCACGCCACTGCTCCGGGGCCATGTAAGAGGGCGTGCCGATGGTCATACTGCCGGTGAGGTTGGTGGTGGCGTGGGCCAGTTTCGCGATGCCAAAATCGACGACGAAGGCGGTACCGTGCTCGTCGAACATCACGTTGCTGGTCTTGATATCGCGGTGGATGACGCCTTTGCTGTGGGCGTAGCTCAGGGCGCTGCACAACTGATCCAGCACGGAGGCCGTCTCCAGCAGCGAGGGCAGGGCGCGTCCGCTCTCGCGCTGATGGGCAATGCGGTCCGCTAACGAACCGCCTGACAGCAGACGCATGACGACAAAGCTGATGTTGCCCTGCGTGCCATAATCATACACGGGCACGATATTGGGGTGTTCCAAAGCGGCAGAGGTCTTGGCCTCACGGATGAAGCGCTCAATGTAATCTGCATCGCCGCCCAGCGACAGGTTCATGATCTTCACGGCGACGAAGCGGTCTAACGCAGTCTGATAGCCTTTGTAAACAGCGCCCATTCCACCTGCGCCCAGCAGCTCGCGCAGCGCGTATTGCCCCAGAGTCCGCCCGGATAGATTTTGTACTTCGTTCACGCCCCAGCCCCTGTCTTTATCGTTATATAAACACGATTATGCCACAAATGCAGGGCTTGTGCTGCTGATTGCAACCATTCCCAAACACACCTGCCGCGCGCCTCACACTAGCCCTGCTGCGCGCCACAGTGTACAATGCTCAGCTACCCATGATGTGCCCGGCAAGCTGCTCCACGTGCCATCCCGCAGCCAGCATCCCACAGCCTGAGGGGACAGCCGGACCGCACCCTGAGCGATACGGACAAAACGCATTGACTGACTCATTCACCGTGACTGAATTCTCTCCAAGCCCCAACGCCGAACCCGACGCTGACGGCCTCATCACCTGCCCAGTGATCCCCAGCAACGGCGCGGTGGTCTTCCCCGGCGTAGTGGCCCCTGTCACCGTCACGCCGGGGCGCGGCCTAGACACCGCCCAGAACGCCATCCAACAGGGGCATACCGTCATCCTGCTGACCCTGCGCGAAGGCCGCAGCCCACAGGCCAACCTAGACGCCTACTACCCCATCGGCACTGAGGTCGCGCTGGGCCAAATGGTCTCGTTTCCTGATACCCGCCGCACCGTCTTGGTGCAGGGCCGCCGCCGCGTCGAAGTGCTGCGCATCCTGAGTGCTGCCCCTAACGACGAGGCCCAAAGCGACGCACCACCCCTCAGCGCCCTCGCCCGCATCCTGGAAGACAGCGACACCCAACACACGGAAAACGAGGTGCTGGCCCAAACGATCCTCAACCTCTACCAGCACGCCGCCGACCTGGGCGACACCCTGAGCGACGAACTGGTGGAGCACGCGCTGAACATTCAGCAGCCCGGCTGGCTGGCTGATTTCGTCACCTCCACACTAACGCTGCCCCTAGCCGACCGTCAGCGCATCCTGGCGACCCACAGCGTCACCGAACGTCTGCGCGACGTGGCCCGCATCCTGACGCGCGAGCTGAACATGCTGGAACTGCGCAGCGAGATTGACGACGAAATCCAAGACGAAATGAATCGCATCCAGCGCGAGATGTACCTGCGCGAGCAGATGCGTGTCATCCAGACGGAACTAGGCGAAGACGACCCCTTCCAGCAGGAAATCAGCAAGCTGCACGCCGACCTCGAAGCCGCCGACCTGCCCGACGACATCAAAGCCAAGGCAAGCACCGAACTGTCGCGTTTAGCCATGATGCCGCCCATGGCCCCCGAAGTGACCATCGTGCGCAGCTACATCGACTGGCTCATCAACCTACCCTGGCGCAAACGCAGCCAAGACCGACTCGACATCACCCACGCGCAGCAGGTGTTGGACGCTGAGCATTACGGTCTGGACAAGATCAAAGACCGCGTGCTGGAACATATCGCGGTGCGCAAGCTGGCTGCCGACAAGATGAAAACGCCCATCCTCTGCTTCCTGGGGCCGCCCGGTGTGGGCAAGACCTCCCTGGGGCGCAGCATTGCTCACAGCCTAGGCCGCGAGTTCGTGCGCGTCAGCCTGGGCGGAATCCGCGATGAGGCCGAAATACGCGGCCACCGCCGCACCTACATCGGCGCACTGCCAGGCCGCATCCTTCAAACGATGCGGCGCGCCGGGACGATCAACCCGGTCTTCATGCTAGACGAAATCGACAAGATCGGCGCGGACTTCCGCGGCGACCCCGCCGCCGCCCTGCTCGAAGTGCTGGACCCAGAACAAAACCACGAGTTCAGCGACCACTACCTGGACCAGCCCTACGACCTGTCGCAGGTGATGTTCATCACCACCGCCAACGACCTCTGGGGCCTGCCCGATGCCCTGGTAGACCGCCTTGAGGTGATCGAGTTCCCCGGCTACAGCGAAGAGGAAAAGCTGGCGATTGCGCAGCAGTTCCTGATCCCGCAGCAGTTGGCCCACCACGGCCTAGCAGACACGGGCCTGAAGTTCGAGACCAGCGCCCTACAAACGATCATCCGCGAATACACCTACGAGGCCGGGGTACGCGGCATGAACCGCGAGATCGCCACCTGCTGCCGCAAGGTCGCGCGCCTGATCGCAGAAGACAAGAAGTATCCGCGCCGCCTGACCGCCGCCATCGTGAGTAAATACCTGGGCACGCCGCAGTTCCTGCCCACGCGCGTCAACCGTGAGGACAGCGTCGGCGTGGTAACCGGGCTGGCCT
>CAYWGJ010000258.1:0-3030 GCA_964457835.1 uncultured Anaerolineaceae bacterium
CCCGGCTGAGCCGTGCGCGCCAGGCCATGCGCGCCTGCCTGGACTCCGTGCGGGAACTTTTGCCCGACGCATACCGTCTGTAAAACAGATGGCAGAACAGAACAAGCAGTAGTTAGATTGTGTGATGAGCCTCAGCCAACAGGACTACGAACGCCTCAGCGCTTATATTGACGACGCCCTAGACGCCGACGCGCGCGCCGCTCTGGAAGCACGCCTGGCGTCCGAGAAGCTGCTGCGCCGTGAGCTGGAGTCGCTGCGGCGGCTGCACGCGCTGACCCGTGCACTGCCCACCTACCGCGCCCCGCGTGACTTCACGCTGACGTCGGCCATGCTCCAGGATGCACCACCCAAGGTGCTGCCCATGCCAGCGCACCCAACGCAGCGCCGCATCAGCCTGCGCTGGCTGACGGCAGCAGCCGCCGTGGCCGTGACGGTCCTGTTTGTGGTGGCCCTGCTGCCCAGATTATTCCCCGACACCCCACCGACTGCCTCGCTGGGCGGCGTGGCCGGCGTGAGCACTGCCCGCCCAGAAGCAACGCCCAGCCCATTGGTGATGAGACCCACCCCAGCCGCTGTCGCGTCCATGCCGCCGCAGCCAACGGCTATGCCTACTTTAGTTCTGGATCAAACCGGTACAGGCGCAGGGTCAACGCTCAACATCCCGGCGGATGCAGAGTTCGCCGACGAGGCCGATGATGCCGCCATGATGGAAGACGCAGCAGCATCTGCCCCCTCGATGGCGTTGGACGACACCGACGAAGCCATGGAAGAAGCAGCGGAACTGGAATCTGCCGGGGAGGACGCCGACATGCTGCTACAGGGCCGCAGCGCTGAGCTGTCCCCACAGCTCAAAGGAACCGTAACCATGCTGCTGAGTTTCGTGCTCATCCTGCTGCGCCTGTTGGCCCTGCTGTAAGCCCTCAACGCCAGTGCTCAACCGCCAGGCACCGGCGTGGGCGCGTTCGGGTCCAGGGTGGGCGTAGCGGTCGGCTGTCGGCTGCCAGGGTCCAGACCCAAGAGCTGATTCAACAGAATTTTAGCCTGGTCAAAGGACTGTTGTGCGGTGTCCGTAGTCGCCAGCCCGGTGATGAAATTGCCCGCCAGCGTGTTGTTTGTACAGGCCGTCTCAAAGCTGGCCCAGCTCGCACGGGTGAGCGCAACACCCGCATTCACCAGGTCAGAAGCGGTTTGCAGGTCTGGCTCCAGTGCCCCGTAGCCTTCAGGCAGCAGGTAGTCATCGGCGTTGATGAAAGGACGCGGCGCGTTGCACCCCAAGGTGCGGCCTTCATCACGGACCTGCTCCCAGTTGGTCGTCAGCACCAGCAGAGCTTCTTCGGCGTTTTCTAAGCGTGTAAGCATATCGTTGACCTCGCGGCGCAGGTCCTGGGGTGGGATGCCAGGTGTGGCCGTGTAGGTCGGCGTGGTGGTCGGCGTGATGCTGGCAAGCGCCGTAGCCGTTGAGTCAATGATCTGCTGTGCGGCGGCAGTCGCGGAGGCTTCCGCCCCGGCCTGCGCAACAGCCTGTGACAGTGCCTCGTTAGCGGCGACAAGCTGTGCGTCAGCATCGGTGAGGGCGGCCTGCACGCGGGCCAGACTGTCCAGGGCGGCACTGCGCTGCGTATCACTCAAGCCGGGCGTCTCAGCGGCGCAGGCCGTCACGAAAGCCAGGCGCGCCGCGTTCAAGTCAGGCAGAATCGCAGCATAGGTCTGATTCAGGGTGTTGGCCTCCGGCAGCCCCCGCGCGACGGTGGCATCCAAGGGATAGGCAATCGGGTCGTTAAAGGGCACGGTGCAGTCGATGCTGGGTGCGTTGAACTGGGCCGCCAGTGTATCGGCATCGGCACGGGCATCGCTCAGCAAGATGCCCAGCGCGTCCAGCGCAATCTGCTCTGGGGAACCCGTCAGCGCGGCGAAGGCCTGCGCGTAGCGACCCGGTTCAGTGCGCAGCAGGGGCACGGCCAACAGGTTAAAGGCCACCAAGAGCAGCAGCGTGACCGTCAGCACGGCGCTAAAGGTCGCCATACGCCGGGCCGGAAAACGGGTGCGTCGGCCACGATCATCGTAGAGCACGATGTTGGTGAGAATCTCAACGATGAACTGGTTTTCGTCGCGTTCTAAGCCCGCATCGAAGGACACATCAGCGGGCCGCTTGACGGCCTGGTCCAGCGCCTTAAACTGGCCCAATGCGTATCCAGCGGCTTTCTGCACGTCGGGGTGCTTTTTGTCCTTTTGGTAGACGCGCAGCAGGGTGGGGATAGCCGTGGGTTCCCCGACTTCGCCCAGCCAATACGCGGCGGCGCGGCGCTCAGCGCTGCTGTGGCCGCGGGCGTCTTTCAGGATGTTCACGCGCTGCTGCACCTCAGCAAGGAAGGCTTCCTGGCTGCGCCCGCCGCTGTCGTCATCCATCAGCATGGACTCATCGTCGTCAAAGTCCATAATCTCGTCGTCGAAATCGTCTTCGCTGTCAAAAGGCTCGTTGGACATCGCTGCCTTCCATTCGCACTTGAGGGCGTCCATGGCCCGCCGCATCTGATGCCATAGTAGCACGATCCGGCCTGCTGCGCTAAAGTGCGGCGGCTGAAACAGGAACGTCACGGAGATGAAAGGAAACTGGATCATGCAGCAGTCGCCTTTGATCGGCATCGTCATGGGCAGCGACAGCGATCTGCCCACCATGCAGGCTGCCGCCGACGTCTGCGAACAGTTCACCGCACCTTATGAGCTGCGGGTGGTATCCGCGCACCGCACCCCGGACGACATGGCCGAGTACGGGCGCACGGCTCACACGCGCGGGCTGCGGGTCATCGTGGCGGGGGCGGGCGGCGCGGCCCACCTGCCGGGGATGCTGGCCGCGTACAGCCCCCTACCCGTGATCGGCGTGCCCGTGCAGAGCCAAGCCCTCAACGGCCTGGACTCACTGCTAAGCATCGTGCAGATGCCGCGCGGTGTGCCAGTCGCTACGGTCGCCATCGGCGGTGGGCAGAACGCCGGCCTATTGGCGGTGCAAATCCTGGCATCAGCAGACCCAGC
>CAYWGJ010000259.1:0-2994 GCA_964457835.1 uncultured Anaerolineaceae bacterium
AAACACGCCACGTTTCGGCAGCGGCTAACGTGCGGTAATGCTGGGGCTGTCCATCATAGTCGATCCAGTAAATTTCTCCGGGTTCGTCCGCGTCGTTTACGAACGTCAGCGTTGTGGCAACATCACCCCGTTGCGAGCGACTTTCCATTTCGTATTGGATCGGCGTAGAGGGCATGTTGTGTGCTCCTTTTAATCTGTCGTTTCTGCGAACTTTATCATGCAGCGTCAACCAGTGTATTGACTCATGCCCACCGTCAGCAACGGCATCACATGGTCAGCAACCTTCCCAACGGGACATTCTACGAGTTCCCCGGTCTGGCCCATGTGACCGCCGCTGGTGATAACTGCCCGATGCTGATGGTGCAGGACTTCCTGCGCGACCCGGCTACCGCGCCTTCCGCCACCGCTGTGCGCCACTTGCTAACCTGTGCGTAAGGTCAACCCTTCACGGCGCAGCAGCGCGCCCAGCTCACCATGCTGGCACTGCTCCGCTTCAGCGACGATCCGGCGTTTGTACTCGGCGGTGAAGCGGCGGCGCTCCGGTTTGGGCTGCACTTCTGGGTTCGGCTTGTCTGCGTCTGACATGCTTGCATTTCCTGTTCTCCGCCCTGCTATTCTATACTAAACTTTGTGGGCGAAGTTGTTTCATCCATTCTGGCACAGAGGGATACTCATAGGGAAATTCGGAGAGAAAACGGTTATAATAGATGTGTATTCAGTGGCACAGGGCAGACTATGATCTCCGCCTGCTGTGGCTGAATTACGGCGTCGATGTCCATCGCGCTCAACTGGCCTGGCTGAGGAACGCCTGCGCCGGATGGAGGCCCCACGCGACGATCAATCGTAATGCCCTTACCCTTTTGTCTATCTGCTATTTAAGGAGTCAATTCACCATGCAGCGCATCATCAACCGGCTGATCCTCACCCTGGGCATCCTGAGCCTGTGGACCCTGTTCACCACAGCGGCCCAGGCACAGACCTTCGCCCCGACCGCCTGTCCCATCGACACACCGGCAAATGTGATGGTAGACTGCGGTACAGTCACGGTGACGGCAGACCGCGCCCGCGACACGGGAGCAATCGACATCGCCATCATGCATTATCGCTCCGATCACCCGGACGCGCCCCCCGTGTTTTTGCTGGCCGGCGGCCCCGGCCTCAGCGGTATCCTCTCGTTTGGTATGGATTACGAGGCCAGCATCGCGCCGTTCCTGGCTGAGCGTGATGTGATTATCTTCGATCAGCGCGGCGTGGGGTTGTCCGGCGCACTGACCTGCGCCAGCGGCGTCAGTGTGGGCGGCGCACGCTTCGACATGGCCTTTCCGGGTGCGGTTTTCGCTGACTTCTTCTCGCAGACCATCGCCGATTGTGGGGCGCAGTTCGCTGCGGATAGGGTGAACGTCGCGGCCTACACCAGCGCCGCCAGCGCCGCCGACATTGCCGACATCGCCGCCGCGCTCGGTTACGAGACGATCAACCTGTATGGCTCGTCCTACGGCACACGTTATGCACAGGCGGTCATGGCGGATTACCCCGACCTGCTCAACGCCGTCGTGCTGGACTCGGCTCTGCCCGCTGCCATCAGCCCGGCAGCCGAAGCGCTGGCCGCCTTCAATCATGCGCTTGAGACCCTGTTCACCGCCTGCGAAACCGACGCCTACTGCGCCGCAGCCTACCCCAACCTGCGGGCGGATTTCGACACCGCGCTCGAAAACCTCGCCGCTGAGAGCGTCACCATCGACGGTATCAGCCGGGAGTCGGGGGCGACCTTCCCCGTTGCCGTCAATAACAACGTGTTCCTCGGCATCATCTTCAACGGTTTCTACAGCCCCGAAACCGTGCGCCTGCTGCCCGGTGCGATTTCCGGCACCGCAGTTGGGGACTACATCCTGCTCGGCCAGATCGCCGGGGCCTTCCTCGCGCCGGAGGGCAACATCGCCGGGATGCTGGCCGACGGGATGCAGTACGCGGTTACCTGTGGCGAGGAAACCGCCTTCGAGCAGCGGGCCGCTGTCGAAGCATCGCTGGCTGCTTTCCCCCACCTGGCCTATCCGCTGTATACCGGGCCGCAGCTTGGCCCGGAGATCTTCGACGCCTGCGCCACCTGGGCAATCGCCGCGCCCGACGCCATGTGGAATCAGCCGGTTATCAGCACCCTGCCGACGCTCATTCTCGGCGGGCAGTTCGATATGATTACCCCGACCTACTGGTCCGCCGCGATGGTACACAACCTGCCCAACGGGACATTCTACGAGTTCCCCGGTCTGGCTCATGTGACCGCCGCTGGTGATAACTGCCCGATGCTGATGGTGCAGGACTTCCTGCGCGACCCGGCCACCGCGCCGGCAGACTGCCGCGCCGCAATGCCCGCGCTCACGTTTGAGATCGTGCCGCGAACCACTGCCGCTGTCGCTGAGGCCACCCCCACCGACGCCGCCGCCGAAGAAGCTACCGATACGCCGCCAGCGGCCACCGCATCCGACATGGGTGACATCCTGCTTGTGCCGGTGGATGATGTTTCCGGGGCGCGGGTGCTTGTGCCGGAAGGCTGGATCGAAGCCGGTGACAGCACCTTCGCTGCGCCGGACGGCTCCGTCATTCTGACGCAGCAGGCCGTCACCGCACCCAGCGCCGACTTTGTGCTTCCGGTTGTCGCAGTCCAGATCGGCGTGAACGATCTGGGTGATCCCACCGAAATCGTCACCGGTGACGTGACCTGGCGGCGCTACACAGTGACGGTGGAAGGTCGCGCCGTTGAGATTGCCGTCGCCGAGCAGTCAAGCGTTTACCTCGTCCTGATGAATGCGCCGCTAGAACAACGCGACGCCCTGGTTGAGGCGGTATTCTTGCCGGCGCTGGCGGGCTTCAACGCGGCGGAATAGCCTGAAATGCCCGGTGTGGTGGGCGGGTCCAATTGGCGCTTCAGGCGGGCATTTTCCGCTTCCAGACGGCGCAGTTCCGCACGGTTGGGGTTGGCGACGGGGCCGCGTTTCT
>CAYWGJ010000260.1:0-2963 GCA_964457835.1 uncultured Anaerolineaceae bacterium
AGCGCCAGCAACAGCGCGATCAGGGCCACCACACCGGCCAGCATCAGCCCCAGCAGGGACAGCCGCCCGCCTTGAAATCCTCGGCGCAGCATGGCTTACACCGCCGTCACGATTAAGGCTTGGCCTTGCGTGATGACGACGGTGTGCTCAAACTGGGCGGATAGGCTGCCGTCGGTGGTCTTGAGCGTCCAGCCGTCGTCGGCCTGCACCACACGCGCTGTGCCCGTGTTGAAGAACGGCTCAATGGTAATCACCATGCCATCGGTGAGGGGCTGGCGGGCGCGCGGATGGTAGAAGTTGGGGATGTTGCGCGGCGATTCGTGCAGACCGCGCCCGACGCCGTGCCCGTTCAGCTCGCGGATGATCTTGTAGCCGCTGCGCCGTGCGATGCTTTCTACCGCCTTGCCGATGACGTTGATGGGACGCCCGGCCTGCACGGCGTCAATGGCGCGGTACAGGGCCTGCTGCGTGCTGTGCAGCAGGTGCGTCTTGGCTGGGCTGGCGGGGGGCACGATGAAGCTGGCCCCGGTGTCCGCGAAGAAGCCGTCTTTTTCAGCCGAAACGTCGATGTTTACGATGTCGCCGGGCTGGATGACGCGCGGGCCGGGAATGCCGTGGGCGACCTCTTCGTTGATGCTGATGCAGGTCGCACCGGGAAACTTGTACATCAGGATCGGGGCGCTGCGGGCACCCTGCGCTGCCAGGAAGTCCGCGCCGATCTGGTCGAGGTCGGCGGTGGTTATGCCGGGCTGCATGTGGGCGGCCAGGTGCTGGATCGTCTGGCCGCAGATGCGCCCGATCTCCATCAAGCCGAGCAGCTCGTGTTCGTCATTGATCGTCATGTGCAATGCCTTTTATCAGCAAGTTGGGCTAACGTTTGTCATGATACTGAGCGTTCTATACCGATTATTCACCTGGGATCATTGACTCGCCAGGGTAATTTTGACTATAGTACTACTAGTGCTGGATTTAGAAAGATGCCGGATCAACGATGCCTATTCATCGGATGAACCTCAGCAACGGTGTGTTCACCGCAAAGCAGGTAGGTTACGTGGACAAGACCGACGGGCAAATGTGGTCCAACACGCTGCGCACCCACGCCAAGCGCGACCCGCTGCCCATGACTGCCGTGGTCGATATGACCGAGGCCACGCGCATCTGTCCCACCTTTGTCAAGTGGACTCAAGACGTGATGAAGCAGAGCAACGTCACCGCTGTGGCCGTTGTGATCGACATGAACATGGCTTCGCTGCATGAGCGTGTGATTAGCAAGCTCAGCCAGGTGGACCGCGTGCGCGTGTTCTACAGCCTGGACGAAGCCCATGACTACGCCCGCGCCCGTCTGACCCTCAACCTCAACGGTGGCAGCAGCCCGGCCTTCGCCGCTGCTTTGTTCAGCTTCGCGTAGCGCCGCGCCGCCCACAACTGCATCACAGCTCCCCCTCAGGCGAGTTCTTCTGGAAAGAGGAACCCGCCTGTTTGCTTGGATGGCACCAGCGGCGCGCTGTCCACGACGGCCTCCAGGTTCAGCGGCCCGTACAGATGCGGGAAGCGTGCGTCGTCAGCCACGCTGTCTGGCGTGGGACCGGCTGGCCCCTCCCATTGCAGCGGCGCTTCCAGCCGCGACTCGTCTACCGCCAGCAGCAGCAGACCCGTCTGTCCCCCGTACAGCAGATCAGCCACGGGCAGCACCTGCGCCCGCGTGGAAAGGTGGATGAAACCCTCGGCATCCAAGCTGGGCGCGCTGTAGACCCCCGCCTGCTGTGCGGCGTCCCAGGCGGCCTGGCTGGTGATGTGGTAGATCACAGCGCCCAATCCTCACGGTCGGCCATCCAGTAGCGTGCGCCGTTCACGTCGCGGACCAGGCAGCGGTAATTGACCAGCTCGCGGCGCAGGGTGACGTAGTCGTCGTGGTAGCCGCTGAGTACGGCGTTCACCTCGGCTTCGGTGTACTGGCGGCCCGGCTCGAAGGCCTGCACCAGCCAGCGCAGCACGGACTCCAGCTTGCGGCGTTTGAGCGGGATGCGCAGGAGCTGGCCCTCTGGTGCGTTGTCCTTGAGCACTTTCCGGTCGGCGTCATCCAGGCCGGGCAGGGCGGCGATCCAGTCGGTATCCGGCTGGCTGCGGTCGGCCTGGGCCAGGGGCAGCTCTTCGATGCGCTGTGTCAGGTCTTTGAGCGTGTGCAGACCCTGGTGATTAGCGCGGTAGAAGTGCTGCTTGCCCGCCGTGCGCAGGTTCAGCAGTCCCGCCGTGCGCAGCTTGGCGACGTGGTGCGACACGGTGGCTTCGCTCAGGCCCAGCAGGCCCGCGAGCTGGCCGACGTTATACTCGGCGCGGGTGAGGTGGGCCAGCAGGGTCATGCGGCTGGGGTCCCCCAGGGTTTTATACAGGAATTGCAGGTGCATCATCTCGAATCTTTCCACGGGGTGTGTGTCCTTCGTTTTGATAAACATTTATCATAGATTTTATTCATGATTTGATGCCTGTCAAGATGAGTGCACGCATGATGACAAAATCATAACGCTGTGCGGTGCCGCTTTTGCGTTATAGTAAAGTCATGCCTGAACTACCTGAAGTCGAAACCGTTGTACGTCATCTACGCGCGCCTTTTGTGGGGCGTGTCATTCAATCCGCCTGGACGGACTGGCCGCCGCTCATCCGCACCCATGCCCCGCCGGATTTCGCCGCGCGCCTGGCCGGGCAGCGGGTGCTGCGCCTAGACCGCCGGGCGAAGTACATCATCGCCAGCCTGGACGCCGACTACCTGGTGCTGCACCTGAAGATGACCGGGCGCTTGTACGTCACTGCGCCCGACTCCGCCCATGACGCCGACCGCTGGGTGCACCTGCGCCTGGGACTCGATAACGGCCAGGAACTGCGCTTCAGCGACTCGCGCAAGTTTGGCCGCGCTTACTTAACGGCGGACCTGGCCGCCATCACCGGCGGGCTGGGGCCGGAACCGC
>CAYWGJ010000261.1:0-2950 GCA_964457835.1 uncultured Anaerolineaceae bacterium
GTCACGGTCGCCGCGCTGCTGGGGGCGGTGTGGGGCCGCCGCCGCGCCTGGATACCGCTGGCGCTCTACGGCATGGCCTGGTACGCACTGGGCATCCTGCCGGCGGCGCTCTTCCTTGAAACGGAGTACATCTTCGGCTCGTGGCGGCTGCTCTACGCAGCGTCACCGGGGGCGGCACTGCTGTGGGCGCTGGGCCTGGCTGCGCTGTGGTCCCCGGCGGACGCTGCGACCGCGCCGCGCCGGCTTCTGCTCACACGCGGGCTGGTGGCCCTGTTGATGCTGTGGAGCGTGGGAATCGCGCTTACGGCCTCAGCGCAGCGCCAGGACGAGGCCCTACGTCAGGCGGATTACCTGCGGGAGCTGCGCGCCTTAGTGGACGTTCAAGGCGAGGCCATCGGTGCGCAGCCGCTGATCGTGAACGCGCCCGCCTTCCTCGCGCCCACCGACTCCTATCGCCTGTTCCCGGTGCGGGGGATGGGCGTCATCTTCCTGGCGGACTTCGCGCCCTACGACCGGCTGGTCCAAGCGGAGACCGGCCAGCCCTTCCCGCAGTTCGACGCCCTGGCCTACACCGACATCTTGCAGCCGCCGCCGGGGATCGGCTACGCGCCTTACCAGACCTTCGCCTTCGGCACGGACTTCACGACCCAGGTGCGGGCCGCCAGCGCGCTGGTCGTCACGCACTTCAACGCGGCCAGCGGGCGCTTCTATCCGGTCTACGTGGGGCGTGCCGGTCTGCCTGGTGCGGACAGCCCGCAGGTGCGCTTCCCTGGCACGGGTATCACGCTGACGCAGGCCGAGGCCGTGCTGATCGCGCCGGATGTGCTGTCGCTGACGCTGCGCTGGCAGGTCGAGACGCCCGCTGACCTGCGCCCGGTGCTCAACGTGAGCTGTGACGGCGAGGTCGTCGGCGAGTCGGCCTTGATGCCTTGGGAGGACATTCATCCCTTCCGCGTGTGGACGCCGGGTGAAACGCAGACTGAAATCCGACATCTGCCGCTGACGCGCGCCATCGACGACCCCGCCTGCCTGGCGATCAGCGTCACGCTGCACGACGAGACCGACCCTGCACGCCGCTTTCCGTCCAGCCCGGCGGACTGGCGCTTGCGTGTGGACGGAGCTTAAGGCATGGATTCCCGGCGCCGGTGTACAATGAAAGTGCGCAGGACTCAAAACGCAAGACTGACGGAAGGCTGGGCTGATAATGCTCTTTTCCCCTGGAACCCGCCGCGAGCGCCGCGTGCAGCTTCGCTTTTCAGAGCGACGGCTGCTGCTGATGGCCGGGGACGTGCTGGCCGTGCTGCTGGCGGTCTTTGCGGCGCTGTTGATCTGGTCACTGGTGGCCGAGCGGACCTTCACGCTGGCGTTTCTGCTGCCAGAGGTCTACTGGTTTTTCGTGCTGTCTGGCCTGTGGCTGCTGCTTGCCAGCGCCAATGACTTCTACGACCTGAACGTGGCCGCCAGCCGCTATCAGACCGTACAGCGCTTGATCGTCATCACCGGGCAGCTTCTGGTGGTCTACCTGATCGTCTTCTTCCTGTCCCCGCGTGACGCACTGCCACGCCTGTTCATCCTCTATTACGGCGGGCTGTCCTTCGTGTTGATCGGTTTGTGGCGGCTGCTCAACCCGGCGCTCATCGGTTGGGCGGCGCAAGCGCGGCACATCCTCATCATCGGCACGGACTGGGCCGCGCGCGAGATGATCGCTGCCATCCACGACAACAGCGAGGCGGCTTACGAGGTCTACGGCATCATCGGTCGGCCAGATGAGGTGGGCCAGGTCATCAACGGGGTGCCGGTGGTGGGCACCGCCGCCGACCTGATGAACTTCATTCGCCGCGACCGCATCCGCGAGCTGGTGCTCACCTCCACTAGTCAGCTTGACGGCGCGACCTTCCAGGCCATCATGGACGCCTATCAGATCGGCATCGGCCTGGTGCCTATGCCCCTGCTCTACGAGCGTCTGACCGGGCGCGTGCCGGTGGAACACTTGCAAGGGAGCTGGTCGGTGGTGCTGCCCATCGACGAAGGCTCCATCTTCAACCCCTACCCAGTCGCTAAGCGCATCCTGGAAGTGAGCGGTGCGGCGGTCGGGCTGCTGCTGTTAGGGCTGCTGCTGCCCTTTATCGCGCTGGCGATCAAGCTGGACTCGCCGGGGACGATCTTCTACGGGCAGAATCGCGTGGGCCTCAACGGGCGCGTCTTCAAGGTGTGGAAGTTTCGCAGCATGGTCGCCGACGCTGAGAAGCACACGGGGGCCACCTTCGCCCAGAGCGGCGACCCGCGCGTGACCCGCGTCGGGCGCTTCATGCGCAAGACCCGCGTCGACGAACTGCCCCAGCTCTACAACATCCTGCGCGGCGACATGAGCTTGATCGGCCCACGCCCGGAACGCCCGGAGCACGTCGAGCGCCTACAGCAGAAGATTCCCTTCTACCGCACCCGCTTGATCGTTCGCCCTGGCTTGAGCGGCTGGGCGCAGGTGCGCTTTGGCTACGGCGCGGACGACGACGACGCCTTGGTCAAGCTCCAGTATGATCTCTATTACATCCGGCACCAGTCGCTGCTGCTGGACGCGAGCATCCTGGTGCGCACTGTGGGCCGCGTGCTGAGGATGTCCGGGCAGTGATGCGCGCTCAGCCGCGCAGGGCGGTACGGGCGGCGGCTAGTGCTTTGCTGATCTGCGGGGCGTTGGGCCGGGTGAGCAGCCAGCGCGGCTGGTGCGGTTCAGCGGCGCGCAGCAGGCCCTCCCATTGGCCGCGGTTCTTCACTGGATCGCCCTTGGCCGTCTTCCAGTCCTTCTTTTGCCAGCCCTGGACCCAGCGCGTCATGCCCGTGACCAGGTAGTCCTGGTCGCTGACGACATCCGGTGCGCTGCCCGCCTCCAGTGACTCCAGGGCGCGGCGGGCGGCATCCAGGACGCCCTGCTGCACGCTGCCGCGCACGCCCA
>CAYWGJ010000262.1:0-2918 GCA_964457835.1 uncultured Anaerolineaceae bacterium
GCGGGGTGCGGGGTTTTACCGGGGTCGCATGAAAGCGGCGCTCGTCGGCTTGGGCGTCCGCCTGGTGTTTCTGGTAGATGGGCGAGCCGGGGAAGAGGTGCGTCACCCAGCCGGGGCGCTTTGCCCCCAGCATTTCCGATTGGCCTAAAAACAACCAGCCGCCGGGCCGCAGCACGTCGTAGAGCAGGGACTCGGCGTCCTGGGTGCGGCGCGGCGTGAAGTAGAGCAGGACGTTGCGGCACATCACCAGGTCGAAGCGGGGCACGCGCCCGGCAGCGAAGAGGTTCTCTTGTTGGAAGCGCACCATCTGCTGGATACCTGGCTTGAGTTGGTAGCCATCGGCCTGCTGCTCAAAGTGCGCCCGGTAGCGCGGGTCCATCTGCCGGAAGGACCAGGCGCGGTACCGGCCCTGGCGGGCGATTTCCAGCGCGCGGGCGTTGACGTCGGTGCCCAGGATGTGCAGCGTCCAGGTGCTGCGGTCGGGCAGCAGGTCGTGCAGCAGCATGGCGATGGAGTAGGGTTCTTCGCCGGTGGCACAGCCCGCGCTCCAGATACTCAGGCGGGGGGGGCGCCCGGTGTGCCAGGCTTCCATGCGCTGGCGCTGGATGATTTCCGGCAGTACATGGCTGCGCAGCACGTTAAAGTGCGCTTGGTCGCGGAAGAAGTAGGTCTCGCCGATGGCTAGGGCCTCAATCAGGGCCTGCCAGGGGCGGCTGTGGTCCGCGGCGGCAGCCAGCGCCTGTTGATAGGCCTGCTCGTTTCCGCTGGCAAGCTGGCGCAGCAGCAGCGCGAAATCCTCACGGTGCTGGCTGTCGGTGGCTAGGCCCAGGCGGTCTTCGATGAGGGTACTGGTGCTCGTGGTCACGGCGGTTCCTGACACAAACGTATCGGCGCGAGATCGCGTTATTTTATTCTAACCTATTCCGCGCGTTCGATGCATTGAGACCCGGCGGTCACTCCGGCGGTCACTCCGGCTGACGTTTGCCGTCGTGCTACAATTCAGCGTGCAGACTGACCCATTGATGAAAGGCCCCGCTGATGGAACTGCTCATCTTACTGGCATTGATCGTGCTCAACGGCGTGTTCGCCATGTCGGAGTTAGCCGTGGTCTCGGCTAGGCGGGCGCTGCTGCAAGAACGCGCTGACCGCGGCGACCGCGCGGCGCAGACGGCTATCGACCTGGCCGAGGACCCCGACCGCTTTCTGTCCACGGTGCAGGTAGGCATCACGCTGATCGGCATTGTGGCCGGGGCTTACGGCGGTGCGTCCATCGCGCAGGACATCGCCGACGCCATCCGCGTCAGCGTCCCTGCCCTGGCCGATCAAGCAGATACCCTGGGCTTTGGCCTCATCGTGCTGCTGACGACCTACCTGTCGCTGGTCATCGGGGAGCTGGTGCCCAAGCGCATCGCGCTCAACAACGCGGAAGCCGTGGCCCGGCGCGTGGCCCCGGTCATGCGCACGCTCTCACGCGGGGCTGCGCCGCTGGTGTGGTTCCTGAGTCAGTCCACGGAGCTGGTATCCCGCATCTTGCGCATCCGCGATGAAGACGAAAGCGTCAGCGACATGGAAGTCATCGCGCTGGTGCAGGAAGGCGTGCAGAGCGGCGACTTCGCCCCCAGCGAGTACGCGATGGTGCGTGGTGCCCTGGAGCTGGACGACATGCGCATCCGGGACTTGATGACGCCGCGCGTGGACATGGTGTGGCTGGACCTGGATGATCCCGCTGAGGACCTGGCCGCTGCGCTCAGCCGTCACCGCCTGCCTTTCTACCCGGTGGTCAAGGGCCGCGTGGACAACGTGGCGGGCATGGTCTACGCGCCGGACCTGCTGGCCCAGGCACTGAGCGGCGCGCCGCTGAACTTGGCGCTGCTGATGCAGGAGCCGCTCTTCATCCCGGAGACGGCCATGGCCTCCCAGGGGTTGCACACCCTGCACCGCAGCGACCAGACCGCCGCTTTAGTGATCGACGAGCACGGCGGCATTGAAGGCATCATCAGCGAACAGGCCATCGCCGAAGAGGTGGTCGGCAGCGTGGACGGCAGTCAGCCGCGCCCCGCCCGCCGCACTGATGGCTCTTGGCTGTTCGACGGCAGCTTCCCCGTGGACACCCTGGCGGATTACGTCCCGGCTTTCCACGCGCTGGAGGACGCCGAATCCCTGGGTTACAGCACCCTGGCTGGCTTCGTGCTGGCGCAGATGAAACGCATCCCGCAGGCTGCCGACTCCTTCACCTGGGAGGGCCTGCGCGTGGAGGTGGTCGATATGGACGGGCGGCGCATCGACAAGGTGCTCATCACGCCCCCGGACGTGCCGCCGCCGGGGGATGCCTAATCAATCCGCGAGCTGGCCGTCCAGGATGCGCTGTACCGCCGCCTGCGGGTCCAGGCTGCGCCCGGCCACTTCGTCCAGCAGCGCCGTGAACAAGTCAGTGGGCAGCTCGCGCAGCAGCCGTGCCATCATGGATTCTTGCAGGCGCTCGTACAGCTCTATGCGCGCCCGCTGACGCAGCAGCTCAGCCCGGTCTGATGCGGATTGGGCGTAGGCGCGGTGTTGGTCGATGGCGTCCAGCAGGGCCGGGATGCCGCTCGCGTCCGCGGCGGGGTCCAGGTTGGCGACCGTGCGCAGGATGGGCGGCACCCACAGCGCGACATCGGCTTCGGGCAGGTCAGCGCGCATCATCTGGCCGTGATGATCGACCAGCTTCATGCGCGAGGCGGGGTGGCCCAGTTCCAGCATAGCCCGCAGCGCCTTGACCGTGCTGTCCGCGCCGGGGCGGTCGGCCTTGTTGACCACCAGCACGTCGGCAATCTCCAGGATGCCGGCCTTGATCGCCTGCACGTCATCGCCTAGGCCGGGGGCCTCCACGACCAGCGTGGTATCGGCGGTGCGCACGATGTCTACCTCGCTCTGTCCCG
>CAYWGJ010000263.1:0-2865 GCA_964457835.1 uncultured Anaerolineaceae bacterium
GCTGCGTTGGACACGCTGCTGACCGCGGCGGATGCGGCGCGCTATGCGGGTCAGCCGGTGACGCCGCAAAGCGCCGCCCGCGCTTTGGACTCAGCGGCAGCCTGGGTGCGCGCAGACGCGCAGTTGGCACTGCCGTCTACTGAGGAGGTATCTGGCTGATGCTGTTCCGTTTTGCGCACCCGTGGGTCTTTGTCGCGCTGCTGATCCCGGCGCTGCTGCTGGCGCGCTATGTATGGGTCTGGCGGCCCGGCCATGGGTCCGGACCCATGGCCGGGCGGGCGGCATTGGCTTTTGCCGATACGCGCCTGGTGGAGGCTGTTGGGTCCGGGTGGCGGGCGCGGCTGGTGGGGCTGCCGGATACACTGCGTTGGGCGGCCTGGCTGCTGCTGCTGATTGCAGCGGCGCGGCCCCAGATGGGTCAGGCTCGTGAGGTGATCCGGGGGCAGGGTATCGACATTGTGTTGGTGCTGGACATCTCTACTAGTATGGCTGCACTGGACTTCGAACCGCAAGACCGGCTGACAGCGGCTAAGACGGTTATCGGCGATTTTATTGACGGGCGCGAATTCGACCGCATCGGCTTGGTGGTCTTCGCGCGGGAGGCTTTTCAGCAGTCCCCCCTGACGCTGGATTACCCCGTACTGCGCAGTTTGCTGGACCAAGTGCAGCTTGTCAACGCGATTGTTGATGCCGACGGCCTGCCGCTGCTGCTGGACGGTACCGCCATCGGCCTGGGTATTGTGTCGGCGGCGCAGATGCTGCGTGACAGCCAGGCGTCGAGTCGGGTGATTATCGTGCTCACCGACGGCGGTAGCAACGCGGCCTTGGACCCGGTGACAGCGGCTCAGGCGGCTTCTGTGCTGGGGATGCGCGTTTACACGGTTGGTATGGGCCGCACCGGGCAAATTCCGGTGCCGGGGCCGGATGGGGAGATCGTGTTTGTGGAGAGCGACCTGAACGAGGACGGCCTGCGCCAGATCGCTGAGGCCGCCGACGGCTTGTACTTCCGCGCGGAAGACACCGACGGTCTGCGCCGCACCTACGCCCAGATTGATGCTTTAGAGCGCTCCCCGGTGGAGCGGCGCGTCGTGATTCCCTGGCAGGACCAGGCAGCGGGCTGGCTGCTGGGTGGGTTGGCGCTGTTGATCGCGGAAATGCTGCTGCGCCGTACCCTGCTGCAAACGATCCCGTGAGTGTGAGCGCTTATGTTTGAACGTCCTGAGGCCTTGATTTTGCTGCTGCTGCTGCCGGTGATGCTGGGTGTCTTTGTCTGGCGGACGCGGGCGCGGCGGGTGGATTTGGCGCGCTTGGGTGAAGCGGCTCTGATCGCCCAGCTTACCGCGTCGGTGAGTGAGTCGCGGCGGCGCTGGCGGTCCGGGCTGTGGCTCCTGAGCGCGGGCCTGGCTGTGATCGCATTGGCAGGCCCGGTGTGGGGCACTGCGGTCGAGATTGTCGAAGCACAGGGGACTGCGGTCGTCTTCGTGCTGGACGTGAGCGCCAGCATGGACGCCCAAGACTTGACGCCCAGCCGACTGGAGCGCGCCAAGCTGACGATCAGCGAGGTGATGCGCGCTACGGTGGGGGAGATGCTGTACGGGCTGGTCGTGTTTGCGGGGGACGCTTACGTCAGCTTTCCGCTGACGAGCGACGCCGTAACCGCTGAGCGCTTCGTGCAGGCAGCCAACAGCGGCCTGATGACGCGCCAGGGCACGGTGATCGAGTCGGCGCTGCTGCTGGCGCTGGACACCTTAGATGCGCGCATCGTGAGTGACGCAGCCCTGGTGCTGCTCAGCGATGGCGAGAATCACGATGGTGATCCGCTGGCGGCGGCGGCGCTGGCTTCGGCGCGTGGGGTGCCAGTGCATGTGCTGGGCTATGGCACAGAAGACGGCGACATCATCCCGGTTTACAACGCGGATGGCGACATCGTGCGCTACAAGACGGACGCCACCGAAAGCCTGGTGATCTCGCGCATTGAGGAAGCGATTTTGCAGGACATCGCGGCGGAGTCTGGCGGGCGTTACCAGCGGGCGTCAGACAGCGGCGTAGAGTTTGCTGATCTGGTGCCGCTGCTGCGGGCGATGCAGGGGGAGGCGCTGTCCGAGCAGGTGCGGACGCGCGCGGTTTCGCGTTACGCGCTGTTTGCCGGCTTGAGTCTGCTATGCCTGAGCGTGCTGCTGGTGCTGCCGGAGTCCGCGCCGAAGAAGGGAGTCGAGGATGACATTTCGCGTAGTCAATAAAGAGACGCTGCGACTGGTGTGGCTGGCCGTGGGGCTGCTGCTGAGTGCCTGTGTCCCGGAGTCGGTGCGTCTGAGTAACCAAGGCGCAGCGGACCTCATTGCGCGTCCCACGGAAGCCCTGCTTGCGCTGCAAAACGCGCAGGTGCTTGCGCCAGATGATCCGCTGCCTTATTACAACGCCGGGGTGCTCCATGCGCTGGGGCCTGATGAGCGCGCCTTGATCCAGGCGGAGACGGTGCTGAGTCAGGCTGTGGCTGCGGATGATCCCGCACTGACCACACTGGCGGCCTACAACCTGGGGATAGTGCAGTACAACCTAGGCCGCTACGCTGATGCCGCTGCATCTTTTCAACAGGTGCTGCGCCTGGACCCTGCCGACAGTGACGCGCGTTATAACTACGAGCTGGCCTTGCTGTCCGTGCGCACACCCACACCCGCCGATCAGCAGCAGAAGACGAACCCCGACGAAGACACCACCGATCCTGACGTGACACCGACGAATCAACCCAACGCGCAGGACGGCCCCACGCCAACTCCGCCGCGCCAAGAGTCCACACCGGACCCTAGCGAGACGCCCGGCGGCGGCACCGGCGATTTCCGCAGCACCGCCGAGTCCACGCCACAG
>CAYWGJ010000264.1:0-2850 GCA_964457835.1 uncultured Anaerolineaceae bacterium
GTGCTGCCCGGCGCACGCCGCCGCGCCACTGACGCCGCAAAGTCGAAGGCCGTCACTACGTCATCCGCAAACAAAGGTGACAGCGCGCGCAGGGACTCAAGCGACAGTGCAGAAAGCGGCACCCCGGCCTGTGCGGCCTGGCGCACGGACTGGCCTACGACGTGATGCGCCTCCCGGAAGGGCAGCCCGCGCGCGACAAGGTAATCGGCTAAGTCTGTCGCCAGCATATCGGCATGCAGGGCGGCCCGCATCGCCTCTGGGTGCAGCGTCAGGGTGCGGACCACACCGGTCAGCACGGGCAGCAGCGTAGTCAGCGTGTCTACGGCGTCGAAGAGCGGCTCTTTATCCTCTTGCAAATCTTTGTTGTAACCGCTGGGCAGTCCCTTGAGCGTAGTCAGCAATCCGGACATATGCCCGACTAAGCGCCCCGCCTTGCCGCGCGCCAGCTCCATAGGATCGGCGTTGCGCTTCTGGGGCATCAAGCTGGAGCCGGTGGTGTAGCGCGCGTCCAAGGCCATGAAGCCGTAAGCCGGGCTGCTGTAGAGCACCACATCCTCCCCCAGGCGGCTGAGATGCACGCCGGCCAGCGCCGAGGCAAACAGCGTTTCAGCAACGAAGTCTCGGTCACTCACGGCATCCAGGCTGTTCGTGCTGACGGCCTCAAAGCCCAGCGCCGTCGCCAAGCGCGCTCGGTCGATGGGGAAAGGCGTCCCGGCCAGCGCCCCCGATCCCAGCGGCAGCACGCGGGTACGGCGCGCCGCATCGCGCAGCCGGTCACGGTCACGCGCCAGCATCCAGAAGAAACTCATCAGCCAGTGCGCGGCGGTGATGGGCTGTGCCGGCTGCATGTGCGTGTAACCAGGCATCAGTGTCTCGACGTGTAGCGCAGCCTGGTCCAGCAGTGCCGCTTGCAGCGCGTCCACTTGGGCATCGATGTCCGCCAGTGCGTCCAGCGTCCACAAGCGGAAATCGGTGGCAACCTGATCGTTGCGGCTGCGCCCGGTGTGCAGCTTGCCGCCCACCGGCCCGATCAAGGCGGTGAGGCGGCGCTCGACAGCAGTATGGATGTCTTCGTCGTCTGGCTCGAAGATGAAAGTCCCGGACTCAAACTCGGCGCGCACCTGATGCAGCCCTTCTACGATGGCCCGCACTTCGTCGTCCGTGAGCACCCCAGCGTCACCCAGGGCCTGCGCGTAGGCGATGCTGCCTCGAAGGTCCTGCAAGGCCATGCGTTGGTCAAACGGCAGGCTGTCATTGAGGCGCTTGAGCAGCGTGTCATTCGCTTCGCTGAAGCGCCCACCCCAAAGAGTCATCAGAGGACCGTCCTTTGCACTATCGGCTGAATGACGGCCATCAGTCGCGCTTGAACTTGTGATAATCCGGCTGGCGGTAACGGCTCTGGCCTGTGCCGTCGATAGACAGCAGCGCATCGACCTTCAACGGCAGCCCAAACAACTGAATGAAGCCCTGGGCATCCTGTTGGTTATAGACGTCTTCTTCGCCGAATGAGGCATAATCTTCGCGGTACAAGCTGTAAGGACTCTGACGCCCGGCCACGGTGATACTGCCCTTGTAAAGCTTCAAGCGCACGCTGCCCGTGACTGGACGCTGCGTCACCTGCACAAAAGCGTCCAGGGCTTCACGCAGGCGGCTGAACCACAGTCCGTTGTAGACCAACTGCGCGTATTCTACGGCGGCGGCGTCCTTGTACTGCATCGTGCGGCGGTCCAAGCAGATGCTTTCTAGGGCCTGGTGCGCGCGGTGGATCACAGTGCCAGCGGGCGTCTCGTACACGCCGCGACTCTTCATGCCCACCAGCCGATTTTCCACGATGTCCACGCGCCCCACGCCATGCGCCCCGGCCAGTATGTTCAAGCGCAGAAAGAGGTCCACCGCCGACAGCGTTTCACCGTCCAGCGCCACCGGGATGCCCTGCTCAAAATCCAAGGTGACGTAAGCAGGGATGTCGGGCGCGTCCTCCGGGGCAACGGTCAGTTGATACATGCCTGGTTCCGGCTCGTTCCAGGGGTCCTCCAGCAGGCCGCCCTCATGCGAGAGGTGGAAGATGTTGCGGTCGCGGCTGTAGATGTCCTTTTCAGTATTCGACACGGGGACCTTGCACTCAGCAGCATAGGCCAGGGCATCTTCACGGCTGCGGATGTCCCACTCACGCCAAGGAGCAATCACCTTGAGCTTGGGGTTCAGCGCCATGACGGTCAGCTCAAAGCGCACTTGATCGTTGCCCTTGCCCGTGCAGCCGTGGGCGATGGCATCCGCACCTTCTTGTTCGGCGATCTCCACCAGGTGCTTGCCAATCAGCGGGCGGGCGAAAGACGTACCCAGCAGATAATCCCGCTCGTAGACTGCCCCCGCCTGAAGTGTCGGAAACACGTAGTCACGTAGGAATTCCTCGCGCAGGTCACGGATAATCAGCTTGCTGGCCCCGGACGCCAGCGCTTTTTCCTCCAGACCATCCAGCTCTTCTTCTTGGCCCAGGTCCGCCGTAAAGCAGATCACCTCGCAGCCGTCATAGTGATTGCGCAGCCAGGGGACAATTACTGAGGTATCCAGGCCACCGCTGTAAGCCAGGACCACTTTCTTTACCGTTGCATTTGCCATGATGCTGTCACCTTTGTTGTGCGGCTGTGACCGCTGCGGCCTCAGCCAAAGTTGATCGCAAATTGTAGCGCACAAGGCCGCCCCTGGGCTTTGGGCACAATGTGACAATTCTCTTGTGCAGGGTACCCTTGAAAACGAAAAGCGCCGGTCAGCGTTTTGACCGGCGCTTGTTTCTTATCGGGAGCGACGGGATTCGAACCCGCGATCTCCACCTTGACAGGGTGGCATGTT
>CAYWGJ010000265.1:0-2847 GCA_964457835.1 uncultured Anaerolineaceae bacterium
CGCTCAGGGCAGCCTGGATGCCGTGCAGCGCCGTGACGATGTGCGAGGGCTGGCCGTAATAGTTGCCCAGCATCACCTCGGCGGCGTCGGCGTTGGGGCCAATGACCGCCACGCGCTTGAGGTCCGGTGATAGAGGCAGCGTCCCGTCGTTTTTGAGCAGCACCATGGACGCCGCAGCGACCTCAGTGGTGTAGGCGTCATGTTCGGGGCAGTCCACCACGCTGTAAGGAATCTGCGCGTAGGGGACGGCTTCGGGCGGGTCGAACATGCCCAGCTTGAAGCGCGTCAGCAGCAGGCGATACAGGGCGCGGTCAATGTCGGCCTCGGTGATGAGGCCCTGCGCGTAGGCCTCGGTGAGCGCGGCGTAGGCCTCACCGCAGTTGAGGTCACAGCCTGCCTTGAGCGCCATAGCTGCCGCTTCCGCCATGCTTTCACTGAGGCCGTGCCCCGTATAAATGTCCGCCACGGCACCGCAGTCGGACACGACGTGGCCGCTGAAGCCCCAGTCATCGCGCAGCACCTGCTGCATCAAGAAGGGGCTGGCGGTACAGGCTTCCCCGTTGAGGCGCGTGTAAGCCGTCATCACCGACTCCACGTTGGCCTCGCGCACGCAGGCTTCAAAGGCGGGCAGGTAGGTGTCGTAGAGGTCGTGCGCGTCTGCTTGGGCGTCGAAGCTGTGGCGCAGGTTTTCCGGGCCGCTGTGGACAGCGTAGTGCTTGGCAGTAGCGGCCAGCTTCAGCCAGCGCGGGTCATCGCCTTGCAGCGCGCGGATGTAGGCTACGGCTACCTGTCCGGTCAGCGTCGGGCATTCGCCGTAGGTCTCCTGGATGCGGCCCCAGCGCGGATCACGGGCGATGTTGATGTTTGGCGTCCAGAAGGTCAGCCCGGCGTATTGGGCGTACTGGCCCTGGCGCACCGCGTCGTGATGCTTGGCGCGCGCCTCATCGCTGACAATCTGCCCAATGCGTGTGACCATCGCCAGGTCAAAGGTCGCGGCGTGGGCGATGGCGTGCGAGAAGACCGTCGCCAGGCCGTAGCGGGCCACCCCGTGCGAGCACTCGTTCCACCAGTCATAGGGTGGGATGCCCAGGCGCTCAATGGCCGGGGATTCGTGCAGCAGTTGGCTGAGCTTCTCCTCAGTGGTCATGGCGTGCAGCAGCGCTTGCGCACGTTGGCTGATGGGGCGTTGGATATCCGCCGCTTCTTCAACAGGTAAGACGCTCGTCTGTGGCATGGCGTTTGTCCTCAGTCGGTACGGGTCGATGGGTCCAAGTCGGTGGTCGGTGCTTCCAGCAGATCACAGGGCTGCCAGTG
Source organism: uncultured Anaerolineaceae bacterium (assembly GCA_964457835.1). Lineage (GTDB taxonomy): Bacteria > Chloroflexota > Anaerolineae > Aggregatilineales > Phototrophicaceae > CAYWGJ01. The sequence goes on from CAYWGJ010000265.1 coordinate 1,315, forward strand.
CAGTGCCCCATGCGCGCGCGTGACCCGGAAGCTGCGCACTTGATGCGGCATCAGGGCACAGGCGTAGGGGGCAGCGCCGTCCAGCGTGACCTGGGCCTGGGTCGGCTGCCCGGCGGTCTCTTGCAGGCGCAAGATCAGGGCTTGGCCGTCATCCGATTGTTTGAGCGCGCTCAGCAGCACGGACGCAGGCTGCACGGCCACGAAAGGCAGCGGCTGCGCGGGCGCGTCGGCGGGCAGGGTGGCGGTGCGGTAGGCGAAAAAGGCCGTCAGCGGCTGGTTGAGTTCAGCGGCCAGTGCGGGCAGACGTCCGGCCAGTTGTCCGGCATCCGGCGCGTACAGCAGCCGAAAGCGCGTGTCGATCTGGGTCTGGTCCATGAAGGTGTAGCTGCGTTCGGTGGGCACGTCGGTCTCGCTCCATGAACAGTGGGTGCCGCCGCGCGTCAGGCTGATGTTGAGCGTGCCTTGCGCGTCCGCGTCGAAGCCGCCGGTGCCGCTGTTGGCAATGCCGACTGCGCCGCCCGACTCCGCGTCTGCCAGGGACACCCAGCGCCCGCCGGGGTACTCGGTGGCGTCAGTGGCATACGCGGTCTGCCCATAGGGAATCTCGCTGTGGACTTCGGCAGCTTGCAGCATCAGCGGCACTTGCAGCTTGAGCATCTTGCGGCGGGCCTGCATGTACAGGCGTGTGTCAACGTCGATGAAGGGCAGGTCGGCGTAGAAGGTAAAGCGCAGGCTGGCGCGGCTGTGCTGCCATCCCACCAAGCACTCCACCGTGACCCACACGTCCCCCTGAGCGTAGCGGCGCAGGGCGGGGCCGGTGTGTCCTTCCATGCCGACGAAATCGCCGACCGCCTCTGGACTCAGCGCGGTGAAGGGGGCGAAGGGCCGGTTATAGACCCAGTTGTTTTCGCCGCCCCAGGCGTGCGCGTGATCCTGCATCGCCATCAGGCGCAGCGGCCCGCGCAGCAGTTCGCGCCCGTCAGCCTGCGCCACCAACGAGACCAGCGCTCCCGCTTGCCGGTCAAAGCGAGCGGACCAGTGCGGCGTCTCCACATGCAGCGCGTCCGCGTCTTCGCTGACGTGCAGGCGCGGCGAGATCGGCGGCGGTGCTTCCCAGCGGACTTCGTAGCGGCGGATGCTCATGGGCGGCACCTCCGCGACGAAACCGCAGAAGGGTTGCCAGGTGCTTTCGTCCAGGATGACGGACGGGCCGCCTCGGTTCTGGCTGATGACCGGCGCGCCGCTGTCGTCGTAGAGGGTGTAGGCGTCCTGTTGGGGCGGCGGCGCGTAAGCACTCATGAAGTTGAGGCCCACGGGTGCCCGCATCGGTGCGCTGTGTGGGTTGGTCACGTAAACCGGGATGGTATCTGGCGTGGGTGCTGCGTTGGGCAGCAGGGCGTGTTGGGCCTTCAGCACGATCTGCCGGGCGGTGCCGCGTGCCTGGCCGAAGCGGTCCTCCACGCCGGGGATGGCTGTCTCCACCAGGGAGCCGCACAGCACGTCGTGGAAGGTGTTGAAGAGCAGATCGCGCCA
>CAYWGJ010000266.1:0-2804 GCA_964457835.1 uncultured Anaerolineaceae bacterium
CCATCGCGGTGGAGACGACCACGCGCAACGCGGCGGTGAACGGCGTCGGTGGGCGCATCACGGCACAGCAGGGCAGCCTGGAGACCGTGCTGCACTCCGCCCGGCGCTTTGATCTGCTGCTGGCTAACATCCTGGCGAAAGTGATTATCCCTATGTGTGAAGCCGGCCTGGGTCAGGTGGTGCGTCCAGGCGGCAGGGCGGTCTTCAGCGGCTTGATTGAGTCGCAGGCTGATGAGGTCGAGGCGGCCATTCGCCGCACGGGCCTGGTGCCCTTCAAGCGGCGGCAGCAAGGCGATTGGGTCGCTATCGAAGCCTATCGCCCGGACGCGGAGTCCTAGCGGCTCACACGGTGGGTGTCAGCGGCAGGCTGAGGGTGAAGGTGGTGCCTTCGCCCGGCGTGCTCTCGCAGCGGATCACGCCGCGGTGCTGTTCCACGTAATCCGCGACGATCTTCAAGCCCAGGCCGGTACCGGTGATGTGGGTGGCGTTCTCGCCCCGGTAGAAGGCCTCGAAGATGTGCGCCTGTTCAGTTTCCGGGATGCCCGCGCCTTCGTCGCGCACGACCATGTGCAGCGTGTCGCCGCTGACACTGAGGCGCAGTGTAATGGGCGTGCCGGTGGGCGTGTAGAGGATGGCGTTCGTGAGCAGGTTGATGAGCATCTGCTTGACCAAGCGCGGGTCGATGGTGGCCCCTTGTATCGGGCCGTCGGTCTCCAGCGTGATCGTGCGCTCGCTGCCGGTCATGCTCTGTGCTTCGATGATAACGGCCTGGGCCAGCAGGGTGAGGTCGGTGGCTTCGCGATGCATCCGCAGTTTGCCGGTGCTGATCTGAATGATCGTGTTGATGTCGTCCAACATGCTGCGCAGGCGGCCTACCTGGGCCTGGATGCGTTCCAGGCGTTCGGTGCGTTTGGGGGTGTCCAGTTTTTCGTCGTAGCGGATGAGCATGTCGGTGGCCGTCAAGATGGTTGCCAGCGGCGTGCGGAATTCGTGCGAGAGCATGGTCATCAGCTCGTTTTTGAGCCGGTTCATCTCGCGTTCTTGGCCCAGCGCCAAGCGCAGACGTTCCTGTTCCATGTGCTGCTTTTCGGCTTCGCGCTGCTGGGTGATGTCGTCAATCACACCGTAGACGGTGACATGGCCATTGATCGGGTTGCGCACCGGTTGGGCGGTGTCGCGCACCCAGCGCACTGCGCCGTCGATCGTTTGAATGCGGTAGCTGCTGGTGACGCCTTCGCCGCGCCGCAGGCGGTCCATGACGTCCGCGGCCAGGGCGCGGTCGTCGGGATGAATGATGTGGTTGGGCCAGTAGTCTGGGTTATTGAGTGTGTCTTCGGGGTCGTGCCCACTGAGGTTTTTGAGCTGCGGTGACGAAAAGCTCTTATAGACCTGCCCGTCCGCGTCGATTTCAATCGCGTAAATGTAGCTGTTGATGCTGGTCATGATCTGGCGCAGCCAGGCCTCGTTTTCGGCCAACTGTGCTTGGATTCGGCTGTAGTCGCTCATGTCCATGCCCACGGCCATGATCAGCGTGTCGCTGCTGCCGATGATGCTGCTGGCCTGCCAGGTGACATCGATGCTGCGCCCAGTGTTGGTGAGCAGGGTATCTTCCCATTGGAAGGGTTCGACGAGGGCCAGGTGGGGCATCGTGAACATCGGCTTCAGGCCGTCCAGCGCCTGCGCCAAGCGGGGATGGGCGTCATAGCGCTGGCCTATCATCTGTTCGGGCGGCACTTGCAGCGCGTCCAGCAGGTGATGATTGATCCGCCGCAGCAGGCCGCCGCCGTCCACTGCCACCACGAAAGCCGGCAGCAGGTTCACCATCAGGTCGTTGACGTCGTGCTGTCGCTTCAGCGCACGGTTGACCTGCTGGAGCTGGGCGTTGAGTGTCTCTTCGTAGCGGATGATTTCCAGCGTGATGTGGCTGATGAGCGTGGTGTCCGGCTGTGGCACAGGCAGGCGTTGGCGGGCGTCTTGCAGGGCGGCCAGGCGGTCGGGACGGTAGTGCTGGATCACCGTTTCGATGCGATCCAGCGCGTGATTGATGGGACCGGGCGCGAAGGTCCACAGCGTGTCGAAGTAGCGCATGTCTTCATCGTTTACGTCGTTTACGTCGGCCTGCTGGTCCTGGCCGCACAGCAGCACCGCGAAGGTATCCGACAAGATCAGCAGGAACCATTCCTGCCGCAGTGGGTCTTCATCGCCCAGCTCAATGTGCAGCGCCTTCGCGTTGGACTCCGGGGTTAGGGGCTTCCCAGCGAAGATGTACACCTGCGCAGTGCTTTCGGTGAGGGCTTCGTAGCGCGCGCTCTCTTCGCGCCAATGCCCCGATTCCTGGAAGCCGACGAACAGCAGTGCGGGCCGTTGGTGTCGCAGCACGACATCTTCCAGGGTGTGCGAGACGTGCACCAAGGTGGCCTTGGTCAGGCGGGTGGTAGGTACGGTGTCACCTAAGCTGGCACGCAGCAGCTCAAACAGCGAGAAGGGCAGGGGAGCGGCGTCATTCACAGGCTTGGCCTTTATCGTAGAACGGTTTATGACTGCGCTTGCGAAGTATTGTGTGGCAGCTGCACATGCTGCATGAAGGTATTCTAAACGCAATACGCCAAACTTCACAAGCGTGGGCTTCTGCCCCACGCCTTGCCTACGCCCCCGGACTCGCGCGTATAATGGGCTTATCTTGTCTGTATGCTCGTCGTCATGGAGCTGTCCGTGAACCACCAGCCGACCGTGCCGCATCGCGCCGCCTCTGCTCAACCGACTGTGCCGCACCCCCGCGTGCCTCAGCCTGCGACGCTGCCTGC
>CAYWGJ010000267.1:0-2784 GCA_964457835.1 uncultured Anaerolineaceae bacterium
GACTGGCTGCGCGCCTCCGTCACCGAAGAGACCGAGGCTGTCAGCAACGATGACCTGCCCGATTGGCTCAAGGCCAGCGATCCCAGCGGGGAAGACCTGGACGCCATGCCCGCCTGGCTGACGCAAACGCTGAGTACCGAAGAATCGCAGGCCGTCGTGTCGGATGACCCCGCGCCGGAAGCGGAAGCAACGCCCGCTGCTGCCGCGCCTGCACCGGCTCCCGCGCCTGCACCGGCTCCCACGCCCGCCGCGCCTGCACCGGCTCCCGCGCCCGCCGCGCCTGCACCGGCTCCCACGCCTGTCGCGCCGCCTGCTGCGGACGTCAGCGCCGCACTGAACACAGCCCGTCAGCAGCTCCAAGGCGGCGACATCAACGCCGCACTGGACGCCTACGAGTCCGTGGTGCGCGCCAATGATGGCCTCGATGCCGTGGTGCAGGACCTCAGTAAACTGCTGGGTGTGGAGCCGCACAAGAATAACCCCGGCGTCTACCGCGTGCTGGGTGACGCGCTCATGCGCCAAGGCCAGCTTCAGCAGGCACTGGATACCTACCGCAAAGCCTTAAACTTGCTGTAATCGCAAACGGGCGTTTTTCGTGTACAATCGGGCGGGCGTGTGGCAATAAACAGCCGCAGGCCCGCCCTTCGCGTTTAAGTCAGCACACAAAGGATGTCAACCCGTGGAACGCAGCCTCATTATCGTCAAGCCTGATGCCGTGCAGCGCGGCCTGACCGGTGAAATCCTGCGCCGCTTTGAAACACGCGGCCTGCGCATCATCGGCATGAAGTTCATGACCATCAGCCGCGAGCTGGCCGAAAAGCACTACGCCGATCATGTCGGTAAGCCCTTCTTCCCCGGCCTGGTGGACTACATCACCTCCGGCCCGGTGCTGCTGATGGCGCTGGAAGGCCCGGCGGCCATCGCCGCGTCGCGCGTGACTATCGGGGCCACCAAGCCCGCCGAAGCTGCCGCCGGCACCATCCGCGGCGACTTCGGCCTGGACATTGGCCGTAACCTGGTGCATGGCTCCGACAGCCCAGAAAATGGCCTGAAGGAAATCGCGAACTTCTTCAGCGATGCTGAGCTGGTGAGCTGGGAGCGCAGCCTAGAAGGCTGGATCATCGAGTAAGCAGGCACACCCTGAATCCGTGGCATGAAAAAGCCCCCGTCCGGCTGTGTCGGGGGCTTTGCGGTGAATGCACTGTGAAGCCGCGCGCCTTTACGCCTCGACGTAAAGCTTGCCGTCTTCTTCTTCGATGATAGGGAAGGTCTGCAAGCCCTGCGGCTGGCGGCCCATGGCGATCAAGTTGCGCGACCACTTCGGCAGCGTGACGCTGCCCACCCCCCGCACCCAATCGGTGTTAGCCCCGGTGCAGGCCTCGTACTGTGAGCCGTGCCACGGGCAGGTGATCGTCGTGCCGTCGAACTTGCCATTGCTCAGCGGCAGCGGCATGTGGCTGCACCGGTTCAGCACCGCACAGATGCCGTCCTCGCTGCGTGCAATCAGGATCGACTTACCGCCGACGCTGACCGTCTTCATCTTGTTCACTTCGAAATCGTCCAGGGTGCCGATTAAGTAGCGTTGGGCTGTCGCCATGCTGTTACTCCTTATGATTGACTGGGCTGTAAGTGTTGAACCATCCACGCCAACTGTGCCGCGCGCGGATGCACAACGCCTAAGCGCCGCCTAAAGCCTTGCTAATAAGGTCGGCGTGTATAACCGCGACCTTACAGGCCTAGACGCGGCTCATAGGCAAAGTGAATGTGGTTCAGCGCCTCTGGCGGCAGCGGCAGCGGCTGCTGCCAGTACACAGGCCGGATGAAATGCGTGCGCTCCAGCGACAGCGCAAAGCGCCACTCCCGCGCTACCCAATCCGACTCGGCAGCATGTGCCGACCAGAAAAGCTGGAAGATGTCCGCCTCGGCGATCATGACCGCGAGCTGGTCCTGCCAGTTTTCCCCGCTGCGGATCGTCACCACGTCGCGCAGGAAGTCGTAGCCCAGGGCAGTATAGGCCGCCTCGACGCGCTCTACGATGCGTGTATCCTGGCGGCTGTAACTGCAAAAGACCGCCTTGTACAGCGCCTGCGTGCTGCCCAACACCGGGCCGCGCCGCGCCGGGCCGTCCGCCACGCTGACGAACACCGACAGCGGAATGTCGGCCACAATCACGCCGCTGACGGTAAAGGTCAGGTAGCCGTTGGCCGCCAGGTCCAGTGGGGCATCCACCGCACGCATCTTGAAGTCGAAGCGGTGCCAGTCCTCATAGATGCCCAGCGTCACCTGCGGCGGGTTGAACTGGAAGCCCTTCAGGTAGGGCGTGGCGGTAATCAGCGTGCCCTCCGGGATCAGCTCGCGCGCGGGCTGAATCACTTGGCGCGCTTGGTTCAGCAGCAGGCCGAGCTGTTTCTCCGCATCCTGGGCGATGGCTTCCGCGGCGGACTCGCGGTAGACGTAGGCGTTCAACGGCTGCCACAGGTCGCGCTGCACCTCACGCGGGTAATAGGCGCTGAACTGAATCTCGTCGGCGGCGCGCTGGCGGTCCTCGGTGATGGGGGGCAGGGTGCCGGTCTTGGGCTTTTCACGCGGGGGGGCACCAGGCAGCACCTGCACCAGGGTTTCCTCGTCTTCGATGTCCAGGCGCGGTAATTCGGCAGACTGGCTGCGCTTGGTCGCGGGGTCGCGTTCCGGCGCGGCGGGGGCCGGTTGTTTGCGCGCGGCCCTAGGCGTGTCGTGCGCTTGCGGCGGCGGGGCGGGAGCTGATGCAGCGGGTGGCGGTTCCAG
>CAYWGJ010000268.1:0-2779 GCA_964457835.1 uncultured Anaerolineaceae bacterium
CTGCTTTTCATCGACGGCGCGGTGGCCCGGCGCAGCACCGCGCCGTCGATGTAAAGCAGGCCGTTGTCGCGCAAGAGCAGCGGTGGCGCACTAAGGCCCGTCACGCTGCGAGCAGCCAGGTCCCATTCGTAAGCCGGGTGCGCGCGGGCGTTCCACAGCGTGATGAAAGGAGTCGCTGCCCGCCAGCCCAGCGCATCGGGCAGTGTCCAACTGAAACCGGGACCAGGCGTCGCGCCGTCTAGGCCCTGACCGGGAACGCGAATCTCCAGGTGCAGGTGGGGGGCCGGGCGCGCATCCGCGATGACGCCCAACACGTCGCCGGCTTCTATGCAGCTAAAGCGCATGGGGAAGCTCACCGTGTCGCTGTCCGTGATGTGGCCGTACTGGCTGTAGAAGAGGCTGCCATCTTCGGCAGTGTGCTCTACGATGACCACGCCGCCGTCGCGCCCCCAGCCGATTGTAGAGCTGTAGGTCACACGTCCACGCCCGATGGCCTGCACCGGCTCACCCAGGGAATCGCGGCCACGGGACCAGTCCTCGCCAGTGTGATAGCGCCCCTCATGGCGCGGGCTGGGCACGCTGTAGCCCTGGCTGAGACGGTAGACCTGGGTGTCCACGGGGGCTTGCAGCGCCTCAACGACGCCGCATTGACTTTGCAAGTAGGCACCGGCAGGCAGCAGGCCAGCAGGCACCACGCCCAGCGTCAACAGCAGTAGAACGGCCAGCGCCAAGGTCAAGCGCTGGCAGGGGATTGCTGCGGTGCGCATCGCTTAGTAGCCTCGCTCACGGTTCAGCAGGTTGAGTAGGGGCTGGCCCTGTACGTAGCGCCGTAGGTTCTCGGTGAAGAGCGCGGCGGCCTTGGCGTTGTAATCAGTGGTGTAGCCGCTGACGTGTGGGCTGATGATGACGTTCTCCAGGCCCCACAGCGGGCTGTCGGTAGGTAGTGGCTCTTGATCGAATACGTCCAAGCCCGCCCCACCGATGTCGCCGCGTGTCAGGGCGTCGATCAAAGCCGCCTCATCGACCACCGGCCCACGGCCAACGTTGATCAGCCAGGCGTGTGCGGGCATGGCAACGAACACCGCCGCGTTGATGCTGCCGCGCGATTCGGGGGTCAGCGGCGTGGTGACGACCAGATAATCGCAGTCAGCGGCCATGCTCTCCAGGGCTTCCGCAGGGTAGATGCGCGCTGGGATGCTGCCAGTGGGATCACCCGTATCGGCTTCGGCATACGCGCCTTGTTCCTCGCTGCGGCGGGCGTCGCGCTTGCTAGCAAGGACAATCATGCCCAGGGCATCCGCTTGGCGGGCCAGCTCACGCCCGATGCTGCCATAGCCGACGATCCCCAGCCGCTGGCCGCGCAGGGCACGCGGTGCGAAAATCTCGAAGCGCTTATCCGGCCAGGTGGCCTGCGCCTGGAAGCGCTGCATGTGTGGCAGGCGGTAATTAGCCGCTAGGATCATCATCAGGCTGAATTCCGCCATTTGCACCGCGTGGATGCCGCTGGCTGACGTGACCATCAGCGCGGGCTTCTGGATGATGGGCTGTTGCAGTGCGCGGTCCATGCCGGCGAAGTGGAGCTGCACCCAACGTAAATGCGGCGCGTGTTCTGGCTGTGGAAAGTGACGCATGGTGTAGAGCACTTCGGCATCTTCCCAGGCTGAAGCGGGTACGTCGGGGAAGTGACGCTCGACACGGTAGTCCGGCGCGATCTGCTGTAACTGCTGCATGGTGGCGTCGTCAAAGTCCATGGCGACAAGGATGCCAGGCCGGGTGCCGTCAATGGGGGACATGGAAACTCCTCACTTGTTCGAATCACGCGGGCATTATAGCGCAGGATGAGGCAGGGGTTCACCTACGCCTCTCGCACCGCCACCAAGCGTGTAACATAGCCGACGTGCTCATGCAGCAGCAGCCGCCAACCCGTGAAGGCGTCGCGCAGCTCTTCCCCCTGCACCAGGAAATCCACGTTGAAGCCCGGCACACGATCTAAGTAGCTGAGGTTGAAGGTCTCATAGATCACGCGGCCCCCCGGTTTGACCGACGCGCGCAGCATCGGGAAGAGGTCGCGGCGCAGGTAGCGAAACACACAGGCCAGGTCGTAGTGATCCGGTTCCAGTATCAGCGTGTCCACGTCCATTTGCAGTAGATTGACGCGGTTCAGGCCGCGCGCGTGCATGGCTTCACGGGCACGCATTAAGGCTACCCGGCTGATGTCGATGAGGTCCACCGTGTAGCCCTGCTGGGCCAGCCACAAGCCGTTTTGCCCCCGGCCCGCGGCCAGGTCTAGCGCGCGTGGCGGCGGTTCGGCTTGTGAATCTGCGGGGGGGCTGTGTGCCAGCAGCAGCGGGTCCGGCGGGGGCAGTGGGACCTCCGCTTTTTCGCGGTACACAGCATCCCAGCGGACGCGATCCTCAGCGCTCATGATCCCCCTCCGTGTCTACGATGCCGGCAAAGATGGGCGTGTAGTTCAACGCATCTGGCACAGCCTGCATGGCCGCCGCGTCGCCGGGGCGCAGCGCGGCATCCGGGCGGCGCTGACGGCGTAGGTGCAGACGGTAGGCATCGCGCAGCGTGACGTAATCCGGCGCGCGCCAATCCAGGCTTTCCGGCAGAGTCAGGGACTTCAGCACCGCCATGATCTGCCGCCCGCCGAGGCTGGCCCAATCCGCCGTGCGGCTGCGGATGAGGTCAGCGGCGGCCTGGCGCTGATCGCCGCCCACGCTGCGCGTCATGCGCCGAAAGAGGCGGTTCATGCCGCGTTCGCCCAAGGTATCGG
>CAYWGJ010000269.1:0-2776 GCA_964457835.1 uncultured Anaerolineaceae bacterium
CGGCTTGCCACCGCCGCCGCCAGCCCGGAGTTGTTTTAGGCGTTCCAGGGTGCGCAGGTCGCTTTCTAAGTCGGGATGCTCTATCTGACGGTCCAACTCCACACAGCGCTCGACGTACTCAACAGCTTTGTCTAGATCACCAAGCGCATGATACACTAGTCCAATGTTAAAGCAGGTCGCGGCCTCCCCGGAGCAATCCTCAGCCTCCCGCTGATAGGCAGCGCCTGCGCGTAATAGTCCAGGGCCTTGCGTTTATCGCCCAGATCAGCCAGGCCAGAGATGATCGTATTGAGTTGAGGCCGATATTCGAGGCGGTCCAGCTGGGTCGAGGGTAGGCTGGACGCGCCGTGATAGGCACCCGCCAGCGCGCCCGCAATACAGGCGATGGAGTCAGAATCGCCGCTGCTCATGGCGGTGCTGCGGATCGCGGCTAGTGGATCATCGGGATGCAGCAGGAAGTAGTACAACGTGCTGGCGAGGGCATCACTGCGTGTCACAGCGGCAGCCGCCATGCTATAATCCCCCCAAAGCGGAGCCAAGGAGCGCACGCATGAGCCAGATCACGCAGCAGCAGCCCTTCTGGGAAGCGCGGGGGCTGCCAGCGCCAGGTAAGCGGATGCTGCCCAGCGAATACGACCGTCTGCCAGAAACCAACCTGCACATGGAGCTGATCGACGGCGTTGTCGTGTATCCGCACTGGAATGAGGAGATGGGGATGAACGCGCCGAGCTTGGATCATCAGCGGATTGTGCTGAACATTGCGGCGTGGCTGCGGCACACTGCGCGTCAGCACGGCGGCACACCCTACATTGCGCCGGTGGATATATGGTTCAGCGAGGCGCTGCGCGTGCAGCCCGATGTGGTTTGGCTGGCTGCGGAGAGCCAGTGCATCCGGCAGGAGACGCTGCTGCGCGGCGCACCGGAGCTGGTGGTTGAGGTGCTGTCACCCAGCACGGCGCAGCGTGACCGCATCGACAAGTTCGCTCTCTACGAGGCCCACGGCGCGCTGGAGTACTGGCTGTTAGACCCGCGTGATCTGCTGATGGAGGTCTATACGCGCGCTGACGCAGCGCTGCGCCGAATGGGTGCGTACAAGCCCGGTGACAGTTTTGTGTCGCCGGCGCTGAGCGGCCTCAGCGTGCCGGTCGCTGAGCTGTTCGCGTAAGCCCGCACGTCTTACGGGAACCCGACTTCATGCACGCTCACACGATACGCTTGGAGGGTCAGCAACTTGACGCACTGCCAGCATGGGTGCGCGAAGCGTCCGGTGTGCAGCACCTCAGCCTGTACAACAACCGTCTGCACACGCTGCCGGACTGGTTATGGACGCTCAAAGACCTGCAAACGCTGAACCTGGCGCATAACCACCTCACAACGCTTTCGAGTCGTGTCAGCGCACTGGGCAACCTGCGGATGCTGGACCTCGGCTCTAACCGGCTCGCCGCACTGCCAGCCGCAATCGGGGAGCTGTCAGCGCTCAGCGATTTTCTATACTTAAGCCACAATCAACTCACGGTGCTGCCGGATGCGCTGACGGCGCTGAAGCACCTGCGGTATCTGAACGCGAGCCATAATCATCTAGCTGCGCTGCCGGAAAGCCTGGGGCGCATGTCGGCACTGGTAGAGCTGCGCGTTTATGACAATCCTCTGGTTACCCTGCCCGACTCGGTGGGTGCGTTGGAAAACCTGCGCGAGCTGCACCTGGCTAACACGCTGATCGATACACTGTCAGAAGCTGTAACGGGTTTATCATCGCTGCAAATGCTCTCGCTGCGTGGCTGCCGCCTGACCGACCTTCCCAATACCGTTCAGCAGCTCACGGCGCTGCGTCACCTGGATTTGCGTGGCAATCAATTGACGCATCTGCCTGAGGCGATTCTGGATTTGGCAAGTTTGCAAAAGCTTGATCTGCGCTGGAACATGCAGCTTGTGGTGCCTGACAAATGGATACACCAGCTTGAAGAACGCGGCTGCCTGGTTTACCAATGAGTTGCTCAGCTGTACGTCCGCCGATGGGCGGCGCGAGGCGTGCGACACTTCAACTGCGGGCGCGAAACGGTGCCTCCTCCATCTCTCTATCCTCATGCTGTAACCATTGCTTGTAGTTTCTGTTAAAGAATCGCGCCAACCCGCCGAAACCATGCGCGGACATCCGCCAAACCCAGCGGGAACAAACCGCCAAATCGGGTCCGGGGATGAGGCCGGTGATCTGCGCAGAGCATTGGTTTTCTGCTGTGATCCGCACAAATCACATCAAACACACGGATAATAGGCCCATAGGTGCGCAATCCCTGGAATCAAAGCAGCCCTCACCGATTAGGTGAAGCTGTCAGGGCGTCGGCTGTCAGTCAGCTGCTAGCGTTTTCGGGTGCGGCGCTGCCAGTGCTTGAGCACGTCGTCAACGCTGCCCCTGCCGCTGTCCACAACGCGCATCAGCTCGCCGAGGTAGTTGTGCTTCAGATGCGCGTCACTGTCGGTGAAATCGGCGTCCAGGCGGGCGAAAGTGGCTGCCAGGCTCACCGCCGCGTGTTGGAAATTTCTGCTGCGCTGCATCCAGCGGATGAAGTGCGCCGCGTCCGGGCCGATGCGCGCCTTGATCTGTTCCACGGCGGCGGCGATTTCGGCATCTTGATGCTTGCGGGCTGCTTCCTGCCGGGCGGAGTCTGCGTCGGTCGTGATGTACTGGTCAGCGCGGGCGGCGGGAGTCGGCGCGGATCTGCGGCGTCCGCGCACGGTCAAATTTCACGTGGACAACCTCTTCAGCAAGCTGGGCGTG
>CAYWGJ010000270.1:0-2720 GCA_964457835.1 uncultured Anaerolineaceae bacterium
CCTGACGCTGACGGCGGCATCCGCATCACAGATCACCCCTTTGTGCAGCCGGAGCCGCAAGCGCTGCGCGTGGATTGGGCTGTGTCACCGGATGGCAAGCTCACCGCCTGGACACAGACTTTCGCCGTGGGCGCGGCGCTCTCCACCGTGACGCGCATCGCCGAGCGGGACGGCAGCCCCGCCGCGCCGGATTTCCGCGACGGCCCGCGTGACGACGGTCTGCGCGCGCTGCCCGTGGCTTTTGACTTGCAGCTTGCGCATCTCTTCATGGACTATCAGCCGGACGGCCTGGCCGACCTGACGCTCTTTCCCCAGTACGCCGGGCTGTTCGCGCTGGACCTGACCGCCGGGGAAACGGCTTTTCTGCCTGGCGAACCCGGTGACTACACGGGCGCGGGCTTCGGGGCGGGGCTGCTGCTGCGCTTGGCGCTGGCCGACGACCTGCGCGGCTTTGACCTGCGCGTGATCGACACAGCCAGCGGCACCGAACGCCGCATCAGCGGGGGCGGCACAGGCGGCCTCAGCGCCGATGCGTTCACCCAGGCTGGGGACCTGCGCATCGCGCCGGGTGGCCGCTATGCCGTGTATGCGCTGGCGACGATCAGCGACTTCGGCAGCAGCACGCCCCGCATCACGACGCGCATCACGCTGGTGGACCTCTTCACCAACACGCAGCGCCCCCTCGGTGAGCCGGTCACTACGCTAGCGCGCCCAGTCGCCTGGACGGAAGAAGCCAGCGCGGTGATCTTGGTCAGCCCACAGCAGCCCGGCACCTGGAAGCTGGCGCTGGCGGATGGCCGCTTAGCGCGCATCGCCGACGCCAGCTACCTGGGTACGCTGCTGCCGTTGGACTAAGGGCGCGGTGCTAATCGCTTTCTGTTGAGTCAGGCAGGCGGTAGCGCGTGAAGAAGTCCCACATGGTGGCGCTGGCGTTGATGCTCTGCGTGGTGGCCCCGACGATGAAGGCGGGTTGGAAGCCGCCGCCGGGCCAGGTGTGCCCGCCGCCCGCCACCGTGTAGAGCCGCACCTCGGCGTCGGCGTCACAGCCCCCGTAGGTGATGCCGGTCACATCATTCCCGATGGGTTCCAGTGCATCCGGCGTGAGGTCGCAGCCATTGCGTGCGGCCCAGCCGACCACCCAGTCCTCGATCCCGGCCAGGCTGGTGGGGTCGTCTGGATCGCCGATGCCTTCGTAAGGCACGATGGAGTCCGCGTCGCCATGGAAAGCGATCACCGGCACCGGGCGCGTCGGCTCGCAGCCCTTGGGCAGCGGCGCATAGGCCCCGGCCACCCCGCCGATGGCCGCCACCCGCCCGGACAGCTCGCAGGCCAGGCGGTTGCTCATGCCACCGCCGTTGGACAAGCCGTTGGCGTAGACGCGCGCTGTGTCGATGCACAGCGTCGCCGTCAAGTGGTCAATCAGCGTCTCCACGAAGATCACGTCGTTGGCGTTCTCCCTGGGCGCGAAGGGGTTCAGGCCGCTGTTCCAGCGCGACGGAAAGCCGCTGCCCTGTGGGTAGGCCACGACAATGCCCTCGGCATCGGCGACATCATTCCACAGCGAAAACTGTTCCTGCTGCGTGGCGTTGGACGTAAAACCGTGAAAACTTAGAACCAGCGGCGCGCCCGGCTCCAAGCCTTCCGGCACGTACAGGCGATACACGCGCAGCGGCTGCGCGTCATCATCGACCTCGATGCGGTATTCGCTGCCGCCGGGTACCAGGTCAGCGGGCAGGGTGCAGGTGGACAGCGGCGCGTCGGCGTCTTGGGCGGGGGCTGGCATGAAGCTGAACAATAAGGCGCTGACAATCAGCAGGCTCAGGGTAAAGCGGGACATAGCGAGTTTTCCTTTCGTGCGGTTGCACACTTCAATTTAGCCAAGCAGGTGTTAGCCAAACAGGCATTAGCCAAACAGGTAGCGCATCACCTGCGCGGCGGCGGTGATGCCTTGGGCGTAGCGTTCGCTGAGGGTGGGCGCGTGGTCCTCGGTGACGATGTAGTCGCTGCCAACCAGGGCCACACCTTCCGGAAGCCAGGCCTGGAGCTGCGCGATCATGTCGCCGAAGGACTCGTCCAGCCACATGATCGGGTCCGACTGCGGCCAATAGGCGACGTGATCGGCCAAGGGGTTCAACGGCAAAGCGAACAGTGCCGCCACTTCACCGACGAGATCAGGCGGCACGCCTTTGTCCGGGTCAATGCGCACCGCCGCCTGGATCACGCGCCCACCGGGGGGCACGCGGTCCGGGTGATCGGTGTGGTGCAGTGCGCTGATCGGGTAATCAGGCGGCGGCTCCTCCGGGATTGCGGGCAGGTCGGCGGCGGGGTAACCCATCGACACGCGCACGAGCGGGTCGTAACGGTAGTCCAGCAGCAGGTGGCTGATTTCCGGTTTGAGGCTGTGAAAGACGCGCGCGGCGTAGGGGGCGGGCAGGGCCACGATCAGCGCCTGGGCATGGCGGATCAAGCCGTTTTCCAGGCAGATGCTGAAGCCGTCGGCGGTGCGGCCCAGACTGCTGACGGCCATGCGCTGCATCCGCGTGCCGCTGAAGCGCGCGCTCAGGGCCTCGATGAGCGCGCCGGTGCCCGCGTTGAAGGCCAGCCACGCGCCCCGGTCATCCTGCCGCGCGAGGTGCACGGCATCGCTGAGGCCCAGCGCGCGTAGAAAGGCCGCGTCGGGCACGTCCAGGCTGAGCATAGGGCCGCTGTCCATGACGAAA
>CAYWGJ010000271.1:0-2677 GCA_964457835.1 uncultured Anaerolineaceae bacterium
ACCGATCACGCCCGCTTGCTTACCGGCGGCCTGATGGCCTGGCTGGGCGCGCGCCTGCACCGTGCCGGCGTCCACCCGGACGCTGTGAGCCTGGCCGGACTGGTGCTGGTGCTGGTAGCGGCGGGCCTGATCGCGTCTGGGCGGCTGACGGCGGCGGGGGTGCTGCTGCTGGTCAGCCTGCCGCTGGACGCCGTAGACGGGGCGGTGGCGCGCGCCATGCAGCGCCAGGATCGCGTGGGTGCCCTGCTGGACTCCACGTTGGACCGCTACGCCGACGCTGTTATTTTCGGCGCTTTGGGGTATTATTTTGCCGGTCAAGGTCGCCAGGACTTGCTGCTGTTGGCACTGCTGGCGTTGGTCGGCAGTTATGGCGTCAGCTATGTGCGGGCGCGGGCAGAGGGCTTAGGGGTGGACTGCACCGTCGGCTTCTTCACCCGCTTGGAGCGCCTGCTGCTGCTGCTGCCCATGCTGCTGATCGAGCCACTGCTGCTGCCGGGGCTGGTGCTGTTGGCCGTTGGGACGAACGTCACCGCGTTACAGCGAGTGGCCTTCGTCGTGCGTGAACTTCGCCAAAGAGAGGGTTAAGAGTACATCATGGAATTCGGTCCTGAAGCCATCACGATTGGCTCGATTCAATTTCGCTATTACGGCATCATCCTAGTGACGGCCATCCTGGTGGCCGCCTTCATCGCCGACCGCCTGGCTAAACGCGATGGCCGCGACCCGGATCACCTGTGGGGCGCGCTCTTCTGGGCCGTGATCCTGGGCATCATCGGCGCGCGGCTGTGGTACGTGCTCTTCCCGCCCATTTCCATGACGGCGGGCTGCGGCACCGGTGATCCTACCGCCATCTGCCGCGATACGGCCTGGTACTTCGAGAATTTCTTCAACTTGCAAGACGGCGCGATTGCCATCTGGGCCGGCGGCCTGAGCATCTTCGGGGCTTTTATCGGCGGCGGGCTGGGCGGCCTGCTGTACCTGCTGCGCGCCAAACAGCCCATCCTGCCCTGGCTGGACATCGCCGCCGTGGCGATCCCGGTCGGCCAGGCCATCGGGCGCATCGCCAACTACGTCAACCAAGAGCTGTACGGCATCCCCACTGAGCTGCCCTGGGGCATCCAGATCGACACCGCGCACCGCCTCGGTGAATACGCCAGCACCATCGAATATCCGCCCTCAACCCTCTTTCACCCCATGTGGGCCTATGAGGCGTTGTGGAGCCTGGCGGCCTTCTTCGTGCTGCGCTACGTGTTCATCCGCTACCGCCAGGTGCTGAACCCCGGTACGCTCTTCTGGGCGTATCTGGCCCAGTACGCCGTGATCCGCTTCTTGCTGGAGTTCATCCGTGTGGAGGTGGCGCTGGTGGGCGGCGTCAACGTGTCGCAGATCGCCACGGGCGCGATGTTCGTGGTGGCGGCGCTGATGCTCATCATCAACCTGCGCCAGGTAGACGGCAGTCAGCGGCGGCCCCCGGCTAAGGCCGAAGCAGGCAAGGCGGCCCCGGCTTAACAGAAAAGACAGCCTTAGCTTAAGCGAAAAACGTAAAATCCCCACCGATCGGCCCGGCTGTTGCCCCAAAGCCGGGCCGCTTGCCCTACAATAAAGGCATCAAGTTATCACGCACTGAAGGAGACCCTACGATGCCACACTTGATGCGTTTTGTCGTGTTAGTCGGTCTGCTGAGCCTGGCAGCCACTGCCCAGGGGACCCCGCAGCCTGACGGACGTGGGATGCCCGCCCTCAACAGCCCGCAGACGGGCGGCGTCACCGTCGGGCGCGCCCCGGTCAGTCTCACCGTGGACACCACCGCCGACACTGTAGACGCGGCCCCCGGTGACGGCACCTGCGCCGATAGCAACGGCGCGTGCAGCCTGCGCGCTGCCATCATGGAGGCCAACGCCAGCGACCCCGGCTCCAGCATCACTGTACCGGCAGACCGCTATGACCTCAAGATTGCGCCTACCACCGAAAGTCTCAACGCTGACGCCAGCCAAGGCGACCTAGACCTGACCCAGCACATGACGATCACCGGTGCAGGCGCGGACGTGACCACCATCAGCGGCACGGACAGCGGCACCAGTACACCCATTGACCGCGTGTTTGAAGTCAGCGGCGGCGCACAAGTGAGCATCAGCGGCGTCGGAATCGTGGACGGTGTGCGCACCAACAGCGACACAGCCCCCGGTGGCAACGTGCTCGTAGCAGGCGCAGGCAGCCAGCTCACCTTGACCGGCGTGCGGGTCGCCAACGGTGAAGCAGGCTACGGCGGCGGCATCAGCGTGCAGCAGGGCGGCGTCTTGGTCATGAGCAGCAGCGCCCTGATCGCCAACCACGCCCTCAGCAGCAGCGGCGGCCTGGACGTGTTCAGCGGTACCAGCAGCGCCACGCTCATCAACGTCACCATTGCGGACAACACCAGCGCCGGCGACGTGGGCGGCGTCAGCGTGCTGGCCGACGCGGCCCTGACGCTCAATAACGTCACCATCGCGGCCAACAGCGCCGCGGACCAGTTCGGCGGCTTCAGCGCTACGGCCCCCAGCGGCGTCACCGAGGACCCCGGACGCGCCACGTCCAGCAACACGATTTTCGCGGGCAACACGGCTAAGGGTGCCGCCGACGACTGCGCCGGGGACACCGGCTCCACCGGCAGCCTGCTGGCGCAAAGTGCTGTGTCGAG
>CAYWGJ010000272.1:0-2661 GCA_964457835.1 uncultured Anaerolineaceae bacterium
ATGACGTAAAATGCGGCGATGCTCAGGGTCAGCACGACCAGCCCTAGCGCCAACGCGAGGCCCGTCCCACGCGTCTCCGGCCGGGCGATCAGGGTCAGGCCTCCGACCACCGCCAGCACAGTCAGCAGCGCCATCCCGATCAGGCCGTTGAGCGAGAGCATCCCCAGCAGCGGCGAGAGGACCACGCCCTGCGTGTAATAATCGACGTTGTTGTATACCTCGTGATTGCCAAACATCAGCCCGAGCTTGCGCAGCTGCAGCAGGACCATACGAATCGGGTCAGCGCGCAGATCGTCCCAGAGCGACCCCATAAAGTCCTGGCGCGCCGAAGCCAGCAGAAAGGCGTCAGTGTATTCCAGGATGCCGCTGGCCTGACGGTTGTTGCCCATATACAGGATCATGGTCCCCTGCTGGCTCACTAGGGCATAATCGCCAGTCGCCAGCAGCCGGGGCAGCACTGGCGGCAGCAGCATCACCACCAGGCCGACGCCCAGATACACGACCTGACGCCAGGATGCGCGCTCAAACGCCAGTTTCACCAGCACAGCCGCGGCCAGCACCATCGCGGTCGGTCGCACCACACTCAGCATACCGATGGCCAGCCCCGACCAGCCGCGTGCCTGGGGCGCCAGCAGGGTGTACAGCATCAGGGGCAGCAGCGCGGTCTCTAGCGCAGCGGTCTGAAAAGTGGTCTGGTAGAACACCAGCGGCGGGTAAAGCGCGGCCAGCAAGCCGGCGATCGCCATCGCCCAGCGCGACCGGTGCGGCTGATCCGGAAACAGATGGCTGGCGGCGGCAGCTAGCACCCCGGCCCCCAGTGCCCCAGCCACGATCAGGACCGCGTACTGCTTCCAGAGCTGCGGGCCGAGGATGCTCATGCTGCTTAACAACCACAGCGTCAGCCCGGGGTTGCCATATCTGCCGTCGATGAAGCGTGTATCGCCGCTGATGACCTCGCGTGCCATTAGCACATAATTATCGGTGCCCTGCTGAATGGTCCAGGCTAGGCCGTCATGGGCGGAACGGTCAGCCAGCAGCAGGGTGCGCGCCAGCAACGCCAGGACGACCACCCCGATCACCATCCACAGGGTGCTGCTGCGCCGATGTTGCCACAGCAGCGATGCCGCCAAAGCCCCGAGGCTGAGGACCAGAGCGGCCAGTGCCAGCCGCGTGATCAGGTAGCGGAGCTCTGCGCGCTGTACATCGGTCGGATCGGGCACGTTCAGCGACTGCCTATAGTACGGGATGAGCTGCCAGCCCAACAGGGTTTGTTCGTAGAGTCCCAGCTCAAAGGGGGTTTCGGGCGCGATAGCGAAGCTGATCTCAACCCGTCGCGCCCCTTCGCTCGGCCCTTCGGGCAGTGGCAGCACCGTCAGGTCTGGCGCCGAGGCTTCTGGCAGATCGAGCACGGTCTCACCGTCGATCTGCAGCCGCACTTGTCCCGCGTGCCGCAGCGCCCAGCTGCCGTACTGCTCCCAGATGTAACCCCTCAGGGTGACGCGGTTGACCTCACGGATGCGGTCCTCATAACCGTAATCCCAGCCGTCGGTGTAAAACCACGGCCAGCGCATCGTGTGCGACTTGTCTAGCCCCGCGGCCACCCTACGGATATCGTGGCTGGGGGATGTCAGGCCGCCGAGTACGATCACCAGCGCGCAGACTGCAGCGAATATCAGCAGTGTGCGTCTCACGGCAGCCACATCCGCAGAAAGTCCACGCCTTCCACCCATTCGCCGTTCACGTTGATCTCCCAGTGCATGTGCGACCAGCGCTGCGGCCGCTGTTGCCGCCCAGTCCAAACGGGATGCAGTTCAACCAATTTTCGCCATCCACCCAGGCGGGATAAATCGGCTTGTTGGCCTGCTTCGCCAACGCGACCTCATCACGCACATAGGGTGACTCCCGTGAGGCACATAGCAGAACAGCGTCGGCATCGGCAATCGCATCCCGCAAAGCCTGCTCCCAGCTTAGTGTGCCTGGTGTTAGGCCAACTTTGTCGATCCAGATACCGATCTTGGCATCACGCAGATCGTTACGCAGCCGGTCTACGATATGGAAGTCTTTGCGTGAGTAGGAAATGAATACTCGTACCAATGTAACCCCTCTTCCCGACTGTAAGAAACAAAAATGCGCACCATGAGTTCGCTTTGATCGAAAGACTTATATTCCTTACCATTATAGCGTTTGTCCTACGTTAGTGCAATTGCGTTAGCCGAAATATTACTTCCCCATCCCGAAAAGCTCCCAAGCCAAAACCGGACAATTCGGACGGTCGCACCACCCCACTTGGTTTACCCCCAGTTTTGGCTCATGCGCACTTTGTGTGGAGTGGAGTGATCTGGAGGCGTAAACTCTGCCGAGTACAAGATAGTCCAGATCGGCGGGTACCATTACGAGTCTTCCCTATGCGATTGAAGGGTTCAAGATCACACAGGTCAAAGTAGATGAGACGCGCATTGAGATACATGCTGAGAGCACCAGCCAAGCGGCCCTATGCCCGGACTGCGGTTGTACCTCAACCCACGGTCATGGTTGGTATCAACGGCATCCACAGACCGTGTCCAGTGTGGGACGCCAGATGCGTTTATGCCTCAATGTGAAACGCTGGTCGTCTCCCTAAATAGAGTTGGTAGGCACTGGAACAAGCATTAGCAGTTCACG
>CAYWGJ010000273.1:0-2654 GCA_964457835.1 uncultured Anaerolineaceae bacterium
GCCCCTTCATTGGGTGCTTATGACGACGTTACCGGTAGAAACCCCTGATGAGGCTCATCGAATTGTCAGATTTTATACCTATCGCTGGCTGGTCGAGCGGTTTCATTACGTGCTCAAGAGCGGTGGCTGCGACTTTGAACAAAGTCAGCTGCGTACCGTAGAAGCCCTTCATCGGCTGTTAGGGCTGTGTTCACGCGTCGCGTGGCGACTTTTATGGCTGACCTACGAAGCCCGCCAATCGCCCGATGTCCCTTGCGCGCTGGTCTTGTCGGATGCCGAGTGGCAGGCTCTAACTGCGTTCACCAGTTCGTCTAAGCGGCCTGCCAGCCAACCGCCATCTCTACGGGAAGCGGTACGCGCCATCGCCAAACTCGGCGGCTTTCTTGGACGTCGATCCGATGGCGAACCTGGTGTCAAAACCCTTTGGCGAGGGTGGCAACGCCTCCAAGATATCGCTGCCACCTGGCTCATTTTCAATCCCCCACCAGATGTGGGTAATGTTTAGGTTTAGGGGAGAAGGGGCTAGGGGGAGCCAGGCCCTCAAGCTGTCAAATCAATTGACCAACAGCATCTGTGAAAGGCGTGCAGGCGTACTCCAGTCATGAGTCCATGCCGCCTGGGCGGTACGTTGCGCGAAACAAGCATTTGGGCTACAAACTGCGCACTTACCCAGTCGGCTATACACGGAGAACGCAGGCCATGCCAAACATCCAATTTGACCGCTACTACCGCTACGACGCGCTCACCGCGCTGCTGCACGCCTACGCTGAGGAATACCCGCAGCTCGTCAGCGTGCACAGCCTGGGCTACAGCTACGAAGGCCGCGATATCTGGCTGGTGACGGTCACCAACCAGGGCAGCGGCCCCGACAACGAGAAACCGGCGCTGTGGGTTGATGCCAACATCCACGCCACGGAGCTGTCGCCCAGCACCGCCGCTTTGTATCTGCTGCACAGCCTGACCACACGCTACGGCCAGGACGACGCCATCACCCGCGCTGTGGACACCCGCTGCTTCTACATTTGCCCACGGGTAAACCCGGACGGCGCAGAACTAGCCCTGGCCGACGTACCGCGCGCGATCCGGTCCAGCACGCGCCCTTACCCCTACGATGAGGACCCGCTGCCCGGCCTGGAACAACAGGACATCGACGGCGATGGACGAATGCTTCAGATGCGCATCCCGGACCCTAACGGCATGTGGAAGCCGCACCCTGACGAACCGCGCCTGTTGGTCCGCCGGGACCCAGCAGAAACAGGCGGCACCTATTACCGCGTGCTGCCGGAGGGCCTGCTCAACGACTACGACGGCGTGACCATCGCGCTGCAAGGCCGCAAAGAAAACCTGGACCTGAACCGCAACTTCCCGCAGAACTGGCGGCAGGACGTCAACCAGATGGGTGCGGGGCCGTATCCCACCTCGGAGCCAGAGGTACGCGCCATCGTCGATTTCATCGCCAACCACCGCAACATCACCGGCGGCATCTCGCTGCACACCTGGAGCGGCGTGCTGCTGCGCCCCTACAGCGATCAACCTGACGAGGCCTTCCCTGTAGCAGACCTGCGCGTCTACAAGCATATCGGCGAGCGTGGCACGCAGATCACCGGTTACCCCAACGTCGCCGTCTATCACGACTTCCGTTATGATCCAAAAGAGGTGATCAGCGGCGTGTTCGACGACTGGCTTTATGACCACCTCGGCATGTTCGGCTGGACGGTCGAAATCTGGTCCCCGCGGCGGCAGGCTGGCATCGAAAACTATACTTTCATCGATTGGTATTTGGATCACCCGGTGGAGGACGACCTGACGTTGCTGAAGTGGAGCGATGAAGCACTGCAAGGCAAAGGCTACGTTGATTGGTACGCCTTTACGCATCCGCAATTGGGGACAGTGGAGTTAGGCGGTTGGGACATGCTTTACGCTTGGCGCAACCCGCCGCCGCAGTTCCTGGAGCAAGAGGTGGCCCCTTTCACAGAGTGGATGGTGTGGCACCTGCTCATCTCGCCCAAGCTGGAACTGCACCGCGTAGAAGTCACGCCTCTAGGTGGGGACAGCTACCGCGTGCAGATGGTCGTCGATAACACCGGCTGGCTGCCCAGTTACGTGACCAAGAAAGCGTTGGAGAAGAAAGTCGTGCGCGGCCTCATTGCTGAGATCACGCTGCCTGAAGGGGCACAGCTCAAGACGGGTCAATACCGCGTAGACCTGGGCCAACTGGAAGGCCGTGCCTACGGCAGCTCGGCGCTGACGATCATGGGCGGCGGCGGCGAGACCAAAGAGCGCGCCAAGGTTGAATGGATCGTCAGTGCGCCCAAAGGCAGCCGTGCCCAGCTTATCGCCAAGCACGACCGCGCCGGCGTCGTGCGCGCTGAGGTGCTCTTCGGCTGAGTACGTTAGGTCGAGCTGGGATCGTCGTCTTGTTCGCGCTCGCGACGCTTCTTCAGCAGGCGCGCGCCGATACTGCCGCTTTCGCCCGGCGTGGGCTTATCGCCCGGCGTGGGACGACTGTCCGGGCGTGTGGCCGACGTGTAACGCGGGCCGGGCGGCGTAGATTCAGTATCGGCGGATGGCGGCACGGCCTGCTTGTCTGCTTCACGGCGGCGGCGCAGTGCGCCAACCGCAGCGCTGGGCGGCGTTTCGGGGCGGTCGTCGCT
>CAYWGJ010000274.1:0-2649 GCA_964457835.1 uncultured Anaerolineaceae bacterium
GACCGTGCGCGCTAGGGTCAGCAGGGCCTCGCGGGGCAGATGCCCGTTGTCACGGTTGTAGTCCCAACCCGCGCCCCACAGCCACTGCTGGTTCACGTCCTCGACCGTCAGGCCCGCTAGGTGCCAGCCCAGGCCGATGCTGTAGCGCGTCACAGTGCCGTTGAGCAAGCGCAGGTCCTGTTGGGCGACGGCGTCCGGGTCGGGCAGAGCCGCAGGGTCCGGCGTGTAGTAGATGCGGCTCAGGTCGCGCTGGATGAATTGGTAGGCATAGTCGCGGCTGGTGTAGATCACCGTCGGCTCATCGCCATGCAGCGGTACCAGCCCAGCCCCGGCCAGCACGTAGGCCATCAGCAGTGCCAGCCAGAGGGCATCCAGCCAGGGCGCGCGGGGCACAGAGAACGAGCGTTTAGCTGCGTGATCCATCAGCCTCAGCGCAGCGTGACCTGGACCCGATGCAGGCTGTTGTTCATGTAGCCGCGGAAGTTCCAGGTGTCGGCGGCACGTGCGGGCTGGACCGTCCCGGCATCGTCATGGACGCGGGCCACCAGCGTGTAGCTGCCCGGCGGCAGACTCAGCCGTGCCTCCCAGAAGCGCCAAGTCCAGCGGCGGGCTTCGTCGAGCAGTTCAGCGTCGTGCCAGGTGGCCCCGTCGTCCGCGCTGACTTCCACGCGCGTGACCAGCGCGTCGCCGCCGGCCAGGGCATAGCCGCGCATGACCAGGGTCCCGGCGTCGATCGTGTCGCCGTCCAGCGGGCTGAAGATGACCGCATCGCTGCGCAGCGCGTAGAGCGTTTCGCCCTGGGACCAATTGACGTTCTCGGCGTGGACGTGAGGTGGAAAGACCTTGTAATCACGCACCTGATAGTGATTATCGCTGGGGGCGTCCTGCACACGGATGGACCCCAACCACTTGACACTGCGCGCGGCGACGTAGCCGGGTACCACCACCCGCAGCGGCGCACCGTGCAGGGCGGGCAGCGGATCGCCGTTCATCTCGTAGGCCAGCAGCACCTCCGGGCGCAGGGCACGGCTGAGCGGAATCGACGCGCCGTAGCTGAAGGTGTCGCTGCCACGCTTGATCTTGTCCAGGCTGCTGAAGCTGGCGTGCAGTCCCTCGGTGGCGGCAGCGTCATCGACTGGCACCCCAGCACGCATCAGCACGTCGCGCAGCGCAATACCGCCCCAGGTGGCGGTGCTGATACCTTCAGTGTCCCACATGACGGCGTTGGGGTCGGCACTGGGACCCAGCATCTCCAGGCGGCGGTTGCCCGCGCACTGCATCGTCACGGTGACGACGTGCTTGGGGAAGTCACGCTGAATGCTGTCCAGCGACAAGCTCAGTGGCGTTTCGACCATGCCATTGACCAGCAGGTGATACACGGAAGCGTTGACGCGCGGCACCGGCCCGTGCGAGCGCACGTAGTGCAGGCTGCGTGGGGTGATGCGATGTTCACGCAGGGTGCGCAGCAGCGGGCCGCCATTGAAGGGACGGCGCTGATGCACGATGAACTCAGGCGCTTTGCCGCGCCGATTGGCTCCGCCGCTCATACCGCAATGTCCAGCGTGCGGGCGATGTCCAGGGCGTGGCCCTTTTCGTGCAGGGCCATCAACCGCAGGATGTTCGCCACAGACATGATCTCCAGGCTGGCATGACGGCCTTCCTGGTCCAGCACCGCTTCGTCGCTGAGGCCGTCCAGCCAGGCCAGCAGCTCAGCGCGGCTGGCGGCCAGCGCTTCGCGGGCCTGCGCGACGCTCTTGTCGGCGTTCTTTTCGGTGACGCGGCGGTTGTAGCGTTCGATGTCGAAGTCGGCGGGGATGACTTCCATGCCAGCGGCGATGCCCTGAGCCTGCCGGCTGTTGCCCCGGTCAGCGTCGGCCAGGTGCACGACCAATTGGCGCACGTTCCATTGCAGGCCGTCGCTGTAGACCGGGGTCTCCCAGCGGTCGCCGACGGCATCCAGCACCCGGTTGAGCAGGTCGCGGGCTTCGCTGAGCTTGGCTTTAAGTGTGTCGATGCGTTCAGTCATGGTGGTCGCCTCTCTGTGTCTTACACGGTGTAGCATTGTATTCTACACGCTAAGCCCGGTGATTGCATCAGGTCATGGCCGCGCGCATTACGGCGTGCACCTGATGCAGCAGGTCCTCGGCGCGTTCTTCCGGCGCGGACAGGGTGGCGATGGCGTCGTAATCCAGTACAGCCCCGGTGAAACCTTCGCTGCTCCAGCGGGCCGGGGCGGGCAGCGCTTGATCCATCAGGCCATCGGGCAGGGGCCAGGCGTAGGCGTAGAAATAGGGCCGCTCGAAGCCGGGACTTTCCAGCGCAAAGCCCATGTTGAGGTGCGGCTGCTGGTGCTCATCGGGGTCCGTGCCGGGGAACCAGATCGTACTCAGGTCGAAGTGATGCGGCCACAGCACCAGCGGCGTCTGCGTGCCCATCAGCCGTGCGCGGACGCGCGCCAGCACGCTGTGGCAGGCGTACAGCAGCTCAGCGATTTCGGCGGCCTTGACCGCGTGGAGGGTCAGCGGCGTGTCGTCCTTTTCCAGCGGCAGGGTCAGGTTGACGTCATCACCCACAGGGCGCTCGCGCATGATCTCCAACAGCAGGCCGACCAGCTCCACCGGGGCACGCCCGTTGATGGGCCGATGGCTG
>CAYWGJ010000275.1:0-2616 GCA_964457835.1 uncultured Anaerolineaceae bacterium
CGCGAGGGCCGGGTCCTGGGCATGGACGGCGCTGGTGACGTAGGCCTGGGCGTGCTGGCTGAAGCGCTGCTCGGACAGGCGGCGGCTGGTATCGGCGTCAGGGGGGGGCATAGGGGCGCACTCCAGGGTAAACGGAATGAGTATGTAGAGTATAACGGCACGCACGGGCCGATGCCAAGTGTCGGCGCACCATCTGTACGCTCAATAAAGGCCGTGCTATACTACCGCCGCCCTTTCCTCAATTGAGTGAGCATCCGCGCGGCCTGCCACAGGCTGCCGTTTCATGCGAAGACCGACCGACGGCCCGCACACAAGCCGTCAAGCAAACAAAGGATAAACAGACCCATGAGCAGAACCCCCATCACCCTGGCATACGGCGACGGCATCGGCCCAGAGATCATGGCCGCCACCCTGCGCATCCTGGAGGCAGGCGGCGCACAGCTTGACGTAGACCGCATCGAAGTGGGCGAGCGCGTCTTCTTGTCCGGCAACAGCAGCGGCATTGAACCCAACGCCTGGGACTCGCTGCGCCGCACACACCTCTTCCTCAAAGCGCCTATTACTACGCCCCAGGGCGGTGGCTTCAAGAGCATCAACGTCACCATACGCAAGACCCTGGGCCTGTACGCCAACGTCCGCCCGGTGACCAGCTTCCACCCTGTGGTGGAGACCAAGCACCCGCGCATGGATATGGTGATTGTCCGCGAGAACGAAGAGGACCTCTACGCCGGTATCGAGCACCGCCAGACCGATGAGGTGTACCAGACCCTGAAGCTCATCACCCGGCCTGGCTCAGAGCGTATCGTGCGCTACGCCTTCGAGTACGCCCGCCGTAACGGACGCAAGAAGGTGAGCTGCTTCACCAAAGACAACATCATGAAGATGACCGACGGCCTCTTCCATCAGGTTTTCGATGAGATTGGCGCGGAATACCCGGAGATCGAAACCGAACACTGGATCATCGACATCGGCACTGCCAAGACTGCCACCGAGCCGGAAAACTTTGACATGATCGTGACGCCCAACCTCTACGGTGACGTGGTGAGCGACGTGGTGGCCCAGCTCACCGGGTCGGTGGGGCTGGCGGGATCGGCTAACATCGGCGAGCACGTCGCCATGTTCGAGGCCATCCACGGCTCCGCGCCGGACATCGCCGGTAAGGGCATCGCCAACCCTTCGGGGCTGTTGATGGGCGCGGTGATGATGCTGGTGCACATCAACCAGACCGAGGCCGCCGAGCGCATCCATAACGCCTGGCTGCGCACCCTGGAGCAGGGCATCCACACCGGCGACATCTACACGGAAGGCACCAGCACGCAGCGCGTAGGCACCGAGGCCTTCGCTGATGCCGTGATCGAACGCCTGGGCGAAGCGCCGCAGACGCTCAAGCCCGTGCACTACCGCCACATCGAGCCGGTCAAGCCGCTGACCTTCACGCCACGCCGCCAAACCCAGACCAAGCAGCTCGTCGGCATCGATGTCTTCCTGGACTGGGGCACGCCCGAAGCGCGCAACCCCGATGTCCTCGGCGAGTCGCTGCGCAAGATCGGCACCGACCAGCTCCAGCTCATCATGATTACCAACCGTGGGCAGAAGGTGTGGCCGCACGGCAACCCCGAAACTTTCTGCACCGACCACTGGCGCTGCCGCTTTGAATCCCCGGCGGAACGGCCCATTAACCACGGTGACATCACCACCCTGCTGACCCGCGCCTATGAAGCCGGTTTCGACGTCATCAAGACGGAGAACCTGTACATGTTCGACGGCGAGCGGGGCTTTTCGCTGGGACAGGGGCAGTAGATCATGGGCAAACTGGGCAGGCTTTCCAGCATCCGCAGCATGGCCGCGCCGTCCTTTGCCTATGTGCCACCGGACCGCGTTTACGGCGTGATCCGCGTGCTGCTGACGGTGGGCGAGGGCGTGGATGCCGCGCTGCTGCGGACGGTGATCCGGGGGCTGCGGCGCTTTAGCTCACCGACGGCGGTGCTCTTCACCCGCGCGGAACTGCTGGCCGGTGATCCACTGCTGGATGACGCGTTCGTCAAGCCGGTGGACCTGGACGTGCTGCCCATGCGTTTGTATCAGAACCTCGCCCCCGACTCCGAGGTGGAGCGCGTCAAAGGGCCAACGCTGCTGGTCGAGGTGGACGGCGTGATCGCTGTCGGCGTCTTTACGGGTACGGACCCAGCGGCCCCGTCCCTGGACGTGCTGCGCGGCCTGGTGTCGCTGAAGGGCGGCGGCGCGCCCGGCCCGGTGGACGCTTACGGCAGCATCGGCGACCGCTTCGTCGGCGCGGTGCTGCGCGTGGGCGATCAGGTGGTGTGGGGCGATGATCTGCTGGGTGTGGACATCGCCGCCTGTACCATGCAGGGCCTCACGCCGCCGCTGAGCCTGGCCGCTGCGGGCGAGATTGACTTCAACGATCCGCCCCCAGCGGCCTAAATACCGATCTGCCGTACCCTAAGCCGTCCCTCAGCCGGATTCGCTGAGGGGCGTTTGAGTCGCGCTCAGCTGCGTTTCCAGAAGGCGAAACGCCGCGCCCAGCGCCGTAGGATGCTGCCGCGCGCTTCCCCCCAGGCACGGCGGGCGCTTTCCCTGCGGCGTGTCTCGTCAGCC
>CAYWGJ010000276.1:0-2608 GCA_964457835.1 uncultured Anaerolineaceae bacterium
CTCGGTGATGCACCAGAGCCGCTGCCAGCAGATCGACCTCCCCGGCCAGCAGCGGCTCGATGTCCGGGCCGACGACCAGCATCACATCGGCTGAGGTGAGGCCGTCATTGCCGGCGACGATGCGGTCTTCCGGCAGGCCCAGCAGCGCCGCCAGATAGCGCGCGGTCCAGATGCGGCCGGTGTAGTCGCGGATGGTGGTGTTCGCGTTGGTAGGTTCGGGCAGGTTGCCCGGCTGCCCGGTGATAAGTTCGCGGCTGGCGAGCCACTCGCTGCTGCGGCTGGCTAAACCGGCGATACGGGTGCCGTTGTAGACGACGATGCGGGCGTCTTCGGCTGCGGCGCGCTGCCGCAGTTCCGCCAGCGTCAGCTTAGGGGCGGGGTTGAAGGTGTCGTTAATCAGGCGGCGGATGGCGGTCCAGTCGGGCAGCAGCACGTCTTCGCCTTCGGCGTTCTTGCCAAAGCCTAGTATCTGCCGGTTGTCGATGACGGCGCTGCGGATGTTATCGGTGTTTAGCTCACTGGCGAAGCGGCCCAGGGCAATGAGCGTCTCTAGGTCCATGTCGGTGACGATGTTGGCGGCCAGGCTGTCGTATAGGGTGGTGACCTGGCCCAGCAGGTGGGTGATGCCGCCTAGGCTGAGCAGTTCGGCTTGGGCGCTGACGAGCACTTCCTGCTGACGGCGGGCGCGGTCGAAGTCGCCGCCCTCGGTGGCACGGGTGCGGGCGTATTGCAGCAGGCGTTCAGCGTTGAGGCGCTGGCAGCCCGCGTCAAAGCGCACCTCGATGGTGCCGTAGCCAGCGTCCGGGTACTTGGGGTCGAAGATGGGCGCGTCGGGGCAGACCTCGATGCCGTTGGGCGCTAGGGTATCGACGACCTGCGTGAAGACGTCAAAGTTGATGCGCAGGTAATGGTCCACGGTGATGCCGAAGTTCTGGCGGATGGTCTCTGCGGCTAGGCCGGGGCCGCCGCCTTCGGGGTAGCGGTTCAGGTCACCCAGGTAGTTGGCGGTGTTGATCCTGTAATTCTGTGCGATGCCGGGAATGGCGACGAAGAGGTCACGCGGGATGCTGACCAGGCCGACCTGCCCGGCGGCGGGGTTGATGTGCACCAGGATCATGGTGTCGCTGCGGTAGGCGGGGTCGCGGTCTACGGCGCTGCGCTGGTCGATGCCCATCAGCAGAATGGTGATGCGGCCTTGTCCGCTGAGGTCGGGCAGCGCGGCGAGTGGGTCGGGCGTGCCGGTGGGTTCAGCGGGGGTGGCGGCAGGGACCAGGGTCTCGCCGGGGCGCGGCGTGGCCGTGGGCGGATCGGTGGGCACGGGCGACGGGATCGGCGTGGCTGTGCTGCGGTTCTGGGCGAAGACGTCAAAGCTGAGCGCGCTCACGTCAATGCCGATGTCCCCGGCGGTGATGGCGGCCTGGCGCGTGGTGGCGTAGGCAAACAGCGCCACCACGACAGTCAGCCCGGCGATGAGCAGAACGGCCAGCAGAAACAACCATGCGGGAATGCGCATTGAGAATCCCCCCGTGCGTATTCGGTCAACAGGTGGCGTATTGTAGCACAGGCCCGCCGCTGGGGTGATGGCTGGGTGGGCGGCGGATGGAATAGGCGGCCCTTGCGTGGCGGCGGGTCATGAGTCAGAGTCGGTTTACATCACGGGCACACACGGGAGACATCCACGCTATGAACGACACACTGACCCTCAAGACGCGCCGCCTGGGCAAAACCGACCTGCAAGTCACCGAAATTGGGCTGGGGCTGTGGGCCGCTGGCGGCGATGCTTGGGGTCCCACGGAGGACGCCGAGATTCTCAGCACGATTGATTACGCGCTGGACGCGGGCATCACCTTTTACGACACTGCCGACGTGTACGGTGCGGGCCACAGCGAGACGCTGCTGGGTCAGGCCATGCGTGGGCGGCGCGAGCGTTTCATCGTCGCTAGCAAGATCGGCTGGGTGGACTTCGACGGCGAGAAAGGTGTGAGCGCTTATGACACGCCGGAGAAGATCGTGGCCGGCGTGGAGCTGGGCCTCAAGCGCATGGAGACGGATTACGTGGACGTGATCCAGTGCCACATCGACTTCCGCGAGCCAAACATGGAAATCTTCCTGGAGGGCTTCCAGCGCTTGCAGCAGGCGGGCAAGGTGCGGGCTTACGGCGTCAGCACCAGCGACGCGGCATACCTCAAGGCCTTCAACCATGACGGCATGGCGTCCACGCTGCAAATCGATTACAGCATTCTGAACCGCAGGCCGGAAAACGAAGCACTGCCCTACTGTCAGCAGGCGGACATTGGTGTGATCGTGCGTGGGGCGCTGGCGATGGGCATCTTGACGGGCAAGTTTACGGCTCAGACGCGCTTCAGCGAGGGCGACTTCCGCGCGCGCTGGCACGATAACGCGGACGAGTACGCGGTGTTCCAGGACGACCTGGCGAAGACCGAGGCGCTGCGTCCGCTGGCGGAAGGGCGCACGCTGGCGCAGCTCGCGCTGCAATTTACGCTGGCGCACCCGGCGGTCAGCACGGTGATTCCGGGGGCGAAGAACCGTCAGCAGCTCCAGGACAACCTCAATGCGGCGCTGCTGCCCCCGCTGAGCGAGGCGGAAC
>CAYWGJ010000277.1:0-1133 GCA_964457835.1 uncultured Anaerolineaceae bacterium
TTGCAGTGCGAAGCTCTCGTTGACCTTCTCCGACAGTTTATAGTCCACTGGCAGCCACACGCCATCAGGTGTCACCACCAGCTCGTCGATGACGCCGATCAGCGCCAGGCCGGGGTCTTCCAGGCGCACGTTGAACTGCCGCTGGCCCTCTGGCAGGCCATAAGCCCACAGCGTGCGCCGCTTGGCCCGTGCCCGCTCTTCCTCGTGGGCGTCTTCGCCCGCGTCCATGGCGTAGGTGCGCGGGCGGATGCCAGGCAGCACCTGCTCAAAGTACGGGATGCGCGCGCAGTGGGCGTAGTTCTTCAGGTCGGTGACCACCAGCCATTCCGCCTCACCACGATCAATAGAGGCTGCCATCGTGTGCCTCCCGGTCTGCGATGCTGCTGGGCGTGGTGGATAGGCCGTCGCCGGGGGCGTCTTGGCGGTGTTCCATGCGCTTGGCCCATTCCGTCTGGCTGACCGGGATCAGCAGCAGTGCCCCGGCTTCTTCGCCCAGCAGATCACGCATCTTCTGCATCAGTTCGCGCTGCTGGCTGCGGGTGATGTCGCCCACAAAGGCGCTGAACTGGGTGCGGTCCAGGCCATAGTCGGCGCAGGCATCAGCCACTTTCTTCCGGACTCGGTCACTGGTCACATCGTAGAACACGACGACGTGCATGGTATGTCCTTTCTTGTCGGTGTTATTCTTCAAACACGAAGGGCGTGTAGTCGCGCTCGTCGCGCAGGTAGGCAGCCAACAGCCGCGCCTGGGCCTGGATGATGTGGCGCACGACGTGGCGTTTGCCCTCGTAGCGTGTCTTGCCCCCCAGTTGATGGATGATCTTCTCGGCGTAGTCCCGGCGGGTTTCCGGGGTCAGGCGGCCCTGCTCGTCCTGCGCGATCCGGTATTGGCGCGCCACCAGGCCCATCACGGTGCGGTCCACGGCAATCTGTCGGAACTGCTCGATCATGTCCAGCACCAGTGAGGGCTTGCCGGGGCGGTCGGCGTGCAGGAAGCCAGCGTAGGGGTCCAGGCCGGCCAGCACCAGGGCGCGCTCCACCTCAGCGTACAGGATGCCGTAGCCGTAGTTCAGCAGGCTGTTAACCGGGTCCACTGCGCCACGCCCGATGCGCCCCGGCCAGCCGTACTCTTC
>CAYWGJ010000277.1:1143-2599 GCA_964457835.1 uncultured Anaerolineaceae bacterium
GGGACCAGCAGGCGGGCCGCCTGCCAATAGCGGCGGGCGGCGCTGCCTTCCATGCCCATTAACCAGGCGGCCCAGTCTTCCCGCGTTGTGGGCGGGTGGGCGGCGTCTATGGCATCGATGTCCGCTTCGATCTGGGTGGCGGCCTGGCGTAGGGCCTCGGCCTGCTGTGGGTGCCGGTCGCGGCGGTTGCGCGCCCAATAGCGCAGGGTGCGGGCCTGGTTCAGCATCTTGCCCAGGCTGAAACTGCGTGCCAGGGCCGCGCCGCGTTCATCATAAAAGGCCAGAAGCTGTTGACGACGGGTGGTCACCGTGGCGCTCAGTCCAGCGGAGTACACCGTGGCGGTCACGGCCCCCAGGCCATTCAAGAGGATCACAGGGATGCCGCGCTCGGTACAGGCCGCTACCGCATCCGACGAAATGTTCACGCCGTTGCCCACCAGGGTGACCGTTTCCAGGTGCATGAGTGGGGCCTGCTGCATCACTTCGCCTTTCAACGTCACTTTCAGCCGCTCGGAATAGCGGCCAACGTGCGCTCCGAATCCATCCGCTACCAGGTGCGCTACAACGGGCATAGGGGTCTTTCCTCCTTCATCGTTCAGCGCGGTGTCAAAACAACGAGTCGTCTGTCTCGTCCGGGTCATCTGGGTAAAGTTGCAAGCCGAAGCGCGGGTCATAGGGCGCGTCGACGAAGTACAGGCCCTCGGTCTTGTCTTCGCCCCGCCAGCCGCGGCCTTCACGTTCCAGGCTCATGTACTGCCCCCAGGTCAGCGACACCAGCAGCTCGTCGGCTTCGATGGGCCGCGTTTGGCGCAGGGCGTCGTAGTCGGCCTCCAGGGTCATGGGCAGCACAGGGCATTCGTCCAGCAGCTGGTTGAACATGTGCCGCAGCTCCGGCTCGGCCCCGTCCAGCGGGATCATGCCGTCCAGCACCCAGGTCTCGAACTGTGCCCGCGCGTCTGCAAAGCGCTGTATCCAGGCCTCCGCGTTGGCGGCGTAAGCGCTGTCCAGCCAGGCCACGATCTCGGCTTCATCCAGGGGCTGGCCGTCGTGCTGCGCCAGGATGCGCACGCTGGCGGCCACCAGGTCGGCGTCGTAGATGCGTTGTGCGTCCTCACTGAGGGACTCATACACCGTGACCGGTGCCAGGTTGGGCTGGGCGCGACGTCGATTTACCCGTCCAAAGCGCTGTACCAGGGCGTCAAGGGGGGCAGGGTCGCTGTAGAGCCGGTCAAAGTCCAGGTCCAGGCTGACCTCAATCACCTGGGTGGCGACGACGATCAACGGCGCG
Source organism: uncultured Anaerolineaceae bacterium (assembly GCA_964457835.1). GTDB lineage: Bacteria > Chloroflexota > Anaerolineae > Aggregatilineales > Phototrophicaceae > CAYWGJ01. Next base: position 2,432 of record CAYWGJ010000277.1, read on the forward strand.
TCGGGGCGGGTGCCGTCTGGTCCGAAGTGAGTCATCAGGCGCTGTTCAAGCTGCCAGCGGTCGCGGTAGGTGAAGCGCCCGTGCAGGGTCAGCGCCTCGACTCCGGCCTCAGTGATGATCTGCGCGGCACGGCGGGCACGGCGCACGGTGTTGCACACGACCAGTACG
>CAYWGJ010000278.1:0-2595 GCA_964457835.1 uncultured Anaerolineaceae bacterium
TGGCACGCGGTGGCGCATCGCTGCTGGGAAGCCGGGCAGCGGCGTGAGGCGCGGCGTGCCTACCGCGAGTCGCTGCGGCTGTGGCCGAGGCATCCTTGGCCGCGCCGCGTGTTCTACGCTATGAGCTATGTGCTGCCTGCGGCGTGGGCGTATCGCGGCGCGGATTGACAGCCACACACCGTCTATAATTGGATTATAATCAGTCTAGATCACGTTAAATATCATGGAGGTGCAGCCCTATGCTGCGGCGAATGCTGGTTGTCGTGCTACTGCTGAGTGCTCTGGGCACTGCGTATAGTCAAGAAAGTGAGCCGCTGCTGACGGCTTCCCTGCACGCTGAACTGCCGGTTGCGCTGGCCGAGTCACGCGTGGTGGCGGTGTCATCACAGGGCTTGTTCGCAGCGGTGGCGGTAGACGAGGGGACATCGGTAGCCCTGTTGGACGTGAATATCGGCAGGGTCAGCCCGGCACTGTCTTTAGACGCTGACGTGATCGGTGCATTGGCCTTTGATCCAGGTGGGGAGCGCTTGGCTGTGGCTACCGATTCTGCTCTGTGGCTGCTGGACGTGTTCGCGCTGGCGTTGGATGACCCCGCGGTGATTGCACGTCTGCCACTGGATGATGCGGCTCCGGCGCAGGCTGTCGCTTTCACCCGGGACGGCGGAACTGTGCTGCTGCTGCGCGGTGACTCCGCCGACGGGCTGCTTGCTTGGGACCTGTCGGGTGACTCACCTGTGCCTACCGCAATCCGGGTAGAAGACGAGGCCCCGGCATGGTTGGCCTCGCTGTCGCTGACGCGCACAGACGCGGGTGTGCTGCTTTTGGGTAAAGCCGATGCGGACGCCGAAGCCTGGACCGTCGCGGCGCTGAGTGTTGATGAGACTGGATTGAGCCTTGGGTTTTATGCTGGGCTGGGCGCGCAGCGCGGTGATCCCTTAGGGCTGAGCCGAGACGCGGCGCGTGCGCTGTTCTTCCAGCGCGGCGGGGATAGTGTGGCGCGCGTGATCGATCTGGAGTCGGCTGAGGAGTCCGCTGCTGTGCTGACCCCCAACGATCACGGCCTGGCGCTGAGTCCTAACGGGCGGCTGTTGGCGACCACGGACGGCGCGCGTCTGCTGCACTTCTGGGACCTGGCAGACCCAGCCGAGCCGACTTTGAGTCAAACGGTGACGCTGGGCGAACCGCCTTACGCACTAGCTTTCAGCGCCGATGGTGCGACGCTGCTGTTGGCTGGCGAGTCGGCGGTGTTGTCCTGGACGCTGGGTGGTGCGATCATCGCCAGCGCGGACTCCGGGACTTGTGCGGTGACCTTGGACTTGGGCGGCACGGGTGTTGGGTTGCCCGGCATGGACGATCCATTTGGTGCCGCACCGACGCTTGAACCCTGTGACTAAGACAAACAGAACGAGTCGCCAACGAGCTACGATCGAGTGAAGAGGATGAGATGATGACACGAACATTGGCCCTGGTGTTGGGCGGTGGTGGCAGCCGTGGGTTGGCGCATCTGGGCGTGCTGGAAGTGCTGGAACGCGAAGGTATTCCCATCGGTTTGATCGTAGGTACCAGCATGGGGGCCATTGTGGGAGCCATGTATGCGTATGGGCTGCCGGTGGCAGGTATTGCGCAGCGTTTGGAGACGATGCAGGGCTTGAACATGTTCGGTGGTAATGTCTTTACTGCACGCGGGCGGCAGGCCAGCATGTCTGAACAGCTCGCCAAAGAGCTGAACGGCATCCACTTCGAGGAACTCAAGATACCGCTGCTTGTCACTGCGGTGGACATGGTGAGTGGGCAGGAGGTGGTGCTGCAACACGGCTCCGTGGTGTCGGCGGTGCTCGCTAGCAGCGCGGTACCGGTGGTCTTTCCACCAGTGGAGCTGAACGGGATGCAGCTTATGGACGGCGGCGTGATCGACAGTGTGTGCACAGAAGCGGCTTATCAGCGGGGTTGGGGCGTGGACCCGGCGAAGCCGATCCTGGCGGTGGACGTGTATCCACCGCTGAGCACGGAGTTGGTGTGGGCTGATCCCTTCACGACGGCGCTTAGCGTTGATCTGCCTTTTGACCTGCCCTTCAGCAACACCGTATGGGCCAAGACCCCCGGCGCAATGGCGGCGCTGTGGCGCTCGTTTAGGGTGCTGGCCTGGTACGTCCATGAGCGGCGGCTGGCGGAGTGTCCGCCGCAGGTGCTGCTGCGGCCTGAACTGGGCAGCCTTGGTTCGTTGGATTTCGGCGACATGCAGATGTCCTACACCGCCGGGGTGCAGGCCGCCGAAGCGCAGCTTGAGACGATCAAAGCGCTGCTGCGCACGGCAGATGGCGCGGAGTCTCAGGATTCGGTGGCTTGATTCGCCGTCGGTGCGTTGGCACGAGGGCGGCGGCTGCGTTCGGGGTCGCGCTGGCCCCAGAACATCTTATCAGTGAGGATGTGCACCGTCATGTCGCTGTGGATGCTGATCTGGCAGGACAGGCGCGGGTAGCCGAAGCGGCTGCCGATACGGTCGTGCCAGTGGGTCGGGGCCGGGCTGCCGTCGTCGATCCACACGCCGCAGGTCGCGCACAAGCCGCGCCCGCCGCAGTTGATCCGTTGGGGCAG
>CAYWGJ010000279.1:0-2580 GCA_964457835.1 uncultured Anaerolineaceae bacterium
CCGCCCGCCCCGCGTCCACTTGCAGCGCGCGGTACATGAGCTGATGGTTCCGCCGCACGGCCTCCACGTCATCGCCGACCGTGCCGCCTAGGTTCAGCGCGTCAAAAGCCCCGGTACTAACCCCGCCCAAGCGCGTAAACACGCCGTGCGTCAGGTCGGCAAGGCCGCTGAAGCGGTAGTAGCTCAGACTGTGAGCGGCGGCACTGTCGTCCAGGGAAATGGGGGCGGTCGTGATGCGTTCCATGCGGGTCCTCGTGGGCTGTGTTAGACGTTCAGCGGCCCATTGTAGCAGATGTCGGCTCAGGCGCTGAGGTCCGCCGCGCCATTGAGAAACTCGCGCGTGATGCCGGTGAACAGCGGCGCGTTTTCCCAGTGTGGCACGGCCCCCGCGCCCAGCACCACACCGTAAAAAGCCCCGCGTACCGCTTCCTGTGTGGCGCGCGCCAGCCGGTGCACCTGGGTGTGATGTTCGCCCACCAGTACCAGTGTCAGGCACTGAATGTCCGGCAGGGCGGCGCTGAGGTCATAGCTGCGCATGAGATGGCCCAGGGCCTGGGTGTAGGGGCTGTTGGCCGGGAAGTCAACCAGGGACTCGCGCAGGAAGTCGGCCAGGGGGCGCGGTGCGCTGCGGCGCAGACCGGCGTCCCAGGCGGTGAGCGAGTCCACGCCGGGGGGCAGACGCAGGCCGCGTACCTGTGCCCGCGCGCGCAGGGCATCCAGCCAGCCGACCTGGGCTGTCGCCAGGGATTGGTGCGGCGCGTTGACCAGCACAATGCCGTTCACCTGGTCCGGGTAGGCAGCAGCCATAACCTGCGCCACCAGCCCGCCCAGACCATCGCCCATCAGCAGCGCACGCTCTAGGGCCAAGTGTTCCATCAAGGCCAGTACACGCGCCGCCATGTTTGCCAAGCTCAACGGCCCGCCCCCCCCGCGCGACGCGCCGTGACCGGGCAGGTCCACGGTGATGACGCGAAAGCCGTCACTGTAGGCGTTGATCTGAGGCCGCCAGCTTTTATGGCTGTGATAGGCGTTGTGCAGCAGCAGCAGCGGCGGCCCATCACCGTAATCGTGATGGGCCAGCACACCACTCGCATTATGGGATGTTGCGTCCAAATCAGGCATCGTGATGTCAAAGCACCGGGTTCATGTAACAAAAGATTTGCCCTGTATGGTACCCGGCCCGCGCGTTTAGGGCAAACACCTGTCGGATCAACCGCCCCGCCGCGCCTTGAACAAGGCCTGATAGAAGGCCAGCAGGTCCGTGTCTTGATCGGCAGGGTCCCAGGGCATCCGGGCGCGCACCGCGCCGTAGCCACCCTGCGTGTGATCCACATCCTGCGCCAGGCCCACTTCCGTGCCGTAGTAGAGGATGTGCGGGCCGGGCAGGGCCATCTGCGCGCGCGCCGCCCGCTTGAGCTTGTCCGGGTCCCCGCCGCTGAGGTAGCTGAAGCGGTTCATGTCGTGGTTATCCAGAAAGGTAGGGCGTAGGAAGTCCGCAGTAGGCGGATAGAAAGAGTCGTTATCGCGGATGAAGGCGGCGTACTGGGCTTCGCTGAAGCGCTCCAGAGCGAAGGTGTGGCGCAGCATTTCGTTGAGCGTGAAGTCCAGGCATCCGTCCAGGCGGCCCGTGTAGACCCGCAGGCGGTCGGGCACGTCGATGATCTCGCCGAAAATCAGCGCGTCCGGCTTGACCTGGCGCAGTGCCTGACGAAAGTGCGTCCAGAAGTTCGGTCCCGGCCCGTCGGCTACGTCCAGCCGGTAACCATCCACGTCGAACTCCCGCAGCCAATAGCGGGCGTTGTCGATCATCCAGTCACGGGCCGCTGGGTGATTGAGGTTGATGCGCGGCATGGACTGCACCATGAAGAAAGACTTGTAGCCATGCGGCACGCGCGCGTCAAAAAAGAACCAGTCGCGGTAGGGGCTGTCGGGCTTGTTCTGTGCCTCGACGAAAATAGGGTGCTCATGCGAGACGTGGTTGGCGACCATATCCAGCAGCACCCGGATGCCGCGCGCGTGCGCCCCTTCGATCACGGCGCGTAGGGCCTCGTCTCCACCTAGGCGCAGCGCGGTCTGCTTGTAGTCGGTGATGTCGTAACCGTGATAGCTGGGGCTGCTCCAGGTCGGGCTGAGCCAGATTGTGTTCACGCCTAGGTCGGCGATGTAGTCGAGTTTGTCGCGCACGCCCCACAGTGTGCCACCGCAGAACGTATCGCGCCCGGTGCAGTCGGCCCAGTCTTGGCCGTCCCCCGGATAGAAGCGGTCCACGAAGATATGGTAGATCAGGGCATCAGCGGCCCAGTCCGGCACGCGCAGCGTATCGACGGCGTAGTTGAAGACCCCCTCGTTGTTGAAATGCGGCGTCAGCACCACGGCCTCGTCTTCCGGGATGGCCCCGTAATGCTGCTGGGTGGCGTGCTGCACCTGGTCGTCGATGCTGGGCCAGTCGGCGTAGACTTCGGCGTCGGGGTCGGCATCGTGCCAGGCACTGACGACGTACTGCACCAGGGTGTCGTCGGGCTGGCCAGGGATTTCCGCCTGCCAATGCACCACATAGTTCCACAGCAGCGGGTCCCAGGC
>CAYWGJ010000280.1:0-2542 GCA_964457835.1 uncultured Anaerolineaceae bacterium
GCGCTCGGGGGTAGGGGGGGTCGTCACCGGGGACGGGCAGGTCATCGTCACCGCGCAGCGCGAAGGTATCCAGCACGGTGACGTCGGTGCCGCTGCGTGTGTAGATCACCAGGCCGCCGTCACGCCGCACGACTGCCGCGCGCGTGCCGTCGCTGCTGAGCACGAACCAGCCGGTTTCTACCACGCCGCGCAGCTCATCGGGCAGGTCGGCGAACAGGGTGTGCGCGGACGGGGCCAGCGTTTCGACGTTATCACGGGTGATGACGGGGAGGATGTCGTCTTGGGCTATCGCCGCTGACACGATCAGCAGCAGGGCGGACAGCAGCAGCGGGATGCAGCGGTTCATGGTTTGCTGACTCCTTGGACAACGAGCGGTTCAGGGGGTAAAGGTTTGGGCAGCGGTACCAAGGGCGCAAGCAGCATCGGCAGCACCGCCACGACCGCCCCAATCAGCAGAATAGGCGTGTAGCTGCCGGTGAGGTCGAAGCTGAGGCCGAACATCACCGGCCCAGCAGCGGTGGAAGCCACCAGCGCTGTGGACACGAAGCCGCGAATGCTGCCCTGATGCCCGCGCCCGAAGAGGTTGGCCCACACCGCGCTGTCGAACACGCCCGCGCTGCCCATCAAGACGCCGAAAGCCCCGGCGTAGAGCAGCAGTGCCCAGTGCTGAGTCATGAAGGTCGCCAGCAGCAGCGCCGCAATGAGGCCGACGAGCTGCACGCTCATCACATGGCCCGGCGGGAAGCGGTCCACCAGCACGCCGGTCAGCAGCGCGATCCAGGCAGTGAGGAAGGCCACCATACCGTAGACGTCGGCGGCAGTCTGCGCACTGTGACCTAGGCTTTCAAACAGCGACACCTGATGGAAGATCAAGCCCGACCCCCAGCCCGGCGACACGATGCGCCCCATCAGGAAGACCCAGAAGATCGCCGTGCCCATGGCCTGACGCAGCGTCCAACTGGGCGCTTCGGCAGCGGACTGTTCGGCGTCTTCGGCATCCGTCAGGTTGTCCGGGTGCAGGCCGTAGTCTTCGGGGCGGTCGCGCGTCAGCAGCCAGATCAGCGGCACGATCAACAAGCCCATACCCGCACCAAAGAGCAACCACAGGCCGCGCCAGTCCGCGCTGGCCTCCAACAGCGCTGATAAGCGCGGGATGTAGAAGCTCTGGAAGAGGGCAAACAGCAGCATGGACACGCTCAGCACGCGCCCGCGCCGCCGCTGGAACCACTGCGCCACAACCGTATTGTGCGTCAGGAACATGGCCCCCTGACCGAAGGTCCGCAGCGCGACGAAGCCCAAGAGCAGCGTCAGCGGCCCGGTCACTAACGAGAAGGCCGCCAGCGTCAGCGCGTAGAGTGCGCCCACCACTAATCCGACGCGCCGGTTGCCGTAGCGGTCGATGCGCCCACCGATCCAGGTCAGCGTGAAGGCCGCCGTCAGCGTCCCGGCACTGAAGAGCGACGAGACCGTGGTGCGGTCCAGGTCGAACTCGGCGATGAAGCGGTCGATGAAGAGCGAGATAGTGAAGGCCTGTGCTGGGGCAGTCGCCAGGATTCCCAGCGTCGCCACGGCCCACACCACCCAGCCGTAGTAGCCGCCGCGCTGTTGCAAGCGCTGCGGCCAGGTGTCCTGCATCGGTGTCAATGGGATGCTGCGTGTCGTGTTTGTCATGTTATACAGAGTACGCGCCTGCCCGCCGCCTGCCTAGACCCAGGCCCTATGCGCAGCGGGCCAATCGCGCGTGCAGCCACAACCACACCTGGCCTACGCCTATAGCGATCAGCGCGCCATACGCCGGCAGCCCCGGCAGATAGTAGCGCTGCCAGCCCAGCGGCGTCAGCAGGACGACCAGTCCCAGCGTGCCCGCGATCCAGACAGCGGCCAGGACCTGCACGCGGCGCTCGTCCAGGCGCAGCAGGCGCAGCACCCCCAGCACCGCCAGCCCGACTCCTAGGCCGAGGGCCAGCCCGCCAGGAAATCGCAGCCCGGCCCACGGGGACGCTTCGTAGGCCGTGATCTGTGTGCCGATGAAGTCCGCCCACTGGGGCGCTTCGTAGTACTGCGGCACCCCGCTGAGCAGGTGCGTCACCGCGCCGCTGAGGGCCGCGCCTGCGTCCGGGTAGGCCCCGAAAAAGGCCATCTGTCCGGACAGCAGCTCAGCGCGCAGGCGCAGCACTTCGGCCACCACCGCCGGCGGATCAGGCCACCAGGCCGGGTTCAGCAAGAAGAAGACCGTCAGCGACAGCCCCCCCGCGGCTGCGAGCTGGGCCAGTGTCTGCCAAGGAATGTGCCGTTGCTGAGCCGCCTCCATCAGCCACACCAGGCCCAGGCCCAGCGCCAGCGGCAGCGCGATCAAGGCGGCGGGGTGCTTGCTGGCGACGGCTAGGCCCACCGATACGCCCAGCGTCAGTGCCCAGCCCCAGCGCCGCACCGCATCAGCACGGACATAGGCCAGCGCCGCCAACACGCTCAGCGTGGTGAACAGCAGCAGCGCGCCTTCCATCATGGCCCGCCGCCCATTGAGCAGGATCACCACGCTGAG
>CAYWGJ010000281.1:0-1359 GCA_964457835.1 uncultured Anaerolineaceae bacterium
TTGACCCGTTCCGGCAGTGCGGGGGGCAGCTTCGACGCCGCGCTGAGCTTCCGCCTCAGTGCCAGCCTGTTTACTGTGGGCACCAGCCTGGACGTCAGCGCCTACGACATGCTCAACCTGGGGGTGCTGGGCGTGTTGGGGCTGGGGAGTGTCCTGATGTTGCGCCGACAGCCGCGCGCGCGCCTGGGCCTACTGCTGCCGCTGAGCTTTACGCTGCTGCCGCCTCTGCTGATCTATGTGTTGGGCGCACTGGAAAGCCGTTTCTACGCGCCGCGCCCGGAAGCCCGCTATTTCATCCTCTTTGCGCCGGTGGTCTATGCCGGGATCGCGGCAGCGCTGGCCGCTTACAGGCGTCGCATCGGGGCGGCCCTGATGATTGTGGCTGCGTTCCTGTATGCTGGGGCTTACGTCCGCGAGGCCGGGCTGCGCACCCAACGTGATGATTACGCCGTGATGACGCGCAGCCTGCACGCCCTGGCTGCCCCTGATGAGCCGGTGGTCTTCATCAGTGAGGACCGCTACCCCTTGGTGCTGTATCATCTGAACCGGGCGGCGGGCTGGCAAACCCCGCTGAGCGTGCGCGGGCTGCCGCCCTACAACGACGCCGATTCAGCGGCAGCAGCCCTGGAAACACGCACTGGCGGCGCGGATCGCTTCTGGTTGCTGCGCATCGAGCCGCACTTGCAGGACCCCGACGGCGCGTTCCGTGCGCTGATTGACGCGGGGTACGACGTGGTATGGCAGGGGCAGGCAGCGTATAACAGTGCTGACAACGGCCTCACACTGTATGCACGCCCCGGTGCCGACCACAGCCTCCCCCAAGCCACACAGCCGGTCATCTGGCCGGACGCACGCCAAGCCCGCCCCGGCGATGCGCTGCGCTTGGCGACGGCTGACCCGGTACGGCTGCGCTGTGCAGGCGTGACTATCGCGCAGGACGACGCCCCCGGTTGGCGCATCGTGGAGCTGCCGGTGTACGCCGCGTATCCGCCTGGGGCCTGTGCGCTGGAGGCGGGCACGGCGGCCATTACGGTCACGTTGACGCACACGACCGGTACGAACGCGCCGCCTGCTTATCCGCTGGATGCCGACTTCGGGCCACTGCGTTTGTGGGGCTTGGACGTAAACCCAGCGGCACTACATGTGCGCCCTGGCGACACGCTGACGCTGCCGCTGGTGTGGCGCACCGCGGAGTCGGGGCTGCCGATGGCGGCGGATTACAGTGTCTTCGTGCAGGTGATCGGGCCATGGCGGGAGGAGTCGCCGGTGTGGGCACAGCAGGATGGCTGGCCCGCCGACACGCCCACCTCGCGCTTGTGGGCCGGGCATGGCTTCCGGGAACAGCGCCGACTCAAGGTG
>CAYWGJ010000281.1:1369-2529 GCA_964457835.1 uncultured Anaerolineaceae bacterium
GAGCTGTGGATCGGGTTGTATCTGTTGGAAAGCGGCGCGCGTCTGCGCTTGCCTCATGGCGAAGATGCGCTGCGCTTGCCGCTGCGGGTGGGTCCTTAAGCAACCATCGCCTAAGCGACGGGGGGCATCAAGCGGTTGAGGGCGCTGCGCCCGCTTTCCGCGATGCCCGCCGCGATGAAGGCCTTCGCCAGGTCCATTGCCAAGAAGGGAGCCGCGCCCGCTGCCCAGGCCGCGCTGAAGTCCATGCCCAGCGCGGGTGTCAGCAGGGCCAGGCCCAGCGTGTAGATGACTGCCACACCGACCAGGCCCGCCAGCCAGCGCTGCCACACGCGGTGCGCGCCGTGCTGCACCAGCCATCCAGCGACGAAGGCCGCCGGTACGAAGGCGATTAAGTAGCCGCTGGTGGGACCGGCAAAGGACGCCGCGCCCAGCATCCGGGCGTCCAGGGGCATGTTCAGCGCAATCAGTGATAGGTAGGTGATCTGGCTCAGCGCGCCATCACGGGCACCCAGCACCATACCGCTCAGCAGCACCACCAACACCTGAAGTGTTAAGGGGACAGGGCCGCCGAACTCGATCTCGATGCGGGCTGAAAGTGCCGTCAGCAGCGCGAAGAGCGTTACCGCTGCCAGGCGCTGTGTCCAGGTGAAGTCGCGGGTCATCGGAAGTGTACGTAACATGTGTCGTCCTTTCAAACGGATAGAGCCTGCGTGATCCCTCGCGCGTCCCGTGCCGGGTTCCCACGCCCGACCGGGCGGCGGGTGCCTTCTGCACCCACATCGCTCATTATGCACTCATCTGTGTGAAATGCCAAGTGACAGCCGTCCCATCAGCGTGGGGCAAACGTCAGGTGTAAGGCGTGCGGCACCCTGTGCAAGGCCGACTAGGGGGCGTATACTGGTTTTAACGATTCATCCCGCATCCGCGTACCAGTGAGGGACTCCACCCATGCCGTCCAAACCGCCGCGTCTTTCTCGCCGTCTGCTGCCCTGGCTGAGCCTGACGACTGCCGCGCTGCTGCTGGTTCTGCTCAGCGCACCGCTGCATACGCCCAGCCGCGCCCAGTTCGAGACGAACACGCCGCGTCCCACCGCTATCAACTTCTTTACCAACACGCCCGCGGCCACCTTCACGCCCTCCCTAACGCGCACGCCCACCCT
>CAYWGJ010000282.1:0-2520 GCA_964457835.1 uncultured Anaerolineaceae bacterium
AGCAGCACCCGCAGCGACAACCCCATCGCCCCACCCGAAGTCAGCACCCGCCCGCCGCGCGCTGGCGTCGAGATTGTGCACCAAGAAGACCGCGATGGCACCCGCTATTACACCATGCACGACCTGCGCAACGGCAACATGGTGCGCAACGTCACCATGAAGTCCGCCCGCAAACTGTGGCACTATGCCATCAAGCAGCACGAATCCAGCCCTGTGGACGCCGACACCGTAGACTGGCACGGCGACATCGGCCTGGTGCGGCGCTACAAGAAGAGCGGCGTCACCCTCTATGACTTAGTACAGCGCACGCGCAAACCCGACCGGGAAGCCCTGCGCGCTTACTACGGCGTCAGCGAAAGCGGAATGCAAGACGCCTGGCAGCACTTCCTGGACCCAGAAGACGACTAAACGACGACGAGCACACAGAAAGCGCAGCGTATCCTCATGAGCACATCCCAAAACGCCAAACCGCGCCGCAACTGGCTGCGTTATTGGCTGGTCTTCATCCTGTTGGTGCTGGTCGGTGCCATCGTGACCTTCGTTGTGTGGGGCAGCACGCCCTCCGGCGAACTAATGCAGACCGCCCTGGACGCCATGCAGAGCGACGAGGCCGTCACCTTCGCGCGCGATGCCGAAGGCGAACCCTGGCTGAGCTTCACCCCCGTGGACGTGCAGCTCACCACCGGCTTTATCTTCTATCCCGGCGGGCGCGTGCTGCCCGATGCCTACACCCCCTACGCCCGCGCCATCGCGGAGGCCGGTTACTACGTGGCCTTGATCCCCATGCCGCTGAACCTGGCGGTGTTCAACGCCAACGCCGCCTTCAGCGTGATCGAGGCGCGCCCAGAGATTGAGCACTGGGTGATTGGCGGGCACTCGCTGGGCGGGGCCATGGCCGGGCAGTTCGTCGATGGCAACCCGGACGCCGTAGACGGCATCGTGATCCTGGCGTCCTACCCCAACGGCGACCTCAGCGACCAGCCCGACATCGTGACGGCCTCCATCTACGGCACCGAAGACGGACTCGCTACCGTCGCCGACACCGAAGCCAACGCCGACAACCTGCCCGCCAACACCACCTTCGTCCGCATTGAAGGCGGCAATCATGCTCAGTTCGGCGACTATGGCCCGCAGGCCGGGGACGGCGAAGCCAGCATCAGCCGCGCCGAACAGCAGGCCATCACCGTAGCCGCCACCCTGGACGTACTGCGCGCTGTCAGCGGCGAAACGGAATAAGGGCTGACACTATCGTGTTTTCGCTTTTAATGTGCCCACAGAAAACAATTTTCCGTTTATAATGGACGCACACCCGGCGCGGCTGTGCAGCACAGCGCGCCCTATGTGCCAACGACCTTTCAGAGAGCGAAACGAGCATGGTGCGCCAGGATAACCCTCTCATCAGTGGACGCTACCGCCTGCACGAGCAGTTAGGCACGGGCGGCATGGGGGCCGTCTTCCGCGCCGAGGACCGCCTGACCGGGCGCATCGTGGCGCTGAAGCAGGTGCGCACCGGCGACATGACAGAAGACATGTCGCGCAGCAGCGTCGTGACCGACTTCCGGCTGGCGCTCGCCAACGAGTTCAAGCTGCTGGCGAGCATCCGCCACCCCTACATCATCGAAGTGCTGGATTACGGCTTCGACACCGCCCGCGACCCCTTCTACACCATGGAACTGCTCGAAAACGCGCAGACTGTGCTGGAAGCCGGGCAAGGACGCAGCATCCAGCATAAGGCCGACCTGCTCGCGCAGATGCTGCAAGCCCTGGCCTACCTGCACCGACGCGGCATCCTGCACCGGGACATCAAACCCGCCAACCTGTTGGTGCAGGACACGCGCGTCAAGGTGCTGGATTTTGGCCTGTCCATCATGCACAACCAGCGCCAAACTGGGGACGACGACATGACCGCCGGCACACTCAACTACATGCCGCCGGAAGTCCTCATCGGCGACCCGGCCACCGAACAGTCAGACTTGTACAGCGTAGGCGTGATCGCCTTTGAACTGCTGGCCGGTCACCACCCCTTCCAGGCCAGCACCATCGGCGACCTCATCAACCACATTTTGCGCAGCCTCCCGGACCTAGACGCCATAGACGCCCCCAACAGCCTGGCCCACGTCGTGCTGCGGATGCTGGCTAAAGACCCTGCCGACCGCTTCCCCAACGCCGCCGCCGTCCTCGACGCGCTCAGCGACGCCTGCGACTTCAGCCTCAACCTGGAATCGGCGGCCACCCGCGACAGCTACCTGCAAGCCGCCCGCTTCATCGGACGCGAGGACGAAATGCAGCAGCTCAGCGACGCACTGCGCAGCGCCGCCGAAAGCCGAAGCAGCGCCTGGCTCGTCGCGGGGGAAAACGGCGTGGGCAAGACCCGCCTGCTGGACGAACTGCGCACGCGCGCCCTGGTCGCAGGTATGCTGGTCATCAGCGGCGGCACCGTGCGCGAGACGGGGTCCCCGTATCACCTGTGGCGGATGCCCTTCGGCTGGCTGCCCCTGCTGCGGCACCTGGCCGACGACG
>CAYWGJ010000283.1:0-2497 GCA_964457835.1 uncultured Anaerolineaceae bacterium
GATGGTGTAGACCGGCACGCCCTGACGCAGCGCGGCTTCCAGAGCGGCTTCACGGGGGGCACTACTAACCCCGCCGAACTCGGCCCCGTCACTGAGTAGGATCACCGCGCGGCGCGGCTCCGGGGCTTGGGCGGCGGCGTTGATGCCTGCCAGCGCGGCTTCGTAAAGCGCGGTCTGGCCGCCGAAGGGCAGCGCGTCAATGGCTTGGCTCAGCAGGGTTTTGTCGGTGGTGAAGTCTTGCAGCAGGCTCACCTGGGTGTTGAAGGTGTAGAGCGCGACGGGGTCGGCGTCCCCGATGGCCTGCACGAAGGCGTTAGCGGCCTCTTTCACGCGAATAATAGGGGTGCCGGCCATGCTGCTGCTGGTATCTGTGACCAGCACCACGGCAAAAGCCAGGTTGTCGTCGCTGATGTTCTCCACCGACACAATCTCACCGACATCGGCCAGCGCGCCGGAGAGGCTGAAGTCCGCGGCGCTGAGGCCGGTAATGGGCTGGCCTAAGCTGTCGAAGACGTTGGCGGTGAGCTGTGCCGCAGCAGGGAGACCGGAGGCGTTGATGCCGGTGATCTCGATGCGTGCGGTGGGCGGCGTCTCCTGCGTGAGCGCGGCGGCTGCCGGGATCATTAGCAGGACCAACAAAAGTGCAAATGTCAGCCGTAGTCTCATCATTATCCCTTTGTGGTGCGGTTCCATGTCAGGGCTACCAAGTGAATCGTCAAGCTGTGAATCATGCCGATTGTTTGTAAAGAACCCGGTACAGTTGGGTTAAGATTTACCCGATGAGGGGCTGCACCTGACCACCTGTACCCTTAATCGACACAAGCATAACGTAAAAACGGCGCGGTGTCAGCAGACTCGCCCTGTCAGCGCGAAGGGCCGGGCATGGACGCTTGACCCCCTATGCACCCTCCGCATACAATCAGGATGTACTGTGTTGCTTACGTCACCTGGATCAAGAGTGAGGACCCACGCATGGCTGATGCCGCCCCGGCTACGAAATACGCTTTCTTCAACGGGGAGATCGTCCCCATCGAACAGGCCACCGTCAGTGTGATGACCCACGCGCTGAACTACGGCACCGCTGTTTTCGGTGGGCTGCGCGCCTACTGGAACGCAGACGATCAGCAGCTCTACCTCTTCCGCCCGCAGGACCACTTCCGCCGCCTGATTACCTCTGCTGGTCTGATGCGCATTGCGGTACCGCACACGCCCGAGCAGCTCACTGAAATTCTCGTGGCGCTGCTGCGCAAGGAAGGCTTCAAGACCAACACCTACATTCGCCCGCTGGCGTATAAATCCGCGCTGGGCATCGGTGTCAAGCTGCACGGGCTGCCGGACGGTTTGACGATCTTCGCGCTGCCCTTTGGCCGCTACATCACCAACGAAGACGGCGCGCACGTCGGCTTTAGCGCCTGGCGGCGTGTGGACGACAACGCTATCCCCGCGCGTGGCAAGGTGGCCGGGGCTTATGCCAATTCCGCGCTCATCAAGTCCGACGCACTGCTGGCGGGCTATGACGAGGCCCTGGTACTCAACGAGGACGGCCACGTCAGCGAGGCCAGCGCGGCAAACGTTTTCATCGTGCGTGACGGCGTGGCGATCACCCCGCCCATCAACAGCAACATCCTAGAGGGCATCACGCGTAAGACCCTTATCCAGCTTTTGCGCGATGAACTGGGCGTGCACGTCGTGGAGCGTGACATTGACCGCACCGAGGTCTACCTGGCGGACGAAGTCTTCATGTGCGGTACCGGCGTGCAGATGGCCGCCATCACCCGCGTGGAACACCGGCCTATCGGCACCGGGCAGATGGGCGAGATCACCCGCCGCCTGCGCGACCTGCAAAACAACGTGCTCTATGGCCGCCTGGAGAAGTACCGCGACTGGCTGACCCCGGTCTATCAGACCGAAGCCGTGGGGGACTAACAACACCATGGACAGCGCCAACGGAACAGGTGAGGCAGCCGCGGACAGCGTGATCCGCGTGCAAGGGCTGACTAAGGACCTGCGCGCTGGTAAGGTGACGGTCCATGCCCTACGCAGCGTGGACTTCAGCATCCGCGCCGGGGAGATGGTCGGCATCGTCGGGCCATCTGGCAGTGGCAAAAGCACCCTGCTGGGTATCCTGGGCGGCCTGGATACGCCCACGACAGGCAGCGTAGCGATTGACGGGGTAGAGGTCGCGCGCATGGGCGAGGACCGCCTCACCGAGATTCGCAATGAGAAGATCGGCTTCATCTTCCAGTTCTTCAACCTGATCCCTACGCTGACGGCGCTGGAAAACGTGGCGCTGCCCATTCAGTTTGCGCGGCGGGCGCGCTTCAAGCGGCCCAACCAGCGCGCCCGTGAGCTGCTGACGCAGTTGGGCCTAGGCGACCGGCTGCATCACCTGCCTACCGAGCTGTCCGGCGGGCAGCAGCAGCGCGTGGCGATTGCGCGCGCCCTGGCTAATGACCCGCCTATCCTGCTGGCCGATGAACCCACCGGCAACCTGGAC
>CAYWGJ010000284.1:0-2491 GCA_964457835.1 uncultured Anaerolineaceae bacterium
TGCCGCGCTCATCGCCGCGCCGGACGCCATGCCCGCCGCTCGCACCGTAACATTGCCAGGCGAGGCCATCACGCCGCCGGTGACCTGCCCCATCGCGCCGAACAGCCGGTTGAGGCCGTTCCAGATCGCCTTGAACGCCGCCAGCAGCAGGATGAAGACCAGGATTAGGCCGATCAGCGACGCGCCCAGCGTGACCACGGCGTTTCCAGTCACCGCGCCGACCAGCACGAAGCTGATGATGAGCGACAAAAACAGCGACATCAGCACCGACTGAATGAAGAGTTCAATGACCAGGTTGAGCACGCTCCAGACGAGGACTTCCGTGTGTTTGAAGAAGGCGAACAAGATGGCCACAAACGCCGACGCGAAGGCCAGGCCCATAGCGAGTGCCAGCGCCAGGTGGATCACCTGCTCCAGGACGCCGAAAATGGACACGAAACCGCCCATGAAGATGCGCGAAATCCCCTGTACGGCGCGTCCGAGCGAGGCCTCGCGTTCCTCGCGGGTCATGTCGCCGAAGAAGGCCCCCGACGTGCTGAAGTCGAAGAAGCCGCCCTCGCCGTAGTAGGACCAGGGCAGGCGCTCGATGGGGTGCGGTGGGTTGAGCGGCGCGACCACGTCGTAGCCATCCGCGCCGATGTAACTCATCGCAACGTCGAGGCCGTCGATGTACTGGTCGTTGGGGATGAAGACGCCGAACTCGTTGGTCGGCGTGGGGATGTCCGCCTCGGTGCCGCTGCCGACCAGGTCGAGGGCGGCCAGCGCCCCGCCGCCGTCGCTGAGCAGGTTCAGCCCCTCTTGGTAGAACGCCCCCGAAACCCCGCGCCGCATTTCTTCCACGCCTTGGTAGAGCTGCGGGCCGCCCTGAAACAGCAGCAGCGCGACCAGGAACCACACCACCGCGCTCTTGAACTCCACCACGCGGATGCGCAGGAACACGGCCATCAGGTAGGTGCCCGCAAGAATGAGTAAGGCAATCGTGAAGATTGGCCCCAAGAAGATTTCGGTCTGCGACCCCAGCGACGACAGCAGCGGCGTGAAAGCCTGCGTAATCAGCCAGTCGGCCAGGGCCATCACGACGTAGCCGGTAAGCAGCACGGCACGCTGCAAGCTCCACAAGACCGCGCCGATTTCGTAGAGCAGGCTGTAGAGCATCTGCATGACCGGGACAACAATGGCGCCGTCGAGCATGTCAGCCTCCGCACCAAGTGCACCAGGCCGGATAGCGCGGGGTGGGGGTCGGCGTCGGGGTGACGGTCGGCGCGTCGGGCGTGGGGACGATCACGCCGCCGCCGGGGTTCGCGTCGCACTCTGCGCTGATGTCGGCGGACCAGTAGGCCACGTTGCCGCCGACCAGATCGCCGTCGCGGGCGTCGGCCAGCGGGTCCAGCACCCAGCCGAAGCGCACGGGATCGCCCAGCGGCGTGAAGGCAGTCAGCGTGAGGCGGTAGGACTGGCCTGGCTGGACTTCCAGCACATCGAGCACTTCCGGCTGAAGCGTGACCCCCGCCGCCTGCGCCGCTTCCGCCGACGCCCACCATTGCCCGCTCTGTGCGCCCACTTCCGCCGCGAAGACCTGCCCGCCAGGGATCGTGGCGTAAGTCACCTGGCCGACGTTCTCGATTTCCAGGTCCCAGGCGACGACCTGGCGGCCCGTGTCTACGGGGAAAACGCGCGGGTTCTCAATCCGCAGGCGCAGGCTGATCTCCGACTCGAAGCCGCCGGTGTAGGCATCCGCGCCCATGAAGAAGCGCCCGGTGAGCACGTAGGGCGTGGCGGTCGGCCAGGGGGTGTAGGTCGGGCGCGGGGTCGCGGTCGTGCCGGGGATCACCACGCCCGGCGTCGTGTAGAGGCCGCCCGCACGCGGCGTGTTGGTGGCGCAGGCGACGCCGTCCCAGATGCAGCCGGGCTGCGGCGTGAAGGTCGCGTAACCGGACGGCGTGCTGTAGACGGCGGTCGTCTGCGGCGTGGACGTGGGCGGCTGCGTGTGCGTGGGCAGCGGCACGCTCGTCGCGCAGATGAACTGCGGCAGGTCGCGGATGCGCACGTTTTCCACGCCCACCGACCCGCAGGCCAGGGCCGCGAACGCGAGCGCGAAAATCGCTATATATAAGGAAGCGAGTCGGTTCACAGGCGTCACCTCAGGGGATTAGGCCGGGCTGCGTGCCCGCGTCGAGCAGCAGCGTCCAGCGGGCGGACTGTGCACGGCCCCGCCCGGCGCGAACGGTGAAGGTCTCACCCAGGTAAGGCACCACGGCTGTTACGCTGTCGGCGGTGAGCGCTTGCAGCCGCACGTAGCCGCGTGCGTCGGTGAGGCCGCTGGCGAGCAGGCTGTTGTCGCTGCCGTCCAGCAGGCGCACGGATACACCCTGCACGCCCTCGTTGGCGTCGGCGGCGTCGTTGCTGTTCAGATCGTAGGCGACCACGACCTCCACGCCGACCAGCGCTTCCGGAATCGGGGTGGCTGTCGGCGGGATCGGCTGCGGCTGCG
>CAYWGJ010000285.1:0-2446 GCA_964457835.1 uncultured Anaerolineaceae bacterium
AGCCGCCGAGTCGCAGCGCTACGACCTCTTTGTGCCGGTGGTGGCTTTCCCCAGCCTGCGCGCGGACCTCGACCGGGCCGCCCTGGACGCCGTACTCAGCGCCACATACGACCCCGACTTCCTGATCGACATCCGCACGCTGCAAGCCCTGGCCGTGCGCGGCGTGAGCCTGCACCCGGACACGCGCGTGCTGGACTCCATCGAGGCGACGCGCACCGTGCTCTGGGCGGAACGCACGGCTTGGGCCATCCTGCCCTTTGACGCCCTCACAGCGCGTCAGCGGGTGCTGTGGCTGGACGGCCTGCACCCCATCGACCAGCTCGACTCCTTCCCGCTGGCCTTCACGCCCCTGGACGCAGATGCTGCCAACTTTGACACCGCCCGCCTGACGCGCGTGCTGGTCACGGGGGTGACGGCCATCACCCGGCGCGCGCTGCCCGTCCTGGACGAAAAGGGCGCGGCCTGGGCCACGCAGGGCATCCGCGACTACACCGCGCGCCCGGACTTCGTGCATACCAGCAACGAGGTGTCGCTGGTGCCCGGCTGCCCGGCTGCCGGTACACCGATCGAGGGTGCGAACAGCTTCTGCACCCCGCCGGACTACTTCAGCATCCTGGAGGACATCGGCCTGGACATCGTAGAGCTGAGCGGCAATCACAACAACGATTACGGCTACGACGCCTACCGCAGCACGCTGCGCTGGTACGCGGAACGCGGCATTGCCGCGCTGGGTGGCGGTGAAAACGAAACCGCCGCCCGCGCCCCGCTGCTGATCGAGCACGCCGGGAACCGCATCGCCTGGTTGAGCTGTAACTTCGTGGGGCCATACTACGCCTGGGCAGATGACGACCCCTACGCGGTCGGCGGCCAGCGCCCCGGCGCGGCGCGCTGCGATCACCTACGCCAGGCCCTGCCTGAACTCAAAGCGGCGCATGACCTGGTGATCGTCACGGTGCAGTACTGGGAACACGACCAGAGCGCGCCCACCGCGCAGCAGCGCGCCGACTTCAGCCAGATAGCTGCCTGGGGCGCGGATGTCGTGATCGGCACGCAGGCGCACCACCCGCAGACTTACGCTTTCGTGCCCCGCAATGACGACAGCGAGTCCTTCGTGCACTACGGCATCGGCAACTTCTTCTTCGATCAGGACTGGTACGCCGGGCGTCGCTTCACCCTGGACCAGCTCTACATCTACGGCGGGCGCTTGATGACCGTGGACCTCTTCCCCGGCATTGCCGACGACATGATCCGCCCGCGCGCCATGACGCCTGATGAGCGCCAGAACCACTTCTACACGCTCTTCGTGCAGGCCGGGGGATTCTGAGCGTGCGGCGCGTGATCTTACTGCTGCTGGTGCTGCTGCTGGGTGGACAGACGTCCGGCCTGGTGTCCGCGCAGGCCGATGAGCGGGTCGAGGCCCGGCTGGCCGAGCTGACGCTGGAGCAAAAAGTAGGGCAGATGTTCCTCATCGCACTGTACGGGCCGACCCTCAACGCGCCGGGGCGCGACCTGCTCACGGAGTGGCAGCCAGGTGGCGTGGTGCTCTTCGTCAGCAACGCCGGGGACCCAGCCCAGGTCACGCGCTTGACCAACAGTTGGCAGCAGACGATCACGGACGCGGGCGGGGTGCCGCTGTTCATCGCCACGGATCAAGAGGGCGGCGTGATCGCGCGGCTGAAAGAAGGCTTCACCACCTGGCCGGTGCCCATGCTGCTGACTGCCACCGGTGATCTGGTACTGGCGCAGGACGTGGGCGCGGCCATGGCGCAGGAACTGCACGCGGTCGGCGTCAACATGAACCTAGCGCCTGTGGCCGACCTGTACACCAACCTGAGCAATCCCATTATCGGGCGGCGCAGCTTCGGCAGTGACCCGGTGCTGACCGGGCGGATGCTGGCGGCTGCCGTGCGCGGCTTGCAGGCGGGCGGCGTGATGGGCACCGCCAAGCACTTCCCCGGCCACGGCGACACCGACCAGGACTCGCATACCAGCCTGCCCGTTGTCAGCCACTCGCGCGAGTCGCTGTCGGAGATCGAGCTGGAACCCTTCCGCTGGACGATCCGCGCCGGGGTGGAGGCGGTGATGGTGGCACACATCCATTATCCCGCGCTGGACCCGGAACCGCGCCCGGCCTCGCTGTCCCCGCTGATCGTCACCGACCTGCTGCGCGATGAGCTGGGCTTTCAGGGTCTCATCATGACCGACGCCATCGAGATGGACGCCATCGACCGCAGCTACAGCTACGAAGAGGCCTCGCTGCTGGCGATTGAAGCGGGTGTGGACATCGTGGCCTTTGGCGCGCACCTGGGACCGGTCACGCAGGCAGCGGCGATGCAGGCGGTGGTGGATGCCGTGCGCGCCGGGCGCATCAGCGAGGCCCGCATTGACGCCAGCGTGCGCCGCATCCTGGACGCCAAGCGGCGTTACGGCGTGCTGGACTTCCAGC
>CAYWGJ010000286.1:0-2406 GCA_964457835.1 uncultured Anaerolineaceae bacterium
GCGCGTTCCAGCGCCGGTACCAGCGGACGCCCGGCTCCTTTGAGCTGGCGCGTGGACTCGTCGCCGTTGATGCCGACGAAGAGTGCATGGCCCAGGGCGCGGGCTTTTTCTAGGTAGTCCAGGTGGCCGACGTGCAGCAGGTCGAAGTGGCCGTTGGTGAAGACCAGGCTTCGCCCGGCGGCGCGCAGCCGGGCGCGGTGGTCAAGGGCCTGCGCCAAGTTGAGGGGGGCGGAATACGCTGGGGTCATGGCGGGCTGCCTAGGGTGTCCTCGTGGGTCCGATGCAAGCGGCATCACCTTAGCCGGAGTCGGGGGCAAATGCAAGCGTGGGCAGGGTGGGGCGGCGGTGTTATAATCCACTGTGCAATAGACCCTTTCATGGAAGAGACCCTACGTAAGGAGATGCCCCATGCCCACCCCTATTCTAGACGGAATCACCCCACGCCAGGTCAGCAGCGCCCGCATTGAAACGCGCGTGCTCTTTAGCGGTCCTGAAGACGGCACGCCGGTCTTGTTCCTACACGGCAACGCCAGCAGTGCGACCTATTGGGAAGCGGTGATGCTGGCCCTACCGGACAGCTATCGCGGCATCGCGCCGGATCAGCGGGGCTACGGTGACGCCGACCCCGCGCAGAAGATTAACGCTACGCGCGGCGTGGGCGACCTGGCCGACGACGCCTTCGCCCTGCTGGACGCGCTGAAGATCGACGCGGCGCATGTGGTGGGTCACAGCGCCGGCGGTTCGGTTATCTGGCAGATGATGATGGATCAGCCCGCCCGTTTGCGCACCGTGACCTTGGTCGCGCCCGGATCGCCCTATGGTTTTGGCGGCACGAAGGGCCTGGCGGGGACGCCGGTTTATGACGATCATTCTTGCACGGGGGCGGGTACGGTGAACCCCGGCTTTGTGAATCTGCTGGCTGCCGGGGACCGCAGCGAGGACGATCCGCAGGGATCGCCGCGCGTGGTGATGAACACCTTCTACTGGAAGCCGCCCTTCCGCCCAGAGCGCGAAGAGGACCTGCTGACCTCGCTGCTGAGCACCCACGTTGGCGAGCAGGATTATCCGGGTGACGTGGGGGCTGGGACGCAGTGGTTGGGCTTTGGGCCGGGCAGTTTTGGCATGATTAATGCGCTGACGCCCAAGTACTTGTCGGACCCCTCGGCGCTGCTGACGATTGCCCCCAAGCCGCCGGTGCTGTGGGTGCGCGGCAGCGATGACCAGATCGTCAGTGATATGTCCATGTTCGACCTGGGCACGCTGGGCAAGCTGGGCGCGCTGCCCAATTATCCCGGCGAGGACGTGCACCCGCCACAGCCGATGGTGAGTCAGACGCGGGCGGTGCTGGAGCGCTACGCTGAGGCGGGCGGCAGCTTCCGCGAGGAAGTCATCGCTGACACCGGCCACACGCCCTACATCGAAAAGCCGGACGTCTTCAACGCCCTGCTGCACGCACACCTAGCGGGGTAAAGACGTATCGACCTCAAGCCCCCGCCCTGCGCAGGGCGGGGGCTTTTTCAATGGCTCAGCGGTCTGTGTAGATGTAGAGGTCGCCGCTGCACCATGTGGTGACAGCGATGGGCGTGCCGTCCACGCGCAAATGCAGGTCCATCAGTGTCCCCTTGCCTAAGGGGCGGCCCGCAGCGAGGCAACGTTGCTGCGGGTGATGGGTTCCTGAGCGACGGCAGGCAGGGCGAAAACGGCGAGACTCAACAAGAGCAACAAGAGCAGTCGTGGCATAGTGGTGTCAGGTCCTCTTCTGCGGTCGATGGTCTGTGCTGTGTGCACCTTTTCATTATGGCGCGTTCCGCCGGATGCGCCCGGCGTACAGCTTGCACGGGGGGGCAATCCCCTGTATAGTTATCAAAAGGCTGGTTACAATTATCGTGCACTGTGCGCGATGTGTACAATGATTGCGAAGGTAGGGTGTATGGACCGCAAATTTGAGATTACCGACGCGAAGGGCGGCTCCGGCTTGAGCATCCGCGTGGTGACGCGCGCCGCTAAGACCGAGTTCGCTGGGCTGACCGAAGAGGGTGTGCTGAAGGTGCGCTTGCAGGCCTCCCCTGCTGGAGACCCCGCCGCCAATGACGAGTTGGTCGGCTTTTTGGCCGAAGCGCTGAGCGTGGAGCCGGGCAAGATCGAAATCGTAGCCGGTGCTGAAGGCCGCGACAAATTGGTGAGCATTGAAGGCATCAGCGTGGAGGCCATTCAGTCCAAGATCGACCGGATGCCCCGCGCCAGCGACGACTAGCGCCACTTGAGGCAGCGTCTGTGGCGCGGCAGATGAAGTGTCATGATGGCGGCGCGCTGCGGCTTGTGACCCGGCGTGCCGTGTTTTGCATGGCGGGCTTGGGCTTGCATCTATCGAAGTTGCGGGGCGTGCCGGCGGACGATGCGACTGCG
>CAYWGJ010000287.1:0-2379 GCA_964457835.1 uncultured Anaerolineaceae bacterium
ACGCCCCTGCTGGACGCCCTATCCGCCGCCGAGCGCACGCCGTCCCTGTGCGCGCAGTCCAGCGCGCTGCGGCTGTATCGCGCGGGCGCGGGGGGCTGTGGCTGACACCGCCCCCCAGCATCTCCCCCAAGCCCCACCCCTGTGGTACACTGAGCGCGTTTTGACGACGCCATCTAGACGCCATCTAGACGCCATCTAAGTGAGGACAGCACCCCATGCGACTCGGCATTATTGGATTACCTAACAGCGGCAAAACGACGCTTTTCAACGCGCTCACCGGCTCTGAGCTGGACACCGCCGCCGTCAGCAGCGGACAGTTTGAAGTGCACACGGCGGTCGTCAACGTGCCCGACACGCGCATCGACCGCCTGACGGCCATGTACGAGCCGAAACGCACCATCTACGCCACCATCACCTACGCTGACATCGCCGGCCTGGACAAAGGCATGAGCGAGGGCGGACTCAAGGGCCAGGTGCGCAACGAATTGCAGCAGGTCGATGGCTTCGTCCACGTCGTGCGCGTCTTCGAAGACGACAGCGTGCCGCACCCTTACGTCAGCATTGACCCCGCCCGTGACCTGGAAACCCTGGACATGGAGTTCTTGCTCAGCGATCTGCAAACGGTGGAGAACCGCATCCAGCGCCTCAGCGACGAGCTGCGCATCAAGGGCAAGAAGGTCGGCCCGGTCATTGAGCCGCAGCTTGAGCTGATGGCGCGCTTGAAGACTGCCCTGGAGGACGAGATTCCGCTGCGAGACCTGGACCTCAGCGACGACGAGGCCAAATCGCTGCGCGGTTACGGCTTCTTCTCGCTCAAGCCCGTGATCGTGGTGTTCAACGCCGGTGAAGAAGCCGTCACCCCGGACATCGCCTATGACCATCAGCACAGCGCCTTGGTCACGCTGCAAGGCAAGCTGGAAGCCGAGATCGCCCAGCTTGACGACGAAGGCCGCGAGATGTTCATGGAGGAATACAGCATCACCGAGCTGAGCGCCGCCCGCGTGGTGCGCACCTCTTACGAGCTGATGGCGATCCAGTCCTTCTTCACTGTGGGCAAGGACGAAGTGCGTGCCTGGAGCGTCCCCGTCGGGGCGACTGCGCCGGAAGCCGCCGGGGCCATCCACAGCGACCTGCAAAAGGGCTTCATCCGCGCCGAGGTGATGAAGTACGCCGACCTCATCGAAGTGGGCGACGAAGCCGCCATGAAATCCGCTGGCAAGATGCGCTTAGAAGGCAAGGACTACGTGGTCCAGGACGGCGACATCCTCAACATCCGCTTCCAGAAGAACGTGTAGGGGGACACCTAACCCATGCGCATCGCTGTACTGACCGGCACCTTCCATCCGGAGGCAGGCGGGCTGGCGACTTACGTCTATCACCTGCTGCCTGACTTGCAAGCGCGCGGCCATGAGGTCCGGCTGCTGACCATAGGTGATCAGGAGGGCACGGATACCCACACCTACGGCTACCCCGTGACGCGCATCCGCCGCGACCTCAGCGGTCCGGCCCGCAACTGGCAGGTGCAGCAGGCCCTACGCCCCATGGCGGCCTGGTCCGACGCGCTGCTGGCCGTGGGGTTCTCGCGTCCGCTGCTGCTGCTGCGGCCCTTCGGCCCCGGCGGACGCAAGCCCTTAGCGCTGAAGATCGACAGCGATTATTCCTGGGAATACGCCGACCGCCACGGCCTGACACACCTAGACGTGAACACCTTCCAGGGCGCGCGCCTGCCCGCCAAGCTGGACTTAGTGCGGCGGCTGCACCGCGCCTCCGTGCGCCGCGCGGACCATGTGTTTACGCCCAGCGCGCACGTCCAGCGCCTGGTGCTGGGCTGGGGTGTCCCGGCGCAGCGCGTCAGCGTGATCTACAACGCCATCCCCGACAGCGATCTGCACACCGCCGACCGCATGACCCTGCGCCGGGCGCTGGGTCTGCCGCTGGATGCGCCCCTGCTGGTGAGCGTGGCACGCCTGACGCCAGTCAAGGGCGTGGACGTGGCCCTGCACGCGCTGACCCAGGTCCCCGACGCACACTTCGTCATCGTAGGCGACGGGCCGCAGCAAGCCGACCTGGAGTCCTTGGCTGCTGCGCTGGGCGTAACGGCGCGCGTGCGCTTCGTGGGACGCAAAGAACACGCCGAGGTGCTGCGCATCATGCGCGCGGCGGACGTCTTCGTGCTCAGCAGCCGCACCGAGGGCCTGTCGCACGTGCTGCTGGAGTCGCTGCTGGTGGGAACCCCGGCGGTGGCGACAGCGGTGGGCGGCAACCCGGAGGTGCTCACCCATGAGGCCGACGGGCTGCTGGTGCCCAACGAAGACCCGGCGGCGCTTGCAGACGCCATCCGGCGGATGCTGCATGAGCCGGGGCTGGCCGATCGGCTGG
>CAYWGJ010000288.1:0-2371 GCA_964457835.1 uncultured Anaerolineaceae bacterium
GATCCTGATCGTGCTGGCGGCGGCGGCGCTGTCACGCCCGCGGCTGTCGTGGCGCTGGCCCGCAGCGGTGGGACTTACCGCCATGCTGTTGCTGTTTGAGGCTTACCTCCCGCCCAAACCGTTCGACGCCGGTGTACCAGTACCGCCTGTAAAGACGGTGGTCGATTTCGGTGATGTGCGTCTGGTGGACTACAGCTACGAGAGCGACCGCGAGCGCTATGTGGCGGTCACGCTGCGCTGGGAAGTACCCGAAGCGACTACCGCTGACCATGAGGCTTATCTCTCGATCAACGAGGTGACGGAGCCGCGCCTTCAGGTGGTCGGGCGCGATGTCGTCATCGGCAGCGCGCAGTACCCGCCCACACCACTCACAGATTGGTCCGCCGGCGCGCACCTGACCGAGACCTACTTTCTGCGCCTGCCGCCGGACCTGCCGCCGCTGGTGGATCTGAGTGTCGGCGTCAACAACGGCAGCGCCAGTGTCGCCCGCTGGCGAATCGGCCTGCGTGCGGAGCAGACGCCGGGCTTCGCGGCAGAGCCGGTCGACATCTGGTTTGGCGATGCGCTCAGACTCACGGCCCTGGGGCTGCCGCCAAGTTTGCCGCGCGGCGAGGACCTGTCGATGGCTTGGGCCTGGACGACCGAAAGCGCCCAGGTGCAGGATTACTTGGCCTTTATCCATGTATTCGACGCCGATGGACAGCTTGTGGCCCAGTCAGACTCGCAAGAGCTGCTGCCGATGTGGACCACCAGTGCCCTGATCCCTGGAGAAACGGTGAACGGTGACTACCGCGTGCCGCTGCCCGAAGACCTGCCACCGGGCCAGTACACGGTGAAGATGGGGCTGTACGGCTATCCGGACCTGCAGCGCCTCGCCGCACTGCGGGGCGGCCAGCGGCAGATAGACGATGTGGTTACCCTGGGCAGTTTTGAAGTCCACTGATCTTCTTTGGTCTTGTCCGACAGGGCGGCAAAGCGCATGAAGCTGTGGTGCCGCTGGGTCGGGAAGTCGCCCGTCCGCCGCTGAGCACCAGCAGGGGCACGCCGCGCAGGGCCGGGTTGTGCAGACGCTCCACAGCGGCGGCGTAATGCGGCACCCACAGACAGCTCAGCATGGCGCATCCTCCGAGCCGAAGCGGAGCGGAAAAGTGAGCGACTCGCCCACAGGCCGCCGGGGATGCTGCACCAGCTCGGCGTGGACGTGGCAGCCGATCACGTCGCCATCGCGCATGATCCAGCCCAGGCAGCGCAGCCCCACCCGGACCTGTGCGCCCGGCGCGGATCGCCGTGTGAGCAGCAGCAGGGTGGTGCGGCTGAGGGCCAGCGGCTGATGCAGGCGGTTCAGCGTTGACGGCGGATCGTCCACATCCAGGACCAGCAGCGGCAGCGCACGGCTGAGGGCGGCCTCCCGTGCCAGGCTCAGCGCCGCCTCTGCGTCCGGCGGATGCGCGATGAGCACGCGGTCCAGGTCCACGCCGCAGGCCGCCGCATACGCCGGGTCGAAGCGCCGCGTGAGGTCGATGTAGAGTGCGTCAGCGTCGGTGATCGCCAGCGTGCGCAGGGCCAGGGTGGTCGCGCCCGAAGTCGGCACGCCGACGAAAGCCGCCAGCTTGCCGCGATCCAGGCCGCCACCCAGCAGCCGATCCAGCGGGGTGCCGGTGGGCAGCAGGTCAGGCGCGGCGTCAAGCTGGCTGGCGGGGCGCAGTCCACGCGGACCGCAGCGCTTTTGCAGTTGGTTGAGCAGATCGTGCAGCGGGTCCACGGGTAACAGAACACCAGCCCTGAGCATCCTGGCAGGATTCAGATATACTAAAGGCGATGGTATGGATGTGAAATAGAGCATTGATGGTAACCTTTACCCGACAAAGCCTAGAAGCAGGTCAGCGCATACTTGTAAGGCGTTCCAGTAGCTCTCGCAAAGCGCACGGACAGTTTCTCACGCCGGAACCTCTTGCACAATTTATGGCGGAGCAGCTGGGAACAATTGCTGATGGTGATCACATTCTCGACCCGGCAATGGGGTCGGGGACACTGCTCTGCGCCATCATTGACCGCCTGATTGAGGAAGGTAATCCTCTGGAAATTCGGGTCGATGGCTTTGAATTAGACGAAGAACTATTCGCTACAGCTCAGACTAACCTCCAGGATGCAGTCGCAAAAGCGGCAGAATACAGCATCACGGTACATCTCAACCTGTTTCACACCGATTTTGTGCTGAATGGGATCCAATTCCTCCGACCGTCCCTGCTGGACACACCTATAGGTCAGCGGCAATACCAACACATCATCGCCAACCCGCCCTATTTCAAGATCAATACTGACGATGCTCGGCGTCAAGCGGCTGAAGGGCTGCTCAGCGGACACACGAACA
>CAYWGJ010000289.1:0-2364 GCA_964457835.1 uncultured Anaerolineaceae bacterium
GGACAGGCCGAGCCACCGCTGGATGCGGGCGGGCTGACGGCGGCGTTCTTCAGCCGGGAGGCACACGGCCCACGCTATGACTTCGGCTTGGGCATGGCGGCGGCGGCGCTGGTGTACGCGGTGCACGGACACAGCGTCAGCGAGCCGGACCTGCGCACCTGGGTGGACGGCGTGCGCCGCCGTTACATTGAGGCCAC
This sequence comes from uncultured Anaerolineaceae bacterium, assembly GCA_964457835.1. Lineage (GTDB taxonomy): Bacteria > Chloroflexota > Anaerolineae > Aggregatilineales > Phototrophicaceae > CAYWGJ01. The sequence goes on from CAYWGJ010000289.1 coordinate 198, forward strand.
ATGAGCAGCGCCCCAAAAACGTAAAAAAGGGTCATAACAGCCCCCTATCGGGACTCTGGTGCTATGGCGTTCTGCGGGAAAACTGAATAAAATAGAGAAAGGTCGGTTAACGACAAGGCTTATTTCATTGTATCTGATGCTAAGCCGACCCGACATCCGCCAAAGACATTGAGACGAGAGCCGTACCATGACCGCCAGCATCGACCCCGACTATATCGCCTACACAGCGGCGGCCCTCAGCGACGCGACCGGCTTTGAGGTGCGCATTTTGCCGCTACCTTGGCGCGGTCCAGGCCTGAAGTTCCGCATTTACATGACCTTCAACGCCGACTTAACCGACCTGGTAGAGTATAAGTTCAACGTGGCCGTGTCGGACATGCGTGCAATACACGCGGAAGTTATGCGCAATTACGCGCGCATCGGTGATGCAGCCGCCAGCGCAGGCGAAACGGAGTTTGCATTCAGCTAAGGTGTGGCGTCCTGCTGTGTGACCATCATCAGGCCGTGACTGTCGGGCGGGCAGCGTTCAGCTCACAGCGCGGCCTTCTTGCGTGTCGCTGAGGTGAGCGCTGCGTGCGGCGTGGGCCTTGAGGATACTCTGCATTTCGCGGTTGACGCTGGGCTGCGTCAGCATTTCTGATTCGGGTGTGATGCGCAGGGTAACCGGGCTGCTGCTGCCTAGATCACGACGCACAAGCGGTCGGCGCGTCAGCGGTACACTAGGGGCCTCGCGCGTGTCACGGACGATGCGCGGTGGCGGCATGGCATAGAGCCGCTGCACCCGGCTGTCGCGCAGTAGGGCCGCGATGCTCACCGCAGCCAACACACTCAGCCATAAGCTCATCAGAAGACTCATCACGATGATTCCTTGGAATGCTGCCGGGTCCATGGGTGTGCTTTTTCCTGCATAGCCTATGTCGGCTTGCCATACAAGCCCACTGATTACAGTGTAATGTGGCCTGCGCCAATGCTCAATTCAGCCGGGGTGTGGACTGTGTTAGCGGGTGGTATGAAATGTTGGCCGCAGGGGGGCGTAATGAGGCCAGACCGCAATGGCTATTGTGTCTCGTGCTACACATGATCTATAATGACCTTTAGTGGTCTTCCAAGCACCTTTGAACGGTCCGCCCTCACGCCAAGGAATCCCCTTATGACTGCTGTCCAACACCGTGCTTTCATCTGGGATGACGACATCGCCCCCATCACCCATTTCTTGCTGGAGTCCTACACGCACTACCGCCGCATGTTCAACTGGGACCCACGCCGCTGGCTGGGCACCGTGTATCACAACAACGACGCAGACATGACGCGCCACCGCGACACACTGCCCCAGCACCTGCGCATCTGGCAGGACGCGCGTGGGGCCATCGTCGGCGTGGTCATCCCGGAATACACCGGCCAGGTCTTCCTGCACATCCACCCAGCCTACCGCCAGATCGAAGCCGAGATGCTGGCCTGGGCCGAAGACTCGCTGCCTTGGGGCCGCGATGCCGACGGCCATGCCTGCCTGTACGTCTGGGCCGAGGCCGACGACACGCAGCGCAGCGCCCTACTGACTCAGCGCGGTTACACCCGCCAGGACGTGTACGAGACGATGTACCGCCGCCCCATGGATCAGCCGGTGCCCAGCATCCTGCTGCCGCCGGGCTATCAAGTGCGCGGGATGCGCGTCCATCCGGACGATCAGCGCGGCTTGGCGGCCCTGCTCAACGCGGCCTTTAAGCGCGATTTTCACAGCGCTGAGGAATACCACAACTTCCAGACGAAGAACCCACACTACGCCGCCGACCTAGACATCGTGGTTGAAGCGCCCGACGGCACCTTGGCGGCCAATGCGGGCTTCACTGCACACAACGCCCAGTCCTTTGCCGTGGTGGAACCGGTGTGCACGCATCCCGATCATCAGGGGCACGGGCTGGCGCGTGCCGCCATCGCGGAGGGGCTGCGCCGGGTACAGGCGCAGGGTATTGAGGCAGCCTTCGTCGGGGCCTTCTACAACAACGCGGTGGCTAATCACGTTTACCAGGCCATGGGCTTCACTGACGGCGTGCGCCTGTATCAATGGCGGCTGAACAAGCGGACGGCTGATCGCGGCTAATTCTCATCCAGGGCAGCGGCCAGCTCGTCCAACGCGGGCGTGTAGTTGCCCACGCGCCGCACGACAATC
>CAYWGJ010000290.1:0-2284 GCA_964457835.1 uncultured Anaerolineaceae bacterium
GGCGCGGACACGGCGGCGGCGGTGACGCTCTCGCCGCGCGCGCAGGCGGCCCTGGGCTGGTCGCTGTACCAGGCGGGCAGCGCGGAGGCCGCGCGCACCTTGATTGACGCGGCGCTGGCACGGCTCCCGGATGACCCACAGGTGCAGTACTACAAGGCCAATCTGCTGCTGGACGCGGGCGACGTACCCGGCGCGGCGGCACTGCTGACCCAGGTCGCGGAGTCTGACAGCGGCTTCGCGGCGGCGGCGGGGCGCATCCTGGAGGGCCTGCCGACTGCGGAAGGCTGATTCAGTCACTGTGCACAAAGGGACTTCATACATGTGGCAGGGTTCACAAGTGGGCGGCGGCGGGGCTATAATGCGGGCCATCGTCCGCCTTGACCCGTGTGTAAACGGGGGACATGCGCTATGCCCTGGCCCAGCTATGACCTGATCTTCTTTGACTGCGACAGCACGCTTTCCACCATTGAAGGCATTGACGAGCTGGCCCGGCTCAAAGGCAAAGAGTGGCGCGTGGGCCTGCTGACCCAGAAGGCCATGGACGGCGACCTGGACCTAGAAGAAGTCTACGGCAAGCGCTTGCAGGCCATCCGCCCCACGCGCGGCCAGCTCAAGGCCGTGGAGGAACGCTATTACGAAACCATCGTCCCGGATGCCCAGGCCGTGATCGATGCGCTGGCCTACCTAGGGAAGACAGTCTTCATCATCAGCGGCGGCCTGGCGGAGGCCGTGCGCGGCTTTGGGCAGCGCTTGGGCGTCCCGGCAGAACGCATCCGCGCGGTGGAGCTGGAATACAACCAGCTTTCCGGGGAGTGGTGGCGCTACCATGATCCGCGCACGCGCCACGGCCAGCAATACCTCGATTACAACGAAGGCCCACTGACGGTGACCAGTGGCAAGCCGCAGATCATCCGCGAGCTGGCCGGGGACCTGCCCGGACGCCGCTTGATGGTGGGCGACGGTTCCTCCGACCTGGCGACGCGCGCGGTGGTGGACCTCTTCGTCGGCTTCGGCGGGGTGGTGGCCCGGCAGAAGGTCCTCGACGAGTCGCCGGCTTTCATCTACAGCGAATCGCTGGCCCCGATTTTACCGCTGGCTGCGGGGCCGTCTGGCTATGCGCGCGTGATGGGCACACCACACCAGGCCGTCTTTGAGCACGGTCTGCGCTTGGCCCGCGCCCAGGGCGGACTCACCTTTCAGCAGGACGCCGACCGCCAGCGCTTCGCCACCGCCTTTGACCCTGACGACCACGCCAACGACGCCCCCATCACTGAGGAGTGAGCACCGGATGCCGAACTTTCCCTACGAAGCGATTATCTTTGACATGGACGGCCTGTTGGTCGATTCCGAAACCGTATGGCACGCCGCTGAGGTTGATCTGGTCGCGGTGCGCGGCCATGTGTACAGCGACGCCTTCCGCGCCGGTGTCGTCGGCCTGCGTTTGGACGCTTTCTTGACCAAGCTCATTGATTACCACAAGCTGAATGATACCCCTGAGCAATTGAAAGACGAGTTAAACGCTTTGATGCTGGCCCGCATCCCGACTGCCGTCAAGCCCCAGCCCGGTGCGCCAGAACTGGTGGCTTACGTCGCGGACCAGGCCATTCCCATCGCCATCGCGTCCAGCTCACCCATGGTCATCATTGACGCCATCATCGAGTCGCAGGGTTGGGGCGAAGTCTTCGCCCAGCGCTTTTCCGCAGATGACGACGCCCACGGCAAGCCCGCCCCGGACGTATACCTGCGCGCGGCGCACACCCTGGGCGCAGAGCCGTCCGCGTGCCTGGCCTTCGAGGACAGCCCGAACGGATCACGGGCGGCAGTGGCAGCAGGCATGACCTGTTTCGCTGTGCCGGACCGCTCCCACACGGACCCCGCCGCGCTCAAAGCCATCACGCCGCACGTCTTCGACGACCTGCACGCGGCGCTGGCCCTGCTCCAAGCGGAGGGCTGAGCCGCCGATGTTCGAGCTGCTGGTCGCTACGGAACTCACCGACGAGGCGCTGAGTCTGCTGCGTGCGGCGGACGGGGTCAGCGTGCAGATCGTGCCGCCCACTGAGCGCGCCGTCCGCGAGGGGCTGAAGACCGCGCACGCGCTCATCTCCCGCGATGAGGTACTGCTAGACGCAGCGACCCTGGCGGATGCGCCTCATCTCAAGGTGATCGGGCGGGTCAGCGCCGGGCTGGACGGCATCGACATCGAGGTGGCCACACTGCGCGGGGTCATCGTCACGCACACGCCCGGCACCAGCGCCATCGCCGCCGGGGAGCACGCCCTGGCGCT
>CAYWGJ010000291.1:0-2274 GCA_964457835.1 uncultured Anaerolineaceae bacterium
GGTGATTGCGCCGCTGCCCACGCCCACACCGCAGCCGCCCCTCGCCAGCCTGACGCCCGCGCCGCCGCTGGCGACGGTCACGCCGCCTGGAGGCTGAGCCGGTGCATGTGACGCAGCTTTCGCTTAGTAATTTCCGCAACTATGCCCGCCTGGAAAGCCGCCTGCCGGAGTCCCCGGTGGTCATTCATGGGGCCAACGCACAGGGCAAGACCAGCCTGCTGGAGGCCATCTACTACCTGGCGACCGGGCGCTCGCCGTACACCAGCAGCGACCGTCAACTGCTGAATTGGTCGGTAGAAGACCAGCCGCTGCCTTTCGCGCGCATCGCCGCCGACGTGACACGCCGGGACGGGCAGCGCTTCCGCTTGGAGACAACGCTCACGCTCACACGCAGCAGCGACGGCCAAGTCCGGTTCAAGCGGGCGGTGCGGCTCAACGGCGTGGACAAGCGCGTGATGGACATCATCGGCCTGCTGAACGTCGTGCTCTTTTTGCCGCGCGACATGACCCTCGTCGAGGGGCCGCCTGCTGATCGCCGCCGCTTCATGGACGCTACGCTGTGCCAGATGGCGCCGGACTACGCTGTTGCCCTGGAGGCCTACGAGCGCGTCGTGCCCCAGCGCAACGCCCTGCTGCGTCGCATCGCAGATAACCAGGCCAGCCCCAGTGAACTGACTTACTGGGATGCGCAGGTGGTGGCGCACGGCAGCCAGTTGATCGCCGCCCGCCAACGCTTTCTGCGGGAGCTGGAAGCCGAAGCCCAGCGCAATCATTACGACCTCACCGGGCGACGCGAGACCTTGACGCTGCGCTATCAGCCCAGCTTTCAGCCTGGCGCGCAGGTGTCCAACGGCACGCAGCAGATGGCTTTCGACGTGCTGGGCCTGGACCTGCACCGTGACCTGGACCCGGCGCAGATCGAGCCACAGTTTGCCGATCACCTGGCTGCCCAACGACACGAGTCGATCCGGCGCGGCATGACCCTCAGCGGGCCGCACCGTGACGAGCTGCGCCTGCACATCAACGAGCGCGACGCCGGACTCTACGGCAGCCGGGGCCAAGCGCGGACTGCCGTGTTAGCGCTGAAGCTGGCGGAGCGTCAGTGGATGCGTGCGCGCAGCGGCGAATACCCGGTGCTGCTGCTGGACGAAGTGGCCGCCGAGCTGGACCGCGACCGCCGCCGCTACCTGCTGGAACGGGTCAGCGACGACACCCAGACCCTACTCACCACCGCCGCGCTGGACGGCTTCAGCGACGCATTTCTAGGACGAGCGGCGGTGTGGCGCATCGAAGCCGGGCGGCTGATGCCCGCATCCTGACGCACACACCGCGATACAAATGAACGAGGAGGACGACACCATGCCTCAGCACGACGAACGCGACAGCGTGTTCAGCGAAGAATGGCGGCGCTGTCTGCGCGAACACTACAAGCATGTGATTCGCACAGATGACCGCGTGACCCGCCGCTCGTTGGAGCCGGTGCTGGAGTCGCTGGGCTTCCGTGAGGACGAGCTGCGCGACCTCTACGTGGCGGCCACGCTGCGCGCCGAGGAGCTGCCCGACGACTTCGTGCCTGAAGGCTTGGGGCCGGTGTCCGCCGACGCGCCCGCCGCTGCCCCAGAAGCCACCACGGACCCTGCCCGGAATCCCGCGCATCCGCTGGAATGCCAGTGCCCGGAATGCACCGCCATCGACCTGCTGCCACACGACGCCGATGGTCAGCCGCTGGACGACGAAGCCCTGGCTGAACTGCGCGAGCGCGAAGCCTGGGAACGCGAACACAGCCAGTCCGATGCGGACGATGCCGACGCCGACTCGCCGCAGCAATTGTCGCTCTTCTAAGCCTAGACCCTCACGGAGGCCCACATCGATGGAGCCGATTAGCAGCACCAAGAACGAGCGCGTCAAGCTGGCCTACGGCTTGCAGAACCGGGTGCGCACCCGCCGCAAAGAGCGCAAGGTCGCGTTGGAAGGCGTGCGCCTGATCCGTGACGCGCTGGACCGCCGCATCAAGCCACTTTTCGTCCTCTTCGACGAAGAGATCGCCACTGCCGACGGCCCCGTGGCCGAGTTGGTCGCCCGCTTGGAAGCGCGCTACACGGAGATCGAACTGCTGTCCGTCACCCCGGAGGTGATGGCCCACGTCAGCGCCATGGAGACGCCGCCGGGGATCGTGGCCGTGGTGCCCATGCCCTTTCCGTCCTCGCCCAAAGCGCCGCGCCGCGTGCTGGTGCTGGATGCCGTGCGCGAGCCGGGCAATCTGGGCGGCATCCT
>CAYWGJ010000292.1:0-2220 GCA_964457835.1 uncultured Anaerolineaceae bacterium
CGGCGCACCGGATGCCGCGCGCGGCCCAGCAGCACCGGCAGCGCCAGCCACAACACCAGCGTCACCAGAAAGGGCAGCAGGCTCTGCACCCAGGACGTGCGGCTGTACTCAATGATCCAGGGGTTCACGGCCACCAGCCAGGCCGCGATCACGCCCAGCGCCGGGGAACTGAACAGCATCCGCCCCGCGCGATAGGTCAGCCACACCGCCAGGGTGTTCAACGTGATGACGAAGACGTACACGCCCAAAGGCGAACGGGTCAGCGCGACAATGGGCAAGTAGAGGTAGCCGGTCAGGGGCGGGTTGCCAAACAGCACCGAGGTCTGTTGACCTACCAGCGGCAGCGCACCCGTGCCCAGCGTGTTCAAGGCCTGCCACACCGGGTAAGCATGGTCGATGTTGTGCGGAATAGCCGCCAAGTCACGCAGGCGCAGCAGACCCGCCGTGAGCATCAGCAGCAGCAGCAAAACAGGCAGCAGCCAGCCAGACACCAGCGGGCGAGCAGTCATCACAAGCAAGTCCTCAACGCAAGATCAACGGACACAACAGGTAGGCATCATAACAGCAGACGAATGTTGACGGCAACACACACACAAAACACGCGCAATTCTGATATACTGCGCGTATACCGGATGCAGCAGCATAAGGAGAAGCAGCCATGAGCCAGTACTGGCAGCAGCGGCGTGTGGTCGTGACCGGAGGCGCGGGTTTCCTAGGGTCGTTCGTGGTGGAAAAGCTGAAGGAAAAAGGGGCCGCAGAGGTCATCGTGCCGCGCAGCGCACAATACGACCTGCGCCAGCGCGCCGCCATCCTGGACCTACTCAAGGACACGCGCCCGGACGTGATCTTCCACTTGGCCGCGCGCGTAGGCGGCATCGGGGCCAACCGCGAGCATCCCGCCGACTTCTTCTACGACAACCTGATGATGGGCGTGCAGCTGCTGCATGAGAGCTGGCAGGCCCAGGTCGAAAAGCTGGTGATCGTCGGCACGGTGTGCTCGTATCCGAAGTTCACGCCCGTGCCCTTCAAAGAGCGCGCGCTGTGGGACGGCTACCCAGAAGAGACCAACGCCCCCTACGGCATCGCCAAGAAAGCGGTCCTGGTGCAGAGTGAGTCCTATCGCCAGCAGTACGGCTTTGACTCCGTGTTCGTGATGCCCACCAACCTCTACGGCCCGCGTGATAACTTCCACCCGCGCTCGTCACACGTCATCCCGGCGCTGATCCGCAAGTCGGTGCAGGCGCTGGAAAGCGGCGACGACTCCATGGAAGCCTGGGGCGACGGCTCGCCGACGCGCGAATTCCTCTACGTGGCCGACGCCGCCGAGGGCCTGGTGCTGGCCGGGGAAAAGCTGAACACCAGCGCGCCAATCAACTTGGGCAGCGGCGACGAGATCAGCATCAAGACCCTGATGGAAACCATCGCCCGGCTGACCGGCTTCAGCGGCAGCATCCACTGGGACACCAGCAAGCCCAACGGTCAGCCGCGCCGGGGCCTGGACGTAACGCGCGCCCGCGAACTGCTGGGCTTTGAGGCGGCCACCTCGTTTGAGGACGGGCTGCGGGCCACCGTGGACTGGTACATGCAGAATCGCGAAGCCATCGAAGCTGAGATTAGCGCTTCCGAAACGGCCACATAAACGTTTCGATAGAGCGCTTGACTCTGCACACAGGATGGCGTACAGTGTGCATGAGTGATGAAAAAACAGGAGTGTTCTGGTGAACACCAACTACGCATCTTGTTGTGTCTGTCTGACTTGGGGGCTGCTCCGCGTTAGATAGACTGCCGACAAGCTGACATCAGGCCGCAAACGAGGCCGGTAAAGCGAGCGCACAAACGCGGGACGACCCCTGACATAGGGAGTGTCGTCCGGCGTTTTTTCATGCCCCAGGCGCGCCGCTTTACCGGCCTTTTGTGTGCCGATGCCAACGCCGCGCTTACCGTCAATCGCATACTGACCGCTTTTCACGTCAATGAACGCACACGACTAAGGGAGAAACAGACCATCATGGTTGCACTGCCACAGCCCAGCCTCAACCCGGCCACCAGCCACACCCTGACGCATCACGGCGTCAAGCGTCTGGAAGACTCCATTGGCAACACGCCCCTGCTGGCCTTTCAGCGCGTGACCGCACATCTGCCCGCTGACGTGCGCGTCTTCGCCAAGGCGGAATGGACCAACCCCGGTGGCAGCGTCAAGGACCGCGCCGCGCTGCACAT
>CAYWGJ010000293.1:0-2201 GCA_964457835.1 uncultured Anaerolineaceae bacterium
CCTGGTGGCTGCTGCGGCGTGGGGATCGCGCGCGCGCACTGGGGCCGCTGCTGGTGCTGTTCGGCTTTGTGCTGGGTTACGCCATCCTGCGCGGCCAAGAGTGGTTCGGCGGCACGATCTGGCCGCAGCGTTTTCTGCTGCCCGCGATCCCGTTTGCTATGCTGCTGACCCTGCCTGCCTTTGAGCGCCTGTTTGACGCGCGGCGGCGTTGGGCGTGGGCCGGCTTCGGCGCGCTGAGCCTCTACAGCCTGTGGTGGCAGTTCAGCGGCTTGGTGTTCCCCTGGGAGACCTACAGCATCGCCACGCGCGAGGTGTCCTTCGGCGGCTTGATCTACTGGGGGCCGAGCTTCAACGATCCGCGCTGGCTGCGCCCAGTGGTGCTGACCGGCCTATGGGGGGAGTTCCCGGCGCGCTTCGCCTGGGTGCGGACGCAGGCGCTGTGGGTGCCGCTGGTCTTTGCTGTGCTGAGCCTGGGCGCGTTGGGCGTGATGCGCCTGCGACAGCGTGCGGCGCTGTTGAGTCTGCTGGGACTGGCGGCCCTTTGGAGTGTGGGTGCGGCGCTGGCCCTGCGTCATTATCACGCCAACGATCCCTTTTACCTGGCTGAGCGTGATGACCTGCACGCCATGCTGGACGTGATCCGCAGCGAGACGCCCGACAACGCCGTGATCCTGCTCAACGACCCGGCGCTGGCCCCGTTCTTTTATAACGACGGCAAAGTCGGCGGGCGAATGCTGATTACACTGCCTTATCATCCCGGTGATCGGGGGAGCTGTGAGCAGGCCCTGCGAATCGAGTCGGATAACCCTGCCGTGCTGATTGCGCCGCACACGGCGGTCACGGTGCACAAGCTGGCCGAACACCACGATCGGTTGTGGCTGCTGATGTCCAGTGGACCGGAGGTGCCCTGTGTGGTGCGCCCGCTGGAGCGATTCATCGGGCAGCGCTATTATCGCCTGGGCGAAACGCGCAGCTCGCCCATTGCGCGTTTGATCGCCTACGACACGACCTCCGCGCCGGACCCCTACGCGCTGGTTGGCGCGGAACGCCGTGCAGACCTGCGCTACATCACGGAAGACGGCCCGGCCCTACACCTAGAGGGATTCACGCTGCCGCTGGGCACCGAGTACACGCCGGGAGACGTGCTGCCGCTGTCGCTGCTTTGGCGCACGGATGGCCCGGTCACACGGGATTACACCGTGGCCTGGTTCCTGGCGGATGCGGCGGGCGCGGTGGTGGCAGCGGGCGAAAACACCTGGCCGGGCGCGACCTTCGCCCCTACCACGCTGATGCAGTCCGGTGTGCCGACCTGGGATCACCGGGCGCTGCTGCTGCCGGAGTCTCTACCGCCGGGGGACGACTACCGGGTGTGGCTGCGTGTCTTTCGCTTTGACCCGGACAGCGGCAGCATCAACCTACTGCCGGTGGCGGGGGCGACGCTGCATGATCTGGGGGATGGCACGCAGGTTGGGGTGCTGCCGCCGCGTATTAGCTTACGTTAGTGTGCAATGCGTAAAGGCAATACCATGTATATAAATAAAGCGTAAACGAATCAAGCGTTGACTTTGCGTAGCCGCCTTAATGAGATATAATGGTATCCAAGGGTTTACAGGCTGTGAGGCATCATGGACCTTTCCGACTTCGACGACCTTCAACTGCTGACGCAGGTCTCCAGTCTGTTAACAGTGCTGGACTTGGATACGGTACTGGAACGCCTGACTGACCTGTCCGCGCGGCTGGTCCGGGCGGAACGCGCCACTTTGATCCTCACCAACACCACCGAGGGCGGCGCGCTGCAAGACGGTGATTTCAGCGCCTGGCGGGTGGCGTCGCATGGTGTGCCCACCACCGTTCACCTGGATGACGGCACCAGCCAGAAGCTGTTGGAAGCGGGCCTGGCGGGCTGGGTGCTGCGCAATGCGCGGGGGGTGATCGTCCCGGATACGACCCAGGACCCGCGCTGGCTTCCCCTACCCGATGATTCTCACCCACAGCGCTCTGCTCTAGCGGTGCCCTTGATCTACGAGGGGCAGCCGGTGGGCACGCTGTCCGTGGCGCACAGCCAGCCGAATCAATTCAGCGACTATCAACTGCGCCTGCTGACGATCATTGCCAACCAGGCTGCCGTCGCCATCCACAACGCCCGCACCCATGCCCAGCTCGAAGCCCAGCGCCGCCAGATGGCCGCCGTCCTGGAGGCG
>CAYWGJ010000294.1:0-2188 GCA_964457835.1 uncultured Anaerolineaceae bacterium
CAGCAGCGGCGTTAGCGAAGCGCAGCGCGTCCGCCAGGGCCTGCCCCTCGCTCAACGCCACGGCCAGCGCCCCGACGAAACAATCCCCCGCGCCCGTCGTATCCACCGCCGACACCGCCCGCCCCGGCACCGCAATCAGCGCCCCATCATGCAGACACAGCGCCCCCTCTGCCCCGCGCGTGAGCACCAGCGTTTGCGCTGGGTCGAGGGGCAGCGCGCGCATGGCGGCTTCCGGCGGCGCGTCCGTGGGCAGACCCGCCAGCAGCGCTAGTTCCGTCTCGTTGACGATCAAGTGAGTCACCAGCGGCAGCAGACCGTCAATGAACGCGCCCGCCGGGGCCGGATTGAGCAGGGTACATGCGCCGATCTGCCGTGCCCGCGCAAACAGCGTCTTGATCGCGGGCTGCGGCACCTCGAACTGCGCCACGATCACGTCATCTGGCGCGATGGGCAGCGGCTCCACGTCCGCCGGGCCGAGCTGCATGTTAGCCCCTGACACCACCACGATGCGGTTCTGTGACTGCGCATCAACCGTAATAATAGCGGTGCCGCTGGGCACATCCGGCAGGCGGCGCAGATCGCTGAGATCGATGCCCGCTGCGTGCAGAAAAGCGTGCAGCGTATCACCGAAGGAATCCTGGCCCAGGCGCGCAACTAAACGGACCTCAGCCCCCAGCCGCCGCGCAGCCACGGCCTGATTCGCGCCCTTGCCACCGGGAATAAAGTGCAGCGCGTCACCGAAGACCGTCTCGCCGGCCTGCGGATGCCGCTGCGCCTGCACCACGACGTCCATGTTGATGCTGCCGAGAATGATGAGTCGGGGCATGGTTGGGGAGTCCTTTGTGCTGTATGTCATATTTATTTAGCGATACCACAGAACACAAAAATCGGCGAGCTTAAGGATACTTAGAGTGAAAACACGCTGTAATCAAACCATGTAAGGAGCAGCAATCGCGAATCACCGAACGGGAGGTCAATCGTGGGCTACCCCACAGCGAATAATATCGCTGAACCATTCGCACACATCATACCCTATGTCTTCATTAGTTACGCTCATCCGGACCGTAGTTATGTAGAACGGCTGCATGAAGACCTGCTAAGCCGCGGGTTCAGCGTCTGGCGTGACGAGCGGTCATAAAGACCAATGCGTCCCCCGCATCGATCCCGGCGCGGCGGATGTGTTCGCCGCGCCGAGACCGGCTTTAAGGCTGAGGCACCGCGCATCCGCCCCGGAAGGGCGCGGACGTGCAGGTCGTCAGAGTCTGGCCCTCATAGCGCACGTCGAAGCTGCTGCGCTCGGACCAGAACGGAGTCAGCGAAGTCGCGCTGCCGTCGATCTTGATGCAGGTGGGGTCCAGGGCCTGCACTTCGATGTCGTCCACCACGTTCCCGATCTCGAAGTCATGCGAAATCGCCACGCATTCGTCCGGCTGGAACGCTGGCGTCAGCCACAGGCTGCCGTCAAAAGTCCCGTCACTGTACGCCATGGTAATCACGCCAAGAGCATCCCCGTCGATCACCTCACCAGAAACGTTACGCACTAGCAGCAGGTCCTCATCCCAGTTGATGTACAGCCAACCATCCTCAGGGTTCGTCGGAAGCGGGGTACTGCCATCTAAATCAAACACACACGGGGACGTGCTGCACTCAGCCAGCAGCTCCCCATCCCGCTGCACATCAAACGGCAGCGCACGCCAGAAGGCCGGTCCGCTGTGCACCATGCGGATTTCGCCGCAGGGGATGCTGTCGTTTTGCAGCGTGACGTCAGTTGGCTGCACACCGCCGGTCTCAAACGCGACCAGGCAGCGGTCAGGGTATAAGATGTCCAACGGCGCATCCGGGTCCATCCACAGGTCTGCTGCGTAGCGCTCCCCATCCGTCCCGATGAAGCTCAGGTCGGCAATATCATCGCCCTGCACATCCAGGCGGCTGCTGGCCGGATTGAGCAGCACGGCATAGGCGTCCGTCCATATAAGATGAAGCGGCGTGTGCATTAGCACGACCTGAGGGTTAGAAATGGTCTGCCCCTCATCAGGTGTTGGCGAAATCGGCGCGGGCGTATCCGTCGGGATCGGCGCGGGCGTATCCGTCGGGATCGGCGCAGGCGTGTCCGTCGGGATCGGCGCGGGCGTGTCCGTCGGGATCGGCGCAGGCGTGTCCGTCGGGATCGGCGCGGGCGTGTCCGTCG
>CAYWGJ010000295.1:0-2170 GCA_964457835.1 uncultured Anaerolineaceae bacterium
GCCTGATGCGTTCCCTTGATCTTGGGCACGTTGAGCAGCCCGGCCGAGTCCCCGATCAGCAGGGCCCCGGGCATTTCGACCTTCGGCAGCGACTGATAGCCGCCCTCGGTCAGCGCGCGCGCGCCCGCCCAGCCCGCGCCAACGATCATGCCGACGGCGGCTAGTTCGTCCTCAGCCTGGACGACAGCCACGGTAGACTTGCCCGTGTCCGGGTCCTTGCGGATGTGCTGGAACTCGATCACGGCGTCAATGAAGCTGGTGCTGGGCGTGATGGGGTACCAGGCGGCTACGTTCAGCCCACCGAAGAGCGCACCCAAGGCCCCGGCTTCGTTACCGGTAATCATGATCTTGCCCTCGGTGAGGTTCAACGGGGCGAAGCGGTAGCGATCCTGCTTGCTGAGGTTTTCCGCGGTCCATTCGGCGGCGGCCTTGACGACACTCATGTTCATGTCGGCGGGACTGGCCTTGCCTTTGAAGTTATCCAGCAGGGCTTGGTAGATCACGTCCAGTGGAATATCGAAGAGCTGAGCCACCGCGCCCACATAGACCATGTTGCCCACGCGGTCCTTGAAGGCGCTGGGAATGTCGAGCTGCTTCAAGATGTCTTTGATGGGCACCTCGTAGGTGATGATGTCGTCGCGGCTGTGGCCCCACTTCCATTCCTGGGGGATGATGCACACGCCGCCGGCGGGCAGGTTCTGGATGTCCTCGGCGGCAGTGTCGGGGTTAAAGACGACCGCAATCTCCGTGGTGGCGCGGCGGGCCGTGTAGCCGTCCTTGCTGACGCGAATGGTATACCAGGTCGGCAGGCCTTTGATGTTGGACGGGAAGAGGTTCTTGCCGTTAACCGGGATGCCCATGCGGAACAGGGATTTCACCAGCACGTTATTGGAGGTCTGGCTGCCGGAACCGTTCTTGGTGGCGACAGTAAAGGCAAAGTCGTTGACGATGGGGTCGCCCTGGGGGGCTTGAGATTGGGCTTGGCTTTCAACGTTCAGTGCGCACATGGGGCGCTTTACTCCTTGCAATAAGCGGTCTTATTCATCAGCTTGTAAGCGGGGGTTCAGTTTGCCTTCAGCACCACTGCACTCGCTGTTAGGTGATGATACTACGGGGGTAGGGCTTTGTCTATTGCCCTGGTCGGTCTGCGTCGGCCACACACCATGGACGTTGACGCTTCCGCGGCGCTTTGTTATCCTCAGCGCGTTGTTTGCACTGTTTTAATCGAAACCGACCGTTTGCCGGTCTGCGCATGGACCGGGCACAAAGCCGCGCTCATGACCAAAACCAGCCGCATCAGCTTTGCCTTTGCCGTGCTCATTTTGCTGGCCGCCGCCGCCCTGCGCTTGACCGATCTGCCCAGCCTGCCGCCCGGCCTACACGCCGAAGAGATCGTTGACATCCGCTGGGCGGAGAATGCCCGCCAAGGGGACATTGAAGTCTTCTATCAGTTCGCTGGGGAGGGCCGCGACGGACTCTACCCGGTGATGCTGGCGGCTGTCACCTCGTCGATTGGCAGCGGCAGCATCGGCTATCGCCTGCCCTCGCTGTGGATCAGCCTCATTACGCTGGCGCTGGTGTATGCGGTGGGGCGGCGCTTATATGGCGACACCGCCGGGCTGGCGGCCATGGGCCTGTTGGCCGTCAGCTTGTATCCCACGCTGTTAGGACGCTGGGTGGGCCGCGAGACCCTGCTGCCCCTGCTGACGGCTACGGTGTTGATGGCAGCGGCGCTGGCCCTGCCCCTCTATTGGCGGCCTCGCAGCACCCGCGCCCAGACGGCAGCCTTCAGTGCGCTGGGTGCCCTGCTGGGACTCAGTTTTTACCTGCACCCGGCGGGCCTGTTCGTGCCGCTGTTCATGTTGATCTTCACGGTGTGGCTGCTGCGTGCACGCCGTTGGAAGCACCTGCCCCTGGGCTACATCGCCTTCGCCGCGCTGGTCGCCTTGATCGTGGCGACGCCTTACCTGGTGTCCAGCATCCGCCTACCGGAGTTATCCGGCGCGACGCGCTTGATCTTCGGCTTCCAGGCCGACGACGGCAGCAGCGCCCTGCTGCGGCCCTTCAACGGGCTGCTGGGCCTGGGCCTGCGCGGGGACTCGGACCCGGCTTACAACCTGCCGGGCCGCCCGCTCTTCGACCCGCTGTCGGCGCTGCTGATCCTGCTGCT
>CAYWGJ010000296.1:0-2149 GCA_964457835.1 uncultured Anaerolineaceae bacterium
AGGGCGCATCGGCCAGCACCGTATCGCTGTGGATGCCGGTGCGCAGGTGCACGCGCAGCCGGTGGTCCTGGGCCGTGTTGCTGAAGCGCGTGCGGAAGTATACGCCCGGCACGCCCTTGTAGACCGTCACCTCAGTGTGCAGGTCCAGCAGGCGCAGGCCGCGTTCGCGCTGACTGCGGTCCGTCAGGGCCGGGGCGACGCGCATCCGGTGGCGCAGCTTCAGGCGGCGGTAGAGGCTGCACTCTTCCACTTCGACGGCCCCGGCCAAGGCCCCCTGCTCGATGAGGTCGTGTTCGGGCGGGCTGTAGCTGAAGGTGTCGCCTGCGTCGCCGCCGTCCTCGAAGCGCAGCAGGTCGTTGATCTCGCTGCCGCTGGCGAAATGCCGCCAGGTCAGGCGGCTGTTCTCAATCAATAGGGTTGCGCCGTGCCAGTCGTTGATCTGTGTGCCGTGGTAACGCTTGACGACGTGGGCCTCACCGGGGTCAGCCAGGCCCAGCTCCAGGGTGTAGACGGCCATGCCCACCGGTGGCGCAGCGGCAATGAAGCCCAGGGCCTGTGTCTGGCTGTCCCAGATGAAGTCTACCGGCTGGCCGTCTGGGTCCAGCAGGCGTGCGGGGTAGCGGGCCGGGTAGCGCGCCGGCTGTGCTGCGTTGGCCGGGTCCGCTTTGAGGCCGTCCATCCTGATCTCGACCATCTGCTGTACGCTGTGGTTGTGGGCATTCCAGACCAGTAGGTACACCTGGCCCTGCGTTTCTGACACGGTTTCGCCCGGTACGTGCACCACGCCGGGCAGGGAGTCTAGGGCACGCATGACGACGTGATCGGCCACTGCGGCGACTTGATCGGCGCGCAGGGCGTCGGCGTCGTGCTGGGCATCGACGGCGTGACCGCCCAGGGCCATGCGCGTCTGGGTCTGCATCAGCAGCCGCCAGGCGTGGCGGGTCAGTGCGCAGGCGTTTTCGCGTTCGTCCAGGCTGCCGACCGTGGCTGCCAGCGCCAGCAGCGGCTCCACGGCGTGTACCATGAGCTGCTGAAGGCGGCTGTTGCGCTGCTTGAGGTACAGGCGCGCGGAGGACCGCCCGCTGAGGATGAAGGTTCCCGGCTGGGTACTGCGCAGCCGCAGCTCATTCTGGTAGGCCGGGCGCATCGAGTCCGGCAGGCCGTGGCGCACCGCCGCGACGTAATCAGCCAGGCCCGCCTGTTCGACTGGCATGTGCAGTCCCTGGGGGACAAAGGCCGGGGTGCCGCTGCCGTGCGGATCAGCGGGCAGCAGCCACAGGAAGGGGCCGTCCGGGGTGGCGTAGCGTTGTTGTCTGATGGACGCGGCGGCGTCCTGGGTGGGGGTGATAGGCGCGCTGACGACCAGCACATGGCTGCCGTTGGGGGCCTTCCAGTTGAAGGGCAGGTGGGGCACCGGGCTGCCGTGATGCAAAAACACCGCATCCACGCCGAAGCCGCGCAGGATTTGCGGCAGTTGGGCCGCGTGTCCGCCGTGACCAGGCAGGTAGGCCACTTTGCGCAGCTTGAAGCCGTAGCGGGCGGCGTCACGGCGGGCTTGCAGCAGGTTACGCACCAGCGCTTCGCCGCTCACCAGCAGCGAGTCAACGGGCACGTAGCATACGCCCAGGTCCACGCGGCCCGTGCTCTGAAGCTGCACGAAGGCTTGGGCTAAGTCGGGGCGGACTTCGGCGACTTGGCTCAGCAGCGCGGTGTAGCCGCCCAGGGTCAGGCGCTTAATGCTGCCGGCTACAGTGGACGCCAGCGCGCTCTTCATGCGGCTCAGTGCGTCCAGTAGGGCGGCGCGTTGGGCTTCGCTGGCGCGTGGGCCGACTGGCTCCCAGTCCAGGTAGGGAATGGTGTAGAGCGTGGTCAGGGCCGGGGCCTCGACCTGTTCGGCGGGGGGGCTGGGCTGGGTGCTGCTGAGGCTGTCTTCGTCTGGGTCCTCGATGGTCTGGTCCAGCGTTGCACTGTTGGCTTCCGAGCTGAGGGCCTGCGTTTCGGCATTGGAGTCGCTTTCCAGCGGCGGGGTAGCGCTGGTGTAGGCCTGGGTTTCGTCGCCGGGGTCGGTGAGGACAGTGCCATCCGCGTCTACGGCGACGTTATCCCCTGGGTGATACACGCGGCGCGCGGAGTCGTCGGACGGCGAGCC
>CAYWGJ010000297.1:0-2047 GCA_964457835.1 uncultured Anaerolineaceae bacterium
AGCGGTTAAAACCATAGGCTACAGCTTGGCAGATGTCTCACGTCAGGGTATTATCCATAGCGACACAATGATACCGCTGAGACAAGTGCCCATGCCCCTATCCCATGACCAGTTCAAAGCCTGCTGTGACCTGCTCAGCCCACAGTTTAAAACCCCACCCGACGAACGCCGCTGAGATTGACACGCTGATTGCCGAACTCGTGCCAGCAGCGCCTATACGACCAACTACCACCACGTCCGAAACAGCCACACCCCGCCCCGATGGTGTACACATCTTCATCTCGTACTCGCGGCGTGACCTGGACTTCGTGGATCGCCTGCGTGCGGACCTGAGCGCCAAAAATGTGCCCTACTGGATCGACAAAGAGGGGCTGACACCCGGCACCCGCAACTGGGAGAAGGCGCTGCGCCGTGCCATCGAGAACAGCTACGCGGTGGTGTGGGTCGTCTCGCCAGACTCGCTTGAGTCCGACTATGTGCAAGACGAAATCGCACTGGCGGAGGTCGAACAGTCCACGCTGTTCCTGGTGTGGGTTGCTGGCGATGTGTGGCGGAGGTGCGTGCCGCTGGGCAAGGGCCACTATCAGTACATTGACATGCGCGGCGACAAGTACACTTCTGGACTTGACCAGCTTGTAATCGCGCTGAACGGCAACGCGCCCGAACTCGCTGCCCCCACACCAGAAGCGCCGACACTCGCCCCCGGACAGGAACGCCAGAACCCGTACAAGGGGCTGCTGGCGTTTATGGAAGCTGACGCGAACAAGTTCTTCGGGCGGGAGGCGCTAACCGCGCAACTCGCTGAACGGCTGGGACGCCAGCTAGACGCGGGCGATGACCGCTTCCTGGCGGTGCTGGGACCGTCCGGCGCGGGCAAGAGCAGCGTCGTGATGGCCGGGCTGATTCCCGCGTTGAAGGATGGGGCGCTACCGGGTAGCGGCGGCTGGGCGTACCTGCCGCGTATCGTGCCCGGCGCACATCCGATTGAGCAACTTGCCGACGCGCTGGCTCCGGCGCTAGGACAGCCACTCAGCCACATTGAGGCCGACCTGAACGCCCCCGGTGGACGGATGCTGCATCGGCTGGCGCGTCAGCTACCGGGCGAACGAGCGGTGCTGTACATCGACCAATTTGAGGAAACCTTCACGCTGGCGGCAGATGATGGTGAACGCTTGCAGTTCATCAATCTGCTGACGGAGGCGGCGACCGAACCCGGCGGCAAGCTGCTAGTATTGCTCAGTATGCGGGCGGACTTCTTAGATCAGCCGCTGAACTACCCGCAGTTGGGCAAGCTGTTCGACCGTTACAACGCGCTGGTGCAGCCGATGGCGATTCACGAGCTGCGCGACGCGATAGAAAAACCGGCTCACCTGCCTACCGCCGGGCTGACGTTTGACCCCGGACTGGTTGCAGAGATTATCTTTGCGCTGCGTGGACGCGACAAGGCACTTGCCGGGGCGCTGCCGCTGTTGCAATTCACGCTGGAACGGCTGTACGAAGAACGTGAGGGCAATCGCCTGACATGGGACGCCTATCGTGCGATGGGCGGCGTGGAGGGCGCTATTGGCACGCACAGTGAGGCGGTGTTCAGGGCGCTGCCACCGGACGCACAGGCACAACTGCCGACGGTATTCTTGCCGCTGGTGAACATTGACGAAGAAACGGGCGAACCCACTCGCCGTAGGGCTGCGATAGACGCGGTAGCGGTGAACGCTGATGCTGAACGCTTGATGACCGCCCTTATCAACAACCGTCTGCTGCAAACTGGGCGCGATGGGGATACCGTCTACGTGGAAGTCACACATGAGGCATTGCTCCGAAGCTGGACGCGCCTTGTGGAACTCGCCGCCGGGGAGGTGACCTGGCGAGGCTATGCGGATCCTTTCCCCGTATTCCAGCAGGCAGTACAGTAATGCTGGATTGGGCCATCATCGGCGGTGGGCCGCAGGGGGTGCTGTGACCGCCCACGCTTAATACACTGCCGATGCCTGGCGCGCTATGTGTCGGGGCGTTCTGGCGGAACGCTCGCAAAATGGTTCGGCTATGC
>CAYWGJ010000298.1:0-2042 GCA_964457835.1 uncultured Anaerolineaceae bacterium
TGGCACAGGCTGCCACCGAAGCGCCCACTGAAGCACCCACCGA
This sequence comes from uncultured Anaerolineaceae bacterium, assembly GCA_964457835.1. Taxonomy (GTDB): domain Bacteria; phylum Chloroflexota; class Anaerolineae; order Aggregatilineales; family Phototrophicaceae; genus CAYWGJ01. The sequence continues at coordinate 44 of CAYWGJ010000298.1, forward strand.
GGCCCCCACCGAAGCGCCCGCCGCCCCCGCCGCCAATGACCCCGTGTCCGTGCTGGTCTCGCTGGCCGATCCAGCCTTGGGCGATGAACTGTTCCACACCGAGTTTGACACCGTGGCCGGGCCGTACATGTGCGTAACCTGCCACGCCGTCGATTCCGATGCGGCGGGGCTAGGGCCGGGCATGCTGGGCCTGAAGGACCGCGCCGCTGAGCGCGTCGAAGGCCAGTCCGCCGCACAGTACATCTACAACTCCGTGATGCACCCCAGCGACTACCTGGTCGATGGCTACAATGACGGCGTGATGCCCGCCAACTACAGCGACATCCTGACCGACAACCAGGTCTACGCCATTACCGCGTATTTGCTGTCGCTGGGCGAATAGTGCACGGATGCGCGCCCATCATGCCCCCCTGCACACGCTGTGGAGGGGGGCTTTTTTTGCGCACTAGGCGTCCGGCGTGGCCGTCGGGACGCCGAAGGACCCCGCACCCGCCGAATCCGGGGCGGTGGTGGGCACCGGCGTTGGCTGGAAGGGCGCGCGCCCCGGCACCACGTCGAAGCCCATGTAGGCCGGGCAGTCCGCCGGGATGCCCAGCGTTTGCCCCGCGCGGATCCCCCGCACGTTGACGATCTCGTTCTGCGCAATCAAGCAGGTGCTGTCCACGTCGAACTGCGCCGCGATGCCGTCCAGCGTATCGCCCAACTGGATCACGTAGACTTCACCCGGTGCCAGCACCGCGCCCGCTGGTTCGTCGATGTCCGGCGCGGTGCCGTAGGGCGGCGCGTCCTCCGGGATCACCAGCACCTGCCCCGGCACGATCTGCCGCGCACTGACAATGCCGTTCTCCAAGCGCAGCGCCTCCACGGACACGTCCAGCTCCCGCGCGATGCCGTCCAGCGTATCCGCCACCTGCACCCGCACCTCGTTATCGGCCAGCTCGACCGCCGCCGCTTCCGCCTCGGAGTCCGCGCCGCCGCCGGGAACCGTCTGCCCTGGGATCACCGGGAACAAGCCGTAGGCCGGTGCGCCTTCCGGGATGATGAGCACGTCGCCAGGGAAGATCGTCTGTGAGTAGGGATAGCCCAGGTTGTTGGCGATTTGCAGCGCCGCCACCGACACGTCGAAGGCCTGGCCGATGACGTCCAACGTATCACCGCGCTGAATGACGTACGCTTCGCCCGGTGCCGTCGCCAACGCGGAGTCAATGGACTCGGCGGCGTCGGCGTTGACCTCCCGCAGCACGCGGCCCGGCGGCACATCGCCGAAGGGCGGCGCGTCTTCCGGCAGGGTGAGCAGCAGGCCCACCGGCAGCGGATCAAAGCGCCCTAAGCCGTTGGCTTCGCGCAGCGCCTCCACGCTGATGTCCTGCGTGCGCCCGATGCCGTCCAGCGTATCCCCTTGACGCACGGCGTAGGTACCGTCTTCACCGCTGCGCCCCGGCGAGTCCGTGCGTGGGAAGGGAACCGGGGCCGCGCCGTCATAGGCGGGGCATTCCACGCGCAGCACCAGCGGGTCGCCGGGGCGGATGATGCCGTCGCGGTCGATGGCATCGGGGTTGGTCTCCACGATACAGGCCACGCGGACGTCAAACAGCGCGCCGATCTCGTCGAGCGTGTCGCCGGTCTGGATGATGTAGGTGACGTCACTGCTGATGGGCAGGTTGGGCAGGTCGGGGGTGTCGTCCTGGGCCAGCACGAACACGCTGACCACGGTCAGCGCCCCCAGCAGCAGCAGCACTAACCGCACTGAATACAAAGGAAGTCGGGAATGAGCCAACATGGCCGCGCCTTTCGTCTGAATGTGGCTTGAGTCGCTGTGCAAAGCATAGCACGAAAGGGCGCGCGGCGTTGCCCATGGTCGCAAGACGCGGTAAGATGCGGCACACTGAGTTCAATGAGGAGACCGCCCATGACCGCCATGCCCAGCCGCCGCCGCTTTCTGCAAGGCCTGACCCTAGGCAGCGCCGCCCTGCTGACCCGCAGCGTCCCCGCCGCCGCC
>CAYWGJ010000299.1:0-2026 GCA_964457835.1 uncultured Anaerolineaceae bacterium
CGGCAGCGGCGTGCACGCGCGGGTGCTGCGCGGCGGCCAGATCATCGTGGAGGACACCACCGTCTCCTCACTCAAGCGCTTCAATGAGGACGTGCGCGAAGTGCGCACCGGCTTTGAGTGCGGCATCGGCCTCAACAAGTTCAACGAATTTGAAGAAGGCGACCGCATCGAGTTCTTCATCATGGAGCGCATCAACTAACGCCATCCACAGCGATATGGGCAAGCCTGTACCGCAAGCTGCGGACAGTGCCTGCCCATAGCCGACACAGGCACACAAAGGGAAACAAATGTCGATCAAGCAGGATCGCATGGGCGATCGCATCCGGCAAATCCTCAGTGAGCTGCTGCTGCGCGAAGTGGCCGACCCACGCTTGCAGGGGGTCACGGTCACTGAGGTGACACTGGACCCGGAGCTGATGTTTGCAGACGTTTACGTCAACGCGCTGGCCGAAGAATCGCGCCAGCCAGAAGTGATGCAGGGCCTGGAACGCGCTAAGGGCTTTCTGCGGCGTGAGGTAGGGCGGCGCATCCGCCTGCGCAACACCCCCGAACTCATCTTTCACTGGGATACCACGCTGGAACACGGTGAGCGCATGAACCAGATCATCGACAGCCTCGAAATCCCAAAACCCGACCCCGACAACTTATCCGACCCCCTGGGCGACTTCCTGGACGAATTGGACAATGACGACGACTTCGACAACCTGGACTAAGGACTTCAGCGCAGCGTGGGAAGCGGTGCGCCATGCCGAGCGCATCTTGATCGTGACGCACATCTATCCAGACGGTGACGCCATTGGCAGTCTGCTGGGACTGGGCAATGCCCTACGCGCCGCTGGCTACACCGTGGACTGTGCTGTTGACGAAGGTGTACCAGAACACCTGGCCTTTCTGCCTGGCAGCGACAGCGTGCTGCCCAAGCTGGCAAGCGGTACCTGGGACCTCATGATCTCAGTGGACGCCAGCGACGAAGAGCGCACCGGCGACGTTGGGGCCTATGGCCGCAGCCACGCACAGACGATCATCAACCTGGACCATCACGCCACCAACACCGGCTTCGGTGACCTACACCTGGTGAACCCCGGCGCGGTGTCCGCCACGGAAGTGATCTATGACTGGCTGCTGGCGGGCGGCATTCGGCTGAACGCCCCTACAGTGACCCAGCCGCTGCTGACCGGCTTGGTGACGGACACCCTCGGCTTTCGCACCAGCAGCGTCGGCCCGCGTACCCTGGACATCGCCCGCACCCTGATGGAAAGCGGCGTGTCGCTGACCGAAATCACCGCGCGCACCCTGGACAGCATGGCCTACGCTACCCTCAGCCTGTGGAAGCAGGTCTTCCCAGCCATCAAACTCAGCAATGGCGTGATCCACACCAGCATCACCCAGGACCATCTCAAAGCGATCGGCAGTCAAGACACAGGCGGCGGCGGGCTGTCCGGCTTCCTGGCGACGATCAATGAGGCGATGGTAGCCGCTGTCTTCCGCGAGACGGACGACGGCAAAGTTGAGATGAGCTTTCGGGCCAAGCGCGGCTTTGACGTGGCATCCGTGGCGCTGTCACTGGGCGGCGGCGGACACACCCAGGCCGCCGGGGCCACCGTTGAAGGCACGCTGGAGGAGGTGCGCGCGCGCGTGCTGCCCCTGCTCAAAGAAGCGGTGATGCAGGGCCGCCTGGTCATCGCCTAAGCAGGTGTGGCACAGACGTGTTCGGCTTCCTCAACATTGACAAGCCCCTAGGCGCAACGAGTCACGACGTGGTGGCCGGGGTGCGCCGTGCCGCCCGCCAGCGCACCGGACAAAAGGTCAAGGTCGGGCACGCCGGCACGCTGGACCCCCTGGCAACGGGCGTCCTGATCGTGTGCGTAGGCGCGGCCACCCGGCTCAGCGAGTACGTGATGGCCACAGACAAGACCTACCGCGCCCACCTGCGCCTCGGCGAGACGACCGCGACCTATGACGCCGAAGGTGAGGTCATCCAGCGCCGTGACGCCGCCCACCTGAACGAAGCCGACCTACGCGCTGT
>CAYWGJ010000300.1:0-2019 GCA_964457835.1 uncultured Anaerolineaceae bacterium
GACCGCCGCATCATGGGCATCGGCCACCGCGTCTACAAGGCCCACGACCCCCGCGCCGCCGTGCTGAAGGACAAGGCCAAGGCGCTGGCTGAATCCAGCGGCAACATGCAGTGGTACGACATCGCCGTCAAGCTGGCCGACCTGGCCCTGGCCGATGACTACTTCATCGAGCGCAAGCTGTACCCCAACGTCGATTACTACAGCGCCATCGTGCTCTACACCCTGGACCTGGACGTATCCATGTTCACGCCGCTGTTCGCCATGGCCCGCATCGCCGGCTGGTCGGCCAACATCATCGACCAGATGGGCGGGCGCTTGATCCGTCCCAAGGCCAACTACGTCGGCCCCAAGGACCTGAGCTGGACCCCGGTGGACGCGCGCTAGACGCTGCACTGAGGCTGCGCTTTTTCTACAGGGTGCGGTCCGCCGCACCCTTTTGATTCGCCCCCCGGTCCACCCTGGTTTTGCACACACCCCTCTTTGACGTTACAATGTGACTGATACCCGAAACCACATGGATGAACTTGGAGGCTGTGCTGATGCGCGCCAAGCACGTACTGCTCTTGTTTACGCTCGCCGCCCTGCTGATCGCATTCGCTGTGTCCGCGTTGGCACAAGACGCCGAGTCGCCCGACGGCCCCGCCGTTTTCACCGACCCTGAGGCAGCCTGGACCTTTGTCTATCCGCAGGACTGGCGCGTCGTCTACAACGAAGACAGCGGCACCGCCAGCCTCACCAACGGCGTAGTGACCGCCCTCTTCAGCCCGGCTGACGTGCTGGCAGACGCGGGTTTTACCGTTGATTACGGCACAGTCTTTTTCGCCGCGCAGGACTTCCTGAAGGACTACGCCGAGGCCGACGGCTACACCCTCAGCGGCCTGAGCGCGCTTTTCCTCCGCGACAGCTTTGTCGCCGCTGCCAACGCCTACTTCGAGCGCGACGGCGAGTCGCTGATCGCGGTGAGCCGGGACATGGCCGACGGACGCTACGGCCTGGTGCTCATCCGCGTGCTGGACGCTGACGCGCCCACAGTCATCGCGGACCAACTGGCCGCCATCGACGCCGCGCTGACGCTGCAATACGGCGATGCGGACTTCATGACGGAAGCCTCCCCACCCACGCTGGCCCCGCTGCCCACCGAGAACGCCAACGACCCCGCCCCAATAATCACCGTAGAGGTCGAAGCCACCGAGCCAGGCCGCCTGAACCTGCCCACGCGCCAAGCCACTATCCCCACGGCGACGCGCACGCCAGGCAGCAACCTGAACCTGTCCACCCGCGCCCCTGACACCGAGACTCCGCAGCCAACGGACACGCCCACACCGACCAGCACCTTCACGCCTACGCCGACCGACACGCCCACACCGACCAGCACCTTCACGCCTACGCCGACCGACACGCCCACACCGACCAGCACCTTCACGCCCACACCAACCGACACGCCCACACCGACTAGCACCTTCACGCCTACGTTTACGCCGACCCCGCTGCCCATCACTAGCATCAGCCAGGGGCCGGACGCCATCCTCGCGGAGCTGGATGCGCAGAACATCGTGCGGGCGGGCGTGCCGCGTACTGTCTTCCTAGGCGGTGAGGCCGCTCTACGGCGCTACCTGGGCTTTACCACGGATGCTGGCGTCACGAACTTCGTCATGGGTGGCACCATCAGATTCACGCCAGATGCTGACACAGACTCAAGCTGCGGCTTCACCACCCGCGCCAATGGCAGCGACCAGACGATCAGCGATTACGTCGAGGTCGGCCTCAACAGCAGCGGCACGGCCTACTTCAGTGATGCCGCCAGCGGCCAGCGCTTCGACCTCAACGCCGCCGTGGACTCGAGCACCACGCATCACCTACTCATCATCGCGCAGGACACCGCCTACACCGTCTACGTGGACGGCGTACTGGCCGCTGAAGACCTGCCCGCTGCGCCGCGCGCCGGGGAATTTGGCGTGGCCGTGCGCCCAGCGGACAGCGGAAACTGCACCGCCGAAGGCGTGTGGGTCTATCGCCTGC
>CAYWGJ010000301.1:0-2010 GCA_964457835.1 uncultured Anaerolineaceae bacterium
CCAGCCCTCCACCGTGAGCCGCAGCACCTCGCGTTGATACGGCGTTAGGCGCGGCGCAATGCTGGACGTGTAGTGCTCCAGGTTCAGCAGGGCGGCGGCAGCCGTCGGCGAGAGGTAGACCTTGCCCCGCGCCACGTCACGCACGGCCTGCGGCAGACGCTCCACCAGCGAGTCGCCGACGACCAGGCATCCGGTAAACCCGGCGCGGAGTCGGTTCAGGATGTAGCGCGGCTGCGGGTGTTCCGTGAGCAGGATGCGCGGCGTGAGGTCGCCGTCGGGCTGGTCCGGCGCGCTGTCGTCGCAGATGCGCAGGTCTACGCGGGCGTCGGGGTCGGACGCGACTTTTATGCGGCTGCGCTCTAGGGCCGTCGCAACCGCTAAGGCGATCAGGTCGCTGCGGATGTGGAGGCTCACGGTGGGGTTGAAGGTGATGTCCATGGTGATCTGCTAAGCTGTCTGCGCGTCGGATTGCAGAAATCCTAGGCGTAAAACATAGAGGTGACAAGTGGTATTGCGAAAAATGGCCCGCATGGGGGATGGGAGTACAGCACCACATCCTTTACACGCCAGATTCGGTTTCTGGGTTATAATGGCGTATGTACACAAGGACACGTTGACACAATGACCGCAAATATCACCGAGATTGAGAAACGCCTCTGGGAAGCTGCCGACCAGCTCCGCGCCAACTCCAAGCTGCGCTCGTCCGAATACTCCGTGCCGGTGCTGGGCTTGATCTTCCTGCGTTACGCCGACTTCCGCTTTGAGCAGGTGCACCAGCGCATCGCGGATACTGGGACCAGCAGGCGCAAGATCGGCCCTGGGGACTACATCGCGGAAGGCGCAATCTACCTGCGCGACGAGGCCCGCTGGGAGCATCTCCTCAACATCCCCGACAGTGAGAACATCGGACGCGCCATCAACAACGCCATGGATGTGATTATGCAGGACAACACCGACCTTAACGGCGTGCTGCCCAAGCAATATCACCGCTTTGGAAATGATCTGCTCGTCTCGCTGATGAAGTCGCTGAACTTCTCGCTGGATGGCCTCGACGGGGACGTGTTCGGCAAGATTTACGAGTACTTCCTCGGCAACTTTGCCATGACGGAGGGGCAGAAAGGCGGGGAGTTCTTCACGCCGACCGCGTTGGTGCGCTTGATCGTGGAGATCATCGAGCCGTACTACGGGCGCATCTACGACCCGGCCTGCGGATCGGGCGGGATGTTCGTGCAGAGCGCCCGCTTTATTGCACAGCATCAGCAAAACGTCGATAACCTGAGCGTCTACGGACAGGAGCGCGTGACCGAAACCGTGCGCCTGGCGAAGATGAACCTGGCCGTGCATGGGCTGAATGGGGACATCCGCGAGGGCAACAGCTACTACGAAGACATCCACCGCAGCCCTGGCAGGTTCGACTTCGTGATGGCTAATCCCCCCTTCAACGTGAACGGGATCGATAAAGAGAAGCTGAAGGACGACCGGCGGCGCTTCCTCTTTGGGATGCCAAGGTGGACAACGGGAACTACGTCTGGATACAGTTGTTTTACAGCGCGCTGAGCGAGAAAGGCCGCGCCGGTTTCGTGATGGCCAACAGCGCCAGCGACGCCCGCCACAGCGAGCTTGAAATCCGGCAGCAGTTGATCGAAGCGCAGGCCGTGGACGTGATGGTGGCCGTGGGCAGCAACTTCTTCTACACCGTGACGCTGCCCTGCACCCTGTGGTTCCTGGACAAGGGCAAGGCCGACACCGCACACGCTGACCAGGTGCTTTTCATCGACGCACGCAGCATCTACCGCCAGGTGGACCGGGCGCACCGCGACTTCACCGAGGCGCAGACCGAGTTTCTGGCAAATATCGTGCGGCTGTACCGTGGCGAAGCCCCGGAGACCGACGCCGGCAGCGCCGAGCTGATGCAGCAGCACTTCCCGGACGGGGTGTATACTGATGTAGTCGGGCTGTGCAGGGTGGCGACCATCGAAGAGATCGCGGCGCAGGGCTACAGCCTGAACC
>CAYWGJ010000302.1:0-1968 GCA_964457835.1 uncultured Anaerolineaceae bacterium
CGCCCGAAGGGCAACCGCCTGACCATCGTCACCAACGCGGGCGGCCCCGGCGTGCTGGCGACCGACGCGCTGTACCAGGGCGGCGGCGTGCTCACCGAAATTTCCGACGAGACCATGGCCGAACTCAACAGCTTTCTGCCGCCTGCCTGGAGCCACAACAACCCCATCGACATCCTCGGTGACGGCGACGCCAACCGCTATGCCCAGGCCCTGGAGATCGCCGCGCGCGATCCCAACAGCGACGGCCTACTGGTCATCCTCACCCCGCAGGACATGACCGACCCCACCGGCACCGCCGAGCTGCTCAAAGAGTACGCGCACAGCACCAAGAAGCCCGTGCTGGCGAGCTGGATGGGCGGGGCCGAGATCGCCGCCGGTGAGCGCATCCTGAACCGCGCCGGTATCCCCACCTTCAGCTACCCGGATACCGCCGTGCGTATGTTCAACTACATGTGGCGTTACAGTTACAACCTGCGCGCCCTCTACGAAACGCCGGCCCTGCCTGAAGACGAGTATGGCGAAACCCCCGATCGCGCGACGGTGCAGCAGATCATCGACCGCGTGCGCGGTGAGGGCCGCACCATCCTCACCGAAGCTGAGTCGAAGCGGGTGATGGCCGCTTACCGCGTGCCAACCATCCCCATGGAAATTGCCAACAGCGTAGACGCCGCCGTCGCGGCTGCGGATGCCATGGGCTACCCGGTCGTGCTCAAGCTCAACAGTGAAACGATTACCCACAAGACCGACGTGGGCGGCGTCATTCTGAACTTAGAACATGCCGACGACGTGCGCACCGCCTACGAGCGCATCGAGCGCAACGTTACCGAACGCGCCGGTGCGGAACACTTCGGCGGTGTCAGCGTGCAGCCGATGATAAAAATGGACGGCTATGAGCTGATCGTGGGCAGCAGCGTAGACCCGCAGTTTGGCCCCGTCATCCTCTTCGGCACTGGCGGCACGCTGGTGGAAGTCTTCAAGGACCGGGCCATCGGCCTGCCCCCGCTGACGACCACGCTAGCCCGCCGCATGATGGAACAGACCAAGATTCACGAGGCGCTGCACGGCATCCGGGGCAAGGACCCGGTCGACCTGACCGCCATGGAAAAGCTGCTGGTGCGCTTCAGCCAGTTGGTCGTCGAGCAGCCCTGGATCAAGGAAATGGACATCAACCCGCTGTTGGCCTCCTCACAGCAGATCGTGGCACTGGACGCGCGCGTCGTGCTGCATGACCCCGACTGCAAAGAGGCCGACCTGCCCCGCCCGGCGGTGCGCCCCTACCCGACGCAGTACGAGCGCCCCTGGACGTCAACGCGCGGCAATACCGTCGAAATCCGCCCCATCAAGCCGGAAGATGAGCCGATGCTGGCCAAATTCCACGGCACCCTCTCCGAGCGCACCGTGTACCAGCGCTACTTCAGCATGATGAAGCTGGGCCAGCGCGTAGCCCATGAGCGCCTGTCGCGCATCTCCTTCATCGACTACGACCGCGAGATGGTGCTGGTGGCCGTCTTCCCGGTGCATGACCCCAACAAGCCCGAAATCCTGGGGGTGGGCCGCCTGAGCAAGATGGCTAACGGCCAGGATGCCGAGTTCGCGCTGATTATCAGCGACGAGTACCAACGTCACGGCCTGGGTAAAGAACTGCTCGCGCGCCTGGTGGAAGTGGGCCGCGACGAGGGGATGACGCGCATCATGGGCTATGTGCTGCCGGAAAACACCGGGATGCTCAAAGTCTGCGAGAGCCTGGGATTCGTCCGCGAGCACGTCAAGGACGACAACGTGGTGCGTGTGGTGCTGGCCCTGCCGGAAAACGCCACCGCCGAGTCTATCGAGGCTGACGGCCCCAACTGCTAAGCCATGCCCATCGCCCCCGCGCGCTGATCCATGTGCGGGGGCTGTATGGACCTAAGGAGGGCCGCGTATGCTGCGCGTACTGGTGATCGCAGAAAACGTGCTGGCGCGGGCCGG
>CAYWGJ010000303.1:0-1963 GCA_964457835.1 uncultured Anaerolineaceae bacterium
GCTCCGTCGCCGTCCACTCGTCCAGCCCTTCCTCCACCCGGATTTCGCGCGTGCAAACGGTAATCTTTCCGCCTTCGGGCATCGCATCGGCGGAATTGACCAGCAGATTGAGCAGCACCTGCTGGATTTGCGTCGGATCGCCGAGTACGGTCATCTCCTCCGCCTCGAGCCGGTGCTCGACTTCGATCCGCCCGCCAAACCCCGCTCGCGCCAGCGACAGCGCCTCGGCGATTTCCTGGTAGGCCAGTTCTTCCACGTCGGCCATCACGAACACGATGCGGAAGTCGTCCTTCAGGCCGCTGATGCAGCGTTCGATGGCGCGGCGCAGCTCGGCGTCGAGGGCGGCCTGTTCAGGCGTCAGGGTGTCCGCGGCCAAGGGCGGGCCATCGTCGCTGTCGCTGCCGGGCAGCTCTTCGATGGAGTCTGCTGGGCGGCGTTTTAAGCCGCGCAGGGCGTCGTAGCATTGGTTAGTCGTGATGCGCAGCAGCCAGGCCTTGAAGCTGCCGCCGCGGTAGCTGTCCAGGCGGCGGTAGGCGTTGATGAAAGCGTTCTGGGCGGCGTCGGCGGCACTGGCGGGTTCGCCCAGGATGCGATAGGCCGCGCTGTACACCGTATCTTGATAGCGCAGCACCAAGGCGTTGAAGGAGTCCAGGTCGCCCGCGCGCGCCGCTGCGATGAGGGTGCTTTCTGGCACGGAAGGTGCCGCGCTGTTGGGAGTCATTTCAGCCATTGACGCTGGACTCGCCTCACTCTATACTGTGCATACATCAGCCGAAGTGGCGGAATTGGCAGACGCGGTCGACTCAAAATCGACTTCCTTCGGGAGTGTGGGTTCGAGTCCCACCTTCGGCACATCGTTAGGTCCTCGCAATGGCGATGTCCTGCCACAGCGTGACGACAGCCGCTGTGGTTTCCTCTGCCGACATATAGGTTGCATCCACTTCCAGCACACCCTGCAAACCGCGCACGCCCCATTCGCGCCGCAGCACCCCTAGCTCGACTGCGCGTTCGGCGGGATTAGCGTAGCGTGCCCCCATGGACACGTGCAGGCGCTGAAGCACCGCGTCAAGGGTCGTCACCAGGCACACGACCGGCCCGGTCGCGCGCAGTCGTTCCAGGGTTTTACCGCTGAGCAGGGTGCTGGCTCCCACACGGATGACGGTGCTGCGGCGCAGGACGGTTTCTTCCAGCACAGCGGACTCAAAGGTTTGTAGGCGGCGGGCACCGTAGTCACGCCGGATCGCCTCTACGGACATCCCTGCGCGTTCGGCAATCAGGGTCTCCACGCTCACTAGCGGCATCCCCAGGCGTTCAGCCACCTGCCGCCCGATCAAGGGCTGGTTGGGGCCAGTGTAGCCGGTTAAGATCAAGTTGCGCTCAGAAAGCGGCAGGCTGATTGCCATGGCTAGGCGTCTTTCTCAGCGGAGTCTGCGTCCCAAGCATCCAGCAGGGCGGGCAGTTCCAGCAGCGAGTCGATCTCGGCATCCGGCACGATGATGTCATCGAAGCGCGCCGCTGCACGTGACACGACCCGCAGCACAGCCCGCATCCCGACGTTTTGCGCGCCGAACACATCCGCGTTGAGGTTGTCGCCCACGTAGACGGCTTCTTCTGGCGCGACCTTAAGGCAGGTCAGCGCTTCTTCGAAGGGGGCGCGGTGCGGTTTCAGGTGACCGATGTCAGCAGCCGTGTAGCGGCAGGGGCAGTCTTGGAAATAGTGCAGCAGGCCGTGTGCGTCCAGCTCGCGGTCGCGCACGGGCATGGTGTGGAAGGAATTGGTGATGATTCCCAGTTTCAGCCCCCGCACCTTGAGTTGGGTCAGCGCTTCGGCTGCATCTGGAAAAGGCGTGGTGCCCGGGATGATGTCCCAGTCGTAAGCGTCCAAACAGGTCGTCATGTCGATGGCGTTATCCGGAACGCCCACCGCGACCGCTGCGTCCACCAGCAGGCGGCCCAGGTGTGG
>CAYWGJ010000304.1:0-1924 GCA_964457835.1 uncultured Anaerolineaceae bacterium
GGCGGAAGCGGTGCAGGGCATCGGCTTTCTGCGGGCGGATGCCATCGCGCGCAGCATGGGCCTGGACGCCGACGCACCGCAGCGCCTCCGGGCCGGCATCAGCTACGCCCTAGAACAGGCCGCCCGCGACGGCCATACTTTTCTGCCGCGCCCTAACCTGCTGGAACGCAGCGTCGAGCTGCTGCGCCTGGCCCCCACCGCCGACCTGCATACCCAGATCGACACCATCACCGAGCGGCAGATCATGGGCGGTAAGCTGGTCAGTGAGCACATGCGCTATCGAGGCGAGTCGGTCGAAGCGGTCTACACTGAGCGCATGTGGCGCAGCGAACACGGCGCGGCGGAACGGCTGCAAGCCATGGCACAAACGCACTCCAACGCGATGCGCGCCATGCAGGAGACGGACTGGTCCGCTTACCTCGCAGAGCTGGCCGCAAAGAACGCCGTCGCCCTGACCGAGCAGCAGCAGTCGGCGGTGCAGGCCGCGCTGACGAGCAAAATCTCCGTGTTGACCGGCGGCCCCGGCACCGGCAAGACCACCACGCTGCGCATGGTCATCACCGCGTTAATCCAGGAAAAGCTGCGCTTCAAGCTGGCCTCCCCGACCGGGCGCGCCGCTAAACGCCTGGCCGAAGCCACCGAACAGAACGCACAGACGATCCACCGCATGTTGGGCTTTGACCCCGGTGAAGGCTTCCTGTTCAATGAAGATGACCCGCTAGAGGTCGATTTCGTGGTCGTGGACGAAGCCTCCATGCTGGACCTGTGGCTGTTCGACCATCTGCTGGCGGCCATGCCCCCGTCGGCGCACCTGCTGCTGGTGGGGGACGTAGACCAGCTCCCCAGCGTAGGGGCCGGCAACGTGCTGCGCGACGTGATCGACAGCGGCGTGGCGCACGTCACCCGGCTCAACGTCATCTTCCGTCAAAGCGAGGACAGTCACATCATCGTCAACGCGCACCGCATCAACGAGGGCCAGCCGCCCTTCATGGACAACCGCGCCACGGATTTCTTCTTCTTTGGCCCGCCCAGCCATGAGGACATGGCCGCCTGGAGCGCGGACATGATCGTGGACATCGTAACGCAGCGCCTGCCACAGAAGTTCGGCCTACACCCCGTGCATGACGTGCAGGTGATCGCACCCCAGTACCGGGGTGGGGTGGGCGTCAACGTGCTGAACCAGCGCCTTCAGGCCGCCCTCAACCCGGAGGGCCGCTACGCCAGCATCAAGATCGGCGAGCGCGTCTTCCGCAAAGAGGACAAAGTGATGCAGACGCGCAACAACTACGAGAAAGACGTCTTCAACGGGGACATCGGCTACGTGCACGCCATCGACCCCAAAGAGGGCACGCTCATCGTGCGCTTTGACCAGCAGCTCGTGGAGTACAGCCGCGAGGAAACCGAAGAGCTGCTGCTGGCCTACTGCATCACCACGCATCGCAGCCAAGGGTCCGAGTACCCGGTGGTCGTCATGCCAGTGGTCATGCAGCACTACATGATGCTTCAGCGCAACCTGCTCTACACGGCCATCACGCGGGCACGGGGACGGGTGGTGCTCGTCGGGGACCGCCAGGCGGTGATCCACGCCGTGCGCAATGACAAGGTGAAGCAGCGCTTCAGCGGCCTGCTGCCCCGCCTAACGGGTGGAATATAATGGGGTTATCAGCATCGCTGCGTGGGCATTACGCCCACGACAATCGAAGAGAGTCTACAGGTCACTGACGACCTCTCTCCAGAGGAACAAGCACGCATCAGCCAATATATTGCCGCCCGTCAGCAGGGAGCGCTGCTGGCTGACATAAGGCCCGAAGTATTGCAAGTGGGCAGCATGAACGTCGATAAGCTGAGAGAGGCCATAACCCTGCTCAGGGCTTTTGCAAAGTCGCTAAAGTAAAAGTTGAAGGGCCTCGCGATAATTCGCCGA
>CAYWGJ010000305.1:0-1906 GCA_964457835.1 uncultured Anaerolineaceae bacterium
GCGGACAGCCTGATGATCCGGGCGCGCGTGGGCTACCTGCCCGGTGAGCTGGCGCTGTGGGGCGGCCAGAAAGCCGACGCCGTGGTGCGCTACTTCAGCCGACTGCGCGGTGGCGTGGACCCGGCACGCATCACGGCGCTGACTCAGCGGCTTCAGCTTGATCTCTCCAAGCGCATCCGTGATTACTCCACGGGGAACAAGCGCAAGCTGGGTCTGCTCTTGGCTTTGATGCACGAGTCGGAGCTGCTCATCCTGGACGAGCCGACCAGCGGCCTGGACCCACTGATGCAGCAGACTTTCAACGCCATGATGCGCGAGTACCGCGATGCGGGGCGCACGGTGTTCTTGTCCTCGCATGTGCTCAGCGAAGTACAGGCCATCTGTGATCGGGTGGCTGTGCTGCGTGAGGGCGAACTGAAGACCGTGGCGCGTGTGGATGACCTGACTCATGTCGATTTTCAATGGGTGACCCTCACGTTTGGTGAAGGCACTGACTTAACACGCACGGCGCAGTCCTTGGCGGCGGTGCCGGGCGTGGCGGACGTAAGCGTGCATAACGGGCATGTGCTGCGCCTGCGCTTGCGTGGTGATTTCGACCCGCTGCTGCGGGCACTGAGCAGTGTTTACGTGGTGGACGTGCACACGGAAGCGCCGTCGTTGGAGGACATCTTCCTGGGCTTTTACGGTCAGCAGAACCCGGCGGCTGAGGCCGCTGATGTGAAGGAGCGTGTGTAATCATGGCGTGGATAACGTTTACGGAAACGCTGCGGCGCGGTTGGGTCAGCGCCATTTACTGGGGCATTGGCCTGGCCGTATGGGCCGTTACGATGGTCTTGTTCTTTCAGGACATCGAAACCTTGGAGGCTTATGGGGCCATCCTGGATTCGATGCCGCCGGCCCTACTGTCTGCCTTCGGCATTGAAGGCGCGGAGACTTTCACCACGCCGGAGGGCATCCTGGGCTACGGCTACTTTTTCTACGCTATTTTGATCCTGGCGGTGTACGCCGTGCTCGCTGGGCTGGGTGTCAGCGCAGGGGATGAAGACAGCGGTATTCTGGACATGGTGCTCAGCCAGCCGCTGCCGCGTTGGCGTCTGATGGTGGAGAAGACCCTGGCATTTGGCGTGTTGATCGGCTTCATCGTGCTGATTGCAACCGTGGCCTTGGCGGTGGCGATGCCCATTAGCACGTTAGCCGCGGAGCTGTCTTTGAGCCGGGTGTTGGCGGCCAGCGTGGCGATGGTGATTATTGGTGTGATGGTGCTCAGCGTGACGGTATTTCTGGGGGCGCTGCTGCGCCGCCGCGCACGTGCTGCCGCCGCTGCGGGGACCTTCGTAGCGGCCAGCTTCATGCTGGACAGCGTAGGCGCGGCGATTGGTGGAGACATCGAAACGCTCTTCAGTGCCCTATCATTCTTCGATGCCTACTCTGGCACCACCATCCTGGTCCATGGCGTGAACTGGGGCGCGATGCTGCTCATCGCCGGAGTGTCGGTGGCGCTGATGGCGGCTGCGCTGTGGCGCTTTGATCGGCGCGACCTGGCGGTGTGAGACTGCGCTCTGGTCGGTAAAAGGTTGTGCAAAAATTGGTAAAATGTTGTTCTTTACAGGAGCCTGAGTGCTGTACTCATTGGCTCCTGTCATTTTCTCATGCGGATGCCTTGAAACATGGGGAGGGTAGCGATACTATTTACGATGTTGCCACCTTACAAGAAACGCATTCTCTAAGAGGAGGAGCGCATGAAACGCAACAGATTGTTCCTGCTGCTGGTACTGATGTTGGTTGCCAGCCTCACGCTTTCCGCTTGTGCGACTGGCGAAGAAGAATCCACAACCCCGACGCCGGATCGCACCGCGACCGCGGAAGCTGAAGAGGCGGCCGCCGCCGCTGCTGACGAAGAAGCCGC
>CAYWGJ010000306.1:0-1867 GCA_964457835.1 uncultured Anaerolineaceae bacterium
GGGGCCTCGTTGCTGCGTTCCACGTCCCAGGTCAGCACGCCCAGCAGCGTGGGGTCGGGGCGGTCGGTGATCGGTCCCGGCGGGCGCGTCAGTGTCACCGACTCAAAGATGCGCCGCACCCGTTCGGCGTCGTAGAAGGGCGTCTTGCGGAAGATGAACTGCGTCGGGTGGTCGTAGACGTGGAAGGCCTCTTCCGCTTCGAACTCGTTGAGCCAGTCGGGGCCGTCATGCGTGGGCAGGTGCTGGTCGCTGACGCGGAACGGCCCCCACTCAAAGCTCTCTTCGAACTGTGCCACCAGTTCAAAGCCCAGCTCGCCGCTGAAGAGGGCTTCGTAGTAGCGCATCGTCAGCGGCCAGCGCATCGGCAGGCGGGACTGCGCGTCGTAGCGGCGGTTGCTGCCGATGATGATGTAGTCGGTGCCGTCGATCAGGCGCAGCATCCGCTGCCGTTTGTCTTCGTCGTCCTCGTCGCTCAGGTTGAACTGGGTCGTGGTGACGTGGGTAAAGGTAGTGTTGATCTGCTGGCATTCGCCTGGCGCGAAGGAGCCTGGGGGCAGTGCGCTGCCTCGCACGCCGTCTGGCGGGGTGCACACCTGCGAGGGCACCGGCTCCACCCAGGTTCCTTCCCAGGTGTAGACGCTGCCCGTCGTGGCAAGCGCGCCGCCCAGCACCACCTCAGCCGTGAAGACGTATTGCTGGCCGCGCAGCACGCGCAGCGGCGGTTCCAGCGGGATGGTGTAAGATCGACCTACACGGTCGGGGTCGTAGTCGAAGGTATCGGTGAGCAGGGCCTCGGCCAGGGGGGTCTCGTCGCCTGGCGCGCTGATGTTGATGCGCAGTGTGGTGGTCCCTTGGCCGGGCATCGTGGACCCGATGCGCGGCGCGTAGATTGTGCTGAGGGTGCCATTTTCCGGCGCGCTAAAGGTCGCCAACACCGGCTGTCCAGGGAACAAGCGCGAGGACTGGCTGAGCAGGTCGTAGGGGCCGCCTAAGCTGTTGGTTAAGCCGATGTTGATCCAGGGGGCGTCATCGGACTGTTGGTCCAGGCGCATGGCAAAATCCGCCGGGGAGTTTTCGTACACCCAGTAGCCCGCCTGCACGAAGGTCGCTTGACTGCGGTAGACGTTGGTGAACATCAGTGCCCACAGCAGCGTGAAGCCGACCACGACGCTGATGAGTCCGCCGGCCAGCACGCGCCGGAAACCGGGCTGCTGGGCTAATCGCAGCAGCGCCCAGGCTGCCAGCAGCGCGAAGGTCGGGTAGAGCGGCAGGTAGTACCGCATCGACATGACGAAGTTGCCGCCCACCCAGCCGAAGTAGACCGCGATCCACAGCACCGCCCCCAGGTTGAGCAGGGCGTCACGGCGCAGCGCGGGCGGGTTTCCGCGCTGGATCAAGCGCCACAGCGCCCAACCCCAGCCCAGCCAACCGGCAATGCCCATGGCGATCCCCATGCCCCAGATCACCATGTTCTGCCAGGCGAAGAGGTAGGGCACGCGCCCGGTCCATTGTAGGTTAGGCGGGGCGCTGTTTTCGGCACTGGTTTCATAGCGGGCCGTGCTCAGGTCGTCCAGCCAGCGGAAGTTAGGCGTGATGCCAAGGAAGCCGGGGCCGACAAAGGCATAGGGGTTGGCGAGGCGGAACACCAGTACGGTCAGCACACCGGCCAGCACCAACCCGCCGAACTCCTGGACAATGAGGCGTCCGCGTTCCGCCGGTGAGGTGCGGCGGTCCAGGACAGGCCACAGACGCACTGCCGCCGCCGCGATAATCACCAGCACCAGGGGCGCGACGTTGGCGCGACTGGCGAGCGCCGCCCCGAAGAAGGCCCCACTGAGCGCCCAGCTCAGCCAGCCGCCGTGCCGCG
>CAYWGJ010000307.1:0-1852 GCA_964457835.1 uncultured Anaerolineaceae bacterium
TGCGCAGTGCAGCATGCCACTGAACTGGCGGAAGCGCACAACATCACGCCGCACCAATTCGTCGTATCGATCGGTGTCATTCGAGAATCGATCTTCACCGTCGGCAGCCACGAGCACCGCCGCCCGCAGCCGCGCTTGATCCGCCGCGGGCAGCCACTCCTCGCCGCCGTAGAGGATCACCGGGCGCGCCTGCCGACCGCTGCCCGTCTCGTAGACCACGTAGTCCAGCCCGGCCTCGTAGAGCGCGGCAGCCACCGGGTCACTGAAGCCGCCAATTTCACTGCTGCGCCCCAGCGGATGCACGCTCATCGCCAGCGGCGTCAGCTTCTCCAGGGCGGCGGGTTCCAGCGCGTGCAGCAGGTCGGCCATCCGCTGAAAGACGCGCAGCAGCTCCGGGCGGGCCATTCCGTGCGCATTGAGCGGGGCCATGTACCAGTTTTCGCGCTCCGCCAGCATATACCAATTCCAGCCAACCATGCCCGCCAGCAGCGCCGAAAGCGTCATGAGCGGGTAGTGGTCCGCGTGCAGCACGCCGCTGGCCTCGTGCCATCCGTGCCAGATCCCCGCCTGCATCTCGCTGAGCACCGGCACCTGGGTCACGGCCTGGTTGATGCGCAGTTGATGCAGGTATTCGCGGTGTTCCCAGTCATCGCGCCGAAAACCGTCTTGGGCGTAATAGTCCACGCCAAGCACGGGAGTCAGCGCCGCCAGCCCCGGCCAATCCTGGATCGACACGAAAGGATAGGCGTTGCTCGTGATGGGCACGTCCACGCTCAAGGCGCGGTATTGCCCCGCCGCCCAGCGGAAAATCTCGGTCGTGTAGTGATAGCGGAAGCGGCGGTAATCCAGGTAGCGGTTCAGCGGGCCGCGGCTCAGGCGATACGGCTGCATCACCGCCCGCGCCTGCTTGAAGTCCGCGTAGGCACTTTCCCAGGCGGCGTTCAGCGCGTTGATGTCGTGATCGTAGTGGGCGGCCAGCCAATCCTGGAACGGCCCCGGTGCATCGCCCAGGCCCACCTGCTGGGCGTAGAAGCCCTCCCACAAGTCCGGCTCGTTGTCCGCCTGGAGCAGGACCACCGGCCCGCCGCGCGTCGCTAAGTAAGGCCGGATCACGTCCATGACCGCGGCCAGATAACCGGCCGCCTGCGCCAAAAAGTCTGGGTGCAGGCGGTGCCAGCGCACGACGCGCTCTGGCACGCCCATCTGCGGCAGCTCCGCGTAGAGGTACGGTCCGGGACGGATCATCAGCCACAGGCCGCTCTCAGCTACCGCGTCCAGCACAGCGCGCAGGTCGCGCTGCGACCCGGTGCGCCCGCTGAAGTCATAGTGCCCCGGCGCAGTCTCGTGATTCTCCCAACTGACATACGTGCTCACAAAACTCAAACGCAGCGCCTTAGCCTGAGCGATCAAGCGCGGCCAATGGCGCATCGACGTGCGCCAGAAGTGAATCTCACCGCCCAGGTAGGGCCGCCGCTCACTGTCGATGTGCAGCCAGCGCCCGTCAAATCCCGCGTTCGTCATGCGTCAACTCCATCTCTAGGGGGTAAAGTGATCGCGTTGCGCGTGCCCGTGCGAACGGTGGTGTCCAGGGCCTGCCGCGCGGAACGGATGGATTCCGGTGTCACGAGCGGCTCAAAGACCAGGTGGAAAGCCCGCTGCTGGCCGGGGGCCAAGCTGTACAGCCGACCGGACGCACGCGCGGCGTTCTGCCCTTCCGGGATGCAGGTACCCGGCTCCAACGCGCCAACGTAACGCCCCGCGCGGGTGTGCTTCCACTGCGTGAAGTAAGGCAGCGCGGCGGCGTCCCAGCGCAGCCACAGCCCCAGCACCGGCGCGGACTCCGCGGCCAGCA
>CAYWGJ010000308.1:0-1815 GCA_964457835.1 uncultured Anaerolineaceae bacterium
GTGACGCCGTCGGTGAAGCCGATGCGTGGCGCCGCGAGCTGCACGCCCGCCGCGTAAGGCAGGCCCGCCGCCAGCGCCAGCGTCATCACCGCTACAGACGTATCCCCCGCGCCCACCGTGTCGAACACGTCGGTTACGTCTGGGGCGGCGCTGTGCAGCACGGAATCGTCAGCGAGGGCCAGCGTCGCGCCGTCCGCGCCGCGCGTAATCATCATGGCCCCGCTGAGCTGTAAGCGCTGCCGCAGGGTGCGCGCGGCCTGGGCGTAATCGGCATCACTGTGCAGCGCGTCCCCCAGATAAGCGGCGGCTTCGTCGGCGTTGCACTTGATGAGTGCTGCGCCGCTGTACTTGTCCAAATCACCCTGCGCATCCGCCGTGAGCAGCACGTCCGCCGCTGACGCCAGCTCACGGATGGCGGCCACCAGGGCGGGCGTCAGCAGGCCCAAGCGGTAATCACTGAGCAGCACGGCATCCAGGGCCGACATTTGGGCGCGCAAATGCCCCAGCACGCGGCTTTCCGCCTCAGCGCTGAGGGGATCGCGCGAGAGGCGGTCCAGGCGCGCCACCTGCTGCGGAAAGCGCAAGCCCATCTGCGCCATGACGCGTGTCTTGACCGTCGTTGGGCGCGTGTGATCCGTCAGCAGGCCGCTGGTGTCAATACCGCGTTCACGCAGTAGGCTGTGCAGGCTGACGCCGGCGGCGTCGTCTCCGATGAGGCCCACTATAGCCGCAGATGCCCCCAGCGCGGCGATATTGGCCGCTGGGTTGGCCGCCCCGCCGGGGATCAAGCGCCGCGCTTCAAATTCCAGCACTGGCACAGCGGCCTCGCGGCTCAAGCGCGCAGCCCGCCCGATCAGGTATTCGTCCAGCACCACGTCGCCCACGATCAGCACGCGCGGCGCGGTCAGGCGGGGCAGCAGGGATTTGAGCGTTTCAGGACTCACAGCATCACGACCTTGTGTGCGTCAATCAATAGGGGGCGCAGGCAGGCAGACCATGCGCCGCTGGCCCCAGCAACCAGCATTGTACCGCCAGCACGCCGCGCAGGTTACGGTCAAGTTCGGGCACTTCCCAGCTTGCCAACTCCACATCCGCAGACGGAATACCCAGGGCATTGACCCAGGACGGCGCGGTGCCCGTGACGGGGTAACTGCTGAAGTCTGCGCCATAGCTGTAGCCCGTGGCCTGACCGAGCACGGCGCTCATCGCATCGCTGACGCGCGCCGCGCCGCAGGTGCCGGCGTAGATGCCGTTGGCCGCGCTGTGATAGAAGAGCACGGTATCCGGGCGCAGGTCGTTAATCAGGGCGGCCAGGGCCTGCGTTTCCGGCTCGCTGAAGGGTGCACTGCCGGGGCTGACCTCCTCGCTGCGGAAGTAGGCCACGGGTTCCCAGCCACAGCCCCAATTGCGGTTCAGGTCCACGCGCTTGGCGTTGAAGCGCCCCTCAACCGTGCGGCCCAGGGCCACGCCGTCCGGGTTCAGCGCCGGGATCAGCAGCAGCGTGATGCCGGGCAGCACGGCGTCCGGCTCGGCGCTGTAGTGGGCGATCATGTCTGCCACCAGTTCAACGGTGTTTGACTCCCAGCCGCCATGGATGCCACCCACCAGCATCAGCAGAATCGGCCCGTCCCCGATGCGCCGCGCGATCAGCTCTTGGCCCTGAACGCTGTAGCCGAATACGAAGGCCTCCGGAATAGGGCGGCGCGTGGGCGCAGGCGGCACGGTCGGCGTGGCGGTAACCGTCGGCGTGGCGGTAACCGTCGGCGTGGCGGTAACCGTCGGTATGGCGGTAACCGTCGGCGTGGCGGTAACCGT
>CAYWGJ010000309.1:0-1773 GCA_964457835.1 uncultured Anaerolineaceae bacterium
AAAAGGCGCGCTCCCGGAAGGCCTTGGAAGACGAAATCAATCGTTACGACGCGCTGCTGGACGATACGGCGCTGCGTTGGGACCCAGACG
Source organism: uncultured Anaerolineaceae bacterium (assembly GCA_964457835.1). GTDB lineage: Bacteria > Chloroflexota > Anaerolineae > Aggregatilineales > Phototrophicaceae > CAYWGJ01. The sequence continues at coordinate 91 of CAYWGJ010000309.1, forward strand.
CGCCTCTGTGCGATGCGGCGCACGATACCGCCGCCGACGATCTGCCAGACCGTCTGCTGCGCTTCCTGGACGAGCGCGAAGCATCTGACCTGCGCGTGCTGCTGCTGCGCTATCGCGCGGGGGATTCGACCCTGCGCCTGTGCGAGGACCTCAGCCTCTATGACGACCTGCCCGCGTTGGCCGCCGCACGGGACCCGGTGGCGGACGCGCTGGCCTTCATCGCGCGCAGTCGCACCGCCGAAGCGCAGGACGTGGCCGTGGGCGCTGTGGCTCTGGAGTCACTGCGCCCGGTAATGTGGCCCGATTCCACGTTGGGCTGTGCTGACGACTCCACGCCGGACCCGCTGCGCGCCGCCGTGCAGACGCCGGGCTACCGCATCGTCGTGCGTGTGGACGACGGCAGCGGCGACACCGATTCCGCGCCGCGTTTTGTGTATCACACCGACTTTGAGCGGGTGTTCCGCTGCGAACTGGGCGAAGCAGATGGCGCTGCGCCCTAGGCTGGCGGTGCTGCTGTGTGTGTTGGCTGCGGCTGCGCTGCGCGCGCAAGACGCTGCTGACCCGCCCTTCTACCTGGGCGCAGACCTGTCCTACGTCAACGAGATGGAGGCCTGCGGCGCGGTGTATCGGACAGCAGACGGTCAAGCGCGTGACCCGTTTACGCTGTTTGCTCAACGCGGTGCTAATCTGGTCCGGGCGCGGCTGTGGCATGATCCGGACTGGACCGCTTACAGCACGCTGGACGACCTGCACCGCACTTTCCAGCGCGCCCGGTCTGCCGGGATGCACACCCTGCTGAGCCTGCACTATTCCGATACTTGGGCGGACCCCGGCCAGCAGGCGATCCCGGCTGCCTGGCGTGCGCTGCCAGATACGGACGCGCTGGCGGATGCCGTCTACGTTTACACGCGCGCCGTGATGGCATCGCTGCACGCGGCGGGCTTGGCCCCGTCCCTGGTGCAGGTGGGCAACGAGATCAACAGCGGCCTACTCAAGGTGGCGGGCGACGCGCCGATAGACTGGCCGCGCACGGCGCAGTTGGTCAACGCCGGTGTGCGTGCCCTGCGCGATTTCAGCGCGGAGTCGGGGGTGCCGGTGCAGGTCGTGCTGCATGTGGCCCAGCCGGAACACGCCGCGTGGTGGTTCAGCGCGGCGTCAGGCGCGGGCATCCGCGACTATGACGTAATTGGCCTGTCGTATTATCCGCAGTGGAGCGACGTGCCGGTGGATGCTATCGGTGTGGAAGTGGCCGCCCTGCGCACGCGCTTTGGCCGTCCAGTGCTCATCGTGGAGACAGGCTATCCCTGGACCGCCGCCGCTGCTGACAGCGCGCACAACGTGTTGGGTGCTGGCCTAGATGCCTACCCGCTGAGCCTGTGGGGGCAGCGCCGCTTTCTGCTGGACTTGACGCAGCAGGTCAGGGCTGGGGGCGGGCTGGGCGTGCTCTATTGGGAGCCGGCGTGGGTGTCCACGGATTGCCACACGCGCTGGGGCCAGGGGTCACATTGGGAAAACGCGGCGTTCTTCGACTTCCGCCGCGACAACCTACTGCTGCCCGCCGCTGATTTTCTGGACGTGACGCGCTATCGCTGAGTCCGGACCGGGGCCGGGTATGCGCGCACTTCCACCTGGACACCCCCGCCGCGACCACATGCACAGGACGCTGACCCCAGCGCCTCATTC
>CAYWGJ010000310.1:0-1768 GCA_964457835.1 uncultured Anaerolineaceae bacterium
GCTTCCAGTGCGGCCAACTCTTCGCGCAGGGTTTGGGCTTGGGCGGCGGGGTCAGCGTCGATGCGGGCCTGATGCCCGGCCATGCGCGCTTCTACCTGGCTGACCTGCGCACGCAGCCCGGACTCTTGGCGGTCCAGCGCGGATTGCAGGCCATGCGCTTCGTCGTCAATGGCCTTAAGCTGGCTCAGGGCCTGGCTGAGGGCCTCGCTGCGGCTGCGGGCACCCTGCAAGGCGGCGTATCCGGCGGCGATGTCGTCCGCACCTTGCAGCAGCGACTCGAACTCGGCGGCCTGGACAGCCCGCCCATCGCGCTCGGCCTGGACATCGGTCAACTCCTGGGCCAGTTGGTCACGGCGCTGGGCGCGCTCCTGGCGCTGATCCTGCGCGCGGTGCAGGGCATTGGGGGCGTCGCGCACTTCGTCCAGGCGGGCTTCAGCCTGGGCCTTGTCCGCTTCCACGCGCGCGAGGTGCTGCTGCGCGGAGTCCAGTTCAGCACGTAGGGCGGGTTCCTGGTCCAGCTCGCGGCGGATTTCGTTCATCTCGCCCTCAAGCTGATGCAGTGCGTCGCGCAGTGCGCGCGCCGTGTCTTTGGCGCGCTGCTCGTAGGCCTTCCAGCGGTCCAGGCCCAAGATGGCGGCCAGGATGTCTTTTCGCTTAGCGGGCGTCTGTGTGGTGAAGGCGTCCGCTTGCCCCTGCTTCAGGAAGGCGGAATGGGTGAAGGTGATGTAGTCCAGGCGCAGCAGGCGGTTGATCTTCTCCTGCGTGGCCTTCATGCTGCCCTCGTTGATGAGGCGCGGCGCGGCATCATTAGGCAGCACGAAGAAGTTCAGGCTGCCCTTACCACTGCGCCCGCCCTGCCGCTCCCGCGTGACGCGGTAGCGCAGGTCCTCCTGGATGAAGTCTAGGCTCACGCGCATCCGCCCCTGCCCCTGGTGGATCAGCGCGTCGGCGGTCTTGGCGCGGGCCTCCCCCCACAGCGCCCAGGTGATAGCGTCCAGCAGCGAAGACTTACCCGCGCCATTGGGGCCAGTCAAACAGGCCAGGTGGATGCCGTCAAAGCGCAGGGGGTCCGGGCTGCGGTAAGGCAAGAAGTTGTACATTTCCAGGCGGATGGGGATCATCGTGCGCACTGTCCTTGTGTGGCATGGCTTCAGGTGGTCCCCCGGCACGGGCTGTGCACCGGGGGAGCGATGCGTGCGGCGGCGGGGATCAGCCCAGCACTGCCGGGTTCACGACGTTGTTGTAGACGCCCTTCAGCAGCGCGTCGATCAACAGTTCGGCGGCTTCAATGCCCACGTTCACTTGGGCGTCGGTGGTGCTGGCGGCCAGGTGCGGTGTGTGGATCACGCCCTGCAAACCCACCAGCGGATGCTCAGAAGGCGGCGGCTCTTGGGCGTAGACGTCCAGAGCGGCCCCGGCCACCTGACCGCGCTTGATCGCGTCGGCCAGGTCCACGTCGTTGATGAGCGCCCCGCGTGCCGCGTTCACGATGCGCACGCCGTCCTTCATCTTGGCGATACTTTCGGTACAGATCATGTCGCGCGTTTCGTCGGTGATGACGCTGTGCAGACTGATGAAGTCGGACTCAGCGTAGAGCGTATCGAGGTCCACCAGGGGCACGCCGAAGGACGCGGCCACGTCCGCGGGCAGATAGGGATCATGGGCGATCACGCGCATCTCAAAGGCCTGGGCGCGCACCGCCACCGCCTGCCCGATGCGCCCGAAGCCGATCAAGCCCAGGGTCTTACCGCGCAGCTCCACGCCGACG
>CAYWGJ010000311.1:0-1708 GCA_964457835.1 uncultured Anaerolineaceae bacterium
GGCCGCCGGGCCGCCGGTGGACGCGCCGATCAACACGATCTGCGGGGCGGCTTGGCGCAGCAGATCGGCAGCCTGTTGGGTTGTGGTGCGCGGCGTCGCTGCGGCGGTTTCTTTATGGTGAATGACCTGCACGTCGGCCAGCGCGCGTACCGTTTTGACCAGGTGCCCGATCTGGGCGCTGTAGGCTGGGTCCGCAGGGCCGACAGGCTTTGCCAGCAGGGTCAGCGCGCCCAGCTTGATCGCCTGGAACGCAGCCTCGTTCTCGCGGCCTTCCACGCTGGCGCTGACCATGACGATCGGCGTAGGTAGGCTGCCCATGATGCGCCGCGTGGCCTCCATGCCATCCATACGCGGCATGGAGATGTCCATCAGGATGATGTCCGGTTTGAGCTGCTGCACCATCTCGACCCCCTGCTGGCCGTCGTGGGCTTCGCCGATGACCTGCATGTCCGGTGCGCTGTCGATGGCATGGCGCAGCAGCATCCGGGCGGTTTGGCTGTCATCCACAATAAGTACCTGCAGCATGGCATTTTCTCCTTTAGTAGACGTGCGCTAGATCAACTGCTGGATGGTTGCCAGCAGTTCGGCCTGGTCAAAGCCGCGCTTGACGATGTAGGCATCGGCCCCGGCTTGCAGGCCAGCCTCACGGTCCTCGCGGCTTTCCAGCGATGTGACCAGGATGACGGGCAGCTCGCGCAGCGCGGCGTCGTCGCGGATGGCCTGTGTCAGCGCGATGCCATCCATGTGCGGCATTTGAATGTCGCTGACGATGATGTCCACTGGCGCGCGTTTGAGCTGTTCCAGCGCTTGCAGGCCGTCGGTCGCTGTCAATACCGCGTAGCCGGCGGCTTGCAGGATGTTTTTTTCCAGGGTGCGCGTGGTGATCGAGTCGTCTACGACCAGCACCTGCACCACACGCGCGGCGGTGGCCGCGTCATCCTGGTGCAGTCCCAGGTCTTGCACACGGGTCTGCTGGGCGCTGCGCACTAGGTCGGCGGGGTTGAGCACGATGAGCGGGTCACCGCTGCCCATCAGGGCGGCACCGGCCACATGGCGCACGCGCGTCAGCGGCTTTTGCAGTGGTTTGACGGCCAGCTCTTGCTCGGTGAGCACGTCATCGACCACCAGGCCGATGCGCTGTGCCCCGGCCCCCATGACCACCACCAACGGCTGCGGCGCGGCGGGGGCTTCCAGGTTGAGCAGGGCGGCCAAGGGCACCAGGGGCAGGGTGCTGCCGTTGACCTTGAGCCGGGTGCGTCCGCCGAGGGTGATGGCATCCTGGGCGGTGAGGATGCGCTCGACGCTGAGTAGGGGCAGGGCACAGCGTTCCCCGGCAACCTGCACGATCAGCACGCGCGTCATCGCCAGCGAAGTAGGCACGGTCATCGCCACGCTGACGCCCTGGCCGGGCTGGTTGTCCACGTTGATGCGGCCCTGCACGCTTTCAAGCTGGCGGCGCACGACGTCCAGGCCCACGCCGCGCCCGGAAAGTGCCGTGACTTCGCGCGTGGTGGTGACGCCGGGCAAAAACGCCCATTGGATCAGCGCTTCGCTGCTGAGGCTGTCGTCGTCGACGGCTTCGGTGGCGCTGTCGAGGTGCGGGACGCTCTGGCGCAGGGCGTCTAGGTCGAAGCCGCGCCCGTCGTCGCTGACGGTGATGTGCACCTCGCTGCCGCGCTGCCGCACGCGGATGCGCACGCGGCCTTCC
>CAYWGJ010000312.1:0-1705 GCA_964457835.1 uncultured Anaerolineaceae bacterium
CAGCCCAGAATCTCGCGCGCCCGCGTGAGGTCGGGGCGTCGCTGCTGCGGGTCGATCTGCCGGTTTGTCCGCCGCATCACGCAGCGCGCTTTCGGCGTCGTCGCGGGCGAACTTGAGTTCGTCCAGGGCACCGCGCACCGGCTCCGATACCGGCGTCATGGCCTTGCGCGCCATCTGGTCCAGGCTGCGGCGGGTGGGCACCTGGCGCGGGACTTCCACGTCCAGCCCAGCTTTGTCCACCTCGCGCTGAATCTCGGTGACGACATCGGCCCACAGCAGGCGTATCTTGCTCACCCACTGCCCCATGATGTAGGCCCAGCGCAGCATCCGCTTCGGCCCGGCGATCACCAGGGCAATCAGGAAAATGGCGACTAGTTCGGTGGGGCCAACGCCGAAGATGTTCATAGGGGGGTGTCCTCCGTCGGATCAGGGCGGGGTTCTGGGGCAGTGGGGGGATCGCCATCGTCAAAGGCTGGGCCGCGCACTGCGCCGGTTTCGCTGTCGTCTGCGGTTAGGTCTAGCAGCGTGTCCGCGTCTTCATCCTCATCGTCGTCGTCAGCCTCGATGGGCGCGGGCGGCATCACGCCCTCGGCCAGGGCCATCAGCGCGGTGGCGTCGTCAGCCAGGGACCCCAGCACGCCGTTGATGAAGCGCGGCGAGTTGTCCGAGCCGAAGATTTTGCTCAGCTCAATAGCTTCGTCGATGGCGACGCCTACGGGTGTGCGGCGGGCCAGCGCGAACTCAAAGACGGCAATGCGCAGGATGTTGCGGTCCACGACGGCTACTTGGTCCAGCGGGAACTCTGGTGCGAAGCGCTGGAGGATGTCGTCAAGCAGGGGGCGCTGTTCGATGACGCCGATCACTAAGCGGCGCATGGTCTTGAGGGACTTGCGCGGCATGGGGTGGTCATAGCTTGCCATCTGCGCGTTGAGCACATCGCCCATGCTGTGGCCGCTGCTGTCGATCTCGTAGAGGGCTTGCAGGGCCAGGCGGCGGCCTTGGCTGGTGTCGTTCACGGCGTCGGGGTGGCCCACCAGCTCGCTGATGAGTTCGTCTTCCGGCCTCAGGGCGGGGATGTCAGGTGGCAGTTTGTGGTGCGGTGGATTGGTTGTCATGGGTTTGTGCGCTGTGCCAGCGCTTGTTGGGTCTCGTTTGGTTGATTTTGGGAAATTAGGTAGCTTCAGTGTACACGAAAGCGCGTCCTGTGGCTATGCGGGGAATGGCTGTGCGCGCGGCATAAAAGCCTGTAAAAACGCTGCCGCCGCTGCAACGCGGCACGCTGCATCTGCGTAAAGTGTAGTGAAAGCAGACGCGATAGACAACATAGACAGGAGACAAGACATCATGGAACGCAGCAAGAGATTGGTCCTTTCCGAACACGACTCCAAGCTGGCCGGCGTGTGCGGCGGCATCGGCGTATTCTTCGGCATTGACTCGACCCTGGTGCGCCTGGCCTTCGTGCTGTTCACGCTGGCGGGGGGCGCTGGCCCGGTCCTATACTTGGTGCTGTGGCTGGTGATGCCCAGCGAGGAAGACGTGCAGTCCAAGGAAGAGCTGTACTAAACCAGCAGACTCCCCGTTCTCCCCGACGGAAAGGCCCCCAGTGCGTGTGTGCTGGGGGCCTGTGAGTCCTAGGCATCGGCGGCGGGCGGCGGCACCGGCAGGTCGGCGGGCGCGACGCCCTTCCACTTTTCGCCTTCTTCAA
>CAYWGJ010000313.1:0-1692 GCA_964457835.1 uncultured Anaerolineaceae bacterium
TGCGGCGTGTCTCGTCAGCCTTAGCCTGCGGGGAACCGTAGCGCTCGGTGCTGTACATGCGCGTGATGGCCGTCACCGGGCGCTCGGCACCGGGCAGGCTGCGCATGGCTTGACGGCGGCGCTCTTCCGACGTCTGCTGTGGCTGGAAGCGCACGCCGATGAGCGCGAGGTAGCGCTCCAGGCGGGCGTAGGCGCGGCTGACCGGGCTGAGGCCGCGCATCCCGCGCCATTCCCACCACCAGTACAGGAAGACCGCGATCAGCAGCACCAGCACGATCAAGGCCAGCAGCGTCAGCACGGCCAAGAGCGCGGGCAGGATGAATCCGAGCGGATCGCGCGGCTCCGGCGTGACGGGTGCGGGCTGCGTGGGCAGGATGACCGGTGTCGGCGATGGGGTGGGCGTAAACGTCGGCGTGATACTGGGTGTCAGGGTAGGCGGCGCTTCGGTGCCTAAGGGCGTAGGCGGGGCGTTCGGGTCGGGCGTTTCGGTGGGCAGCGGCGTCGGGCTGGGTGGCAGCGGCGTGGGTGTAGGTGTCAGGGTGGGGGTAGCCTGCGTCAGCGGGTTGACCTGTTCCTCCGGCACGGCGCTGTCCCCTTGGCGGGTGAGCGGGGCCTGGGCGCTGGTCGGCTCAAACTCGATCCAGCCGTAGCCGGGGAAGTAGACCTCGACCCAGGTATGGGCATCACGCTCCCGCACTACGTATTCATTGCGGGCGGCGTCATAGGTACCCTGGGCGAAACCGGCGGCCATGCGTGATGGGATGCCCTGGCTGCGCAGCATGACGATCATCGCCGTGGCGTAATAATTGCAGTAGCCCTCTTTTTGCTCAAACAAGAACCACTCAATCGGGTCCTGGCCGGGCGGCGGGCCGGGGATTTGTTCATTGTAGGCGATGTTGGCGCGCAGCCAGCGTTCGATGGCTTTGGCGCGGTCGTATTGGGTGACGGCCCCCGCTTCGGCGATGATCTGCGTGGTGAGGTCACGCACCGGGTCGGTGATGACGTTGGGCGAGTCGCGTAAGTACTGTGGGTGGGCCATGATCCAGGCAGGCAGCGGCTCAGTAACGGCGCGCAGTTGGTCGGCGGTGGCGTTGCTCAGCAAGCTGCTGACGCGGTAGGTTTCGCCGCGCTGTAAAACGTTCATCGGGCGCACCGCGGAGACGTTCATGGGGCCGTCGTCGCTGCCCGCTGCCACAAAATTGTTAATGTAGCTCATGTAAGTGCGGGTGGGCAGGTCCACCTGCCAGACCTGCGGCGCAGCGTAAACCAGGCGTGCAGCGCGTGTGCCGATAGTCACTTCTTGGTCCACGGTGCGGCGCGCTTGATCTGGCTCTAGGGGCAGCACCAGTGGGCTGTCCGGCGTGGTGAGGCGGATGGCCGCGCCGGCGCTCCATTCGCCCAGCTCGTAGGTGTCGAACACGCGCGAGCGCCAGTAATAGCGCCCCCCCGTGGGGCCATCGTTGGGGCTGCCGCTGTCGTTCGTCACGCGCACGCTGAGCACTTCCTGGTCGCCAAGCTGAATGGCCCCGCCCAGGCGCAGGGTGTCGCCGCCGTAGTAGTCAGCGCTGGCCGGGCCTTCGGTGTCAATGGGGGCAAACAGGCGGTTCCAGAACTCGCTGAACTGTTGCATCACGTCGCTGCGCAGAAACTGCTGGAACTCTGCCAGGCGCGCGTCCAGGCTGCGAAAAAATT
>CAYWGJ010000314.1:0-1661 GCA_964457835.1 uncultured Anaerolineaceae bacterium
CTTCAACATGACCGATCAATCCGAGGAATACCGCCCGCAGCGAGTCCGTCAGGCGCTGGGTCACGGCGCGGTATTCCTCGGATTGATCGGTCATGTTGAAGTCACCGGCCATGAGCAGGGGCGTACCGGGCGGCTCCGCGTCGATGCGCGCCAGCAGGCGACGCACGGTCTCGCGGTGCGACAGGTCCTCTTCCGGCAGGAAATAAAAGTGCAGGCCTGTCACCCAACCGACGGGCGGCCAGGGGTGCACGTTATAGATCACCAGTGGCTGCCCGTCCAGGTCAATGACGACCCGCTGATGCCCGTGTGACGCGGGCAGGTCGTCGTACTGCCAGTATTCATCCTCAGTGATGGGATAACGACTGAGAACCCCCTGACCACGGAAATAGTTGTAGCGCCCGGTCTGCGGGTGCAGCACACTGTAGGGATACAGGTCCCGCAGCAGCGTACTAAGGCCTGCCGCCTTGTAATCGCTCAGCTCTTGCAGCAGCACAATGTCCGCGTCCACCGCGCGGATCACGGCCACGGCTTGGTCTAGGCCGTCGAACTGCTCCAGGATGTTGTAGCTCAGCATAGTAAAAGTCAGCGCGTCGGGCGGCGGCGCGGCGCTTTTGGGCAGCAGATAGGGCAGCACGTACAGCGTCAGCCCCAGGACGGCGGGCAGCGTCAGCAGGGCCAAGTGCCAACGCCGCAGCAGGGTCAGCGTCAGCAGCAGCAGCGGACTGGGCCACAGCGTCAGCAGCACCGCCGACTTGCCGTACTCCACCCAGGCCAGGTCCACGCGCAGCAGCAGCACGCCCGCCAGCCCCACCGCCGTCAGCAGACCGTAGCCCACCGCCGCAATCCACAATCCAGCTTTCAGCACGCGCAGCATCAGGCAGCACTTCCCCTCTCTACGGATTCGGTTTCAGTGACGCACGCGGCTACTGCGAGTCCTGCCATTCTTCGATGGTCTGCACGATGAAGGCGCGCACCTCGGCGTCGTTGACGTCCCCGACTGCGCCGAACATCTCGCCATCCACTTCGATCGCCACGCCGCCGTCTACCGCCTCATGCACATGGATGCTGCGATCCGGGAAAGCGCGAGTGAAGCTGAGCTTTTGCTGCAAAAAGGCTTCGATGGCCCCGGCCACGCTGAAGTTGGACGCGGCCTGCTCCACCTCAATCTTGGGCTGGCGCAAAAAGCCGCGCGAGCGCACCGTCGTGCCGCTGGACGACCCGCTCGCGGGCGTAGGCGGGGGCGCAGCAGGCTGATCGGCGCGTGGCTTGGGCGTCGGTTTGGGCGCGGGCTTGGCCGCACTGAAGTCGTCGCGCCACTCGGCGAAGTCGTCACGCGGCAGGTCCACCAGGGCATCCAGGTCCGGCGCTTCCAACGCGATGTCGTCCAGCGCGGCGGTGTCATACAAGGATTCGTCGTCGTCTAAGGGCGCATCAGCTACGGCCCGCAGGTCGTCGAGCGACTCAGCGCGCGCGGGTCGCTCCGGCGGGGCGGGTCGCTCCGGCGCAGGCTGGCTGACCGTCGTGTTCGCCAGCTCCTTCATCAGCCGACTGAAGGCCTTGCGCGCTTCGGGGGCATCCACCAAAGAGCGATAGCCCACGCCGTCAATCTGCACAATCAGATGATCGTCGGCTTCGTCGCGCAGCACCGCAACCAATTCCAC
>CAYWGJ010000315.1:0-1653 GCA_964457835.1 uncultured Anaerolineaceae bacterium
GGCGGCCTGCACGTAAGCCGACTCGCGCCCGCCGTAGTCGGCGATGGCTGCATCTGGGATGGGCAGCACGCGGTCTACGTCGTCCACAACGAGGCCCAACAGCCCGGCAGCGGTGTCCAGGGCGATTAAGGGCGTTTGTAGGCCCAGCGGCGCGGCACTGACCTGGAATCGGCGGCGCAGGTCCACCACGGGCATCACGCGCTCGGCCAGGGTCAGCAGGCCCAGCACGTCAGGGGCAGCGGGCCGGGGCAGTTCGTCCAAGGCCACCAGGTGCAGCACGCGGATCACGTCTGCCACAGGCAGGCCGTACCACTGCCCCCCCACGCGAAAGCTCAGGTAATCAGTCGTCATTAGCCCGGTCTTTCCCATTTAACGCGCGTACAGGTAGGCGATGATGAACACGCTGCCGTCCTGCCGTTCAATGGACAGGTCGTCGCTGGCGCGCTCCAGGTGTGGGACGATATGTGCCATGCGCTCGTCGTCCAGACAGTCACAAGGGAGCTGGCACGAGACCTTGATACCGCTTTCTGGCCCTTGCGAGCAGAAATCAGCGCGGATGGACAGACAGCCACTTTCCATGACAGCCAGCGGGATGATGAGGTCACCCAGGGCGCTGAGCAGGGCGGCGGTACGCACGTTGAGCGTGCTGGGCCAGGATTGCTGGGCAATCCGCGAGCGCAGCAGCACGCGCCCGCGTGCAATGTCGAAAGTGCCGTGTACAGGGATAATGGTCGGGTCCATGATGCTTCTCCAGTTTAGGCGTCTTCCGGGGGGATCAAGCCTCGTGAGCGCAGCGCAATCAGCAGGCTGTCCACGGCGAAGTCGTCCTTGAGGATGTAGTCATCCGCGCCGACTTGCAGGCCTTGCAGCATGTCGTCGGCGTTGTCGGCGGACGTGAGCATAATCACCGGGATGGCGGCGGTGTCTTCGTCGCGTTTGAGGCGGCGGCACACCTGGAAGCCGTCCATGGACGGCAGGTTGATGTCCAGCACGATGAGGTCCACGCGCTGGAACTTGGCGAGGCGCAGGCCGGGTGGGCCGTCGTCGGCTACCAGCACGTTGATGTCATAGGCGGACATGTGCGCGGCAATCTCTTTGGCCTGGGTGGGGCTGTCTTCAATGAGCAGCACAGTGGGTAAAGGGGTGTCCATGGCGGGAGCCTTTCTCTCAGCATCCGATCAGCGTTGTGCAAGGGCTTTTAGGGTGGCGGTGATCTGTAGCAGGGGCAGCACCTGGCGGGCGGCCCCTAGTTCCGCGGCCGCTTTGGGCATTCCGTAGACGGCGGCGGTGGCTTCGTCCTGGGCGATGGTCACCGCGCCGCTCTGGGCTAGGGCCAGCAGACCCTCGGCACCGTCCGACCCCATGCCCGTCAGCAGCACACCCAGCGCGCGCGACCCGTAGATTGCCGCCGCGGAGCTGAACAGGCGGTCGATGCTGGGTTGATAGGCCGTGCGCACGCTGTCGTCCAGTGCGAACAGGCCGCCCGCTTTGAAGTACAGGCTGGTGTTGGCCGGGCTGATGTAGATGTGCCCTGGCTGGGGCAGTTGTCCGGCTTCGGCTTGCAGCACGGGCATGGGCGTCAGGGTGCGGAACCAGTGCATCAGCGAGGGCACGAAGTCCTGTGCGATGTGCTGGGCGATCACCACTGGCAGC
>CAYWGJ010000316.1:0-1577 GCA_964457835.1 uncultured Anaerolineaceae bacterium
CACAAGCACACCCGCCTGAGCGGTTTCCTGTCCGTTATAGCCCTGGTCGGCCTGCTGCTGACCTTGGCCCCGGCCCAAGCACAGGACGACGCGCTCTATCGCCTGCCTGATACCCGCGCCCGCTTGACGAGCAGCAGCAGCATGGCCTTTGCCAACAATGAAGGCACCCTGGTAATTGCCAACATGCTCAACGATACGGTGTCGATTGTGTCGCCTTTTGTGCCGCAGATCGACGCGGAAGTGCCCGTAGGCCGCGACCCGCGCAGCGTCGCCGTCACGCTGGACAACAGCCGCGCACTGGTGGTTAACCGTGGCGACGGCACATTGGGCGTAGTGGACTTAGCGACCGCCACACAAAGCGCAGTGATTCCGCTGGGGCTGCTGCCTTACGGCGTGGTGGTGCAGGATGAGCGGACGGCTTACGTCACGCTGCAAGGCGAGGATGCGGTGCTGCGCGTGGACCTGGACGCGCTGGCGGTCACGGCGCGCATCGACACGCCGCCTTCGCCGACGGGCATCGCGCTGTGGGGCGATCTGCTGTACGTCACACATCTGTGGAGCGGCGCGCTGAGCCTGGTGCATCTGCCGCCGCTGCGCCTGGTGGAAACGGTGACGCTGGGCACGGACCTGAGCCTGTCGCAGTCGCTGGTGATTGACCCGGAACGCGGGCTGGCCTTCCTGCCGCAGACTCGGCTTTACAGTGCCAACCCCTACCCGACCTTTGACAGCATGGCCTTTCCGGTGGTCAACGTGGTGAACCTAGCCACCATGCAGCCGGACCCGGCGCAGCGCATGGCCCTGGATACCGCCGACCGCCCGGTCAACATGCCCTTTGCCGCCGCCGTGGACGTGGTACGGCGGCGGCTGTACGTCGCCAACGCCGGCAGCGACAGCCTATCCGTGGTGGACCTGGCAACACAACGCGGCTTGGCGAACCTGCGCGTCAACGCCAACCCACGCGGCGTGCTGCTGACAGCTAATGGCAGCACGCTGTATGTCCACAACATGCTGGAAGGCACAGTCAACGTCATTGACGCGGTGACGCTGAGCGGGCGCGACAACATCCCGATTAACACGGTCAACCCGCCCAACGCGGACATCCTCTTCGGCGTGCAGCTTTACCACAGCGCCCGTGATCCACGCTTGAGCGCGGACGGCTGGTTGAGCTGTGCTACCTGCCATTTCGACGGGCTGAGCGACGGGCGGGTGTGGCAGGGTTACGGCGGTGCGCGGATCAACACACCGCTGCTGCTGGGCCTGGACACCACCGCCCCCTACACCCACACCGGGGCCTGGGACGAGCTGGCCGACCTAGAAGTCAAGCTGCGGCGCTACCAAGCGGGGCGTGGCCTGCTGGCGGACATCGATGACTTCGCGCTGCCCGCTGACGTGCACAGCAGCATGTCGCTGGACATGGAAAGCCTAACGGTCTACATGTTGGCGCAGCGTGGACCGACGCTGACGTCCGATGCTTCAGCCGAAACCCTAAGCCGCGGCGCAGAAGTCTTCAGCGCACAGGGCTGCGGGGAGTGCCACGGCGGCGCAGCGTTCAGCGATGGGCTGGCGCACGACGTGGG
>CAYWGJ010000317.1:0-1537 GCA_964457835.1 uncultured Anaerolineaceae bacterium
CAGCAGCGCGCGAATTTCCTCGTTACGTGCCGTCTCGTAGTATTGGTTGATGTAGGCCAGCAGCCGGTCAAAGGGCGCAGGCAGCGCAATGTGCGGGGTCCCACGCAGCGGCACACTCAAGTGAATGGCATACACGGCCACCGGCTGCCCCGCCAGGTCGATCACCACGCGCGTCTGCGGGGTGCTGCCAAGGACAAAGCGCTCGACCGTTTGCACCGGATAGCGCGACTTCAGCGCGCTGCCCCACCAGCGCCGCGACTCATCCCACCCTACATAGTCGCCATCAACCAGCGGCGGAAAGTCCGGCGTCACCTCTTGCAGCACAATCAGGTCCACGTCCTGCGCATCCAGCCAGGCGATAATCGGCGCATAGGGGCGGCCATTCGCCAGCAGGTTATGCGTCAGCACCCGCAGCGTCGGCCCGGCAGCAGCATCAGCGACAGCGGGCGGCAGGTAAAGCGGCCCGAACCACAGCAGGCCGATCAACGCGAAAGGCAGCGCCCGCGCCGCCGTCCAACGCGCCCGCAGCAGCAGACTCAGCGGCAGCACGGCAATCAGCGGGAGAAAATACCAAGGTGTGAAGTTGTTCAAGAACGCGATCCACCACTGCTCCGGCGGCACCAGCAGGCGCAGCACCAAGTAGACCAACAGCCCCAACAGATACAAGTTCAGCGTGCCAACGAGGATCACGCGCACAGTGCGCAGCACACCCCCCACCGGACCACGCGGCGCGGCGGGCGCATCTTGTTTCACTGTTGCAGTGGTCAAACTCACATCCTTTCGTATGTTCTTACGCTGGTGCGGGCATCAATGCGCCCATCTGTGCTTGCAGGTCCGCTAGGGCACGGTGCGCGCTGTCGCGCACGTATTCGTCGGGGTTCAGCAGGCCCTCGTAGAGGTAGGCCACCGCGCCGCCCTGCCCCAACTGCCCCACGGCACGCACGGCCACGGCACGCAGCAGCGGGTCGTTGTCATCAGCGGCGATCTCCAGCAGCGCATCCTGCGGGCTGATTTCGGCGGCGTCTTCACCCAGTGCGGCCAGCCAATCCCGCAGCCAGGGGATCGCCTCCACCGGTGGGTAAGGCTTGATCTGACGCGCATCCTCAGTCGTCTTCATACCCTGGAAGGCCTGCTCCGCGGCCACGCGCACCGCCCATTGGTCGTCCTCCAGGAAGGTGCGGTAGATGGCGATCAGCGCCCAGGACGTCGGGACACGCCGCAGCCCAAAGACCGCCGCACGTCGCAGGGCCACGTCACCTTCGTTGATCGCGTCCCAAAGGATCGGGTAGCCCTCTTCGGGCAGGCCAGCGAAGGTTTCCGCGATGGCACGGCGGAGCTGTTCCTCGCCGGTGGCCAGCACCTCCACCAAGGTCTCGTAGGCCCCTGGGGTGCCAACAGCCCCCAGCGCCAGCCCCGCCGCGAGCTGTACTTCGCGCTCCGGGTCAGAGACGTGCGGCGCGAGGTAGGTTACGGCACGCGCGTCACGCATGGCCCCCAGCGCCAGGCAGCCCAGGCGGCGCACATCGCGGTCTTTGCT
>CAYWGJ010000318.1:0-1528 GCA_964457835.1 uncultured Anaerolineaceae bacterium
AAGGCCTGCCCTTCGATGGCGCGCGGGCGCGCGCGGCGCTGGCGTCCTTCCAGGGGACCGGGCGGCGCTTTGAAGTCATGGGCCGCGCTGAGGGCCTGACGGTGGTCAGCGACTACGCGCATCACCCCACAGCCATCCGCGTGACGCTGGACGCGGCGCGGCGGCGCTATCCCGATGCAGCCGTGTGGGCACTGTGGCAGCCGCACACCTTCAGCCGGACGGCGGCCCTGCTGGACGGCTACGCGGCGGCCTTCGGGGATGCTGACCGGGTGTTTGTCACCGACATTTATCCAGCGCGCGAGACACCCCCCACGGGCGAGTCCGTGGGCAGCGTGGCGGCGTCCGTGGCAGCGCGCATCGCCCATCCGCAGGCCGTGCACAGCGGGGACCTAGCGGCCAGCGCGGCGCGCATCCAGGCGGACCTAGGCCCCGTTTCCCATTGGCCTATCATTCTTGTTATAATGAGTGCAGGCGACGCGCCACAAATCGGAGCGCGCGTCCTGGAGGAACGAGGTGCGCGGTGAAGGACCTGGCGTCCAAGCTGGCGGGGCGGCTGATACAGCACGAGAGCCTGGCTCGCTTCACGGCGGCGCGGCTGGGCGGCCCAGCAGACTGGCTGTACATCGCCAAAGAGAACAATGACGAGCTGGTCGACGTAGTGATGCACGCCTGGGCACAGAATCTGCCGGTGACGGTGTTGGGCAGCGCGGCCAATGTGCTCATTGCCGACAGCGGGCTGCGCGGCCTGGTGGTGGTCAACCGCATCAGCGAAATTCTCAGCGGCGATTGGCATGACGGGCGCGTGCTGAGCGCGACCGCGGGCGTGCCGCTGACGCACCTGGCGCGGCGCTGTCAGGCCCTGGGCCTAGCCGGCATGGAATGGGCCATCGGCGTGCCGGGGACTGTGGGCGGGGCGGTGGTGAACAACGCGGGTGCGCACGGCACGGACATGGCCGCCAGCGTTGCCGATGTCGTCGTGCTGGAGCCAAGCGGCGTGAAGC
The DNA here is from genome assembly GCA_964457835.1 of uncultured Anaerolineaceae bacterium. Classification (GTDB taxonomy): domain Bacteria; phylum Chloroflexota; class Anaerolineae; order Aggregatilineales; family Phototrophicaceae; genus CAYWGJ01. The sequence goes on from CAYWGJ010000318.1 coordinate 1,002, forward strand.
TCTACGCACGTGATGAGCTGCATTACGGCTACCGCATGTCCATACTGAAGGCGCGGCATCGCGCGCCCCCGCAGCACGCCCAAGGTGACACTACGCCTTACCTGGTGCTGCTGGTAACTTTCATCCTCACCCATGACGAACCCTACGCCATCCAAGCCCGCATGGACGCTTTTCAAACGCAGCGCAAAGCGACTCAGCCGGGTGGGGCCAGCCTGGGCAGCGTCTTCAAGAACCCGGAGGGCGATTACGCCGGGCGCTTGATCGAGACCGCCGGACTCAAGGGGCGGCGCGTGGGCGGCGTGGAGGTCTCACAGGTGCACGCCAACTTCTTCGTCAACGTGGGCGGCCAGGGCAGCGCACAGGATTATTACCGCTTGATCCGCGAGGTGCAGATGGCCGTGGAGTCTGCGCACGGGGTGCACCTGGAGCCAGAGATCGAATTCTTGGGCGACTTCGGCGAGTCTGGGGAGGGCGGCTGATGCTGGGTGTGCTGAGCTTCGGCGTGGGGGTGCTGCTGTTGGCGCTGG
>CAYWGJ010000319.1:0-1520 GCA_964457835.1 uncultured Anaerolineaceae bacterium
GCCGCCGTCCTGTGCCGGGGGCCACAGCGGGCACGGTCACCGTGGGGCGGGTGTCCTCCAAAGGATTAATTTCGGGTTCGTCGTACATCAGTTACCGCCTTTTCACTACCAGTAAAGGCCGCTAGGACTACGGACGGGTGCGCTGCGGCCCTGGGTCAGTGAGGCATCGTAGTACGGAAACGCGGCGCTGACAACGGCGGCCTGCTGCGGGATTCAGTCCCCTTTCCATTCCGGCGTGCCGCGGGTGAGGGCGGCCTGCATCCCGCGTTCGAAGTCCTTGCTGCGCATCAGGATGCTCTGTGCCCAGGCTTCCATCTGCATCCCGCGCGTTTGATCGCTTGCGCCGTCAATTACTTTCTTAGCGTAGCTGACGGCCAGTGGCGCGGCGGCGGCCAGCTCCGCGATCAATAACCCGGCGCGTTCGTCTAGGGTATCGGCGGCGGCGACGGTGTTCACCAGGCCCCAGCGTTCGGCGTCAATCAGGTCAAAGGCGCGCCCGGTCATGATGTACTCTTTGGCGCGGGCAGGACCTAGCAGACGGGTCAGGCGGGTGGTGCCGCCTACGTCCGGGATCATACCGAGGCGGGTTTCTGGCAGCATCAGGACGCTGCCCTCCGCCACCACGCGGAAGTCACAAGCCAGCGCCAGCTCCATGCCCAGGCCGATGCAGTGGCCGTGGATCAGGGCGATCACAGGTAGGCTGCACGCTTCTACTTTGTTGAGCACGGTTTGATAGGCGTGTGTCAATGGGAAGAGGTCCTCGCGCCAGCCTTCACCGAAGCGGGCGGCTACCTGCTCAAAGCTGCTGAGGTCGATGCCCGCGCTGAAGCTCTCGCCCGCGCCACGGATCACCACGACGCGCAGGTCGCTACGGCGCTCCACCGCGTTGAAGGCTTCGTCCAGGGCCTGCATGGTGGCCCAGTCAATGGCGTTGCGCTTGTCGGGACGGTTCAGCGTGATCTCGTAAACGGGGCCGTGTTCGACGACTTGTAAGGGGCTGTGTTCCATGGTGTGGCTCGCTTTCAGGTCTATTGAAATAAAAGGTGCGCGTTTTGACAGCACCTAGATCATAACGCATTCGGTGGTCATTGTGGGCGGGTCAGTCGGCTGATACAATCGCGTGCGTTGATCGGTATGCACTTATGAGGATAAAACACCATGCTGCAAGACATCCGCGTACAGCGCCTGGCCGACGTGCTGGTGCACTACAGCACCGAGGTTCAGCCGGGGGATTGGGTCGGCATTCTAGGCGATGTGTCCGCGCTGCCTGCCCTGCGCGCCGTATTTGAGTCGGTCGTGAAGGCGGGCGGCCACCCGCACCTGATGCTCAGCGATGACGCCATGACCCGCAGCTTTCTGCGCCATGCCAAAGACGAGCAGCTCGCCTGGGTGAACCCGGCCAGCCAGAAGTACTACGAAGATGCCGACGTGTACATCCGGGTGGGGTCGGCCACCAACACCCGCGCCATGACGCACATCCCCGCCGCACGGGTGCAGGCCCAGCGCGCGGCGGGGATGTG